>NZ_BTGG01000001.1:0-613339 GCF_042848195.1 Alteromonas sp. MTD1
GTTAGTTTTCAGGGAACAAGGATGGCTATAGAAACGGATGAAGAATTAGCAATTGCTGTAAATAAAGCAGGCATTTTACTTCAGGAAATTCAAGATTATTGTGGCCGAGAAAATCGCCCAGATGCTAAAGTCCGGTTTCCCCGCGGTTACCTGAGAACTGCAAGCGAACAACGGAACAGACTCAGCTTTGTAAAGTCGAAGGAACTTAAGGCAAACCTCTCTTACACATTAATTCTAACAGATAGCGTTCTGTGGCTTTTGGTAAGAACAGATATATCTGCGACTGCTAAAGACATGCTAATAAAAATGTTTATTTTTCTTGGGGGCGCTCTCGTTGAAGGAATTCTTTCGGATTATTTAGCAGGTATAGTTGGTAAACAACGCTCATTTAAAAAGCGTTCTGAGTATCTTTTAAGTCAAGGGATTATCTCCCAATCATTGCACGACGATTTAAATTGGGTTTGGGATATTAGGAATAATATGCACCTATTTCTACTCGATGTGCATGAGTATGAAAACCAATACAACGCCTCATCTCATGTAAGGTGTGCAAACACTTTTAAAGAATTAATCAAGACTCTAAACGAAAAAGGTCGTATCAATGAAAACTAACAAAACGCTGTTGGCACTCCCTTCGGTCGCTGGGACGCTAACACGTGGGCTGGCTCGCTTCGCTCGGATTTTAGCCCACGTGCTAGCGCCCCAAAGCTTAGCGTTAGGTGCCAAGTGAAATTACTGTTGATTATTCTTGCGGTATTACCGTTTTATGTAAAAGGAGCAGATGACGTGCAGTGGCCTTCCCTAAAGGAAATTCCATTCGTATCTGGCAGAGTCGCGACAGAAGACGACATTAATCGCGGTGCAGCCGTTTTCCTACTCCAATCGGAAGGTGTAAACATCGGCACTCCGATGGATATTGAACTTCCTCAGTACGCTACTCACTATGACGAAGAATCAGGTGTAAAAACCAATGTTGTTTTGATTCAAGCGGAAAAAGCGGACAATTATGAGTATTACGGTGCCTATACTTTTGAAGATGGCGGTTATTTCATAGGTTATTCCGACGAATTTACTTTGCTTGGCAATGATGTTTCAAACTAAGTCAGAAGCACCTAACAATCGCATAAACTCGCTCGCAAGCTCGCTAGGGACAAAAACACGTAGGCTCCCTTCGCTTTGCTCAGTATTATAGCCTACGTATTTTTGGCCGTTATGTACTTGGAGTAAAAAAGGTGGAGCCAGATTATTCAAGCTACTCTATTGAAGAATTGAATGACGCATTAGTAAATATAGACAAAGCTGCTTATCCACAGAGAGCCAAAAAAATAGAATTGGAATTCGCAAAAAGAAGTGAAGTAAATAGTGCGGCTAAAGAACAAAGCGCAGTGAAAAGTGAAACAAAATTCGGCGCCGGCTCTCAACTGTTTCTTGCCCTTTTGTCAGTATTCTTTTTATACAACGGAGTAACCGATTTATTAGAAGGTGAGACATACTCTAGAGGAAATAACTACTATAACCCTACCGATAATCCTATTATGTTTTATGGCCATATTTTACTCTACATAGGTTTAAGCATTGTCATGGTTGTAATGATCTATTTGGGGCGTAGGAAGAATGCAAAACGTACCTAACAAACCACTAAAGGCTCTCGCTTCGCTCGCTGGGACGCTAACACATGGGCTGCGTCACTTCGTTCCTAATTTTAGCCCATGTGTTATCGCCCCTTAGTGGGGTGTTAGCTTTCAGGAGTAATATTGAACAAAACGGAAGTTTCAGAACTAGTTATTTCCTACTCTGACAAATATGGTTCAACCAACAAACCAGAGAGAAGAGAGCTGCAAAACAAACTCAGAAAAGCGAAGTCTAAAGCTCTTTTTGACGGGCTATTCTCAATATTCCTCATGGAGTCATGTCCGGAATCATTTGCGCGTCAAAATAATGCTGGTTTAATGCTTTTTAAAATCAAACCTAAAGTTAAACTAGAACCATTGGAAATGCTTAGAGTTTGTCTCCCGACTTGGGACGTAAGCGTAGAGGAGTTAGTATTCTACTTCGTAGAAAAGTGCGGAAAAGAAGAAATCGGAATAGTACTAGAGAGACTTAAATCCTTTCCACTATCTGAACGTGAATCGGCGGCTCTGAAAAGCATGCACTTCTGGTTTGAAAAAGCATGAAAGCTAACAAACGCATAAACTCGCTCGCGGGACGCTAACACATGGGCTGCGTCACTTCGTTCCTAATTTTAGCCCATGTGTTATCGCCCCTTAGTGGGGTGTTATGTGCCAAGGAAAAATTAATGGACTATCAAGCAAATACAGGACGTTTAAGTGAAGTATTAATTGGCATCGTGACAACATTTATCTCACTTATCTTCTTTGGGTTAGTTTTCATCCTTTTTGACAATGGTAAAACTTCTTTTGCCGCAGCAGTGGGTGTTTTAGCTTTAAGCTTTCTAGGTCTATGGTTTGCGTTGCTTTCGTATAGGTTGCTTTTTCATAAACCTAAAAAGTATGGTGGTTTAATATCCCCATTAGCACTAAAGTTTTGGTGTGTCGTTTTCGGGCTATCCTCGACAGTTTTTTTGTTGTTCGGTATTTTAGAGTTAAACATCAAGGCAGTGTTTAGCTCTATCATCATGCTGCCTGCATGTTGGTACGGCTGGCAATTAGCGAATAAGAGGCAGCGGCGCAATGGCACATAACAAAAAAATTAAGTCGTGGGCTAGCGCCCACTGGGACGCTAACACGCAGGGCCGCTTCGCTGTAATGCCCTGAGTGCTATCGCCCGAAAACTTAGCGTTAGTCCTATAGAGGTAAAAATGATTTCAGAGTCAGATTGGAAACACTTCAAACAAGTTAAGGCAGATGCATTAGATAAATGTTGCCAGCAAATTTTGGACGAATTGCGTGAAGGTATCGATAATCCCGAACTTTCAAATCATGCAAAATATCTTTATTTGTATAAGTTGATGGAAAATAGCGATAAACGTATAGCCAACATATTCGATTACAATGCAAGATCCAAAGCTATGCTTCAACTTGCATTAATGAAATCAGATGGTCTTCTTGACTCTACGCAAGTAAATGGCTTTTCAGATGAGTTACAACGTTTTATTAATAGCCATGAATAACTTATCAGTACGGCCTAACAACTCAATTAACACACACTTCCTTCGTTGGAACGAACACACGCAGGGCGACCTCGCCATTATGCCCTCCGCATCTGTACAAATTAATGAAAAGCTCCCACCGTACGCTTCTGGCCGCAAAGCGGAAATCCAATAACAACGTCTGGGATGTCTGCTGTCACCCGTAAGCGGTCATACTTTTTCTGGAAAAGGGTTTATTTTGGCTAACCCTTTTTTCGGCTTCAGCGTTGTATTTGTCGAGCACATCATTTGCTACTCTAAATGTGCCCTTGACTTGTGCTTTCGCTATTGATGAATGCATTGAAAAATCCTTATGTAACAATGTTTTTTACAGAAGTTGGCTAATTAGGCGTTCTGCATGATCAAATGATTTTACTTTTACTTTCGCAATGGCTGCCGTATGAAACTCTTTATAAGTATGAAGACCGCTATGCCTCCCGACACCACCTTCAGAAGATTCGTACCAAGTTATTTCAAAGTCGCTCGAATTGAGTCGCTTTGCCATATTATGAGTTATCCAAATACTCGGTGTTTTCGTTCGTTCAATAGCGAGCGACAGATTGCCTTTTTTTACTGCAAAAAGTTTTTTATTTTTGCTCCTGTCATCGGGGTGAGTAGAAAAATCATGCTCTACTTTAAGGTAGTCGCCGAGATTATCAGCGGTGAAAGGAATATTCGGTCTTTGGAATACATATGGATTGTTAGTGGCTTCTGGGGTAGCTTGTGCCCCAGACTTTTCTGGGGGACGGATATGGTTTAACAATGAAAAGCTATTTGCCAATGCTGAAGTCATTTCATGCGCTACGTTCTCCACAGCCACGTTGAGAGACGGCAAATCAAGATTCAATTTCTCCAAAAAACTTCCAATTTTACGAGCAGTGTCACCGTAAAGTGAGAACAGAGCGATAATCTTAATATTGCTATCAGAGTCAGCATTGACACCTGCTTCCGAATAAACCGTTTCCAAGGCATCAACGACGTTATACTTGATAGCGCGTTGCTCTATCGCATAAATGAGCGCATTGCAGGTTGTTACGCTAGATAAATCCAATGGGGCATCAAGAGACACACTATCGTACTGTTTAAAAGGTTTAAAACGCTCCTGCGACTCCAAGTATTGACGTAGTTCATGATTATTCATTGCTGCCAACGATTTAAGAGAAACCATGTTTTTGAGCGTGCTGACCTTAATACCTAGAACAGCAGCCACGGCTTCATGGGAAATTTCGCAGTAGTTCGCAACGTCTTCGTCCTCAACAATGTAGAGCGATGAATATAGTCCTAAGCAACTAACCGCCGTAGTGAGAGTAGGGTACTCTTCCTCAATGTTCATGTTGTTTGCGACGGTTGGTAACATAGTTTCCATTGTTTCAACGAACGCCACTAAATCGAATTCATCAAACCCTAGAAAATTATCCATAGTTCCGAAGTTTGCTAGTTCAAACGCTATATCCGTAAATCTGTAAAATCGTGTCTCATTGAATTTTTCGTTCATTTCTAATCCAAGTATGGACGTGATTTTTTCACAGAAAGCTTCTAAAAACTGCTCTCTTTCTATTTCAAATTTATTTCTGCCTAACATAATTAAATCTCTCAAAAGGTCTTATTGAAAACTATAATAGCAAAACAGCATCATTTTAGTTTCTGGTGCAAGCTTAAATGGTTGTAGTGAGTCATTCGTGTGTTCGTTTTGTTTACTTTGGGAAGTTTAATGATTTTTTTGGGGTGGTATTTTTTTAGGAATGGAAAGAAAAATGGAGAGTAAGTTAGCGTCCAATACTGAACGAAGGTTTCAACGCTGGATTACTTATCAATTTGTTTTATATACGGAACGTTCGCGATTGCCCCTAGAGAAAATACTACTGAGGAAAGTGCACCTTAGGGGCGCTGAAAAGGTCAATAAGAGAAGTAAAAGTGCACAATTGTATCGTGAAATTCAAGGTTTAGAATTGCTGAAAGCAACTGCTCTTGGTTGCTTTTTTTTGTAAAAAGCCGGAAAAGATATTTCTAAATCGTAGAGTTAATCCGGCACATACTCAACAACATCCTCAATTTTACAATCAAAGAATTTGCACAAAGCTTCTAGCGTGGTGATGCTGGTGTGATAGCCAGTATTATTGGCTATTTTACTCATTGCTGAGCTTTGAATACCTACCTCATTAGCCAAAAACGACAGCGTTATTTTTCTGCCTTCTTGCTCGGATTTCTGTTTTACCAGCTCTCTTATCTTGTACTTGATCAAAATACGTTTACCAAAAAATACACAAAATTGTCTTGATAAGACGAAAATTGACTTGTATATTTGTCTTGTGAAGACGAAAACAGGTCAAAGGAGGCCTTTATGAAACAAACGTTACTCACAGCAAAAGAGCTCTCAGCCCGAATTAAGTTTAGCGCCAACTATATCAATGCGGAGCTGCGAGACTCTATCTTCATCGAAGGTAAGCATTACATCCGACCATTCAATGGTAGAAAAATTCTATACATTTGGGAAGAGGTAGAAGCGTATTTGTATGAAAGTGCAGTTCGCAACGCTACATACATTCCAATGGCCTCGGGGAGAGTGTGTTATGGGTAGTTTAAATGTTCGTGAATCTAAGCTTTATCTTGATTTCAGGTATTTAAATACACGATGTAGAGAGCAAACTGCATTGCCTGATACACGGGCCAACAGGAAGAAGCTTGAAAAGCTACTTAAGCAAATTGAGTCAGATATCCGTTTAAAATGCTTTGTGTACAGCGATTATTTTCCTGACTCTAAAAAGGCTTCGAACTTTGTTAAAGAAGACGAACAGGCAAGCCGCATTAAGCGAGCGATGCAGGCTACTTACCAAAAAGCGTCTAACGCGCTTCAAGGGCACAATAATAGGGCCTTTGAAGACTTTGCTCAAGAATGGTTTTCTGAAAATGAAGTGCGTTGGAAACAGAGCTACGTTAACAGCATGAGAATTTATGTGTTTTCGTATCTCACTAAAGAGTTTGCGGGTTTTGATGTTAGCGAAATAGATCGCCCGACTATTTTGAAATACCGAGCCAAACTGATGCAGCCAAAGGCTGATGGTACTCAACTTTCAACCGACTTTGTAAATCATATTATGACACCACTTCGAATGATTTTACGCGAGGCGGCTGACAGGTTTGGTTTTCGTTGCCAATTTGAAAATATTGCGCCGCTTCGCGTAGACCGGCGAGATGTTAATCCATTCTCACTAGAACAAGTGCTCACGTTCTTAAAAACAGTGCGTGTCGACTTTCGGAATTACTACACAGTACGCTTTTTTACTGGCATGAGAACAGCTGAAATTGATGGCCTGATGTGGAAATACGTTGATTTTGATTTGGGCACAATAAGTATCAGAGAGACATTTGTCCAAGGGCGAATGGATTCAACTAAAACTCGCGGCTCCATGCGCGACATTCACATGTCGACTTTAGTGAAAGAAGCGCTTCTGAATCAGTTCGACGTTTCTGGAGATGGGAAATTTGTTTTTCCGAATTCCCAAGGTAATCCCCTAGATCATGGCAATGTAAGAGACCGAATTTGGAAACCTACATTAAAAAAAATCGGAATGGAATACCGTAGGCCATACGAAACTCGTCATACCGCTGCAACCTTGTGGTTAGCATCAGGCGAAGCGCCCGAATGGATAGCGCGTCAAATGGGTCACGCAAATACAAAAATGCTATTTGAGATTTACAGCCGCTACGTACCAAACCTCACTAGAAGAGATGGTTCTGCATTCGAGCAACTGCTTTCAAACGTTCTATCTGAGAACAGCCAACACTTATAGTTTTAGCACTTAATACACTGTAAAGATGAATTAGTTCGGGACTTATACTGGTATCAACAAAGAGGGCAGAACGATGAAAATTGATTCATTACAGCCGGAGCTTTTAAAAGCGAAAAAACTTACTCGTTTTAAAGGTTTTTACTGCATGGCTGGTTTCGTGGTTAGGTTTAACCGGCATGGTAAACCGTACTGGGTGATTACATTAATGGATGCATTTACTCAGTTTGAGATAGTAGCCACGCAGATTGATTGCGATACAAAACACTTTTCTCACTTTGGCTTTGTTCACGTTGAAGCAGCGAAAGTTAAAACAACCGTTGGCGAGATATATGTTGCTGACTTTATCTATGCTGTTGATGAAATTCCTGAAAAGTACAGACATATACGCTTAATTCCTAGAGATGCTTCGGCGAATCATGAAGATGTAGCGCGCCTGGTTAAAATAGTAGAGTGCGTTGAGTATGAAGCGCTCAGACGCTTCGTTGCGCACACTTTGATCCAAAGCCGAATAATGGTGCCATTTCTTCGAAACCCAGCGAGCTTACATTATCATCATAACTATATTGGTGGCTTGTTAAGACACAGCATACGAGTCGCTGAGTTATTTGCTGAAAACATGGTTGGTAGAAAAGAAGAAAAGGCTTTAGGAATTGTTGGGGCGCTTCTTCACGATTTAGGCAAATCCGTCACATTATCTGAATCTATGATCTACACAGCTACGGGAACAATGGTAAACCATGATTCGTTAACGTTAGAGCTTTGTGCTTCAGCGCTCAAACTACTTTCCAAAACAAACCCTAGGTATGCCGATATTTTGCGTCACATCTGGACTTGTGAGAAAGAACATCTGAAGTATTCCGCGAAGCTTAACATAGCGACTCAGATACAACGATTTGATAGAGAAGATTCAAAGGAACAGACATAAAGTAGCGCGATTATAAGATTGCATTATTGTAGGTTTTGAAGAGAACCATGGGGTCTTCTGTCCACTTCCATCAGGGGTAATATTTTATGACAAACAAAGATAAAGAGCATACTGTTGACTTGCAGCATATTGAGTTTGATAAAGACGGCATTGTGCGACTAGCTCTGCACCGAAAAGAAACCCAGAGGGCGTTGTGGAAATCTATGCAGCAGTTTAAAGACATCAAGCCCACGGTGCCCAAAAACAAGAAATAGCGTCGTCAGCAAAACTCAATCCACCGGGGGCGAGAATATCGATGAAGCTTGTAGCTCAATCAAAACTTAATATCTGAGGTTTTATTATGGACTATCTAACTCAAATTCTTGAATCTGGATTGGCAGTGCCTTTCGCCTTCCTTACCGCGGTAATCATTTTTGGTATTGGCTTTTTATTCAAAAAAGACTCTGGTGATGAGGATTAGTTTTGCTGGTCTCTGCAAAGGCTGGGATCGGAATTGTGAATTTTTCGTTATACTTTCGGCTAATATTAAGATTCCCGAAATCTGTGGCTGATGGTATCTTTATATAGGCGAATCTTATATCTACGCAGAAATTTATCGGGATATTTGTTTTTGTTGCTTTGCTAAAGTTGAGGGTCAAGGATGAGCAGTAGTGGTAAAAAGGAACGGGTACTCACCAGTTGGATTGGAGGAAATGACCTTGATTCGTTAAAAGGTGACACTGATATCAAGAACATTTCTGGACCCATCGTGTCAGTTCTGAACAAGCATGCCTTTGATTCAATAGAATTGCTGTACAACTATCTGCAAGAGCGTGTTGCTCCTTATATTGAATGCCTAAAGCAGTTAACAAATGCCAATATTCATGCCCATCATATTGCACTGTCTTCGCCTGTAAACTTTGGCGAAATATACGTTCATGCAAACATTCACCTAGAAAAATATTCAACACAATAGCACCATCTATCCTGATAAGTCCTGGGACACCAGCAATGCAGGCGGTATGGATTCTACTAGGCAAAACTCGTTTCCCATGTACTTTTTTGCAGTCCTCTTTAGAGCAGGGTGTCCAAGAAGTTGATATTCCTTTTGAATTGTCTGCTGAGTATCTGCTTGCAGCAGTAAAGATAAATAACGACCAGCTTGAAAAATTATCAGATTACAATGTACCAGTAGATGCCGCTTTTGATCACATTGTGACTAATCACCCCAGAATGTTGAAGTTGAAAGCACAAGCTCAGATATTGGCGGAACGTGAAGTTCCGGTTTTAATTTCCGGAGAAACGGACCGGCAAAACTTCCGACTTTATAAGCTTTTATATCCTGAATTTATAATTATACATATTGAATATAAAACTTGCGGATCGCTTTACTTTCAAAGTACTGTCTGCATCGTTTTTAATTACCCCTCTAGCAATACTTGCATTGACTGTGCTCGCGAAGTGCTAATGCCTCGCTGAAAGTTCCTGCGTTTTTATTCATCAATCATGGTGGAAGGTCACCCAAGTAAACAACAGTCTTAGAAAGCACACATAAGCTCTACTTCGTCTTGATAGGGGTGGAGTACTTGATTCAGACTTATCAGCTACTAAAGAGCTTTCAAGCAAATGTACACTAACGGTGCCATGCTTCTTATAACTGAGAAAACGGCCCTCATCACTTGTTATTGTTCTAACGCCGGGTACGTGTCTAATATTTTGTGCGTAGTTGTGAGGTACTATCACTTCTATTATGAGTTCAGGAAAAAGTTTCTTAACTGCGTTTTGTATCCAAAAACGAAGGTCCGCTCGATACTGTTGCCTTGAACTGCTATCAAATTGTGAAGGTGAGGGGAAATACCATCGAAGGCGCAAATGTTCTTCTGTAAACCCGAGTAGTTTTAAGAATACCAGCAGAGAAAGTATGGCTTCACAATCATATGAGCGGATTAAAAAGTCTTTTGCTTTGACGAGGTGTTTTTCTAGCTTTGCGATGTTCTGTAAGTCCACCCGGTTATCGATTTCATCAAATGTGCCGAGGGCAGCGTATTTTTCTGTTAACTCGCTAACAATTTCATGTTGATGAGCAGTCATGTTTTTGTAGAGGTTGAGTATATGACTTCGGTTGCTCATTTTGGTACGGGGACTGTGGCTGGATGTAGGATCTGAATCCACTATCCTTATCACTTGTTGTTCTGATATGTGTAACCGGCGTGCAATTTCTTCAGGAGAGTGGCCCTGAATGTACATCTCAAAGCATGTGCGTATCATTGAGAGTGTAATTTCGCTCGTCTCTTCTTTTTTAACAAGCTTGCTCTCAAGCCACTGCGTTATATTACTTTCCTGTTGCTTTTCGCTTATTACTTTATGCGTTATCGATTTGGGAAACGCCGTTAAAAGGTGGGCTTTGGATGGGGGATAATTGTCTATTCTACCGTAATCATCTATCGAGATATTCTGCCCCCAAAACTTACGAAGTAAACGAGGCGAGGGCGAGTGGTTTGCAAATTTTAGAGGGTGTAAAAACTCACTGGTATGGATGTAAGATGCCATGGTAACTGAAGGAGAACTATGACCCAGAAGAATAGACACCGCCCATAGTTTTTTTCGCGAGTACTCTACGAGTGCTAAGCGCTTCATTATTTTTTCTTTATTGGCTAAATCGAAATAAGCGTGACGAGTAAACGGGTAGAAGTTTGCTTGGCGTTTCTCTGGTAGTGAAAGTAGCAAGTAGAGCCAGTTAGCAAATGAGTGACGGCAATGATGAAAGCGTATTGTGGGTTCAGCCGTGATTAACTTCATCGCTTCGGTAGCGATAGAAAATGCTTCATTTAAGCGCGTTTCATCGCTAAATATTTTCGACTTATTTTTCTTAAACTTGGTTTTTGAAGTGCGTATATACTTCTTAAGCTTTACTAGTGCTTCTTCTGGCCAAAGTACATCCAGTGGCATGTTTCTGGCGCTTTCTGGGGATTTTAATTCACGGTATTTGTTCGCCCTTACATGCAAATTGATATAACCATCATCAAGTAAGTTAAAGTCGGCATATTGTAAACCAGCTATTTCACCTCTTCGTAAACCGCTATAAAAACCAAAGCAGAAACATAACTGAGCCAATTCAGAGAGTTCACTGTTTAACTTGCCTAACACACTAATGACGCACTCTGCTTCTTGATGCGTAAGAATGTTGGCATTTACACTGCCACGGGAAGACGAGATATCAAGATCAGATAAACACAGGTCGGGTACTAAATCGTTCATTACAACGAAGTCAGCAAAATATAAAATATGGCTCCGGCTTTTTGAGTTTATATTTTCTGCCGCGAAGTTTAGTTTTTCAGCCCATGTGTGCCCATCCATTTTGCCAGCTTTGCAATCAATAAACTCTTGAAGCACAGGTGCCGCCACGCTGTTTATATATTTTTTTATCGTTCTCGGCCTTAAGCGTTTTTTTCTCATGCCTCCGTGCGCTAATAGGTGGTACAGCCAAGACAATAGCAGCCAACAATACGGTGTTGCGGTTGCATTTTTTCTTTTATGAAGCCACTGCCTAAGATTTTCTTTTACCTTTGCATAGTTTTGGGCACTTCCTTGTTGAGCCTGTATTTTTATTTGATCGGAAAACTGCTTAACGACTTCAACTTGCTGTATGGTGGTCAAGCCGTCCTTGATATGTCTTATCTCTGTAATCTCAGTATAGTCGCTCCGAAGGCTGGATAACCAAAGTTTACGCTGGTTCTGAGTTATAGATGTTATCTGGTGAGCCGTTGACTCATGGCTTACGCACATCCCCGTCATGATCCGATATAGTGTTTGACTAGACAGAGGCGTTGACGGCATTAATCGTTTTTTTTGAGCGTAATTAGAGGCGCTAGTTTTAAATATATATTCGGTGCGAAGCATGGCGCGCAATGCACCTATTTGAACGCGAGTGGATGAAGGAATGATGCGTTCAGCGATTAGGGTATTGTTTATTTCCGTAAGGCAATTTTTAGGTTTGGCAGCGTGGTTTCTCCAAAAAGCCCGTAAAAGCAGTTCTGCAGTTGAAGATAACCATACTCTTTCTTTTCCCTGATAGAACCAATGTCGCGATAGGGCTTTGACTCTGTTGGGGTTATATAAAATAGCCGTCAATGCGGCGGTACTATCAATGCCTTCTTTAAGGTATAGCCATAGAAGGAGAAAGCCAGGCTGTGTTTCCGGTGAGCCTAGATAGCTTAGCTGCTTTGCTTCGCTTTCTAGTAGATCATATAAATCTGATTGCAACCGTGATGTTAAGAAGTCATCAGGTTTAAGAAGAGGGGCGTCCTGCTTTATTTGATAGCTTCGGTCTATTTGTACCGATTTAATCCCAAAGCTCTGTTGTATCATTCTCAACAGCAAGTGAAGCAGCATAAGCTGAAAGTTCTGTAACTGAAAATCCTTGCTCAATTTTTTTATGACAGTCGAAACACTTTGCGAATTGATATGTTCACTTTCGGAAGTGACAAACTGTTGAGTAAGTTTTAAAACCTTATCAATATTATTTTTGATGTCTTTGGCTTGGAGTTTTAGGTTTTCAGCAATAGCCAAATAGGCATCAGACTCTTCAAACGCTTTATTTTTGTATTGGTTTTGAAATTCAGATGTCAATTTAGATTTAATTGCTGTCAATTTTTACGCCCTTTTTCGCGTTAGCAGTGAAGGAATATCACGCCAACCAAGTTCATCCATCATGCTATTCAGTGTTGGTAACAGTGCATGAATAGCGTCCATATGATTAAGTTCGGAGTACTTTTCTAACGCGGTCTCACCTGTCATCCAGTGCCCCAACTGGAACTTAACGAGCTCTTGGTGAATGTTGTTCTTTTGTAGGTAACGCCGCATGTAGTGTCGGCCGAAATTTAGGGGAAATGGAAAGCGCGTGTTCAAAAATGCGGGTGAGCTGTTCTTTACTTCTTTGTTGATATTATTGGCATGCTCATCACGTTCTGTAAAAAATAAGAACATGCCGTCAGTACCGCTAGAATTCTTAATAGATAAGAATTGCTCGAGCCGCTCAGTTTTAGATGTGAGATTAAGATGTTGTATGTGAGATGAATGAGTAAAATACTGTTGCGCAAAATGTGAAAAATTAACAGCAATTAGATTAGCAAAGGCTTTAATGTGTGCCTGGTAATGCATAATCTGAGATTTTACGATATCGGGACAGGCAACAACTCTAGTGTGATTAAAAAGTGTTTTGGAGTCTTTGTCAGATATACAAATACTCTGATATCGTATAAGCGCTAAATCTAAGCTGGGTAAAGGATTGTATACTGCCCGATAGCCCGTACCGCTCTTAAGCATAATTATTGTATAGAGCGTGTAAGTGTTGTGATAATTCACTAACTCTTCCAAACTAGACGACACTTGAAAAGGTGAACTTGAAAGAAGATTCGCTGCCACTTCTTTGATCCAGGCTGATAGAGCATCGAGCTTCGGTGTGAAAGCAGAGCCAACTCCTGATTTCGTTTTTAAGTCTCCATGAGTATTTAATGATGAAGGTGCATTAGCCTTCGTTTGGTTACGTGGTATCGCAGTGAATATCATGTCCCACAGTGAATGTAGTTCGTCGTTTATCTCGTTTTCTGTGTAGTAAGCATAATGCCTTGCGGAGCGACTTTGATAGCGTATTTTCTCTGCAAGTATGTCAAGTAAGACTGGGTCGCAACTTTCATTCGCGGATATCCAATTTATTAAGTGGTGCTCAATCCTGGTGAGACTTATTTGAATATTGGATTTTCGATTCAGATTTTTTAAATAGCGTTGGATTGCATTCTGCCACTCGACAGGTTTCTTTTGCTGTACATGCTCAATAAACGTATCAGAAAAGAAAGGGGATATGTGCTTAACTAAGAGGTTTGGCAGCGCGATAGAAACAACGCTCGAAACAGGCAGCAATAATTCATTATTGATAGGGGATAGCGTTGTTGGCTCTGGCGCAACATTCAATAATATTTTACTACCATCAAAATAAAAACCTATGTCCTTTTGTGTTGATGCGCGTTTGATGCTGAGCACTGAAAATAAGTCTCGCGCTGTTATCAATACTATTAACAATACTGCTTTGATTAGGTTTTTATTAATTCCTCCGATAGCGCCAGTTGACGTATTCGTTAATGAATGCAATAGAATTTTAAGTTCATGAGGTTGAAGAATAGTGCGGCTGGTAGGAAGTAAGTTATGGCAGCGTCTTATGTCTATATTCACTTTTTTGGTTTTAAACCAGTGGACAGCATTATCTTTTACAACAGATGTTGATGCTTCTTCGTACGGTTCGAGTGGAGGAGGGAGGGACAACGATTTAATGATAGTGACATCTGGCAAGTCTTCGCTTTTCGTCACACCAGCGTCTTCGTAAAAGCGTGGAAGTCTTTGCGTATTGAGCGAAGGAGTAACTAAATTATCTGAGCCTGTTATTCGTTCGTATCTTTTTCTAGAATAATGCCCGCGTATATGTTTGGCCGATTTTCTCTCATGGCTACCTCGAGGTGCCCAATCCAATCTGTAAAAGTGTTCAAGTTGATAGAGGTAGCCTAACTGAGAGCGAGGTAAAAGATTTTCATTACCTTCGTTCTTTAAGCGCTCTTTCATAGCAAAGATATTATTAATTGTTCTACCGAGACTGCCCTCTCTAAAGCATTCATCTCTTGTTGATTCATCGAAAAACAACATTCTAAAAGCACGAACGGATTCTTCCGCTCTATTCTGACCGACAATTTTAGTTTCGTTATTCAAGTAGTGTTCGAGAAATAGAAGAAGCGCTGCGGCAGCGTGAGACGTTCTATTATTACTAAATATGAATAGTAAGGAGTAAATAGGTCGCTCACTTTTCCAGCCCCGACCGTGTGAATCCCTAGAGAATTCAGCCGAATACTTGTATTCACAATAGTGAATGGTGGAAATAGACTTTTTTAGTACATCGATGTCGATACCAAACAAAAGTGTTATTCGAGAAGGATAGAGAGAAAGAAGATACTCAACAGTTGCTAGTGCTCTACGTAAGCCTCTAAAATCTGACGGGCAATCGATCATTTCGAGAAGTTTAGCTATCGTGGTAAGGAGCTCGTCACTAATACCCTCAAAAATTGTGGAGAGGGTTTGTTCGGATATGTCATTCATAAACTTTATCCACGCCGAAATAACTCTGTTTTGCTAATGGACAAGTGGCTCGCTAACTTTTCTGCGGTATCTATATTTGGAAAGAGTGCGCTCCACTCAGCAGACTGAAACAGGCTTTTCTTCCCTTCGTCTTTTTGAAACCACGCTCGAATATAAAATCCAATTTTCTTTGCATCACTTATGAAGCACTTTGATAGCAAATCGTTTGTCAGTGAAAATAGTGCTATGGCCTTCTTTTGTGATTCAGTTGGTTTTTTCTGTAGAACGAACACAGGTATCTGAGCGTCAGACTCAAGTAGAAGCGTAGCTTGCCCATGATGTAATGTTGTTAGAGTAAAAGCTCCAGTTAATGCTCGATAACCTTTTCTAAACCGATAACAAATTATTGGTGATTGTAAGGCTAGTAAGTTGTACAACCGTGTTCCGTTTTCTAGGCTTTGAGATGTTGAACGCATTCCTGCAATGGGATTTGCTGAAGAAAATAATGACGCAATGACATCATCAAATACTATGTCGGAGAGAGAAATTTTTTCGAACGTCGTTACGTCCAAAATTTTCTTGTCAAAGGTTGCTAATTCAATATCCAATCCGTGGTCCTTAAAGTGCTCAAACTAGTGCGTCAACGTGCACCAAATAACGCACTGTTTAGTGCTTAAATGATGTTCATATGTGCACTGTTTAGTGCTCAAATCATACCCATATACGTACCTGTTTGATGCTAATTCGATGTCAAAATTCAACGTAAAAAGTACTGAATATTGGAGTTATCTGCTCCAATTTTTGCAGCGCTTAAACCTAATTTTTAAATAATAGATGAAAAAAATTGTGCTTTTTGCCATGCGAAGAAGGTTGTTTTTTATGCGATATAGATACTTTTAGATTGTGGCTAATTTGTGACCAAAAGCAAGGTAAAATGTGCTAATATAGTCGACGATAAGGGTCACATATCTGTTTTTACTACATATTTTAGTAAAATCAAAGGATACGTTATAAAGATACATGTCTTGACATGGTAGAGGTCCCCTGTTCGAATCAGGGTAGACGCACCATCTATTTTTATTCTTTTTTCAATTTCCATATTGTCTATTGCGTAAGTCTACTTCATTTACTTTTTCATAAAGTGGCAGTTTTACACGTTAAATTACCCTTCTACCCACCAACGTTTATTGGGTGCAGCAGAAGCCTGCTTGATGGGCAGTATTTCGCCGAATATGGGCACGCAAATTGGCACATTATTCTCGTCGGCTAGCGATGTAATTTTATCCTGCGCAATACCCCAGTCGCGAAGGTGATTACCTACTTTTAAAGGCACAATGAATTGCCCAGTTTTTGACTCGAGCATCTCTACACTGGCTTTGTCTAAATGGTCATAATGATCGTGGCTGATTATCAGCACAGAAAGCTTCGGTAGCGCTTCAATAGAGATGGGCGTTGCATGAAAGCGCTTAGGACCCATCCATTGAACAGGAGAGGCGCGTTCACTGAATACGGGGTCTATGAGAACGTATTTACCATCCATTTTTAGTAATGTGGTCACCATAGTTTGTTTGAAAGTACACTGTGTAGTGTACTTTTGTTGTGGAGCATTGATTGAAGAAAGTAAACTGTTAAGTGTAGTTTGTCGCTGTATAAGCCTCAAAGTAAGCCATTACATTGAAAAATAACGCTTTTAATGTGGACTTTTTTATGCACTTTAAATTATCTAACGCTTATAAAAATGCGAACGAGTTGTGGCGTTTTAAGATTAACAAGAAAGAAAAGTAGAATTAAAATGCAATTTAATACAGTGACTTAGGATCGTTAGGGTAGGGGTAACCAAAAATATACTGATTGTTTTTAGTGTTAATGAACCTGATTGTAGTTATTCACATAAACACACTTACAGCTCAATTAAATGGAGAAAGTAATGTCAGTTAAACTAAATGCAGGTGATACATTTCCAACCATTAACGTTACCAAAAGTGATGGAGACACAGTAACACTCGGTCAGCCAAGAGAATGTTTTTCTTGGCAAGCGGTTTTTGTATATCGCGGGCGTCATTGCCCTCTGTGCACACGTTATTTGAACGACCTTGCTAATTACAAAGAGCAGTTTGAGAAAGCGGGCGTTGACATCATAGCGGTCTCGGCAGATTCAAAGTCACAAATGCAAGAGCAGCTACAAGAAATCTCAATTAATTTCCCAATCGCCTACGGGTTAACAGAAGAGCAAATGAAAACATTGGGTGTTTATGTATCCACCCCTCGTTCTGAACAGGAGACCGATCATAACTTTGCTGAACCAGGCCTGTTTGTAGTGAATGAAGAAGGTAAGCTTCACGTTGTGGATATATCAAACAATCCGTTTGTACGACCAGAGCTTGGTGCGCTAGCAAATGGTCTTAATTGGATCCGCGACCCTAAGAATAACTATCCTATACGCGGTACGCTTGCCTATTAAAACGGCTTGGTGCTAACAGAATAAACAAACCAGCGCCGCTACAAGTTAATGGCGTTGGTTTCTAAACTGGCGAATCAATGTATTTACGCTATTGCTTCTGTTCTTGCCTAATATCGTGAAATGTACAATGCAGCACAGGTAGAATTAGCAAAGTAAGCACCGTTGCTACGGTTAAGCCGAACACAATCACCACCGCCATCGAAGAGAAGAAGGCATCTGAAAAGAGTGGGATCATGCCTAAAATCGTGGTTATAGCTGCCATTGAGACGGGCCTTACACGAGATACAGATGCATTGATCACCGCAGTGAATTCATCACTATTGTCACGTGACTGCACGTTTATCTCTTCCATCAATACAATGCCATTTTTAAGCACCATACCAATTAGACTTAAACTTCCCAGAAGGGCCATAAAGGTAAATGGCGCTCCCACTAGCACTAAGCCGCCGATGATGCCTATTGTTGTAAGCGGAATGACGCCCCAAATAGCCAATGCTTGGCGCAATTTGCCAAACAATAATACCGCTATAATAAACATGCCCAGAATACCCATTGGCATACTTGCAAACAACGCTTTTTGTGCATCTCGTGACGTTTCATATTCGCCACCCCATTCAATGCGATAGCCTTCCGGTAAGGTTAGCGCTTCAACTTGTGGCTGTACTTTAGCCTGAACGCTGGCCGCAGTTTCACCTGATAATGGCAGTGGTTCGGCATAAACGGCTAGCATTCTTACACGGTTTCTACGCTTGATGATGGGGTTGTCAAGTGTGACGTCTACGTTACTGGTTACATCAGCCATGCTGATATACTTGCCTTGTTCCTGGCTCCATACATTTAACGAAGCAAGGTTATCGATATCGTATCGCTGATTAGGGGCGTTACGCATTACAATTGGAATAAGGTTACTTCCCTCGCGGTATAGCCCTACTGTTTGCCCTTCGTTATTCAATAAAAACGCGGTATGCACAGCATCTCGTGTTACGCCAATTCTGCGCGCCTGTTCTTCTAGAAAAACAGGCTGAATGAAAGGCACTTTGTTACTCCACGAAAGTCGCACGCTGTCCATAGTTTGTTCTGCATGGAATATAGCTTCAATATCGCTACTTATTTCTCGTAATACCTCTGGGTCTGGCCCATAAATTCGCGCTTCTATGGCTGCTTTTGCAGAGGGGCCAACCTGCAGGGCTTTCACTTTATATTGCACGTTAGGAAAGTCTTGCCTCACTAACTCTATGATTTCTCGCATTCTGGCGTTTCGAGAATCAACGGTGTTTGTTTCTACAATAAGTTGGCCATAGCTTGCGTACCGGTCTTCAGGCGCATAGGTGAGCGTTAATCGCTGAGCACCACCGCCAATAACACTCGTCACATTGGCAATATCGTCCATCGCCATTACTCGGTCTTCCAATCGTCGAATGGCTTGCTCTGTGGTAAGCACATCACTGCCCTCAGGAAGCCATAAATCAACAAAGAATAGGGGCGTAGAAGAGTCTGGGAAAAACGCGTTTTTAACAAATTTGCTTGAGCTAACACCACCCACAAGGGCAAGTAAAACCACGATAATGGTCACGTATCGGCCGTTAATGGCAGCGGTTAAAAAACGCTTGTATACCGTAAAAATAATGCCTTTGTAAGGGTCTTCGTTATCGTCTTTGCTTTGTTCTTTTTCGGTTTTAAATAATAAATCAAAAAAGAAGGGGGTGATGGTTAGCGCGGTGAGCCAGCTTAGAAATAATGAAAAACACAAAACCCAAAATAATGAGCCGACGAATTCACCGGTGGCATCTGGCGACAGTCCAATAGGTGCAAAAGCAGTTATTGCAATTACCGTAGCGCCCAACAAAGGAAGTCCGTTTTGCGCTACCACATCTTTTGCTGCTTGTAGCTTAGATTGACCTTTGCGCACGCCAATAAGCATACCCTCTGTAACTACAATGGCATTGTCTACCAACATACCCAGGGCGATGATTAACGCGCCTAGTGATATTTTTTGTAGCTGAATGCCTTTTATCGACATCATGATGAAGGTGCCGAGAATAGTGAGTACTAATACAAGCCCCATTAGCACGCCGCTGCGCCAGCCCATGAAAAGTAGCAGCACAAAAATCACGATGGCAACGGCTTCAACAAGGTTGATTAAAAATCCCGATACCGAGCTGTCTACTACAGTAGGCTGGTTATACACGGTATTAAGCTGCATTCCCAAAGGCATGCGAGACTCAAGTTCAGCTATTTTCTCATCAAGTCGTTTACCCACGTCTACCACATTTACCGAAGACGCAAACGATACACCTATGGAAAGTGCAGGGGTTCCCGTACTGTGGTACAAAATTGACGGGGTGTCGTTAAGGGTTCGTTCAATATTGGCAATGTCGTTTAAGCGAATAAGGCCGCTTGCTGGAGAGCCAATTACCACTTGGCCCAACGCGTCTATATTATTAAATTCGCCGGTGGGTTGAATAGATAAACGTTTACCTTGCACCTTAATGGCGCCTGCATTACCCACCACATTTTGCGCAGTAAGAAGCCCCGCGATGGCTTCTGTTGATACATTCAGTGTTTTCATTTTATCGTGGTCGAGCGACACGATAATTTGTTCTTTCACAGTACCAGCAATGGACACCTTTTTTACACCCTCAACAAGCTGAATTTCCCGCTGCATCAAGTCGGCGAAATCTTCAAGCTGCTTTAATGTGTAGCTTTCGCTTTTAAGGGTCATTAATAACCCAAACACATCACCAAAATCATCGTTAACGATAGATGTACTGGTGCCAGGGGGGAGCTTTCCTTGCGTATCGCCAATTTTACGCCGCAAGTTGTCCCAATATTGTTCTAGGTCTTTAGATTGAACACTACTTTTAAGCTCTACGGTTATCTGCGATAAACCTACCATGTTTACCGAGCTTATTCGTTTTACATTGGGAATGCGCTGTATGGCTTTTTCAAGCTGTAGGCTAACTTCCTCTTCTACTTGCTCTGGCGTGGCGCCTGGGTATTGGGTTATGACTAGCGCATTTCGAATGGTGAACTCGGGAAACTCTAGTTGCCCTAGCCCAAGAAATGTCACTATGCCACCAACGCCCAAGATAATCGCAACCATCCAGCTAACGACTTTCTGGCGAAAGAAATACTCGACCATAATTATAGGCCTCCTTCTTTCGTCCACTCCGTTACTCGTTGGCCTTCTTTTACTAAGTGCGCCCCCGCTGCAACAATCCTGTCGTCGTCACTAAGAGGCCCTTCAACCAATAAGCCGTTAGAAATACCGCGCGCAATAAACACGTTAACAGGCTCAACAGTGCCTTTTTTATTGTCATTGGTGTCGGCTTTAAAGCGCCATACAATGGCCTTGTTAGGCTCTGCATTATCGGTAACGACTGCTCCAAAAGGCACAAGCCATAATTTCGCGTCTGATTCGATTAACTTAGACATATCTAACAAAACCGTTGCACTCATGCCCGCCAGTATGTTGACGTCGCTCGGGTCGGGTAGGGTGATAGTGACGTCATAACTTAGTTCGCCCTGACGAGTCGTACTCTCGTGGTCTTTGTACATGGCCGAGTAGCGCTTTTCAGGCATGCCCGAAAAGGTAACCCATGCAATATCTGAACTACGATTTTCTCTTGCGCGTGAGCGGTCGATCATACGCATTTTTTGTTCTGGTAATTGAAAGGTAACGTCTATAGCGCCCGGCAAATGAAGCTCAGCGATAGTTTGCTGAGGAACAATGACTTGATAATTTTCAACGGGAACAGACGCAATTAAACCCGCAAAAGGGGCTCGTAGTTCGGTGTAACTAAGCTGATCCTGCGCGTTGGTTAAACTTGCCTTTGCCGATAGGAAGTTGGCTTTTGCTTCATCAAACGCTGAACGACTTACAGCGCCTTTTTCCACAGATGCCTGCATACGTTCAAACATGGCGGAAGTAACGTCGAATTGTGACTGGGCATTGGCAAGCTGTGCTTTTGCATCTCTGTCGTCAAGGCGCGCAATCAACTGGTTTTCAGACACCTCTTCACCGGCTTTAACTAACAATTCTTGTAACTTCCCGCCCATACGAAACGATAAGTTAGAGTACTCGGCGGCTTCTACTTGGCCTGGAAACTTAGCAATGGTCTCGTCTGAGTGCTGCACTTCGTAAAGGGTAACGGGCGTGTAGTCTGCGGCTTTGGGGGCATTAGGCTTGTCTTCACAAGCGGATAAACCGAGAAGCGCGACAATCACAACAACTATGGCGTTGTTTTTACGAATACCCTTTAAAAAGAACATGGTAACTCTCCGTATTAATGCGTAGGTGTTTTTTGCTACAGGTAAACGTGATGTCTATGACGCGGTAAAAAATGTCCATAACGTCGCAAAAAGTGTCCATAACGTTGCAAAAAACGAGCTGTGTTATCTGTTATAGCGATTATTGTAGGTTTCGATCAGCTTTTTAGCGATAAAACAGTAATTAAAAGATAAGTTTACTCTTCATCAGGTTTTTCATCGTGCGCCAGCTTTTCAGCGTAGCCCTTAGGCGGTGGCGTCCATCCGCGCATTTTTGAGTGTTTATCATGTAAATCGGCTTTAAGCGCTTTTTCAATAAGTGACTCCAGCTCAACAAACAGTTTTAAATAGTTATTGTCTACGCGTTCGCCGCTGGCATCGTCAACCCATGCGTGATAAAGCACGTCGTTTTGCTGATCTTCAATGTTCTTGTAGGCCATTTTTTGGCGCTCAACATAAAATGGATGCGTGTTCAGCGACCTTAAGGCTTCAGCTCCCATCTCGAGTGCTGAATGGTAGGTCTCTGACACCACATAATCGGCGCCAAGCTGTCGAAGGCGATAGCCATGACCACGGTCAAAAGCCCGCGCTAACACTTTAACATTGGGGTAGGCATGCTTTGTGTATTTCACCATTTCTGCGGCGGTGTCTCTATCATCTATTGCAATGATAAGTAGCGAAGCCTCATGAGCCCCCGCGGTATGCAAAATATCAGGCTTGGACGCGTCACCAAAGTACGCTTTCGTACCAATTCGTCTAATTAAGTCAATTTGCTCAGAACGAATATCAAGCACCACGGTTTTTACGTCATTGGCAACCAGTAAACGGTTGATAATTTGCCCAAAACGGCCAATACCTGCAATAACCACAGAACCTTGCTCTTCAATTGTATCTTCTTCACGCTGGTTCTGACCGCCCCGGTAGCGCGGCATTATGGCTTTATCAAATAGAATAAACAGCCCTGGTGTTAAGAACATAGAAATAGCGACAACCAAAGACAGTACAGCAATAATATCGCTGGGTAATACATTGTTTTGTGAAGCAAAACTTAGTAAAACGAAACCGAATTCGCCGGCTTGCGCGAGGCTGAGTGTAAATAGCCATTTATTGCTATTACGTATTTTGAAAACTACAGCAATCACGTAAAGCACTATTGCCTTTACCAGCATAACGGCTAAGGTGAGCCCAGTAATCAGACCAACATTTTCTGACAGAACGCTAAAATTAATGCCCGCGCCTACGGTAATGAAAAACAGCCCTAGCAATAACCCTTTAAACGGTTCTATATTCGCTTCGAGCTCGTGCCTGAATTCACTGTTAGCAAGTACGACGCCGGCCAAAAAGGCGCCAAGTGCTGGTGATAGCCCAACCAACCCCATAAGTGCAGCTATACCGATAATAAGCATAAGCGCAGTAGCGGTGAAGATTTCCCTTAAGTTGGATGCGGCAACAAATTTAAATAAAGGGCGGCTCAAGAAATGACCACCAACCGTAACAAACGCAACAGATGCAATAATGACTAAGGCATATGCCCAGGGTGGTAAACCATCTACTAGGCTTAAACTGTCGTGCCCTCCACCATGCTCCTGTCCACCGTGCTCAGCAACACTTGATGCAAGCTCGGGAATAGCAAGAAGCGGGATGAGCGCAAGCATTGGGATAACGGCAATGTCTTGAAAAAGCAAAACAGAAAACGCGCTTTTGCCCCCTTCAGTTTGTTGTAATCCCTTTTCTTGAAATGTTTGAAGCACAATAGCGGTGGACGATAATGCGAATATTAATCCAATGGTAAGTGATATGCCAAATGGTTGACCAAGCGCAATGGCGGCACCGGTGATAAGGGCAGTGGTTAAGCCCAACTGCAAACCACCAAGGCCCAGTAATTTCGATTTCATAGCCCATAGCGACCTAGGCTCTAACTCAAGCCCAACTAAAAACAACATCATCACTACACCAAATTCAGCAAAATGCTGAATGGTGGTAGTTTCATCGCCAACAAGTCCGAAAACAGGGCCAATTATTAGGCCCGCAATTAAGTAACCCAATACAGAGCCAAGACCCAAACGCTTAGCCACAGGCACGGCGATGACCGCTGCCACTAAATAGATAAATGCATATAAAAAGTAGCCGGTCATTCTATTCTCCTTTTTGTGTGCACAAATCGGCAAGGTTTTCGATGGTTGTTGCCTTTTCCATATCGAGCGAGTTAGTGACCAGTTTTTCTAGAAGTGTTCTCCACTTCTGGCGATGCGTATTAATGCGATGCTCTTCCTGTGCGGTGCGAGAGCCAAACAGGGCAAAGGGGGCAAGATAGGTCATGTTGGTTATGCTGGCCATTTGCTCAAGGGGTTGCAATAACTGGCGAATGGTGAAGTGATTAAAGCCATCTGACTGATACGCCTCTTCTTTGCCCCCCGCTGTTATGGCACATAAAAAAACTTTGTTTTTTAATGCTGTGCCGCCATGTCCGTAGGCGAAACCATATTCAAGCACTAAATCTTGCCATTCTTTCAAAATAGACGGCGTTGAATACCAGTACAGAGGATATAAAAAAACGATAACGTCGTGGTCTATTAGCCGTTGTTGTTCTTGCTCAATATCGATATTGAAGTCGGGATATTCTGCATACAAATCTACAGCAGTAACGTGTTTGTTTTTCTTTGCGTCAGCAAATAGAGGAATATTAACTTCTGAGCGCGCTTGTGCTGGATGAGCAAACAGAACCAGCACTTTTGCCGCATTTTTACTTTCTTCAATCGTCATAGCTACTTTTATTCCTTGCTTCACTTACAGCCATTTAAATCAATTTCGAATTTCTATTTCTTCATCGTTATAAGGTTACTAAAGTTTATCAGGTTGAAAAAGGTAACTTAATAACCATTTTCAACTCAAGGACAAAAAACACGGATTAAATGGACCGTTATTTAACGCTTTTATTAAGAATACTATTACCATGAAAACATACCTTAAAACACTTGCTACTGTATTTATTGCTCTTTCTTCGCTTCTCTCTTTTTCAGCCTTCGCTTTACCTAGTGACAGTGAACTTAAAGTAGGTGCAGCCGTGTGGAATCTCTTTGACAATGCAGACCGCCATGCCTTACATACCGCTTACATTCATAAACCTTTAGAAGATTACTACGGCATACGTCCAACCGTAATGTTAATTACTGCCGATGAAAGCCAGCACTATTTTGCTGTTGGTGCAGCAAAAGATGTTTATGCGTATGGCGATTTCTCCGTACGCGTGGCGTTTCACGCTGGTATCGTTGATGAGTCTGAAGACTTAGGTGATTCCATTGAGTTTTATTCTTCACTGTCTGCAATGTATCGACTGAACCAACAGGTGTCTCTAGAAGCCGAAATAGGGCACATTTCCAACGGCGGCTTAGGTGATATTAACCCTGGTTCAGAATCTTTTGTTACCAGTATTCATTATCACTTTTAATCAAACACCAATGGAGTATAGCCGTATAATATAGCTGCATAAGATGCGACAGGCTTTTAGCTGCATTTCAATGTGTGATATATTTTAGTTACCTTGTTTAACAAAGCAATTAGTATACTTTTAGTGACTAGTTTCTTTTAAATAACTCGCAGCGTTCCATGAGGTCAAAATGAACAGTGAAATAAATACCGACGCAAGTGGCAGAAAAACAGTACTAAATACGTGTACTGAGCCATGTGCTATTGAACGCGGCATGCGCTTAATTGGCGGTAAATGGACGGGTTCTATTATCTATCATTTGAAAGATGATCCGGTACGATTCAACGATTTGTGCCGCATGCTTGGCGGAGCTAGTCGAAAAATGGTCGACCAACGACTGAAAGAGCTTGAGAACAATGGCATGGTGCACCGAGAAGTCATCGATACTCGCCCCATTGCGGTTGAGTATAGCTTAACTGAATTTGGCCGCTCTGCACTTGATATACTTGAGCGATTAAGGATCTGGTCTGAAAGCCACAGTGGCTAATGTGAATGGGTCAGTTTTTAATGATGTAAAAGAAGTGGGGCATTTTTGCCCCACTTTTTTACGTTACATGCCGTTTAGTTCGTTTACTGCTGATAGTTCTGCTTAAACCAAAGTGCGATAAGCTGTCTTTCTTCTTCTGTCATCTTGGTTTTATTCATAAACGGCATATCTTTGGTAACTGCCGTTCTGCGCATAATCTGTGGTGCAAAACGCTCAATGTCGCCCCAAGAATCTAACACAACGCCCATTGGGGCTACTTTGAAAATATCATCGGTAGGCGTTCTAGAGTGGCAACTAACGCAATGCGTGTTAATAGTACTTGTTATGATTTCTTGAGAGACTGTTTGTTGTAGGCTAGTAGTTTGTGAAGTGCCTCCGTTTGGCAACGCATCTGTCTGCATGGGTTCAGTGATGTTTTCACCTTGAGGCATCGAAACCCAAAACGTAATAGCTAGCATAGCAACTGCACCAGACACTAAGATGCTGGGCTTAGATGTACCAGCGTGCTTCAGGTTAAAAAAGTGCCTAATCCATGCCGCTGCGGCCATTAGGGCAATAAGTACAAGCCAGCTTTGCTCATGCTGATACGTCATTGGGTAATGATTAGAAATCATGATGAACAGCAGTGGAAGGGTGAAATAGTTATTGTGCACAGAGCGCAACTTTGCGCTGGCTCCCCAAGAAGGATCGATATCTTTCTTTTGCGCTACAGCAGCCACCATTTTACGTTGATTTGGCATGATGTTGAAAAATACATTCCCAGCCATAATAGTGCCGATAAGTGCACCAACGTGAATATAGGCTCCTCTGCCGCTAAACCACTGTGTTGATAAGTAACTTGCAGCACAAATTAGCGCGACTAAACCTATTCCAAATGCCACAGGAAACTTCGCTAGAGGACTGCGACAGGCTGCCTCATATAGCGCTAAGCCACCAAAAATAAGACCAAGTCCTAGGGTAATGGCTGTAGATGGCGATATTGCGTTCACTGATGGGTCTATTAAATACGCCGATGCGCCAAAGTAGTACACAATAATAAGTAGTGCAAAGCCCGACAGCCATGTTGTGTAAGCTTCCCATTTAAACCAGTGAAGGGTTTCAGGCATTTTTTCTGGGCCGTATGCATATTTGGCTACTTCGTAAAAACCGCCGCCGTGAATGGCCCACAAATCGCCTTTAATGCCTTTGTCTTGCTTCCATTTGGGGGGAGTACGTAAATTATTGTCTAACCAAATAAAATAAAAAGACGCCCCAATCCATGCTACGCCCGCTATTACATGGAACCAACGAACAAACAAATTCAACCAATCTAGCCACGGCATTATTATTCTCCTTATTCACAGTAGCAGTCTAACCTTAAACGCAGTTGTTACACCGGTTTCTTATAACAGCATCGTCCACTTACCCATGTTTGTGCAATTGCGCGGTCATCACCCAAAATACTAAGTGCAAAAAATACGTCATCAAACGCAGCGTTCTGGTCTATACGAAGCGCTGTAAGCTCGTCAAATCGCGGTTCAACAACGATGAAATCGGCAACGGTGCCCGCATTTAAGTTCCCAATTTCGTGGTCGAGCACGTGAGCCTTGGCCGCGCCTTGCGTCATTAAATAGAAGCCTTCTAATGGGCAAATAGGCGCGTGACGAAGTTGACTTACTTTGTATGCGTCACCATAGGTTTTAAACATATTAAACGTAGTACCTGCACCAACATCGGTCGCCAGTGCAACATGAACATCATTAGCTTTAGCCGATGCCATATCGAATAGGCCACTGCCTAGAAACAAATTTGAAGTAGGACAAAAGGCAATACTTGCATTAGATTCACCCAAGCGGGCCCATTCATCTGCATTTAAATGAATACCGTGGCCAAAAACCGCTCGCTCGCGCACAAGGTTAAACTTGTCATATACATCAAGATAGCCGGCAGCGTTGGGAAACAACTGTTTAACCCAGGCTATTTCATCAAGGTTTTCTGACAAGTGCGTTTGAATAAAGACATCTTTATATTGTTGTGCAAGCTCACCAATCGCTGCCAACTGTTCTGGGGTACTGGTTGGTGCAAACCGCGGTGTTAGGGCATATCGGTTTCTGCCTTTGTTATGCCAGGTTTCAATAAGGTTTGCACAGTCTTGCTGAGCGCTTTGTGCAGTGTCTTGTAAAGGAGAAGGACAATTTCTGTCCATGCACACTTTGCCAGCAATCATTGCCATGTCTAACTTACTTGCGGCGTTGAACAAAGCAGTGCAGCTTTCTTTATGTACGGTGGTAAATACCAAACCTGTTGTCGTACCGTTTTTAAGAAGCTGGTTTAAGAATATGCCTGCAATGGTATTAGCGTGAGCCTTATCGGCAAACTGCATTTCAGTGGGAAAAGTATAATTCTCTAGCCAACTTAGAAGCTGCTCACCATAATGTGCAATGCTTTGTGTTTGTGGATAATGCAAATGACTGTCGATCAGTCCCGGTAAAATCCACTTACCAGAAAAATCAACAACCTCTACGGCTGGATAACGCGATGAAAGTTGGCTGAATTCGCCAATATCCACAATATGTTTATTGTCTACTAATAACCCGCCGTCTTTGAAGGTAACAATGTCTTTTTCAAAATTGCTGGTTTGTGTAGGAAAGTGCGCAATGCTTGCGCGAAATAGCTGCATGTTTGTTAGCTGCCTCTGTAGCTACTAAAGCCAAATGGTGAAATAAGCAATGGCACGTGATAGTGACCACCGTTTTCTTCTAACTCAAAAGTAATATCGATATGCGGGTAAAAACACTTTCCATGTCGCGCTTCTAAATAGGGGGTACAGTGGAAGCGCAGCGTATAAACACCGGCAGGGAATGTTGCTTTTTCGCCTGAAAACCAGTCGTTAAAACGGCCATCTGCATCGGTAATGCCTTTTAATTGATTACCGTCGGGACAAGTAAGTGTAAGTGCAATACCTTGTGCAGGCTTGCCCAAGGTAGTATCTAGTACATGGCTTGAAAGTGTATTCATGATTATCTCTTAACGCCCTAATTAGTTAATAGTTCGCATTAGTTAATTGCCAGAGCCTTATTCAGGCGCAAAAGCGTAATTTTTATTTGTTCTGCACCAGCATTTTGGATCTCTTGCTCAGTAGTGTTAGGCAGTCGCTTTTCCAGCTCAGTAAGCATTTGTTCAGCGCTTAGTCCAGTAGCACAGATAATAAAAATGAATCCGTGCGTATTTAAATACGCGTGATTAGCGCTTTTTAATTGCTGTAATACTTGTTCTGAGGCTGCGGCCGTACCCGATTGTTCACCTGCTGCAATGGTTTTAGTGTTTGCGAATTTTTTTCGCAATGAGTCTACATCTCCAATCATTGGGTGTGCTTTAAACGCTTCTATGAAGTCACTTTCAGAACACTTGCTCCATGCAAGTTCTGCCGCAGCACGAAGTTCAACAAGCGTATAATAGGGTCTCGCTGCTACCATTTGTTGTATCCATTGTGGCGCTGCGCAGCATTGTTCAAACCACGTGTAAGCACTTGTATTATCCAATGTGTTTAACTCATTTAGTGTCAACAGATTCATCCTTATTTGCGGCTGCGGGTAGCTGATTTGTTACGTTGGTGTTTATGCTCTTACTCTCAGCCGTGGCTCGTACCACACTCTTTATCGTGCTCTCTATCGTATTTCCAACCGTACTTTCAATGGTATTTTCAGTCGTACCTTCAGCCGAACTGTGTAGTCGAGCAATAATCTGGGCAGAGATTGATACTGCCACCTCAATAGGGCGCTTCCCCGGAATGTTTGTATCTCCAATAGGAGAATGCAGCCGAGAAAGTGCTTTAGCATCAAACCCGCGGTGTTGCAGCTTAGTTAGAAATCGCTTTGCTTTGGTTTGAGAGCCAATAAGGCCTACAAAGGGAAGGGAAGCGTAAGATAGCGCCTTTTCGACAATGCGATAATCAAGCTGATGATCGTGAGTAAGAATTATCAGCCAGCTATTGTCATCAAGGTGAGGCACTTCGCTCTCTGGTTCATCTTCGACAATAACCGTAACATTGCTTGGTACATTTTCGGGAAACATAGCTTCGCGGTTATCAATCCAAGATATCCGCAACGGCAACTGGGCTAAGATAGGGACGAGTGCTTGGGCTACGTGACCTGCGCCAAAAATAGCAATATGTTGTTGATGAACATTACACACGTCGAAAAGTACTTTCATGGCGCCGCCACAACACTGACCCAGTGAGCTACTTAGCGGGTAGCTGTGAAGTAATGTACAAGGTTTTCCTTCAGCAAGAAGCGCTCGTGCGCGTTTTATCGCGTCGAATTCTAAATGCCCACCGCCAATGGTATCAATGCAGTCGCCAGCCGTAACCACCATTTTGCTTCCGGTTTCTCTTGGCGTGGAGCCTGCAGCACCTACCACCGTAACTAGCACGTACGCTTCATTACACTGCTGACATTGCTCAATGCCCTCATACCAACGTTGAGGGCGCATGTTATTCTTACTCATATGAAGCACTCACTCGCTTTCCTCACATGTATCTGTCTGACCAACAGCGGCCGTGGCAGACATGGCTAATTGCGTTTTAAGTACAGCATCAAGCACCCGTTCAGGTGTGGCAGGTGTGTCTAGCTGCGGATCGCAGGTGTAGCCCGATAAGCTTGAAATGGCGTCTTTAATGGCACACCATACTGAGATAGCCAGCATAAACGGTGGTTCACCCACCGCTTTAGAATGGTAAATGCTATCCTCAGTGTTTTCTTTACCAAACAGCGATACGTTAAAAATCTTAGGCGTGTCTCCAATGGCAGGGATTTTATAGGTTGCCATGTTTTCGCTTATCAACTTACCGTCCTTATTCCACTTAAGGTCTTCTGTTGTTAGCCAGCCCATTCCTTGAATAAAAGCGCCCTCTATTTGGCCAATATCTATAGCAGGGTTTAAGCTGTTTCCAACATCGTGAATAACGTCTACACGGTCAACACAATACTCACCAGTTAAGGTATCAATTGAAACTTCGCTCATGGAAACGCCGTAGGCGAAATAAAAGAACGGACGTCCTTCACCTTTTTCTCGGTTATATTGCAATTTTGGCGTTTGATAGAAGCCACTTGATGATAATGAAACGCGCTCAAAATAAGCTTTCTGTACAAGGTCTGAAAACGCCAAAGATTGCCCGTTTAATGTCACATCACCATTTTCAAAACAGACATTGGCTGCTTCATCGGGACATCCTAAAGACGAAGCGTAACAATCCGCTAAGCGCGTTTTTATCGTTTGGCAGGCATTTTGTACTGCTTTACCATTCAAATCGGTGCCACTTGAGGCGGCTGTAGGCGACGTATTTGGCACTTTGTCGGTGCGTGTAGAGGTAACCTCAATCATATCCAAACCTACACCAAATTCGTTTGCCGCAATTTGCGCTATCTTGGTATGTAGACCTTGGCCCATTTCGGTGCCGCCGTGATTAACCTGAATGCTGCCGTCAGTGTATATGTGCACAAGTGCACCAGCTTGGTTAAGATGCTTAGCAGTAAAGGATATGCCGAATTTAACTGGCGTAAGCGCTAACCCTTTTTTAATAACAGGGCTAGTTCTATTAAATTCGTTTATTGACTCTCTACGCGCCCAGTACTCACCATCATGTTCTAATTTCGCCATCATTTCAGGCAACAGATTGCTTTGTGCACCTACATCCATACCGTAGGGTGTGGTGGTACCTGTGGAAGTGCCATACAAATTACGTTTTCTAACCGATAGTGGGTCGACGCCAAGTTTGCGCGCTATTTTATCTACTATTGCCTCGGCCATGATCATGCCTTGCGGTCCGCCAAATCCTCGATAGGCGGTATGAGAAACCATATTGGTTTGCAAGCGATGACCCACAATATCGCTGCAGCCATAAAAGTAGGCGTTATCAGCATGGAACATCGCTCTATCGACGATTGCATCTGATAAATCAGGGCTATGACCACATATACCGTTAATATCTATTTGAGCGGCTTCTATTTTACCCGTGTTATCAAACGCAACATTGAACGCGTTTTCGAAAGGATGGCGTTTGCCGGTAACGTGCATATCAGTGAAGCGGGGGAGTCGCAGCTTTACAGCACGTCGATTTCTTTGTGCAAGCAGAGCGGCAATACAGGCCCATTGTGCTGCCTGTGTTTCTTTTCCGCCAAAACCGCCGCCCATGCGACGCATATCAACCATTACACGGTGAAGCTTTACATCTAGCACTTCAGCAACCAGTTTTTGTACTTCGCTGGGATGTTGGCTAGACGTATAAATTTTCATCCTGTCTTCTTCATCTGGCACTGCTAAGCTAACTTGTCCTTCAAGATACATATGTTCTTGACCGCCAATACTAAGCGAACCAAAAACCGCATTGCTGCAAGATGCTAGCGTTTGCTTTACTTTGTCAGCATTTAGTCCGAAACGGTGCATGGGGCGCACAAAGGTTTTAGCTTGGTGCGCTTGGTGCGCTGTAAGGTTAGGTGTTGCTTCTTGTACTTCAACCTTGCCTTTCATCGCGGCTTTGCGCGCTAGTTGTACAGAAGTTGCTAAAACGGCAAAAATAGGTTGCCCGTAGAACTTAATTTCTTTGTTAGCCAGCAAAGGGTCGCCTTCAAAAACAGGGCCAATGTCTTTGTGGCCTGGCACGTCATCTATGGTGATGACATCAACAACACCTTCACTGTTACGCACATCATCAAGTGCTACTGAAACAAGAGTGCCTTTGGCAACTTGACTAAGCCCAACGGCAGCATATAGCGTACCCTGAGGCTCGGTTAAATCATCCACATAATTCGCCGTGCCTTGCACCTGCCTAACTGCACTTTCATGCTTCTTTGTTACGTGAACCACGTTTGTTGATGATTGTTCAGAAGTGGTGGTTTCAATTAATTTACGCATGCTGCACCACCCGAGTTGCTATCTCATTGTTTGTCTGGTTTTCTAGCCAAAAACGATGCCATAAGTTGGATAGTACGGTTTTGCGATAATTGGCACTAGCGCGCACGTCGTCTATTGGAGCAAACGCAGTTTCAAGGATCTGTTTTCCTAGACTCAAGCATTCGCTACTTGAAAAGCGTCTTCCTTTTAACGTATTCGACAGTGCTTCACACTGCATTGGTGTTGCTGCTACACCGCCAAAACCGGCTTCTAACGCAACAATAATGTCGTTGTCTAATGTCACATTAAAAACGGCGCATACTGCTGAGATATCATCTTCGAATCGCTTCGATATTTTATATGCTGCTAAATGCTGAATATGGTTTGGCAAAGGCAGCTCAATGGCGCTTATCCACTCTCCGTGCTGAAGTGTTGTCTGGCGGTAGCCAGTAAAAAACGCAGAAATGGGCACGGTTCTTTCGTTTTCTCCATTATCTATGTGTATTACCGCACCCAATGCCAAAAGCAGTGGCGGTAAATCACCAATAGGTGACGCATTCGCCACATTCCCGCCTATGGTGGCCTGATTTCGTATTGGCAGCGAGGCAAAACGGGTAATAAGTTCTGCGGCTTGTGGAAAATGGTTAAGTAACGGCGACACAACATCATTTATGGGCATGGCTGCACCAATAAGCAAAGAATGATCTGTTTTGGTGCAATGGAGCAATGAATCAACGTTCGACACACTGATCAGAGTTTCAACGTTTTTAAGTTGTTGCGTAAACTGAAGACTTAAATCGGTGCTGCCAGCAACAAGCTGTGCTGTGGGGTGGGTTTCTATAGCGTTTCGTAGCGTTTCCCTGCAGGTGGGCATAAGAATATTGCCTGTGCCCAGCGCAGTAGATTTCAAAGACGTAAGCATAGCGAGGGTTTGTGCTGCCGCTTTAGAGAACTTATCGTCTGGTGGCTGCTGGCATGCAGAAAGTGCTGCATCGATAATAGGTCTGTAGCCTGTGCACCTGCACAAATTACCCGACAATGCATTTAACACATCGTCTCTGTTAGGCGCTCTATGCTCATCTGAATCGGGCTGCGCACCGTTGTGGTAAAGTGCAAACATAGACATGATAAAACCTGGCGTGCAAAACCCGCATTGGGACCCATGATGGTCGACGAGTACTTGCTGTACAGGGTGAAGCTGGCCTTTTTCTCCTTTAGCGCTCTTGTCACTGAGATGTTCAACGAACAAAAGCTGCTTGCCATGAACGGCGCTCAATAACGTAATACAGCTATTCACCGTTCGATAGTGCAGTGCTCCATTTTTGTTTGCTGCTGGTTCTGCAAGTACCACTGTGCATGCACCGCAGTCTCCTGCAGCACATCCTTCTTTTGTACCGGTTTGACTGCGATGTTCTCTGATAAACTGTAGAAGAGTGAGATCGGCTCTTGCTTCATCAATTTCAACAATGTCTTGATTAATAAGAAAGCGAATCATGCTCACACCTTCCTGTTATTGTAATTTGTATTCTCATAAATATAGCGGTATTTTTACCATAAAAGTAGACCATGTGGTCAAATAATTGCTTTAAAAAAGTTAGCATGGTGATGTCCAACTTTGGTAATTAGCTTTATTGACCATTTGGTCAAGCAATTATCGTGCTACTTATTGGCTTATCTTAAAAAAGTACATGTAGCCTTGTCGTACAGACAGCGTCGCAATAACACAAAAAGGTTAGCGCAGAGAAATTGGCGCAGAGGGAAATCGGAAACACGGAGCTAGAAAAGGAATATGCAAACTTGCATGTTGCTAAAAGTACTATTGCTGCCTGAAACTCGCTTGGAATGAACAAAAAACGTACCTGGAAGGCCAAAACACTCTAGTAACTTTCAAACTATCGAGCAATAGGCTTGAACCTACAAGACATGTATACTTTTTTAAATGATGAGTTATTGATATAACATTAAGATGCCTTGCTTGGGTACTAAAAGCGTTGCAAAGGAATTAAAAACAGAATGATAAAGGTAAAGAGTACCGACGCTGGCGTCGGCGCTATGAATAGAAGAAAAATACTGCAAGCTGCTGAAAAATGTTTTGCTCAATTTGGGTTTAAAGGCACTGCTGTGCAAAAAATTGCAGATGAAGCGGGCTTACCTAAAACCAATGTATTGTACTATTTCAAAACCAAACAGGAGTTATACGTAGCAGTACTTGAAGAGACACTGTCGCTATGGAATTCACATTTCGATAAAGCAACGGTAGATGACGACCCAGCAGAGGTACTTGCTACCTACATTGCTGAGAAAATGGAAGTGTCGCGAACTCATCCGTTGGCATCGAAGATTTTTGCGATGGAAATTATCAATGGCGCACAGAATTTAAGTGGTTATTTCGATGAAGAGCATGGCTTATGGATGAAAGGCCGTTTAGCCGTAATCGATGCTTGGGTTCGCGCCGGTAAACTGCCTTCAGTGGAAGGGGAGTACCTGCTGTATACCATTTGGGCTAGTACTCAGCACTACGCTGATTTCTCAGCTCAAATCACGCGCCTTCGAGGCAAAAAGATGACAAAGGCCGACTTTGAACAAGCGACCAACCAAGTCGTACAAATTATACTAGGCGGCTGCGGCCTTACTGTGCCAGAAGCGTACCGTGGCAAACATGGTGGATAAAATTTATCCAAGAGATCTAAAGGGCTATGGGCAGCACGTTCCTCATGCAAAATGGCCTAATAACGCGCAAATCGCCGTGCAGTTCGTGGTAAATTACGAAGAGGGTGGAGAAAACTGCGTTTTGCATGGCGATGACACCTCCGAAGTGTTTTTGTCAGAAATAATAGGTGCACAAGCTTATAAAGACCGCCATTTAAGTATGGAGTCAATTTACGAATACGGCAGCCGAGCAGGCTTTTGGCGTCTTCATAGGTTGCTGTGTGACTATGAAATTCCTGTTACGGTATTTGGCGTGACAATGGCAATGCAGCGTCACCCTGAGGCGGTGAAGGCAATGCTTGATGCCAACTGGGAAATTGCTAGCCATGCCATGCGCTGGATACACTATCAAGACATGCAAGAGGATGAAGAGCGCAAACAAATTGACGATGCAATTCTTTTGCACGAACAACTTACAGGGCAAAAGCCGCGCGGTTGGTACACGGGTAGAACAAGCCCTAACACGTTGAAGCTAATAGCGGAGCGAGACGATATTTTATATTGTGCCGATTCCTACGCCGACGATTTGCCTTATTACGATTGTCATTATGCTAAACCACTTTTAATGGTGCCGTATACGCTTGATACCAATGATATGCGCTTTGCTACTGCGCAAGGGTTTAACAGTGGTGAACAGTTTTTTACTTATCTTAAAGACGCTTTCGATGTGCTTTATGAAGAAGGCGAAAATGCACCTAAAATGCTGTCTATTGGACTGCATAACCGCATTATCGGTCGACCCGCACGTATAGCTGCGTTAAAGCGTTTTATTGAGTATATTAAATCACACGACAAAGTATGGATTGCAACGCGCGAAGACATTGCAAAACATTGGCTGGCGCACCATCCAATTAATAAAAATACGTAGCCTTTTAGTAGGCATTGCAATAAAGGAAATAGTTATGAAACGTAATTTGGCAATGGTTTTATTAGGTGCTCTTGCACTTACAGGCTGTTCAAAGCTAACTAAAGAAAACTACGACATGCTTGAAATGGGTATGACTCAGGAACAGGTGGAATCGATATTGGGTTCAGCTGACAACTGCGGCAAAACCCTTGGCACATTGGCCTGTGTATGGGGTAATGAAGAAGCAAAGCACGTGAAAGTCGTTTTCATGGCTGATAAGGCGGTTACCTTCACCTACGACGGGTTAAAATAATCGCTATAGTGCATAAATTTAAATACAAAAAAGGTGGTCCATACAGGCCACCTTTCTCATTTTAACAGCGATATACGTGTTACTTCAAATCAAGTATATAGCGTGCCAAGAACACGGCGGCAAGAATATAAGTTAATGGCGTAACCTCTTTAAATTTACCTGTACCTACCTTTACACCTACGTAAGTAATAAAACCAAGTGCAATGCCCTCGCTGATACTGAACGTAAGTGGCATAACAAGAAGTGCAACGGATGCAGTGGCAAGCGCGCCCAAGTCATCAAAGTCTACTTGCCTAATCGATTCCATCATTAAAATGCCCACCATTACCAGCGCAGGCGTGGTTGCCATAAGCGGAATAACTTTCATAAGCGGAGTAAGAAACAACGACAGTAAAAAGCAGGCCGAAACAACAAGCGCGGTTAAGCCTGTGCGCCCGCCGGTAGAGACACCCGTTGCCGATTCGACATAACTTGTAACAGGTGATGTGCCTACTACAGCACCTACAACACTTGCAGATGCATCTGCAGTCATAGCGGCGCCCATTTTAGGTAGCTTTCCTTTTTCGTCTAAAAGGTTTGCCTTTCTAGAAACCCCAATTAGCGTACCGATAGTGTCGAACATGTTTACGAACATAAGTGCGAAAATTAAATCCCAGGTTTCAGCGAAGTGATCGATTGGATACCAAAAGTCCATGGCCATAAATGTATTGGAGATTGATTCAGGCATTCCTACAACGGCGTTTGGCGCAGCAGTCAGCATGCCGGTTTCTGTTGGAATAAAAGCGCCAATCACCGTCAGCGCTACAATGGAAATTAGAATTGCCCCCGCAACCTGTTTAACCATAAGCACTACAGTGAAAATAATTCCGGCAAGCGCGAGTAATACGGCAGGGTTCGATAGGTCGCCTAATTGAACAAATGTAGCCGGGTTATCAACAATGAGTTCAGCATTTTTTAGGCCAATAAAAGCAATAAACAACCCTATACCACATTGCACGCCAATTTTGAGTGATGCAGGGATAGTTTCAGCAATTTTGGTTCTTACACCCGTTAATGAAAGAATTAAAAATAAAATGCCATTCCAAAATACAATGCCTAGGGCAGCCTCCCAAGGTACTTCTCTTCCTAAACATATGGTGAAAGCAAAGAATGCGTTTAAACCCATACCTGGGGCAAGTGCAACGGGGTAATTAGTCATAAGCGCCATAACCAAAGTACCCAAACAAGCGGCAATGGCAGTAACGGTTATAAGGCCTTCAGTTGGCATGCCGCTAAGCCCAAGAATGCCGGGGTTAACAACAAGAATGTAAGACATTGCAGCAAAGGTAGTAAGGCCTGCCAACACTTCTGTTTTTATTGTTGTGCCGTGCCGTTCGAGCTTGAAAACTCGTTCAAGAATAGTTGTGGACATCGAAAGGTCTCTTTTGTAATGGTTATGTGCGTTTTGTTTTTAGCTAGTTTTCTAGCTTTTTAGTTGGTTATATTTTCGTAGCAAGAAATTGACCATGTAGTCAGCTTTATGGCTTGCTTTGTGCTAACTTTACTTAGCTAGACGACACACAATAATGTGTGCGATATGACAAGATGCGTCAGTAACGCAGTAAATACTGTCAACAAACGTTGAATACTCGTCAACGGCGCGCAATACAGATAAACTACTTAGCACCAAGAACGAACACGTGCATTAACGTGGTGCATAAAAATGCGAGGGACCATGTCACTTTCTTCAATAATTAAAAACATACCGAAGACCGAACTGCACCTACATATTGAAGGCAGCTTAACGCCTGAATTAATGTGGCGCCTAGCAGAAAAGCACAGTGTAACATTACCTTACGCTAGCGTGGAAGAAATAGCCGCAGCGTATAACTTCAAAGACTTACAAAGTTTTCTTGACCTTTACTACGCGGGTGCGGGCGTACTTAAAGACGAAGATGATTTTTTCTCGCTAATGTGGGCGTACTTGGTTAAATGCCACGAGGAAAACATAGTTCATACTGAAATTATGTTCGACCCGCAAACGCATACAGAGCGAGGCATTGGTTTCGATATTTTTATGCCCGGTTTTTTACGTGCAATGCAAAAGGCACAGGATGAGTTTGGTATATCAAGCTATTTAATCATGTCATTTCTGCGTCATCTTTCTGAAGAAAGCGCCTTTGAAACGCTTGAAGCTGCGGCGCCATATTATGCACACATTCAAGCGGTGGGCTTGGACAGCTCTGAACTAGGTCATCCTCCTTCTAAATTCGAGCGCGTCTTTAAAAAAGCGAAATCGATGGGCTTTAAAATTGTTGCGCACGCTGGAGAAGAGGGGCCTGCCGAGTACATCTGGGAAGCAATAAAACTACTTGAAGTGGACCGCATTGACCATGGCGTGAGATGTCAGGAAGACGAATTGCTAATGCGTTATTTGAAAGAAAGGCAAATTCCACTTACCGTATGCCCGCTAAGTAACCTTAAGCTATGCGTTATTGATAACATGAAAAAGCATAATATCCTAAAGCTTTTGCGCTATGGGCTGCTGGTAACAGTAAATTCAGATGACCCCACTTATTTCGGAGGTTTCTTAAATGACAATTATCACGCGCTTTGTGAGGCACTGCCAATCACGGGCGACGACATTAAAACATTAGCGAAAAACAGCTTTACGGCAAGCTTTTTACCCGAAGAAGTGAAACAAACGTTTATTGAGCAGATAGACAATATGTGAAGTCTAAAGAAAACCACTAGCTACGTGGTTTTCAAGTCAGGTGTTTGATTTAGCTGATGTTGGTTTCAGCGCGCATCAGTGACGTGGTTTCATCTATGAGTTCAGCGAGTTTTTTGTTGTCTTCGGTTGCGTTATCAATGTCGCCTTGCTTTGCTTTCTGTTCGATAAACGCCGCTTGTTCTCTTACTAAGTCTGCCCCAACATCGCCCGATACGCCCTTCATCGCGTGGCTAGTAAATCGAATAGCTTCAATATCTTTGCTCGTGATAGCGTCGTTGAGTGCATCCTGCTTACTGTTTATTTGTTCTAAAAACATACCCACGATACGATTTAGTAGCGTTTCGTTTCCCGCCAGTCTTGCGAGAGCTGCTTTTTTGTTCCATAGCTTGTCTTTACTATATTCTTCTGTCAGTTCGCTTAAACTCATTCAACGCTTCCCTTACTGAAATTAGTCGTTCATTTTTCTTAGTAAACACGATAGGTACTTTGAACACCATAAGTTTAGCCTTCTTTAAGAATTTATAAATTATTTTTATACTAAAGTATAATTCGCTTTCGAAGATCATCGCTAATACTTAAACGACGTTTTGGTTTTAAGATAGCGCTCATGGATTTTGAGAAACAAACTGTCGTCGTCATTGATGACGAGCCAACAACGCTACTTATGTTAGAAAGTGCTATTGAAGCGCTAGCGCATGTTATTACTGTTTCAGATAGTGCTGAAGCATTCTCTGTAGTAGCGAAAACGCAGCCTGCACTTGTTCTTTTAGATGTCAGTATGCCTGGACTATCAGGTTTCGATGTATGCGAACAGCTAAAGTCCTATGCCAACACTGCGTCAATCCCCGTCATTTTTATCACCTCGCACAGTGACTCTGAGCACGAAACAACAGCTCTTTCATTAGGTGCCATAGATTTCATTTCAAAACCAATTGATGTCACGCTTTGCCGTATGCGGGTTAAAAATCACCTAACTATACAGGCGCAAAGCGACATGCTATCGGCGATGAATGGACAGTTAGAGGCGGAAAAAAAGCAGCTTGATGTTACGCTTCGGTCGATTGCTGATGGCGTAATTTCAACCGATGCATCTGGTGATATCACTTTTATAAACCCAGTTGCACAGCGCCTTACCGGCTATTCTGAGGCCGAAGCACTAGGACAACCTATCAACGTCGTTATGAACCTGAGGGACGCGACAACGAATAACGTAATGCTGAACCCAGCAATTTATGCACTTGAGGTACGTCGGCCTGTAGCAATGGCATATAACGCTACCCTAGTAAGCAGGCATAATCAGATATTTCGAGTAGAAGATACCGCCTCACCAATAATAGATGATCATGGCAACTTGCTGGGTGCTGTTATTGTTTTCCAAGATGTGTCTGAGGCGGTAGAGATGGCTGTCAAAATGACCCACCTTACCAATCACGATCAGTTAACCGGTTTACCGAATCGCGTGTTGCTTCACGATCGTGTGATGCAGGCTATTACACGTAGTTTCAATGCTAAACAAAGCGTAGCGCTGATGCTGATTGATATCGATAATTTTAAGTATTTAAATGATAGCCTTGGGCATCAAATAGGCGACTTTATTATAGCTTCCGTGGCGAAGCGTTTAAGTGCAGCGATGGGAGAGAATGCTACCCTTGCCAGAGTAGGTGGTGACGAGTTTGCCTGCCTCTTAACAGATAACGGTATGGGTTTTAGTGCGGACAGTATTGCGATGAAGTGTCTGCAAAAAGGTCGTGAACCCATTGAAATTGACGGTAAGTCACATCAACTGAGTCTTAGTATTGGCATAAGCCTGTACCCACAAGATGCTGCTAATGCTGAAGAAATGATGCGTCATGCAGACACCGCGATGTATCGTTCGAAGTCGAAGGGTAAAGATACATTTAGCTTTTTTTCACACGACTTACAGCACGCCATGCACCATAGAGTTGAGACAGAGATTTGTTTGCGTAATGCGCTCGACAATGACTTGCTAGCGGTGTATTTGCAGCCAAAATACAAGTTTAGTTGTAGCGACGTAATAAGCGCTGAAGCTTTAGTAAGGTTATTTGATGAAAACGGAAATGTAATTGGGCCAGATGCATTTATACCTCTTGCTGAGGAAACCGGCTTAATTCATTTGTTGGGTAAACAAGTATTACGGAAAAGTTGTGAGTTTGTTGCTAAATGCAATACAAAAGGTGTCGATTTGAAGGTGGCGGTAAATGTAGCTGCTAAGCAACTAGCCGACCCTGGTTTTGCAACAGAAGTTAAGCAAATAATTGATGAGGCAGGTATTTTGCCGTCGTCGATAGAGTTAGAAGTAACAGAATCGGCTTTAATGCACGACTTTGAACAAACACGTACTATTTTAAATTCACTTGCATCGTTGGGAGTTACAATAGCGCTGGACGATTTTGGTACAGGCTACTCTAGTCTTTCATACCTCAGACAATTTCCACTCAATGTTCTGAAAATTGACCGCTCGTTTGTTATTGATATGGATAAAGAGCAGCAAGCGTATGATATCGTAACCGCTATTGTACAACTGGCGTTGAGCTTAGACCTTACAATTGTTGCTGAAGGGATAGAAACGAAGGCTCACTATGACTCACTGCAAGAGTTGGGTTGTCATTATGGGCAAGGGTACTATATGTGTAAACCCATTACGTTAGATTCTTTTTTCGAAAAATATATAGTAAAAAGCGCAGTAGCTTGAACTTATATTTAGCCTCTAACATACGTTCTGTATTTATCACAGCATCACACACCTCAATGTAGGGTTTAATAAACATTTACACTACTTCTTCTGAAACTTGCTGCTTATTAGACTAAAGTTGTAGACACAGCGTGATTACGCTTGTAATGTATACCGAAAGTCAAGACGCTGTATTTTCGCCTTATGGCTTCATAAAAGCCTCATCATAACACCAGAGCCTAGTCGCCTCAGTAGAGCCCCTGCGCTTTATTAGGCGTCGATGGTAGTTGTTCATTTCTTAGCCATCGAAGTTTTTCTTTACATGAATCAAAATGAAATAACGCCTTTTTCACAGTGCAACGTGCTTATTGTTGATGATGAGCCAATGAGTTGTGCCGTGTTGGAAACCATCCTTGAGCCCTGTTTTCTGTGTGATTCTGTGACTTCTGGCTACGAGGCACTAGCGCATTGCCAACAGCACGATGTGGATTTGGTGTTGCTTGACATGAATATGCCTGATTTCGATGGCCCCGCAGTGTGCACAGCACTGCGCAACGACTCGAGAACTCAACACATTCCCGTTATTTTTGTGACAGCGACATTAGATGAAAGTAGCGAAAACACATGTTGGGAAGTAGGGGCGTCTGACTTCGTTGTAAAGCCAGTGAATGCGACAACGCTTATTCACAGAATAAAAACCCATGTTCAAAATAAGCTTCGCACTGATTTCCTGGAAAGAATGACATTTCACGATCAGTTAACGGGTCTTTACAACAGAATGTACCTCACCAATGAAGTACCGTTAACGGTGAAGCAAATTGCCAGAGACGACGCTGAAATTGGTGCATTAATGATCGATATCGATTATTTCAAACGCTTTAACGACACTTATGGGCATCTCGAAGGTGACACCTGTCTAAAACGGGTTGCTAATATCATTCGACAAACAGTCAAGCGCCCTAAAGATACAATTGTTCGTTTTGGTGGTGAGGAGTTTCTTGTGTTACTGCCATACACTGATAGATGCGGCGTAAAGTATGTTGCCGAGCAACTTGTTGACGCGGTAAGAGCTGCCGTGATTACGCACGAAAAAGGTGTTGAAGGTACTGTGTCAATAAGTATAGGTTATAGTGTTGCAGCTGCTAAAGACCTTGAAAACGGCAACATAGCGCCATTGCTTGAAAAGGCTGACGTTTTGCTGTTCGAGGCAAAGGAATGTGGTCGAAATCAAGCTCGAGGTTAGTGGTAACAGTTATAAAAACTAGCCTATTGTTTAATATCCTCACGCCACCTAGAGGCTTATAGTTACGAAAGTAGCATCGTACTCTTTTTCCTTCAACCTCTTTAAGCGTGTGGACGTCAAATATGGATAATTTTGATGAACAGTCGAGTAGACATAATACGTCTGAGCGTTCGATTTCCGAGGATTTAGAGGGTATAACAAAAGACTGCTCGCATAATACGCTGTATGAGAAACTACAGAGCGTTGCCAATATTGGTACTTGGGCAGTAGACCTCGAAAACAGTGAAATTAGCTGGTCCTCACAAACAAAAGCAATTCACGAAGTTCCCTCTAATTACGTGCCATCCTTGGAAACTGCTATCGGTTTTTACAAAGAAGGTTACGATCGCGACGAGATCACTCGTATAGTTTCACATGCAATAAAAACGGGAGAGCCCTGGAATGCCACACTTCAACTGGTAACTGCCAAGGGAAATTCGGTTTGGATTGAAACCCATGGCATGGTGGAGATGCGTAATGGCAAGTGCGTTAGGTTGTTTGGTACATTTCAAAATGTAGACAACTCGGTAAAACTGCGCCTTGAACTAGAGCATGAAAAAAGGGAAGCACAACGGGCTTCACGCCAGCGTGGTATGTTGCTTTCTCGCATTAGCCATGAACTTAAAACGCCTCTAAACGGGATAACTGGCATGCTTCAAGCCATTAAATTTGAAGCTCGAGATGGAATAAGGCAAAAAAAAGCAGACCTCGCGCTGCACAGTGCCGACCGTTTGCTCTCGCTTATAAATGACGTACTGGACTATACCGCTATTATCAACGGTGAACTTACGTTGAAGTACAGTGATTTTTGTATTCGCTCGCTCGTTGAAGATATCGTTGACGCACACAAAAGTACGTGTAAAGACAAAGGTATTCGTTTATTCGCAGCGCTCTCTTTTGACGACCTTACCTACATCCACGGTGATGCTGCGCGCATAAGCCAGGTTATTACTCATTTGTTATCGAATGCTGTCAAATTTACCGACACAGGGTTTGTGTCGATACATGTATCACTTAAGCAGCGAAGCGGTAACCATGTACTGTTAGTATCGGTTGAAGACTCCGGTGTTGGAATGGGTGAATCAGAATTAACAAATATGTTTAGACCGTTTGAGAATGACAGGCTAAATGCGTCTGAAGACTTAAACGGTAATGGTTTAGGCCTTTCTATTATTAATCAGTTGGTTGAGCGAATGGACGGTGAATTAGACGTACGCTCAACGCCTGGGAAAGGAAGCTGCTTTGATGTTACTTTGCCGGTAGAGGTTGCTGACGCTGAAGTAGAGCAAGATAACGCTGTTTCTATCTCTTCTGATTTACTTGGTCTACCGTTAAATATTTTAGTAGTAGACGACAATGACATTAATCGCTTAGTGCTTGGGTCGATGCTTGAAAAATATGGTTATGTACCTGATGAGGCAGAAAATGGCGAGGTTGCGGTGCAACGGGCAAGGGAAAAACAGTATGACCTAGTGTTTATGGACTATGCCATGCCTCTACTTGATGGTGTTGGCGCAACGCACGTAATACTGCAAGAGCAGCTTCTAGGGCGTAATGGCGCCATAATTGCGGTTACCGCGAATACAAGTGAAGACGACAAAGCAATCTGTTTGAATGCTGGTATGTTAGATTTTCTTGCAAAACCTATTACCGGTAAAGATGTGGCGCAACAACTCAAAAATATGTTGCTTAAGAAGTCGACAATAGCCTAGTACTTGGCAGCAAAAGGACAGATGCTGCGCACTAACCCCCCAAGTTAAAAAACAAATAAAGTACAATAAAGCGTTAACGCTCTTTATAGTAAAGAGCGTTAACCACAAGCTAAATTAGAACTTGTATGTGAACCTTGCGTTCCAGTGACGAGGAAGTTCAGGCAGTACAATTTGACTACCAAACAGGTCAGGGAAGTTTGAACGGAAATAACGTTCATCAGTTAAGTTCTTAACGGTTAAGTTAAATGTCCAGTCTTCTGCTTGATATGACACACCAGCATTTACCAAGGTGTAAGCAGGCAGCATCACCGACGCTGAGAAGCCTGATGCTACTTCTTCTACATCAATTACGCTAACGTTCGCCGCATAACCATTTTGGAAGTCATAGGTTGCAGTTAGCGTGTAAATGTTTTCAGGTATCCCTGCCTTTCTACCATCAGTGTTCGCGAAACCTTCACCAATTAGGTTGAGCCCAATAACGTTTCCGCCGAATACCAATGATGGATCAGTAAGGTTAACAAGGTCTTCAGCACCTAGGAAGCCGAACTGATTGCCGTTTTCTCTGGCTGTTAAGTTGATAACCTTTATGTTGGTGTAACCGGCCGACATAACAAGGTTGTCGTTCACAACCCAGCGAAGCTCAAACTCAGTACCTTTGTTGTTGGTTGTATTGTTTGTTACTGTATTTTGCGTGTTAAAGTCGGTTCGTTCTTGTTCAAATGACGATAGCGCAAAATATAGCGTGTCATCTAACAAAGAGCCTTTAATACCGTATTCAATAAGATCCGACGTATCAAAAGCACCAGACCCGCCTTCTTGATTTAGCTGGCCAACACCAATTTCAGCACCTTGACCGGCAACCAATGTAGCTTGTTCGGCAAGTGTGATGTAAGGAATAAGACCATTTTCAAACTCGTAGGAAATACTGGTATTCCAAGACCAGCCGTTAACGGTTTCTTCTGCATATTCTGGTGTTTCGTCACCGGTTGCGCCAAGCAATAAATCTGTGCGAGAAGTACTTTCTATATCAATGGTGTCGTAGCGAAGACCCAATACTAGGTTTAGGCCCCAGTCCCACGTTAGGTCAGTCATTGCTGCCACACCTAAATTCAAATAATTACCCACGTCGTAGTTGTCGAAGTTCTTTCCTGAACGAGTAGATAGCAAACGACGGTCTAATGCTGATGAAGGCATAGTTAGGTCACGGCGGTTAAAATATTCGTAAGTGAAATCATCGCCGTGTTTAAAGTCGGTATAACGTACAGAAGGCGAGAATTGAAATTGCGCTAGCAAGCTATCGTTCTCATATTCCGTAGCAAAAACAACTTTATCTTCTATTACCCAGCTATCGTGAAACTGTGAAAAACCATAGGCGTTTTCATTAATGTTTTCATAAGCGTCGTAGAAGAATTGGTTACGAATTTCCCAATTATCAGAATAGTAGATAGTGTCGAAGTACAATGTAATGGCTTCATTGCCAAGCTGGTCGTCTGGCGCAACCAATACTTGGTCTCCTCGAAGTGTAGTTGTACCCACATTCTGAAGCTGCATTAGCTCAGTGGCTTCATCGTCGGTGAATGCAGATGCAGGTACGTAAAAGAAGCTATTACCCGCTATGTTTACTGCACCATATTCTTCATGGCTGATCTGTCCGTCACCGTCGGTATCTAAAGGTAGTGCTGTACCTGTAATATAGGTACCGTTGTCAACAAGATCCTGTGTTAAGCGGTTCCAACCTGCAACCTGGTTTCCATCGTAGTCATGATACATACCGCCAAACTCGAAGCGTAGGTTATCGGTAATATCAATGTTGAAAGATGCTTGTAAAACCGTTTGGTCGGTTTGTGTGTTTTCGTAATAGCTATCAGAGTTCTCTAGTTCACCGTACAAGTAGTAACCCATTTCTTTACCACCCACTTCAGCCGGACCACCAACTTCCGCGGTAAGGATACTTTTGTCCCACGAGCCTGCCGTATAAGAAAGGGCACCGGTTGCTGTCTCTAAATATTGACCCGATGAAGCACGTGCCGATTTAGGGTTAAAGTTTAGATAGCCGCCAATTTTTGAAGGGCCATAAATAGGAGATGCTGGACCACGTACAATGTCAATTCGGCTTGAAGCGCCGATAGGAGTAGGGTAGTTACCCGGGTTATCTAGTCGTCTTACACCTCTAAAGTAGGTTTCGCCAGGCGTACCACGCACATCTAGCGAGCCCGCTACGCCAAAGAAAGACTGCGTAAACGTACCCGGTGCAAACGCAACTAGCTCGTCGATGTCAGTAACATTAAAACGTTCCATCTGTGCTTGTGAAATGGTTGATGCTGAACGCGGTGTTTCAAGAATTGATTTACCAAAACCAAATACAGACTCGACGTCTTGGCCAGGTAGGCTTCCTAAAGAGCCTTTAACTTCAATTTTCTCAACGTCAGCGTCTTTTGATTTTTCCTCTTGTGCTAAAACGTTTGCCGACAGTGCAAATGCTGAGCTAATAGCTATAGCTTTAGCCAAGGGAGAAAGTGTGAATGTAGTGTTTTTCATTGTTTCCTCGTTATTTTTAGTGCTCATTATGTGTGAGCTTTTTTTGTGCAATACGCGCTTACGCCTTGCTAGAAGCAGAATGGATGCCAACTTCTTGTCCAGCTGGTCAACTTTTAACCTGCTTCTAAGTGGCTGAATTATATGGATTTAAAAATATTATGTTGTTCTAATATTGTTATTTTTGTGTGAACGGCTTTTGTTTGCTGCTTTTACGTTATTTTTAAAGACAACAATGCACTACTTTGGTGATGTTAAAACGGCTTGTGCAATAGTTATTGGTGAACAACTTTTACTGGTGAATAACTTTTATTGGTAAACGAAGAGCCCCTCAGGTGCTTAAGAATATCAACCACGTGCAAGATTGTTTGTAGTTATTGAAAAACGTAAACACAATGCAAAATTAAAAGTGAAAACACCATGTGAAGGAGGTGAGTTCTTCTTTTGGTATGGCTGGCTAGGAATAGCTGGTAGATATCGCGGGGAAATAGCGGCAAACAGAAAAGGGGGGAGTGTATGTGTGATGCTATCAGGACGTGCTAACACAAAGTGAAAGCACTAAAAAATTGTCTCGTCAGGTAGGGTAACAAAAATAGAATGGCGTACTTCATTATTTAGCGCTTTCGAGCAATGGCCTTGGCCTTCAGTATCTTCAAGTAGCAGAACATCTCCTGCACCAAACTCACGCTGTTCACCGTTTGATACGGTAAATTCCGCGCGACCTTTTATAATAAACAAAAACTGCCTGGCCGGAGCGGTATGCCATTTGAAATCATAATCGGCAGGGGTTTCGCGAAAAATAATCTTATCTGCGTCAAACTTTTCAGACAATAAACCAATAGGGCCGCCGTCTTTAAGTGGAATGGTAATTTCACCAAAGTGGCTTTTTCCATACTCGTCGTTGTAAATTCGGGTTATGTTCATTATTGGTCCATATTGTTTAGTACTAGGCATCTGAATATTTCAAGCTTTTGCCTAGTGCAAGTGCAAGTGCAAGTGCAAGTGCAAGTGCAAGTGCAAGTGCAAGGCTATGGCGTATTAGCTATGGGTTAAATGCTTAATAGTGTTGAATAGCACTGACAGACTAGCTTCAACGTCATACTCAGTAACAGACTCGGCAGGGTGATGGCTAATGCCGCCTTTACAGCGTGTGAAAAGCATGCCAACAGGGCATATTTCTGCCATTGCCATGGCATCATGTCCTGCACCAGATGCAAGGATGTGCGTGTGTAAACCGCTTTCTTCCACGCCTTTAATTAACGCAGCTTTTAGCTGTTTATCACAGTGTACAGCAGGCGCAATATGCGTTTGCTCCATACTTAACTTCACATTTCTATTACTAGCGATGTTGTTTAGGTGTGTAATTATTACGTGTAGCGCGTTGTCTCTTAAATCATCGTCTTCACTACGAATATCAAGCGAGAAGTGGGTTCTACCTGAAATTACATTCACACCGTTCGGTGCATTGTCGATTTTACCTACGGTAGCTACCACGCCGTGGTCTTGTGCGCTAACAGACTCAACTGCTAAAATCATTTCGGCGGCAGCGCATAGTGCGTCGTGACGCATAGACATTGGCACCGTGCCTGCGTGGCCGGCCATACCTTCCACGGTAAAATTGAAGCGCCGGGCGCCTGCAATTGCACTAACCACTCCCACTGGAAGGTTGTGTTGTTCAAGCACTGGACCTTGCTCTATGTGAAGTTCAAGGTAGCCTAAAATATCTGTACGAGAAATACTGGCACTTGCTATGGCATCAAAATTCAAACCGAAGTTTTGCAAAGCTTGTTCAAGGCTAATGCCTCTTTCGTCTTTCAGATATCGCCAATTTTCTTGCCATTTACCTGTTAGTGCGCGACTGCCAAGCAGTGTGGTGCCAAATCGTGTACCTTCCTCATCACAGAATCCAACAATATCTATATGAAATGGAAACTTAATGTTTAGCCCGTCAAACATGGTAACAATGGAAATGGCACTTACCACGCCCAACATTCCATCATATTTTCCGCCATTTGGAACTGTGTCTAAATGGCTCCCTAAAATGAGACGTGGCGCGTTTGGTACACTAGACGTGTAGCGCCCCCATACATTACCCACGGCATCTTGCCATGTTGTCATGCCTGCTTCTATCATCCAGCCAGAGGCTAATTGATTTGCTAGCTTATGTTGCTCGGTAAGGTATCTTCTATCTAAACAATGTTTGTCCTGACTTAATGTCCCTAACGTTTCACAGCGCGCCATCACTTGCGTAGCAAGCTCTTTGAACTCACTCATTAACTCTGCCTGTGTTTCTTACTTTATCGTAAACAGAAATTGCTGCATCAACGCCACTGCCTGCGGGCACCGAAAAGCCTTGCATTCTTAGCACAGTTTCAAGTGACTGAAGCGTATGTAAAACGGCATCCTCACGGGCGTTATACCCCATGGTACCTATTCGCCAAATCTTTCCCTTCAGCGGCCCGAAGCTGGTACCAATTTCAATATTGAAGCGATGGAGCAGGGTTTCGCGAACCACCTCTCCCTCAACACCATCAGGAATATGTACCCCAACGACGTTATACATTTTGTGCTTAAGGTTACCAAATGGCTCTAGGCCCATGGCTTGTATTCCTGCGAGCATAGCGTCACCTGCAGCTTTGTGACGAGCAATAACCTGCTTTTGACCTTCTTCAAGGTGCACTCGAGCGCATTCTCTGGCGCAGTAAAGCATACTGGCAGCTTCAGTGTGATGATTTAGACGCTCTTCGCCCCAATAATTCATGATCATAGGAAGATCAAAGTAGTTTGAGCGTATTCTTGGGCCTTGCGCATTTTCGTGATGCGCATCGCGAATACCTGCTTCTACGTGCTGCCGCTGTCGCACTACGCTAACAAATTTATCGCTTAAGGTAACTGGTGCACTGCCAGAGGGACCACCTAGACACTTCTGCAACCCTACTGATACAGCATCCAGTTTCCATGCATCTACTTCAAGCGGGTTACCGCAAATAGATGCAGTAGCATCGCAATAAAAAAGTACGTTATGCCTTTCGCAAATCTCACCAATACCAGCAAGTGGTTGAAGCATGGTAGTCGAGGTATCACCTTGTACTATTGCAAGCAGTTTGGGTTTGATTTTTTCAACCGCACTTTCAATTTGCTCGGGTGTAAATACTTCGCCCCATGGTACCTCTATGGTATGTACTTCAGCATCTGCGCGTTCGGCTATTTCTGCTAGCAAATGACCAAAGCGGCCAAAAATAGGTACAAGTACTTTATCGCCAGGCTCTATGGCTGAAACTAGTACGGCCTCAATACCCGCGCGAGAAGTACCATTTACCAAAAATGTTTGTTTATTTTTTGTATTAAAAACATCGCGGTACAGCGCCATGGTTTCATTCATGTAGGTGGTCATTACAGGGTCGTACTGGCCCACCAACTGCGTAGCCATAGCGGATAACACGCGTGGGTAGCAGTTAATCGGGCCAGGGCCCATTAGCAAACGAGGTGGGGGAGAAAGCTCTGAAAAGTATTGCATATTGACCTCCTAAAGCATGACTTGTGCAAGCATGCGCACGCCGGTGATGATAAGAACGATGGCGAAGATTTTCTTTAGTAAACCGGCATCGAGTTTGTTTGCGATATTGGCACCCACTGGCGCGAACAAAACGGTTAACGGTACGATGCACGCAAAGCCGAGTAAATTTACATAGCCATAAGTGGCAAACGGTGCATCTGCTGGTGTGTCACCTACCGTAAGTAATGTGATAGCTGCCGGTAAAGATATGATGAGTCCAACGGCAGCTGCTGTTCCCACCGCTTTGTGTGCGGGGTAATTACAGAAGGTGAGGGTAGGTACCGTCAAAGTTCCTCCGCCTATACCTACCATTGAGCTGAAAAGGCCAATGCATGTTGCCATAACCGATTGACCACCTTTTCCAGGTAGTCCATTGAACAAGGCTTCTTTGCGGCCAATCAACATGTTTAGTGCAGAAAGCGTTGCGATAGCCCCAAACAACAGTGTGAGGTAGGTGGGGTTCACAATAGTCACCGCATAGCTGCCGAGTAGCACGCCAGCAAGAATAAACACTGCCCATGCTTTTAAAAGTGCGAAATCTACGTTTCCTTTTGCATGGTGAGCGCGGATAGAGCTGACCGATGTAGGCACTATTGTGGCAAGTGACGTTGCGGTAGCAATTACCATTGCGCTCTCTGCACTTACGCCGAGTGCTTGAAACAAAAAGAAAAGTACAGGCACAATGACTATGCCGCCACCCACTCCTAGCATTCCAGCCAGTAGTCCAGCGAAAATACCGGTACCTACTAAGGAAGCAATTGTTGAAATGTTATCTAATAAAAACTGCATGTTTTATCTCTTAATATTAAGAAAGCAAATGAGCCGTTAAATACGACCAGTGAAGGCTTTGCCGTCGCTTCTAGGGTCGCTTGCGCCACTCACTACACCGTCGGTATCACGAATAATAGCGCCTGCATGGCCCAATAATTCATTGCACGGTGTCACGGTTACCATATCGTGTCCTCGCGCCAATAAGCTGTCACCAACGTAATCAACAAGGTCACGTTCTGCCTTTAAATTATGACTTTCATCTCCCCAGGTTCGACCTAGTAACCAGCGACCTAGTGAAATAGCTTTTGCTATGGGTTGTTGATGGTAAACATGACGCGCAAATAAAGCGGCTTGTGTTTGTGGCTGCCCCTCGCCGCCCATGGTGCCATAACTCATTCTTCTACCATCACTAAGTTCGGCAAACGCTGGGTTAAGGGTATGAAACGGTTTTAACCCCGGAGCGAGGAATTGATTACTCTGTGGATCGAGAGAGAATGACGTACCGCGGTTGTTCCACACAATGCCGGTTTGTGGACTTACTACGCCAGAGCCAAACTCCCAATAAAGCGATTGAATGTAGCTCACCATACGGCCTTCGCTGTCACAGCAGCCCATCCAGATTGTGTCGCCAGGTTTAGCGACATGAGGCCAAGGTTGTGCCGACTCAACTTTGATGTGCGACACCATTTTGTCAAGCACTTCATCACTAAGCAGGGCTTGCAGGTTCACGGGCGTGCGAGACGGATCAGTCACGTTTTTGTTACGCGCAATAAATGCTTGCTTGGTACACTCTATAAGCAGGTGAACCATATCCGCATCAGTTTTGCTAAGGTGTTGAACCTTGTCGTACAGCGCAAGAATAAGTAGCGAAGCCACACCTTGTGTAGGGGCAGGTAAGTTGTATAACTTTCCTTTGCTGGTGGTTACCGTTAACGGCTCAACCGTTTTTGCTTCATAATTGTGAAAGTCTTGAATACGTATTGGAGAGCCTGCTGCTTCTAAATCTGCAGCAAGCATTTCAGCCAGTTCGCCGTTGTAAAAGTCGTTTAGCCCTTTATCTGCTAAATGCTGTAGCGTTTTCGATAACGTGGTGAGTTTTAATATTTTACCTTTTTTAAGCGCGTTACCTTTGATTAAGAACTGCGAAAAATTCTCGTCTTTTGAAAGCTCCTCAAACGTTTTATTACTTGCATCAACTAGGCTTTGCGTTACTTCTATACCCCAATTGGCTTGACTGATTGCGGTATCAAGTAAGGTTTGAAGTGGAAGCCCTTGCTGCCATGTATGGCTGATATCAAGTGCTTTTTGCCAGCCTGCTACGGCGCCCGCCATAGTTAACGCCGACTTGCCCCCACGACTTGGAATTACATCGGCATTTTTATAGAAATCTGGTGTTGCGCCATTGGCCGCAACACCAGAGGCATCAATACCTACAGGAGCTTTTCCTGGTTCACTGATAAGCCAAAATCCATCGCCACCTAGACCGTTCATATGTGGGTATTCAACTGCAATAGATGCAGCCGCTGCTACCATAGCTTCTATAGCGGTACCGCCTTTCTCAAGTATGTTCAAGCCCACTTGAGATGCCGCAAAGTGCGGCGCGGTAAAAGCGATATTAGGTTTGTCGGTCATGTTTAATCCTTATAGTTTTTAGCAGCAATGCTGGCAGGCCATTGTAAATTCACGGCCGTTACGCTTTTGCAAGATTGCCAATTAAAGCCTTTTGTTGAAAAACGCGCTTTATTAATAAACGATTATTCGTTGAGCGTTGTAACAAGTGCTTTCGCTATGGAAAGCAGGGCCAAATCGCTGCCTTTTTTGCCCACTAGCGATAAACCGCATGGGGCATTGTGTAGAGTAAATAATGGCAAATGTAGCTGCGGTAAGCCCGTTAACCCAGCTAGGGATGTAAGCGTAAGCAGGCTGTTTCTATCATTTGCCAATGTTGTTTCACTGGCGTCAATCCGTGGGGCAATGCCAGGTGTAGTAGGGATAACAAGCACATCATTACTGTTAAATAATGCGTTTATGTGTTGTGTTACCTGCTGTTGTTTCGTCTTTGCGTCAATCACATCTTGCTGTGTAATGCTTTTACACCAATTAAGACGAAGCATTATGTCATTGGCAATGTCAGGTGATGTTTCTTCAATCCACGCGCCGTGTGTTTGCCAAATTTCGCTACCCTGCAATATGCGAAAAACCGAAGCGTTATCTACTGCTTCTACGCTAAGCTGGTTATTAGCAATATCGTTACACTGAAATGTAGTGCGAAGTTTTGAAAGCCATGCTTCACACTGCTCGTTATGAGCAACATTGCAAAATAACTGACTTGCTATACCAAAAGTTGTGTTTTCTAACGTTCTCTGTGCAGCGTACTCTTCATTGCTATTTACCGTAGCTGCCAAGACAATATCACTCACTGCTATCATGGTATCGATATCGCGGGTCATCCAGCCCACTGTATCGAACGACGGTGCAAGCGATACCATACTGTCGCAATGTACTGCCCCATGGCTGGTGCGAAGCCCCCAGAGCCCTTGGTAACTTGCCGGAACGCGAATTGAGCCACCTGTATCAGTACCTAAACCAATATCCGCAAGGTTTGCGGTTACTGCAACCGCTGAACCTGAAGACGACCCCCCTGGAATATGTTCTGGCGCTGCAGGATTTAAAAGGGCGTCATAGTGCTTATTTTGCCCATGTAAGCTGTAGGCAAGTTCATCGGTAATGGTTTTACCTACGAACATTGCACCAGCATTAAGTAAAGCCTCTACTGTACTGTTGGTGTCGTCGGGCACTTTATGCGTGCGTAACCAATCAGGATTTCCTGCAGACGTTGGTAAGCCCCGCACATGAAACAAATCTTTCACCGCAAGTCGTAAGCCATTTAAAACCTGATTGCTGTTAAATTTACTGCTTAAATGTGTATCAGCCGGTGTTTCATTGTTGGCAAGTAGTGTAAATGGATTACTCAAAGCGCGTTATTGACTTGTATTTTCCCTATATGTCTTATCATGAAACAACTGTTTCATGATAAAGTCAAGTGGAAACGTTTGTTGCGTTCTGCTGAGTTGCTCTTGCGCGCCGATTCTGCCGCTTGCGTTTTAGAGGCGTAACTGGTGTTACAGCAGGCAAGATTCACTTATTACTGTTTTCTAACTCGTCCATTTTCAGGTAAATATCGGTAATGGCGTCTACTCGCTGTGCGGCAATGTTACCTAATTCGTTGTAGGTAAGATTACATAGCGTTGCTACTAGGCTCATGGGGGCAGCATAACTGTCAAAGGGGGCGTCACTGCCAATATGTGATACCAGCAAATGCGCCACCTGCTGCCGATATATTTGGCCTGTGGGATCGGTAATTAATACAATTTTGCAGTGTTTAATATTTTCTAATATGTACTTAAATTGTCGCGTGCGTCTTCGAAAACCAAACAACACCACTACATCGTCTTCTGTGAAATCAATGATGTCTTCGCTTAATGTTTGTCCAGGTTGTGGAAGTACTCTTACAGACGACCTTATTTGTTTTAGCTGTTGTCTAAAATGGAGAGCGATGGGATACGCATTCCTAAAGCCAATTAGCGTTACCTGTTTCGCGCTAGCAAGCAATTTGGCTACTGCATTAAGACTTTCAAGTGACGTACCATCAAACGTATGGCGTAAGTTACTAATTTCGCTCTCAACTTGTTGAACATTACTTGAAGGCGGTACCACAGGTACGCCTTGTTCGCGAAGTGTAATAATTGCATCTTTAGCTTGTTGGTGAGATTCAAACCCCAACTGTCTGAAAAATCGACTGACCGTGGCCTTAGATGTATTCGTTTTCTCTGCAATGGTAGACGTAGATTGGCTAATTACTGCAATGGGGTTTTTTTGAAGGTAGTGGGCAATACTTTTGCTTGACGGCGAAAGGTGATCATAATGCTTTTCAATCTGCTGGATAACGTCGTTCGGAGTATTTTCTGACATACACACTGCCTATGTTGTTGTAGTGCAATTATTTCACGACTTTTGTTGATTATACAAATCGCGACAATTTTTACAGCAAGCCTTGATGTTTTACAAAGAGTGAAAATGTACGGAAGTACGCTAATTTGAATGCCGCGTGTTTCAACTGATAGTTTACACAAACGTAGGCGTGAAAAGAAAAATGCAAGCTAATTCAATGTTGTAAGTGACTTTTGGTTACGACGCTTTTTAGAAATTTAAGATACTTTGAAAAAGTAGGCGAAAGTAGCATGCGTACAAGTTCTCAAATTTTTAGTAATGGCACTACACTTTCATAAAAGTGTCATTAATGAGTAAAAATGAGGTGTGCCGTGGCAAAGTTATGGTCTGAACTGATCGTACTTTTTGTTGCACTTCCCATAGCAGTGCTTTACTGGATCAAACACTTTGCAGACTATCTTATGCCGATATTGGGTGTAACAGGTTTGTGCTGTTTAGCCATCTTGTTAGCAGATAAGCAATTTAAACGCATTAAGTTGTGGCATTGGGCAGACTACAAAGTACATTTAAAAAGTACCCTAAGGTTCTTTTTGCCATGGGCAAGTTTATTAGCACTTGTTGTGTATTTGATAAAACCTGACCTTTTTTTACACTGGCCATTGAATGAACCATGGATGTGGGTTGCCACACTGCTCATCTATCCTGTGGTTTCGGTCATACCTCAAGAAATAATATTCCGCACATATTTCTTCCATCGATATAAAAAGATATTGCCATCTAAATATGCCCGTTGGGCACTTAGCACTTTCGTTTTTGGGCTTGCTCACCTTGTATACGGAAACTGGATTGCTGTCGTTATCTCGTGGTTCGGTGGAGCGATTTTCGGCTACCGCTATATGCAAACAAACTCAACTCCGGTAGTGGTCATCGAACATGCGATTTGGGGCAGTTTTCTATTTACCATTGGGCTTGGCTCGTATCTGGTCGTTACTCAATAACCATCAACCCATTACCGTTTTACAGGTATCCAACACCAGTGATGAGCAAGCGGTTACTACGTAAATACTCTGCCAAGCGTTTTTGATACTAGCTTGGCTAATTTAAAGGAATGATAGCTTAGCTATCTTGAAGGAATGAGAGCATGCACCATTATATCCACCCTGTTTGGCGGCTTTTTACGGATAACGCCGATGTTAATGCGGTTTCAACAATTCCATTTGACGTTTTTGTTCAAACAGAGAATAGCGCAGCGGAGTTAGGTAGCTTTAATCAGGCCCACTCACTTCTCTTTGAGTTGTGGCAATCATTTATGTATAGACTGCCAGGAATAGCTGTGGGCATTGCAGCTATGGCGGTATTTATATTTCTAGCAAAGCCGTTATCGAGTTTACTCGTGAAGCCGCTTTTAAGAACATCAACATCACCGTTAATTCGCTCTGTTATCCAACGAAGTATTAGCCTTGTATTCATTGTTTTCGGTATTTATCTGTTTCTTTTTCTCGCAGGGTTAACGGGCTTTGCTATTGCAGTGGTTAGCGGAACGGGCGTAGTAGGGCTCATTCTAGGTTTCGCTTTTAGAGATATTGCTGAAAACTTCATATCCAGCTTATTACTTACGGTGCAGCGACCTTTTCGGATAGGCGATATTGTGCAAGTTAATGAATTCACCGGCATAATTCAAAAGGTGACGGCAAGGGCAACAACACTTGTCGATTTTGACGGGAACCACATCCAAATACCTAATGCGACAATTTACAAGAGCGTGATTAAAAACTTAACAGCTAACCCATTAATGCGTGGAAGCTTTGTTGTAGGCGTTGGATATGACGCTGATATTCACAACGCACAGCAAGTAGCCAGAAACGTTATTGCACAACAAAAACAGGTATTAGATGACCCAGAGCCTCAAGTGCTTATTGATAACTTGGGGGCGTCAACTTATAACGTTAAAGTGTACTTTTGGGTAAACGTAGAGCAAACCAGTGTAATAAAAATGGCGTCGTTGCTGATGAAAAACATCATAAACGCATTTGAAGCCGCAGAAATAAGCATGCCTGATGACGCAAGAGAACGTATTTTTCCTCAAGGACTTGCGCTTACAATGCAAGACGCTAGCTTGGCAGCTACACCAGATAGTAATGGGCAAAGTGGTCATACGCAAAAAAGCGATAGGCCAGAAACCGGTGAAGGTACAAGCAACCGCCGTCAAACTCACGTAATTAGAACAATTAGACACAGCGACGATGATGTTGCCACCGATGCGGATGAAATTCGAGAGCAGGCACGTCGCTCACGCGACCCTGAAGCTGGAACGAATATTCTTTAAGCTTGTGTTGGCGCAACCGGCGACAGATTGCAGCGTTTCAAAAAACCTTGCCAAAGGCTTACATGATTTTGTATTGCTGTACTGTAACGCTCAAAGTTGGTGTTGCTTTGGGTAGCTATGTAGTGCTTAAAATCATCGTGAAAGGCAGGGTGGGCTAACCATGCCTGCCAAAGGGGCTGAAGCTTGTAGTGGTATTGATTGATAAGGCTTCCTACAGGCTGAACCTCTTCAATAAAGAAAAGATAAAACACATTTCTCAATATTTTCGCTTGTTCAGTTGGGCGTCCATCAGGACATGAAATGGCCTGGAGCTTCGGCGTTAGTGACAAGGTCAGCGCATCTAAGTGTTCGGCTAATAGCAGTTGCGTGCGCCACATAGATGCGGGAAGTCGCACTGAGGTTATCATTTGCAGTTGCGCTTCAAATTCGGCGCTGTCGATAGGGCGTACTTCACTAACTCCCGCTGTGTCTTTAACGCTGTCGATAAAGAAAAAGCTGTTGATACTGGTGTTTGCATTAGTGGCAGATGACATTGATAGCAGCTGTTCGGGGTTATTGAGTGCTAATCTAATTTCTTTACTTGTTTGGATTAAGTTTGCCCAACTTTTCACAAAGTCGATGCGCTTTTGGTGTTGCCATTCATCCATCATCGCTGCCAAGTTTTCATTGCTCTCTTGAAGCGCTTTTTTGCATGTTTCCAATACCGATAAAAGCTTGCTTTCATATATCAAGCGTTGAGAGGGGAGTTGGCTCTTTCCTAGTGAGGTATTGCGCTCTGCCACTACGCGCCCAAGTTCGCAATCTTGCAAGGCATAAAAGTCTCGTAGGTTAATATTGAGCTCTTGAATGTCATTTTTAATCACTGATGATGCCGCCAAAGGAGGCAGCGACGGTGGTAATGTCTCTGGTAGCTCGGTATCGAGCACGTAAGCTAACCGTTCGCTGTAGTCTTCTAGACTGTTTTGTACTGTACGCTCGCTGAAACACCCTGCGAGTACTAACGCACTTAACATCAACAGAATGAGAGTTCGATATGCATAGAGCGTTGGTTGCAGCATCAATTATCCTTTAAGCCTTGTTGATATAAACGCTATACCGAAGCGCTTGTATATAAACTACGGCCACCATCTACGTAAAGGATCTGCCCAGTGATGTAAGAAGCGTCAATTAAAAATAATACCGCGTTAGCGATGTCTTGTGGACTGCCGAGCGAACCAAGTGGAATGGTGTCGATGAGCTTTTGTTTTTCTGCTGTTTCCATGGCGCGTTCTGGCCACAGTATTGCCCCAGGACCAATACCATTTACTCGTACATTAGGTGCAAGTTCAGTGGCCAAACTGCGCGTTAATGAAGCAAGCCCAGACTTTGCGAGGATATAAACGCTGTGCTGTGGGAGCGGTCTATCGATATGCATATCAACCATATTGATGACAACCCCCTTCGTTTTTGCAAGCTCAGGCGCTAAAGCTTGAGTGAGAAATAAAGGGCCTTTTACATTGCTGCCTACAAGCGATAACCAGTCACTTTCTTTTATTTCTCCAAATGGCGTTGGATAAAAACTCGATGCATTATTTACCAAAACGTCCACGCGGCCCCAAATGTCAGCTGCGTTCTTGGCAAGTGCTTCGATGTCTTCAGGTTCGCAAAGGTTGGCTTGTAAACACTGCGCTGAAGAGGGGCGTTGGCTATTTAATTTATCTACCAACGCTTGTGCCTCGTCGGCTGAACTGCCGTAATGCACTATTACTCGATACCCTTGAAGATGTAACTGTGTTGCGATTGTCGCGCCAATACGCTTTGGTGCACCGGTAATTAGTGCAACAGGAGCTGCTGTTCCCATAGTTTTGCCAATCTCTTTTTAATTTTAGTTTTTAATGCGTCACATTGTTTTTAAGGCGTTACACTGCCACTTCAATGTCGTCGATAATCGCTTTTGCTTGTGCAATGTAATGAGCGCCGAATAATAACCCGTGATTTAAAATATGGTAAAGCTGATAGATTGGTTTTCTTTGAACGTAATTTTTATCTATGGGGTAAGCGCTCTGATAACCTTCATAGAAAGTATTTGGAAATCCACCGAACAATTCAGCCATCGCTAAATCAGTCTCGCGATCGCCAATATAAACTGCTGGGTCGAATAATATAGGGCCCTTTGAATTAAATCCTGCATTACCAGCCCACAGGTCGCCATGCAGTAAAGACGGCGCAGGTTGGTGAAGGCTCAGTATTTGCCGAGTTAGCATAATAATGTGGTCTATATCGCCGTCGCTTTTGTGCCACTGGCCTTGAGCTGAAAGACGCTCAAGCATACTTCCTATGCGTTTCTCTGCGAAAAAGTCAGCCCACGACGCTAACCTACCATTAGTTTGTACGTTTGCACCTATGTAGTTATCGTGAGGCCAGCCATAGCTTGTATGTTCACCGCTAGCGTGAAGCGCTGCAAGCTGTTCCCCTAAGGTAAAATAGTCGTTTGTGGTTGGTTCTTTAAAACGAATGTGAGAGAGCACTAAATATTCGGTGTTGGGACTTTCGTTACGAGTTATACCATGACAAATAACGCTGGGTGTCATAACGGTTTTCGTATCAATGATAGCCTGAAGGCCTTCCGCTTCTAACGACAATTGTTGTGTGTCGTCGTACAAACGCGTTTTCACAAAGTAACGCTTTTGGCTATCACGAATGATAAAACTCTCATGCGTATCGCCGCCGCTTACAGGATCAGCGCGCTGACAAATAAAGAGCGTGTTTGTGGTATCGGAGATATGTTCGCTTATAAAGTGCCACATAATACGTGCTCCGTTGTTGCATCACATTTAATGAAAGCAAAACTAACGAAATAGTTGTATATACAGAACCAAATAAAACCGCATTCCCTCAATTAGCAAAGCATGACGCGAATTCTTACACCTCGCTAAAGGCTGGCTTTTGGTTAAAAAGTTTATCTATAAAATTATGGAGCAAATTCGGCGTTTTGCACACTTCATGGGCAACTCATATATAACTGCTTATTTTATAGTCACATTTAGCGTTTGAGTGGCCCCAAACACCAATGAGGTAAAGGAATAAGTAAACAATCATGTTTTGCCCATTGCAGTTGTACTTCGAGTAGTTATAATTCTTGACTTATTTAGCCGTGTAACGCATTCATCGGCATTCGGTTTTGTGCATGTTGAAGGTTACACACCGCGTGTTCTTTTAAGTTATTCTTAAAACGTACGCTAATTTTTTAATATGCAAGTGGCGCAGAGTAGGCGTCACCACTGTAAAGGACATAAAATGCCAGTTATTACCCTTCCTGATGGAAGCCAGCGCGCTTTCGATAATCCTGTTTCTGTACTAGACGTTGCAAACGACATTGGCCCTGGTTTAGCCAAAGCAACCATTGCAGGAAAAGTAAACGGTGAGTTAGTTGATGCCGTTGATATGATTGACGCGGACGCGCAACTTCAAATCATCACCGCAAAAGATGATGACGGTTTAGAAATTCTTCGTCACAGCTGCGCGCACTTACTAGGCCACGCTATCAAACAACTTTGGCCTAACACTAAAATGGCTATCGGCCCCGTTATCGATAACGGTTTTTACTACGACGTTGATATGGAAGAAAGCCTGACTCAGGAAGATTTAGCCAAGCTAGAAAAGCGCATGCTTGAGTTAGCGAAAACGAATTACAACGTGGTTAAAAACAAAGTTAGCTGGCAAGAAGCCCGTGATGCCTTTGAAGCACGTGGTGAAAGCTACAAAATAAAAATCCTTGATGAGAATATCAGCAAGGACGACCGCCCAGCACTTTATCACCATGAAGAATACACAGATATGTGTCGTGGACCTCACGTGCCAAACATGAAGTTCTGTCACCACTTCAAACTAATGAAAGTAGCAGGTGCTTACTGGCGCGGTGACAGCGACAATAAAATGCTTCAACGTATTTACGGTACTGCTTGGGCCGACAAAAAACAGCTTAAGTCTTACCTACAGCGCTTAGAAGAAGCAGAAAAACGCGATCACCGTAAAATTGGTAAAGCGCTAAACTTATTCCATTGGCAAGAAGAAGCGCCGGGCATGGTGTTTTGGCACAACGATGGTTGGTCAATATACACCGAGCTTGAAAGCTTTGTTCGTAAGAAGCTGCGTGAATACGGCTACGATGAGGTAAAAGGTCCATTAATGATGGACCGCACTTTGTGGGAAAAGTCAGGCCACTGGGACAAGTATGCTGACAACATGTTTACCACGGAATCTGAAAAGCGTGAGTACGCGGTTAAGCCAATGAACTGTCCAGGTCACGTTCAAATTTTCAACCAAGGTTTGAAGTCATACCGCGACCTACCGCTAAAAATGGCGGAGTTTGGTTGTTGTCACCGTAACGAACCATCAGGTGCACTGCACGGCCTTATGCGCGTTCGTGGCTTTACGCAGGACGATGCTCATATTTTCTGTACAGAAGAACAGATCCTAGAAGAGGTGAGCAACTGTATTAAGATGGTGTACGAGACATACGCTGCGTTTGGCTTTGAAGATATCAAAGTGAAGCTGTCTACACGCCCTGAAAAGCGTGTTGGAGCCGATGAGATTTGGGACAAATCAGAAGCTGCGCTTGCAGAAGCCCTTAAAGCAAATAACATCGAATTCGATTATCAGCCTGGTGAAGGCGCGTTCTACGGACCTAAAATTGAATTTACGCTTCACGATTGCTTAGACCGAGCGTGGCAGTGCGGTACCGTTCAGCTAGACTTCTCAATGCCTGGCCGTTTGGGTTCTACGTATGTAGGGGAAGATGGTGAGCGCAAAGTACCGGTTATGATCCACCGTGCGATTTTGGGGTCGCTTGAACGCTTTATTGGTATATTGACTGAGGAATTTGCAGGTTTCTTCCCACTTTGGTTGGCACCTCAGCAGGTTGTTGTAATGAACATTACAGACAAACAAGCCGATTACGCATCTGATTGTGTAAAAAAACTGCAAAATTTAGGGTTTAGAGCAAAGTCTGACTTGCGAAATGAGAAGATCGGCTTTAAAATCCGCGAGCACACATTAAAGCGTATTCCATATATGCTGGTGGTGGGCGATAAAGAAATGGAAGCCGGCGAAGTAGCAGTGCGCTCTCGACGCGGTGACGACCTAGGCAAAATGCGCCTGGAAGACTTTATTGCCATGGCTCAACAAGAAGTTTCTGAAAAGACAATTAAGTAGTTGAGCAAATTGTGTATAATGCACAATTAAGGTGTCTGCTTTTGGTTTTACTTTCTGGCAACTAACATAGGTTGCTCCCCAAAAGCAGACAAAAGAATTAAATGTTTGGAGGAATAGCACATTAAAGGCGCTAACAACAAGGCTCAGGGCGACAAAGCCCGCATTAACGATGAGATTAAAGCCAGAGAAGTAAGATTAATTGGCAAAGACGGTGAACAGGTTGGTGTGGTTTCTCTAGCAGAGGCTACTCGTAACGCGGAAGAAGCGGGCCTAGATCTTGTAGAAATCAGTCCGAATGCCGAGCCGCCAGTCTGTAAAGTTATGGACTATGGCAAATTCCTCTTCGAAAAAAGTAAAGCTCAGAAAGAGCAGAAGAAAAAACAGAAGCAAATTCAGGTCAAGGAGATTAAATTTCGCCCTGGCACTGATGAAGGCGATTACCAGGTCAAACTGCGCAACCTGCGTCGCTTTCTTGAAGGTGGTGATAAAGCCAAAGTTACGATCCGCTTCCGCGGTCGTGAAATGGCGCACCAAGAAATCGGTATCGATCTACTAAACCGTGTTAAAACCGATTTAGAAGATATCGCTACATGCGAGTCTTTCCCACGTCGTGTGGAAGGCCGTCAGATGATCATGGTGCTAGCCCCAAATAAGAAGTAGTAACGGTCTAAAGTTTTAAGGAATCTGCACCCTTAAACACCTTGCTGCTAAACATTAACCGGTATGACGTGACTGCAACACAATAAATACCGATATTAAACAATGCGGAGTTTTAGCAATGCCTAAAATGAAAACTGTAAGCGGTGCCGCCAAGCGTTTTAAGAAAACGGGTTCTGGCCGCTTTAAAAGCAAACAGTCTCACTTACGTCACATTTTGACTAAGAAGAGCTCTAAGCGTAAACGTCACCTTCGTGGCAAAAAACTGGTTCATGACTCTGATACCAAATTGGTTCAGCGCATGCTGCCTTACGTATAAGACTTAGGAGACTGATAAATGGCTAGAGTAAAACGCGGCACTATCGCACGTGCTCGTCACAAAAAAGTCCTCAAGCAGGCAAAAGGTTATTACGGCGCACGTTCACGTGTATATCGCGTAGCGGTACAAGCTGTAACTAAAGCTGGTCAATATGCTTACCGTGACCGTCGTCAGCGCAAGCGTCAATTCCGTCAACTATGGATTGCACGTATCAACGCTGCTGCACGTCAAAATGGTATGTCATACAGCCGTTTCATTAACGGTTTGAAGAAAGCGTCTGTTGAAATCGATCGTAAGATCCTTGCCGACATCGCAGTACATGACAAAGCAGCTTTCAGCGCATTAGTCGACGCGGCTAAAGGCGCATTAGCTTAATTATTAACTAATTAAGTTTAAGTTCTTTCGGGAAAAGGCGAGCAGGATGCTCGCCTTTTTCTTTTCTATTTCTTCAAAACCAGATTGCAAACACAAACTCACCTCAAAAACGCAATTTTTACTAGAAAATTTGTCAATATCAGCCATCTAGGCTAGCCCTTATATCTGTCACTCGTGTAAACTATCGCTTTTATTTCAGGCAAGCCATTGCGCATAGAATAACTCTGATAATGCTTTGGCCATGCAGTCATCATGTATATTGAGGAAAACATGGAGCTTGACGCTATTATCAATCAGGCACAAAGCCAGATTGACGCTGCTGAAGATGCAGCCACACTTGACCAAGTTAGGGTCGAATTCATGGGTAAGAAAGGTAAACTTACCGACTTACTTAAAGGGCTTGGAAAGTTATCTAACGAAGAACGTCCAGCTGCAGGCCAAAAAATTAATCAGGCCAAGCAGGTTATTCAACAAGCTATCTCAGCAAAAGGCGAGCTTTTACGCACTGCCGAGCTTAATAAAAAGCTAGCTGAAGAAGCAGTTGATGTAACGTTGCCTGGACGTACTGAAAAGCCGGGTAATTTGCACCCGGTTAGCCGCACTATTGCGCGCATAGAATCGTTCTTTGGTGAACTTGGGTTTTCGGTTAAAACAGGCCCTGAAATTGAAGATGGTTTCCACAATTTTGATGCGCTGAATATTCCGGCAAATCACCCAGCACGAGCAGACCACGATACGTTTTATTTCAACCCAGATATGATGCTTCGCACACAAACCTCTGGCGTTCAAATTCGTACCATGGAAGCAGAGAAACCACCATTGCGTATTATCTCTCCAGGTCGTGTATACCGTAACGATTACGACCAAACGCACACGCCAATGTTCCACCAAGTGGAAGGTTTGATGGTAGATAAAGACGTTAGCTTTACCGACCTAAAAGGTATTTTGCACGACTTCTTACACCATTTCTTTGAAGAGTCTTTAGAGGTACGTTTCCGTCCATCTTATTTCCCATTTACAGAGCCTTCTGCTGAAGTTGACGTGATGGGTAAAAACGGCCAGTGGCTGGAAGTGTTGGGCTGCGGTATGGTGCACCCAAATGTACTCAAAGCAGTAGGTATCGATCCTGAAGAATATACCGGCTTTGCCTTTGGTATGGGCGTAGAGCGCTTAACCATGCTTCGTTATGGTGTGAACGATTTACGCGCATTCTTTGAAAACGATCTTCGTTTCCTAAAGCAGTTCAACTAAGGCAGATATACACATGAAATTCAGTGAAAAATGGTTAAGAGAGTGGGTTAACCCGTCGCTGTCGGCACATGAGTTGTCTGAACAGTTGAGCATGGCTGGCCTGGAAGTAGATGGCGTAGAACCCGTAGCAGGCGATTTCAAAGGCGTGTTAGTAGGGGAAGTGGTTGAGTGCGGTCAGCATCCTAATGCCGACAAACTGCGCGTAACGAAAATTAATGTGGGTGAAGACGAACTATTAGACATAGTTTGTGGTGCGCCTAACTGCCGTCAGGGCATTAAGGTAGCGGTGGCTGTTGTTGGTGCCGTTCTGCCAGGCGATTTTAAAATTAAGAAAGCAAAACTTCGCGGCGAGCCGTCATTCGGCATGCTTTGTAGTTTTTCTGAGCTAGGCATTAGCGATGATCACGACGGTATTATCGAGCTTCCAGCTGATGCACCTATCGGCGCGGATATTCGCGATTACCTTGGCCTTGATGACAACGCCATTGAAGTAGACTTAACGCCCAACCGTGCAGACTGCTTGAGCATTCGCGGTATCGCCCGTGAAGTTGGTGTGCTAAATAACCTTGACGTTTGCGAACCTGAAGTTGCAGCAATAGACGCTACCATTGATGACAAATTATCAATTACGTTAAGCGCTGACGACGCATGCCCACGTTATTTGGGGCGTGTAGTGAAGGGTGTTAACGTTAAAGCGGTATCGCCATTGTGGTTAGTTGAAAAGCTACGTCGCTGCGGCATTCGCAGCATCGACCCTATTGTTGATGTAACAAACTTTGTATTGCTAGAGCTTGGTCAGCCAATGCACGCGTTCAACCTTGCCAGCATTGAAGGCAATATTAACGTGCGTATGGCAAACGAAGGCGAAACGCTAACGTTACTTGATGAGACCGAAGCTAAACTACAAAGCAACACGCTAGTCATTGCCGATGACAACAAAGCGCTGGCAATGGCGGGTATCTTTGGTGGCCTTCATTCAGGCGTTACTACTGAAACTCAAGATATCTTACTTGAGAGTGCTTTCTTTAGCCGTGATGCGATTATGGGCCGTGCACGTCAGTATGGTTTGCATACCGATGCATCGCACCGTTACGAGCGTGGCGTAGACCCGCAGCTTCAGCGAAAAGCCATGGAGCGCGCTACTGCACTTGTGCTTGAAATATGCGGCGGTGAGGCTGGCCCTGTTGTAGAAGCCGTTGCTGAAAACAAGCTTCCAAAGCAGGCCACTGTTACACTTCGTCGCGAGCGTTTAACACGCGTATTGGGCATTAGCATCGACGATGCAAAAGTAACAGAAATGCTTAACCGCTTAGGTTTAGACGTTACGCAAACTGAAGCTGGCTGGGAAGCGGTTGCACCAAGCTATCGTTTCGATATCTCAATTGAAGAAGATTTGATTGAAGAAATTGCTCGTGTTTACGGCTATAACAACATTCCAAATGTTGCACCGAAAGCAACGTTGGCAATGCTACCTTCACAAGAGGCGATGCTTCCGCTTAATACAATGAAGTCATTGTTGTTAAGTCGTGGCTATAACGAAGCGATTACTTATTCGTTTGTCGACCCTAAAATTCAAAATGCGTTATTCCCAGACGTAAAAGGTATGGTGTTACCACACCCAATCTCATCTGATATGTCGGTGATGCGTGTTAGCTTATGGCCAGGTTTAGTGGGTGCTACTGCGTACAATCAGAAGCGTCAGCAGCAGCGCGTCCGCATGTTTGAAACCGGATTACGCTTTATTCCTCAACAAGATGCGCCAAATGGTGTATTGCAACAGCAAGTAATTGGTGGTGTAGTAGCAGGACGTCGTAACGAAGAACATTGGGACTTGGGCGACAGCCCAGTAGATTTCTTCGATGCTAAAGCAGATGTAGAAGCATTGCTTGCATTAACAGGGCGTACAGGAGAATTTCAGTTCGTTACTGCCGAGCATAGTGCACTGCACCCTGGTATGACTGCAAAAATTTTGCTTAATGATGAAGAAGTTGGCTATATTGGTGCTATACACCCGCAATTTACAAAGTTGCTTGGTGTTAACGGTCGCGTATTTGTTTTCGAATTAATTGTAGATGCAATTATTCAACGCAAATTACCGTCGGCTGTACCGGTATCGCGCTTCCCGTCTAACCGTCGCGACATCGCAATTACGGTTAAAGATGAAGTGCGTGTAGGAAATGTACTTTCTTACATAGAAAAAATTGGCGTAAATCAACTAGTTGCTCTAAACTTGTTCGATGAGTACAAAGGCAAGGGAATTGAACCTGGTTACAAGAGCCTTGCTTTGTCACTTCATTTGCAAGATCCAGATAAAACCTTGGAAGAAGCTGAGATTCAGCAAGCTGTAGATACTGTGGTTAAAGGTCTGGAATCTGAGTTTGGGGCCGCGTTAAGAGAGTAAACTATGGCATTGACCAAAGCCGAGATGGCTGAACACCTATTCGAGAAATTGGGCATCAACAAGCGTGATGCTAAAGATCTGGTAGAACTTTTTTTTGAAGAAATTAAAAGTGCTCTGGAATCTGGTGAGCAAGTAAAACTGTCAGGTTTTGGCAACTTTGACCTGCGTGACAAAAATGAACGTCCTGGTCGTAACCCTAAAACGGGCGAGGACATTCCGATTAAAGCACGCCGAGTGGTAACATTCCGCCCAGGTCAAAAACTAAAAAGCCGAGTTGAAAACTCTGCACCTATCGACCAATAATCATTAGGTCGTTACAATACTAAAAAGAGCGAGTTTACTCGCTCTTTTGTATTTCTTTGTCTTTGTGCATTCGCATAAGTTTCTTTATTTGAGTTGTTGGAGGACAGTGTGAAAAAAGCACTCGTTGCCTTAGTTTCAATAATTGTAGTTGTCGCATTATGGCTTGGTTATTTGTCTTATGACGCCGACCAACGTGATGTGGAAGCTTCAAAAGTTCCTCTTGTTACCGTTATGGAAATACTGCACGCCAGCGATTTACAGAAGGGCGTTAAGGCTGCGGTAAAAGTCGACGACGCTGATGCTATTGATAATTGGCTTAATCAAGCACTTCAAGTTGGAAATGCAGCCAATTTAGCGAAAGAAGATTTGGATTATCTAGTGTCTGATGCCGCCCGAGATTATGTAGTGTTCAACGCAAAGCGCCAGTTGTATAACGATGCGTTTGAAGCGCGCTATTATTCGCTTAAAGAAGTTGAAAGCTTGAAAGCACAATACCCAGAAGCAAAGGACTTGTTCCCGCGAACCAATGCCTTGATTGAAAAGCGAGATGCTATTATCAAGCAGATTGCTATTGCGCTTTCTAACGAGGACTCGCCAAGCGAAGACGCGCTTGAAGAAGCTCGTCAACAGTGGTTAATGCAGGCGCAGAAACCGTAAGTAAAAGTGGTGGTTACACCGCTATGTCTTCATAGTGTGCCCGGGTTAGTGTCGCTAGGTCTTTAGGGGAAAGTGCTACTTCTAAACCACGTTTTCCCGCACTCACATAAACCGTTTCGAAGTGCTGCGCCGACGCATGTATAACCGTGGGCAAGCTTTTTCGCTGACCCAGAGGGCTAACACCACCAAGTACATAGCCGGTTGATGCCTCAACAAGCTGGCTAGCCGCCATTGTTACTTTTTTTGCCCGAAGTGCTTTAGCCATTTTCTTTTCACTTAGCTTTGTAGCCACTGGAACAATGGCCACAGCTAGCTTGTCTGAATCTGTGCTTACAACAAGCGTTTTAAACACGCATTGGGCGTCTAGTCCTAATTTTTCTACAGCTTCAAGACCATAAGATGCTGAGTCTGCGTCATGCGCATACTTCAGCACCTCATGATGAACTTTTTTCTTTTTAAGCAGTGTTATTGCTGGCGTCATTGCTCGTCTTTTTTGTAAAACGTGCGGCTGTGGACAATTTCACCTGGCAACAAAGGTGTTGCTGCATGGGTTGCGTAGTCTTCAAAGCCAGCATCAAAGAAGTCTGAAAGTGGGTGGCCAGACTGACCGCCAGGTAACGTTAATATAGCATCTTCTAGATGACCTGGACTAACGAAGAAACGTTCTGACGCGCCAAAGCGGGGGGCTTGCACAGCAGGCATGTACGTGTCGCCAAACCCTTCAACGGCGTCCATATTAAGTAGGCTACCTACAATTGGAATTTGCGAGGCAAAAGGGTGATTGACGGCAAGCATGTTTACGTTACCCCAGCGTAATTGCTCCATATCAGCTTCTACCGGTGAGAATTTATCGAGAAGCTTGTGTTTAGCACGTCGATACGCATCTACCAGTAACTCATCATAGGAACTGGCATCCTGTGTAAGCCAGCTATCGGGTTGTTGGTGAATTAGTTGCCATGTGGCAGGCTCAATACCGCGTAGTAGCGTGCGACTATTCACGTCTTGAGCATCAAGCTGCGTTAAAATACGGCCAAACAATGTTTGCACCACCTCTTGTCTGAAGTGCTTTACTAACGTGTAACCAACAGAGTCTTCACATGCACAAGCGCCCCACGTATTTAGGTATGAAAGGTCAGGCTTAAATTCAACGTCTTGCGTAGCCAGTAGACCATACAATAAATCGTGCCATGGCATTAAGAATCGGGCGTGATTATCAAGCTGAATGGCGTAAAAATCTGTTTCATTAAAGCGGTCTTTTTCAAACATTCTATCTCGAATTTGCTGGCCACGTGCGCCTAGGGCGTAGCCGCCATCGCCAAGCTGTTCAAAATCTGAAGCGCCAATAACTCGAGCATTGGCTGTCCATATTCTATTCGAGTCAGGATTAACTACGCTGGGTAAGGATGCCATGCGCTTAGGCGGGTTGTTTTGATATTGTGCTTCGGAAATAGCCGTGAAAGACGCTTTCTCTCGTTCTAATACTGCACCACCAGGAAGCCACGCTGCGCCGCCATTTTCATCTACTAACACCACATTTTGCGTGGGAATAGCAATTTGCTTTATTACGCTCATTGCTTGGTTAAGCGTTTTAGTAGGGCCAAGGTCAACAATGTTTAAGTTAACTGCAAACGGATGATGGGCAACCCAATTCAGCGCAAACTTTTTACCGTTAATGTGTTTAACTGGGCCGAATTCACTTACCTCTAGTTCAAACTCATGCTTGCCATCTGGTAAGGGAATTGACTGTGTAACCATGGTGGTTGGCGTACCGGGCTGTAATTCTACCCAGTCCACATTGTCTAAATTGGAATTGGTAAAACCCCAAGCAACGTGATTGTTTGTGCCAACCACAATGCCAGGAAGGCCTGGTAGTGACACGCCTGTTACCGAAACTTCTTCACCAGATACCATATAGTTAAGCTGCGCTCTGTACCAAATAACCGGTACGCGAAGGCCTAGGTGCATGTCGTTAGCTAACATTCCTGCGCCTGTTGCGGTTAGATTACCGGTAACAGCCCAGTTGTTACTGCCGATGTCTGGAAGCTCAACGCCCGTGTAGGCAACGTTGTCGATTTCCGTTTGCTCTTTAGGGAATGGTGGAATATCTGCATCTAGCAAGGGAATTTCACTGCCATCTAGGGCAGCCTGAAAGGTACTTGGCTGAGTAATAAACTGGTAAAGATCATCACCAAACGTATTTAGCAATGCTGTACGCGCCAGATCAAAATCAACCTGACTGCTCTGCAAATCTAAATACATGCTATATACAACAAGAATACTGTCGGTTGGCTTCCACTGTTGAATATCTACACCCGCAGCAAGGTATTCAAAAGGCGCAACCGTTGATTCTTTTAATGCCTCATTTACGCCGTGTGAATACTGTACAAGTAGCGTTTTTTGATTTTGGGGCAGGGCGTCAAATACGGCTTGTGCCCGCTTACTAAATTGATGGAATCGCGCGGATTTATCGCGCTCAATGGCAATGCTGCCCACCCACTGTGAAAGGTTGCCTGATGCGCTTCTACGCTGTAGATCCATTTGAAAAAAGCGGTCCTGTGCATGTGCGAAACCAAGCGCATAAGCAGCATCAAAAATATCGTCAGCTTGGATTACTGCGTGCCCTAGGGCATCGCGCTGCAACTCGGTAGGTGAGTTCACATGATAAGTTGAGTTGTTTCCGTCCAATGACGGTAGGCTTAAGTAGAGTGTTAAATATAAACCTGAGGCAATAATTGCCGCAAGCACAGCGACGCCAACAAGTAGCCACTTTATCCAATTTATCACGTGTAATACTCCTTTTTTTTCTCTATCCTAACCACAGAATTTGTAAATGAGAAGTGATGATTTATGACAGTTGCAAAGGCGGTGCTGTGGGCCCGTTAATGTTAGATTGTGAAGCCGAGATGCTCACAGCGGAAGAAAAGGAAAAACTTGCACATCCGGTTACTGGCGGTGTGATTTTATTTTCTCGAAACTATTACGATAAACGCCAACTAAAGGCGTTGGTTGAAGATATTCGACGTTTTGCACATAAACCCTTACTGATTGCAGTGGATCACGAAGGCGGCAGAGTACAGCGCTTTAGGGACGGTTTTACGGCCATTCCTGCTATGGGCAAGATAGTGAAACAGTCTGCAACCACAGCGCAAAGTGAAATGTATGCAAAAGCATGTGGGCTAGCACTTGCTTATGAGCTTAAAACGCTCGATATCGATTTTAGCTTTGCGCCAGTACTTGATATCAACGGCGTGTCGCAAGTTATTGGTGATCGTGCTTTTTCAGAGTCTGCTGTTCAGGTTGCTAAACTTGCCAGCGCGCTCATTTCTGGCCTCAAGCTAGTGAATATGCCAGCAATTGGTAAGCATTTCCCTGGACACGGCAGCGTGGCCCCTGATTCACATATTGCACTTCCTGTGGATGAACGAGATTTCAGTGATATTAAACACACCGATATGGTGGCCTTTGAAAAGATGATTGGGCAAAGCTTGTTAGACGGTGTAATGCCAGCTCACGTAATTTATAAACAAGTATGTTCTCAACCCGCTGGTTTCTCTGAACACTGGTTACAACAAATACTTAGAAAAAACTTGTCTTTCAAAGGCGCAGTTTTTTCAGATGATTTGTCGATGCACGGCGCCAGCGTGGCGGGAGATTATATTGACCGCGCAACACTAGCGCTGAACGCAGGCTGTGACATGGTATTGGCGTGTAATAATGTTAAAGGTGCAGAGTCTATTCTCGATGGGCTTGAGTCTCGCGTAGCGATGCACTCTGAAGAAGATAAGCAAAAGCAAGCGCGAGTAATGGCGCTATATGGTCGCAACATGCCGTTGGGGCTACAACAGCAGTACAAAGACGCAGTAGCACTTATCCAGCGCCTAAATGTTTCTGCCTAACATTAATCTATAACCCTACGGGTTAATAGTGATACTGAATACAAAAAGGTGTAACAGTGAGGTCGGCTTGGTGTTGTGAACAAAAGTGAGAAGGAGGCGCCGGTTATACCGGTACCTCTTCAAAACCTGCTTCAACATTAAGAAAACGCGCAAGCGTAAATAGAAAATCGCTGAGTCTATTCAAATAGGCGTGTACCACTTCAGGCACGTCATAGTGTTTTGACAAGCTGATGACCGCACGTTCTGCTCTGCGGCACACTGCACGGCAAACATGGGCTTGCGCCGCCGCTTTGCTTCCGCCAGGTAAAACAAAAGACGTGTTAGGCGGCATTTTTGCCGTAAAGCTATCTATCAGCGACTCTAAATCATCGATATTTTTTTCAGTCAAGGTAGAGCTTGCTGAAATAGCAAAACCAGCCTGAAATAAATTTCGTTGAATATCGTGCAACATGGGGCGATGCTGTGTTGCCACTGTGGCAGCTAATAAACCGATATGGCTGTTTAGCTCATCAATATCACCGTAGCTCTTTACCACCAAGTCGTCTTTTTCTACCCTTACTGCCTTATCGGCATAAATCTGTGTACTGCCTTTATCGCCGGTACGCGTGTAAATTTTCATAGAAAAGCCCTTTGCTAATTTTCTTCACTTACTTCAACGGCAGGCCTGTTGTAGCGGCGAATCTGTACAACAAATCCAAATAATGGATGGTCGAAATAGTGCAACTGTGTACTAATTACCCGTCGTTGCTCTTTAAGTGGCACGGCGACCAGTCGCATTGGTGTGTACGCTAATGTGTCACTATTGTTATTTACAAAGTCAGATTCTGCTATGGCGGCATTAACCGAATCATCAGCGTTTAGTATGGATGGCTCTACAACAAAGTAGCGCTCTGAAACAGGCTGCCTATACAAAAGCTCGCTATCAATATGAAGGTAAGGCACGCGATTAATGTACTTCAAAAATACCTTCATTGTGCCGTCAATTTCCCAAATAGGCTTACGAAGCGCGTTTGCGTTTTCCTCGTTGTCTGCGTCGATCATAGTCAAGGCATCAAGGTCTGAAAACGCACTTAACGCAATGGGCGTTGGCGTTGCTAGCTTGTCTTCCAAATCGGCAAATATATCGCGAACAGCAGTAATGCTCGTATCGTCACCATCATTTAATGCGCCGATATCGTTTTCGCCAGTTGCATATTCGTTACTTGCGTATTCGCCTGTTGAATCAGACGTCGTTTGCTCGCCTTTATTTGGCGCCATCGCTGAAGTGGTGTCTTCACCTTGTGTTACAAGCAGGGGATTCGTCTCTATTACGCTGGTATCGGTATCATCAGCACTTTCGTGAGCTGGGCGCTTAATGGGCTGTCCTGACATTGCAAATGAGGAAGCATAATTTTTACCGCCAAATAAACGCACGTCAAACGCATTGTCTTTACCAAACATAACAGGTTGTCGCCAAGCAACATGAAATAGGCGTTCTAGCTCTCTATTACTGCGGATTTGTTTAGAAATTGAAGTAAGGGCGTGTTCATTACTCGTCAGTAAATGTGCTTTGGATGCGCGCGGCCAGTCGTGCCCCTCTATAATAATTGGAAGTTGAGAAGGTGAGGGTAAGCGGTTGTCCGGCGTATTTACTTTTACTATCTTTTGCCCGTTCAAAACCGAGATTTCCATCCATGGCTTAACCTGTTCGCAATAGCGGAATTCTGGCACAGTGATATTGGCGTTTTGTGATGAATGACTATTACTTCCAACACTATCTGAGAATTCATCTGACGGCTTCGATACACCAAAGAAAGATAACCATAATTTTGCTATTTCAGTTGCCGAAGGACCCTGTATAACGTCATTCGGTGTCGCCAATTCGGTATCCGCAAGTGACAGGGTTTCTAGCTCGCTAAGGGCTTCACCACCGTTAAGGGCTTCATCATCGCTAAAGGCTCTTTCGTCGCTAAGGGCTCTTTCGTCGCTAAGGGCTCTTTCGTCGCTAAGGGCTTCACCGTCAGGTACATTTTCTTCTGCCTCGTCTGCAAGAGACACAGCGATATCAGCATCAGATTCGACTTCTGTAGTTTCGACTTCAGTAGCGCCGAATGACCCAGTTTCACCAGTCGCTATTGCATTATGCCCATCTGTAAATAGCGCCGAATCTTCGCTGTTGGCCTCTTCAAGAGGAGGCAAAGCAAGAAAATCAACGTCGCTAGAGGGAACATAAAGCAGTTCACTTGAGGGAAGTGGAATAGTGGTATCAATGTCACAAACTGGCAAACCTTGCTTTAAATAGCTAATATCGGGCGTAATAATAGCGCCAATAAGATTAGCTTGCGCTCTTGGTGCTTCTAGTGTTGAAGCAAGCGTAAACTGCTCTTCAAGCTCGCTTAACGATACATTGCGTTTAAACGCAATAACCTCAACGTCAAACCACCAGTCCTCGTTGGCGTAAGTGTGGCTGGTAAACACTGCACAAATTGGTGCAAGCAAAAAACACCAGCGAAAAAACTTCATGCTACCGCGACTCCTTTGCAAAATCGGCAATGATATCGCTAATAAACGCAATGCGCTCTTTAGCGGTGTCGGTCTTCTTAACTAAACGCAGCTTCTGGCTACCTTCAAACTTGAAGGTATTCGGCTTGGTTTGAACTAGCTTAATAATATAGCCAGGGTCGACCTTGGTTGTTTCTTTAAATTCTATGGTACCGCCTTGTGCAGACAAGTCTACTTTTAGCACGCCTATTTCTTGGGCTTTTATTTTTATTTCAGCAACTTCTACTAAGTTTTTAGCCGGCTCTGGTAATAGTCCGAAGCGGTCGATACATTCTACTTGGAACTCGTCAATATCGTCTTGGGTAGTACAACTTGCTAATCGCTTATAAAGCGAAAGCCGTGTGTTTACGTCGGCAATGTAATCTTCAGGAAGAAGTGCAGGTATACGCAGCTCAACTTCGGTATGACCCGACATGGCATCATCGAGTGACGGCTCTCTACCTTCTTTCAAAGCGTTCACCGCTTTATCAAGCATATCCATGTAAAGGCTAAAGCCAATACTCGCAATTTGGCCCGATTGGTCGTCGCCCAATAGTTCACCCGCACCGCGAATTTCTAAGTCGTGAGTAGCAAGTGCAAAGCCTGCCCCTAAGTCTTCTAATTGTGAAATAGCGTCAAGGCGTTTAACCGCATCTTTTGTCATACGCTTGGGATGCGGCGTTAGCAAATAGGCATAGGCTTGATGGTGCGAACGTCCAACACGGCCACGAAGCTGGTGTAACTGCGCCAAACCTAGATGGTCGGCGCGGTCCATAATAATGGTATTTGCACTTGGAACATCAATACCGGTTTCAATAATGGTGGTACATACCAGCACGTTGTAGCGCTGATGGTAGAAGTCGCTCATTACGCCTTCAAGTTCACGCTCACGCATTTGGCCGTGTCCCACTGCAATGCGTGCCTCAGGCACAATTTCGGCTATTTCTTCTGCGGTGCGCGCAATGCTGTCTACTTCGTTATGCAGGAAGTACACTTGGCCGCCACGCAGTATCTCACGCATTATAGCTTCCCGAATAATGGCTTTGTTGCGCTGTTGTACAAACGTTTTTATTGATAAACGTCTGGCCGGTGCGGTTGCAATAATTGATAAATCGCGCATGCCTGATAGTGCCATGTTCAGCGTTCTAGGAATTGGCGTAGCGGTAAGCGTTAGAATGTCTACATCTGCACGTAACGATTTAAGCTTTTCTTTTTGACGCACACCAAAGCGGTGTTCTTCGTCAATAATCACAAGCCCTAAGTCTTTGTATTTAATATCGCTGGAAAGCAACTTGTGGGTACCCACTACAATATCTACTTTTCCTTCACCAATACGTTCAATAACCGCTTTTTGCGCTTTTCCGCTAACAAAACGGCTCATTACTTCTATTTCAAATGGCCATGCGGCAAAGCGGTCTTTAAAGTTTTCGTAGTGCTGCTGCGCCAGCAGGGTAGTGGGCACTAATATGGCCACTTGTTTACCTGCATTCGCCGCCAAAAATGCGGCTCGCATTGCTACTTCAGTTTTACCAAAACCAACGTCACCGCATACCAGGCGATCCATTGCAGATGGATTGCCCATATCATGCATAACGGCAGCAATAGCCTGTGCTTGATCGGGGGTTTCCTCGAAAGGGAAACTGTCTGAGAATGACTGGTAGTCGTCCCAATTAATTTTGTAAGCAAAACCGGGTTTTGCCGCACGTCGTGCATAAACGTCTAATAATTCAGCGGCAACATCGCGTACTTTTTCCGCAGCTTTCTGTTTTGCTCTGCTCCACGCATCAGAGCCAAGGGCATTAACCGGCGCATTGTCAGCATCGCCGCCAGTATAGCGTGATATAAGATGCAGTGACGCCACCGGAACATACAGCTTCGACTGTTTTGCATATTCAATACAAAGGTATTCAGTTGCTACGCCGCCAGCGTCTAAGGTTTGCAGCCCTAAATAGCGACCTACACCGTGGTCAAGATGTACAACAGGCTGTCCAATAGACAGTTCGGCAAGGTTGCGAATTATCGCGCTTTCGTCTGTTGCACTGCGTTTATCTCGCAGGCGTCGCTGACTTACCTTATGACCAAGTAACTCAGTTTCAGTAATAAACAGCAGTTCGCCTTCATCTGTGTGCCAGCGGAAGCTGTGTTCCACCATACCCACGGTAATACCAATGCTGTCATGGCTTGAAAGAAACCCGTTAAAGGAATCTGCTAACGTCGGCTTAATTCCCGCTTTGGCTAAAACAGTAAGTAGGCCTTCTCTGCGCCCTTGTGTTTCTGAGCAAAACAGGACTTTCGCACCTCTGTCAGTGGCTTCTTTGACCGTTGCAATAAGACGTTCGGCAGGGACTTTCTTTTGCGCGTTAATAGCAATGTCATCAAGCAGGGCGCACTGTAAATTAACCGAGCCGGCTTTATCTTCTAAAACACGGCCTGTAAGTGTAGCGCGCGGCCATTGTTTTATGGCGCCGAACAGTTCGTTAATGGGAAGAAAGAGTTCGTCAGGTGCAAGTAAAGGTCGCGCAAGATTGTAGCGATACTGTTCATAACGTTCTTGTACATCGGCCCAAAAGAACTCACTGGCATCTTGTACGTCGCCGTGAAGCAACAACAAACTTTTCGGGTGAAGGTAGTCAAACAGCGTTGCGGTTTTTTCAAAGAAAAGTGGTAAGTAATACTCTACGCCGCTGGGCATCGTACCCTTGCTTACCTGTGAAAATACGCTCTCAGACGCATTATTAGCGTCAAACTTTGAAAGAAATTGCTGACGAAATAGCGTTATTGCCTCTTTATCGGTGGGGAACTCTCGTGCGGGTAGCAGTCGAATTTCATTAACGGCCTCACCAGAGCGCTGTGTTTCGGTATCGAAATAGCGAATAGAGTCAATCTCATCGTCGAACAAATCGATACGAAACGGTTGCTCGCTACCCATGGGAAACAAATCGATAATACTTCCGCGTACAGAAAACTCGCTGTGACTCATTACTTGGCTAACATGTAAATAGCCCGCCTGCTCTAAATTGCGGCGAAACTGGTCTCTGTCTAATGTGTCGCCTTTGTTAAGCATCAGCAAATATTTTGCTAAATAGTCGGTTGGTGCAAGGCGCTGCATAAGCGTATTGACCGGCACGATAAAGATGCCTTCGCCTTGTTGCGTAAACCTGAACAGCGTTTCCAAGCGTTGCGAAACAATGTCTTGGTGTGGCGAAAAGGAATCGTACGGAAGCGTTTCCCAATCTGGGAAAAGTGTAATGGGGGGGGTGGCTAGTGCGTTGTCACCTTGTAAAAAGAACGCTATTTCTTTTTCAAGCTTCATAGCAGATGGCGTGTCTGCCGTAATTAACACAACAGGGCCCTTGTACTGCTTCAAGGTTTCGCTAATACACAGCGCAGCACTGCTGCCTTGAAGCTGTCCCCATTGTTTATGATCTTGTGTTGATGCGTCTTTCTTCTGCGCTGGTAAAGGCAGCGATAGTAAGGTGGCTGTCATGACTTCCTATTTACGTTATGCAGGTAATACCAAATTGTTAGGCGATATATACTGACTTAGTTGCCGTTTAGGATCCGGCTTTTTTCTCTTGTGCGCGTTTTCTGAGCTGTAGGGTTTGAATATGTAAACTTGCTCTTACCAACAGCTCCTGATCTTGTTCGCGAATTGTATTAAAAATAAAAGCAATATGATATCGGTCTTCTACCTGCTCACAGCTAATCACTTCACCAAAACAAAAAATGGCAGCAGCTTCTGCGTCCAAAAAAAGCTTTAATTCGGCATTAGTTCCAATTTCAAGGGCCGACGGCGCATCTATGATTACACCGCCACCACCAAATCTTACGGTTTTAAAGCGGTATTCTGGTTCGTCTTGTTGGTGAAGAACGAAAGACATCATTAAGTCGATTTTACGTGATTGATGATTTAAATAATCAGCAAGTGATTCAGCGTGATCGCTTAAATTGCGAAGAGGGCGGATAGCTTGTGCTTCAATGGCTGCCATTTCACTGGCAATACGAAATGCATAGGGCATTGCATCTTCGATGTTTTCAATATCTGGCACGGCTTCATCTGCATCCAATGCGCGCATGTTCGCATTAATACTGTGCGTTATTGAAAAGTATTCATCGAATTGGGCTTGTTTGTCGTTTAGACTTTGATTGCTCACCGTTTTCCTCTGCCACTTATTCTTGTACAGCCAGTAGCTTACACGTACTATAGCCACTTTACTATTTCAGGTTGAAACCCCTACAGCATTTTATATCGTATTGTACTGTTGTGCAGGCAAAGCACTAATAAGGTTTCATATAAACAAGGCGTTATGTTTTCTTCTTCATCTTACTCACTGTCAGCATTTATCGCTTATCGCTATGCGAAGTCGAATAAAGCCAGTCAAACCAGCTTTGTCGCATTTATAAATCGATTTTCGGTAGCGGGAATCGCTTTAGGACTTATGGCACTAATTATAGTCGTTTCAGTGATGAATGGGCTGGAAGGTCAATTGAAACAACGCATTCTTGGCGTAGTGCCGCATATCGAAACAGAAGCAATTGATGCTAGTCATATCGAAGCGGTACAAGCAATCGATGGCGTTATCACCACTATGCAGTACAGAGAGGCAGAAGCTGTAGTGCAAAGTCGCTCTGATCTTCGTGGTGTTCAAATACACGGCGTTTCACCCGAGGTGATGGTAAAGCACACGATGGTAGCTGAGAACCTTGAACAAGGAAGGTTTAGTGATTTAGCTAGTGGTAGCTACTTTGCCATTATTGGGCGTTCGCTGGCCATACAGCTTGATGCACGAGTAGGCGACAAACTGCGCGTAATGGTAACGGGTGCTAGCGTATATACGCCCTTTGGCCGCATGCCCAGCCAACGACTGGTTACCGTGTCCGGCATATTTGATATGGGGTCGCAGGTAGACGATAAAGTGATATATATGCACCTTGATGACGTCAACAGACTACTTCGCGATCCAAAAGGAAGCGGTGTCTCTACACGGCTGTTTCTCGATGATGCGTTTAATTACCAAGCGGTTGTGACTGCGCTAAAAGGTAAGGTGAATGTAGACGATAGCGCTATAAAAACATGGCGTGAGCGACAAGGGCCACTTTTTGATGCGGTTAAAATGGAAAAGAACATGATGATGTTAATGCTGCTGCTAATTATTGCCGTAGCAGCATTCAACATTGTGTCAGCATTGGTTATGGTGGTTTCAGAGAAAAAGGGCGACATTGCGGTACTGCAAACACAAGGCATGTTGCCCAATACCATTATGTGGGTGTTTATATTAAATGGCCTGTTTAATGGTGTGAAAGGTGCTGGAGTAGGTTTATTGCTAGGCGTATTTACCACGCTAGTGATAAATGACGTACTGGCAATTTTAGGCGTACCCATTGCGCTGGCTGCTGACGGTAGCGGGCTACCCATTGAAATGCAGGCCGCACAAATAATCGGCATAACCTTGCTGTCGCTTTTGCTATGTGTATTAGCTAGCGTATACCCAGCACGTAAAGCCATGAAAATTCAACCATCTCAAGCGCTACAGAATGAATAATTCATTGAATTAGCCGTGCAAAATGCATTGAAATTCACTATACTCGCGGTCTTTTAAAGTTTGCCCAGTGAGACGTCATGAATAAGAATTTTATCACCTCGCAATCGCTGTTACAGGACTCCTTTCGCCTAGCGTCAAAGGTGTATGAAGATGGCTTCCGTCCAGATTTTATTATCGGTATTTGGCGTGGTGGTGCACCTATAGGTATCGCAGTACAAGAATTCTTTGAGTTCAAAAATACATCGACCGACCACATTGCCGTTCGTACTTCATCGTATTACGGCATCAACAAACAGTCTAAAGAGATCCGCGTACACGGTTTGCACTACCTTGTAGAAAATGCAAACGCAGGCGACAAGCTCCTAATTGTAGACGACGTGTTTGATTCTGGACGAAGTGTTGAAGCGCTTATTAAGCAAATTAACAAGCTTATGCGTCTTAACATGCCAACAGATATTCGCATTGCGTGCCCTTGGTATAAGCCGCAGAACAACACGACTGATATCGTGCCAGACTACTACGTTAACGAAAGTGACGAGTGGCTAGTGTTCCCTCATGAAATTGCAGGTTTGTCTGAAGAAGAGATTCGTGAAGGCAAAGGTGAGCTTTCTGATGTTATGGACATACTATTTCAAAAATAATGTTCAAATTATCAATTAAGCTTTCTTGAGCTAATGTACCTCAAATAAAAAACCGCGCATATGTGCGGTTTTTTATTGTCCTTTTTATAGTGCTCTTTACTACTTTTCGACAAAGAACCTCATTTTTGAAGATAGAACTTGTCGTGAAACGTATATACCCAAGACGGCTTATAAATAACTAAAATGGTAATAGCCATGCCGTTTAAAAGGGCCTCGGGGAAAACCAGTAGTGGAGTGAGCAAGATATAGTTATCAAAGACGATATCCCATGAATATACGCCTTCAACTACGTAATACCCACCCAACGCTAATGTTTTAAACGCGATAGATAGCGCTGCGGGAAAAAAGGCACAGACGAAGATGTACACAAATAACTGTCTTGGAATACGGTGAAATGACAGCATATAAAACAGATAGGTAATAACAATGGGAAGCACGTTTCCAAACAGTCCGTTTATACCTGTGTTTACCCAGCTACCATACCCAATAAAGTTTGCACCAATAAGCGCTAAAAATGATGATAAAACGGCATAGCGGAACCCGAGCATTAACATAAGCACTGAAAGACCGAGGAAATGTACATCAAGGCCTTCAAATATGCCCGCTTTCAATAACCACAACACAAATAGCGAGGCAGCGGTACCAAATACAAGGTGCTGTTGATGGCGGTCTTTTACAAACTGTGCGATGTCTACTTTCTTAAACGACATTACTACAATGGTGCCGTATAGAAACAGTCCTATTAGTTGAAGCGTACTCACAGTGTCAACTCTCTACAGGTGCTAACAAACGTCACACCCAACTTGATATTTAGGCCGCCATGCATCAATGCTATCCCTTGTACACAGCCCAAATAGGCGCATGGTCTGAAGGTTTCTCAATACCTCGCAACTCGTAATCTATTCCCGCTTCAGTTAATGAAGTGTGCAGAGGCTTAGTAGCTAGGATTAAATCAATTCTAAGACCACGGTTATCGGCAAACCCTTTTGAGCGATAATCAAACCAAGAGAATTTATCGTTTGTGTCAGGGTAAAGAGAACGGAAGCTGTCTTCGAAGCCCCAGTTCACCACAGTATTAAGCCATTCTCTCTCTTCTGGTAAGAAGCTGCATTTCCCCGTTTTTAACCAGCGTTTTCGGTTGTCTTCACCAATGCCGATATCAAGGTCAGTATGCGAGATATTAACGTCGCCCATCACGATGATGTTGTCATCTGGCGTGTGGTTATCATCAAGATAGCCCATGAGGTCTTTATAGAATTTGCGCTTGGCGGGGTATTTTGTTTCATGCTTTTCATTTTCACCTTGAGGAAAGTACCCATTTAAAATGGTGACTTCTTCGCCGGCGTCATTGGTTGTTTTAAGCATAATCATTCGACGCTGTGCGTCTTCCTCGTCACTAGGAAAACCCATAGTCACTGACAGAGGCTCCTTTTTGGTTAGAAACGCCACGCCATAGTGACTCTTCTGACCGTGAAAATAAACGTGATACCCCATTTCCTTTACAGCGTCGACTGGGAATTGTTCGTTGTGTACTTTAATTTCTTGAAGTCCGATAACGTCAGGGCTGTGAGCGTCAATAAGCGCTTGTAATTGGTGAAGTCGTGCTCTTATACCGTTTATGTTGAATGAGATTACTTTCATGTTTGTTCTTTGCTGATTTTTGAATACGACAAGTCTATCAGAATGTGTGGTTGCGCTTAATGCCCAGATACGATCTTAGAGCATTTGAGCAGGCGATTTGATTAAGACTTTTTTATGGTGCGGCGTGGCTTGTTTAAAGAATGCACAAAGCTGGCGTGCTTTGAGTAACGGCCAGACGATTTGCTGCTTTATATATTGCTCTTTCTATGCTTCAGCAGGAGTAACTTGTTCACCTAAACAAATAAGAAACGCAAACCAACGGTTTGCGTTTTCTAGCATGTTTGAATGAATGTTGTCTTCTTGAGCGGCAAAAGAGGGCAGTAGCGAGTCAACCTGCTGTTTAAATTCAACCCATGCTCGCGCGCATTCTGCCATTGCACTGTAATAGTTAACGGGAAGTTCGCTCGTACTTTTCAGCCTTCGAAGTAATACATTGGCGCCCATTGAAGAACCAAGCCAAACGTACATAGCCGATAGCGCAACAGATGGTGTGTTTTCTACATTAATAAATTCTTGATTGAAAACACTGTGTAATTCTTTTTTGCCTACACCTGCATCAAGTTCAGCTTCCAAATGTTTTATATCAGCTTCAAGTGCAGCAACTACGCTTGTTTGGTTTAGCAACTGAGCAAGAGACACAATATCACTGTGCGTATTTAACACTTCAATAACTACACCTACCTGTTTATGAAAGTGGAGCATGACATTAAGAATATCCAGATAAACCGCTTTGTCTGGTGCGCTATTCGTTTGGTAGAGCGAAAAAGGGTAGGTGTTCTCAAGGGCTACATGTTGAGAATGCGTACCTTGTTTTAGTGCTGTGAAAACAGATTGCATGGTGTCGCTCACTTAAATTCGAATTCTTATTAAACAACTAGGTTGTATTTGTAAGTAGGTACGCAGAATATTGCTAAGCGTTTATTTATCATATGAAAATCTATCAAGAATAGGAATCGCTTTATTGTGTGTTGTGTATGTGTGTTGCACCCATGTTTGTAGCTTCCGTGTTTGTTGCGCCCATGTTTATTGCACATCAGCTTGGTAAGGGTATACTTGCGGCAAAATTTCTATAAGCGAGAATGTTGTGTTTCCAGAAACAGTTGCAGAAACGTTAAGCGATGCGGTAATTGAACAAGCAATGAAGCTGAATGCCGAGGAGCGTCAAGAGCTAGTAGTTAGCTATGTAAACAAAGCAAAGGCAATTTGGCTAGTTCAAGGCGAAGAAGGGTTTGTGATGTTTGAAGATGGGGACAATGTGCAGCTTCCCGTATTCCCTCACAAAGACTTAGCAAGTAACTTTGTGGCAACCAATGGCATTACAGGTCAAGCGGTAAGCATAGAGTTACAAGAGTTTACAGCAACGTGGTTGCCTGGCTTGCAAAAAAACGGTGTTGAGTTGGTTATGTTTCCAACGCAAAGCAACGTTGAAAACCTTGTAATGACTGCGGAAGACTTAGCTGCGGAACTTGTGGCTGTATAACAAGCTGCTTCTATCGAAAAGCAAAGACGTGGATACTGAAACGTGTACATTCAAAATAGTGAAAAAGACTGTTTGCCGCCGCTAGCACTTGAGTTGGCCTCAGCAAAGGGGTGGGACACGTTCACACGCGTATTGATGTTAGCAGGCAAGGCGTTGCCCGCTTTGCCTGAACAACAACGCACACATGACAACAGCGTCGAGGGTTGTGAAAGTCCAGTATGGCTGTGTGTAAGTGACGGTGAAATTATGGCCTATTCACCCAGTAAAATCATCAGAGGTGTGCTGGCAGTTTTACTCGAGCGAGCTAATTCGCTAACTGCAGAGCAGCGCAGCACTTTTGATTATGCTGCATACCTAGAACAGTGCCAACTATCACGTTATCTCAGTCAGTCTAGAGGCAACGGTATTACGGCTGTTATCAACGCGCTTAAAAGACAATAGCACGTTTTAGTGCTGTCTAATGTGATTCATCATTTTTATCATTACGCAGCGTTTCAAGGTTCGCGTTTTTAGCCTCAATCCACTGCGACATATATTTGCTTGCAGTCAACGATTGATGCCAAACGAGGCTTTGCAAAAATAGTCCATCTCGGTGCGTCTGAATGTTGTTACTGAGGTGCACAAAGCTGTCTACCAACGTTTGTTGGAGCTTTGATGCAGCATAGTTGCTAAGCAAAGGTATAGTTTTTCTGCTTGCCTGTTGCCATTCATCTTTTTCATTATACAACGACACCGCACTACTCACGTAGTCGCTAACTGCATCATTTATTGCAACAACTTTTGCGCTACCTTCCTTGTTTTTTTGCTGTTCTGTATACACCGCCGGACATACTTCACCAGGCCAGTTCGTAATATCTTCATCAAAAAGAATGCCCTCTGTACCGAGCCAAGTTGTAATGCTAGGCGTCGCGCAGCGTGCTGCGTCTAATAATTTACCTTTTATGCCTGCACCAAATCGGATCGGGGTAATTAATACGCGAGCCTGCTTGATTACATTCTCCGCGCTATCGGCCCAACCTTTTACTAGAAAACCTTGTTGTTTGTTATGCAGTTGTGTGGCTTTTTTGGGCGGGTAGGCTCCGTAAATATGAAGTTCAGCCTGTGGAATCTGTTTTCGGATCGCAGGCCAAATGGTTTGCTTTAACTGAAGTACCGCATCCCAGTTCGGCGCATGTCTAAAGTTTCCAATGTGCACAAAGTGCGCTCTTTCTTCAAAGGTAGGGGCATCTTCTAATATATTTCCTACTTCAAGTGGGTGATAGCGAAGCTGTGAAGCGGGTATACCATAATGTATTGTTAACAAGTTGAGTTCGTGCTTTGAAATTACTAGCGTTATGTCGCTGCGAAGAATTGAGGCTATTTCGCGCTGTGCCAGTTCACTGTTAAGGTTTGCTTTTGCTGCATCACAGTGTGTTTTAACAGCGTCTAGCCTCGCTTGTCTTAAGCTATGCAAATCTTCGGTATTTAGCACTCGTAGTGCATTAGGGCATGCCTCTTTCACACGCCATGAAAACTGCTCTTCAGTCATGTAACGGTCGAAAATCACCACGTCAGGTGCCATCGATGCAATCACATTGTCGAAACTGCTGCTATTCAATTCGATTGTGTGATTATCGATGCCCAATTCATCTAAATCAGCCTTGTGATCACTGTCTGTGGCAGCGGTCAGAAAAGATATGCAGTGCCCCGCGTCTTTACATTGTTTAATGATCGACAGCATATTTTGCCCGGCAGCGGATGAATTTGGCTCAGGCCAAACATAGCCAATAATGACAATTTTGAGAGTAGTAAGTGAAGGCATTGAATTAAACGTTGTTTAAGTTAGAAGCTGATAACGATTACGTATTGTCGCACTGTTGCACGTGTTACTTGAACATTACGCCATAATACCATTTTTACAAACTAATTAGGTGAACATACATGGTCAGCGGGGTATACTGTTACGTATGCAAAAGAAAACGTAATATACAACAGAAGGTCATTGGGCTGTTTCAGCGCTTCACCCTCTGCTTTCATGTAGGTTTTGTCGTAGTATTGCCTAGTTTTGTCTTTGTTAAGTTCTAATTATGCGCTATAGCGAGTGTTGAAAAAGTGCATCGTGAACACCACCGGTAACTCAAGTCAACTCGATTCAATTCTGCGAATTGTTATTTTATTTGATAACTTTGCATCGAACATACTATTTCTGGTTAAGCTAATACCTTATAACGTTGTTGTACGATGAATGATGTTCCTATTCCTTTTGGAAGAAAGATTAGAAGAACAAACATCATACTTTTTTACTAGTTATCGGTCATTGACCTAATGGGTAAATAAGCCTATACCTTTATAGGGCAGCGAGGGTAAATGGAGGTACCTAGCACCAAAACTATTGTTGCGTTGGAGAGCGTGCACAGATGAATTTAGACGAGCTAGTTGCAAAAGCAGAAGACCTTTTTGTTTTACCCGATTCGGTAACACGTTTAAAGGCATGCATGGATGACGAGGCCTCAAGCATTGACGATATCGGTGATGTTATAGCTTTCGACCCTTCGCTGGCCACACAGCTCTTGCGGGTTGCCAACTCGGCCTTATACCGATTTCCAAACAAAATCGACACTATTACCAAAGCCATCCAAGTCGTGGGTACCCGCTCTACCTACGACCTCGCTCTTGCCTATGGTGTAAGCCAAGCGTTTAGCGATGTTGACGGTCAAAACATAGATTTAGACAAGTTCTGGGAACAAAGCGTTTCTTGTGGCTTATTGGCAAAATACTTTGCCGACATGCGTAACATCCGCGAGCCTGAGCGTTTTTTTGTGGCGGGGCTTCTTCACAATATTGGCGAACTGGTAGTGGTAACTACAATGCCTGAGTCGGCGCAACGCTGTCAGGCATTTAACGCGCGTGTAACGCCAGCGGAATTACAATTTGGTGTTCTGGGATACACCTATTCTAGCTTGTCAGCAAGACTTATCGATAAATGGGGAATTCCGGAATCCATTGTGTCACCTATTACCTCGATTCATGATACAGAAAATACATCGCTCAGCGTTGAGCAACGCATATTGCAGCTATCCTATGTATTGGCTTTGGACAATGTGAACCCTGAAATTTATCCAAGCTACCATAACCTCAAGCCTGAATTACATGACTCATTATCACTAGCAAAAGAAGATCTTGAAGACGCTCTTGACGTTACTAATCTTCAGTGTATCTCTGTGATATCTTTATTTAACCCTAATGCGTTCATGCTTTATTAGGGCTTATTCTCAAATAAGCCCTTCTTGGTAGGCCAATGCTCTAGAGTGAATGGCGTACTCACAAATAGGCTATTAGACACGTACTTAGTCGAAAACAGCAACAGTTTGTCGGCTTATCGCAATGACTTCATTATCCTTATCCCAAATAGTCGCTTCAGTGTGTCCGTAGCCATCGGCGGCTTGTCGCGTATGCGCTTTATATGCAAACCAGTCTGTGGGGCTTACAGGTTTGTGTGGGTGAATAAACTCTAGGTTCCAGCTTACCGTGCTCGCTGGGGCCGGCAATTTCATCATCTGCAACAGCGTTGGGGGCCACGCATCTATCATTGTAATAATGTGGGCATCAGTAATTTCAGCTGGTGGCTGCTTAAAACGCATGAAGCCGTGGTAATGGCTGGTTTTTTTACGCGTAAAAGGAATGCCACCAGCGTCGATGGCTAGGTCGAAGTAACGCAAAAATTTAGGCGTAACTTTTGGAATTTGGGGAATAAACTTGGCTTTAACTGGCTGCGCCATGTCGTGCACTTCATTGTTTTCAACCAATATAGATGACTTGCGCGCATTGCCAAAACAGGCCTGAGAAAATACGCAGCTTTTGCCGTCTTGAATAGCATGAGCAGTGAATTGCGACACATTTTTACCGGTGCGCAATAACGTAACTTCAATTGAAAAGGGGGTCTCTAAGTTAAGCGGACCAACAAAGTTGGTTGTGAACGAGCGCAATACTCTTTCGTCATGTACCTGCTGCTTCACTGCACAATACAGCATACCTGCGGAAATACCACCAAAGGCAGTTCGTCCTTGCCCCCACGTTTTCGGTATAACAAGTCCGTCGACTTTCCACGTGTTGTCAGAAGTTGGTGTTAAAGCGGGAATATTTAACAGTTCGTCTACCGTCATAATTGCCTATCTGGTCTGATGAGTTGATGAGTCGACATCGTACCTTAAGCGCTGAGCAACAGAAAGTCTCTGTTAGAAATTTTCGTTATGTTAACAAATAAGTAACATTTAGTTGTGCATTTTTTCTGCTGATGCGTAGACTGGGAAATCATTACCATTAAGGACTGTTATGGCACAATCTCACGTTGAACGTATTCCTGTTGGCGAAGCCGGCGCATCTAGAAGCTATCGTAACTACGTGCTGTTCATTCTCACTCTAGTGTACGCCTTTAACTTTATAGATAGACAAATAATAGGGATCCTGTCTCCATTTATAAAAGCTGATTTAGGGCTTGATGACGCGCAGCTAGGTTGGTTAAAAGGCATTTACTTTGCGCTGCTATACACCGTTATGGGTATTCCAATTGCCTGGCTTGCAGACCGCTACAGTCGAGTAAACATTATTGCCATCTCTCTCACGCTGTGGAGCGGTTTTACTGCGGCCTCCGGTTTAGCGGCAAACTACATGCAGCTGGCCTTTGCGCGCATTGGTGTAGGAATTGGTGAAGCAGGTGGAAGTCCACCGTCTCACAGTATTATTTCTGATCTATTTCCTAAAGAAAAACGGGCCGGCGCGCTAGCTATTTATTCGTTGGGCATTCCGTTCGGCGTGATGCTGGCGTTTTTTGCCTCTGCGTTTTTCCTGCAAGGTGGGTCGGCTGACTGGCGTACGGTAATGTACAGCGTGGGTATTCCGGGTATTCTGCTTGCTGTCTTGCTCAAACTTACAGTTAAAGAGCCCAAGCGCACGGCTACATTAGCGGTCGATGAGGCGCAAGTCGCTAAACCTAGCGTAAAGTCATCACTTAAAACCTTGCTCAAAATTCCCACATGGTGGGGAATGGCATTAGGTATTTCATTTGGTTCGTTTGGGAACTACGCTATTTCAACATGGATCATTGACTACTATGTGCGTGCCTTTGCAGGGCTCGATATCACGCAGTTACTTATTGTATTTGGCATCATCAACGGCACCGCATACGCCCTTGGCGTGTGGTTGGGTGGCTATGTTGCTGACAGATGGGGAAAAACCAATAAAAAGGCGTACGCGCTGTTACCCGCAATAGCACTTATTATTGGTGTGCCGGCCTTTTATGTTTCACTGCAAGTTCAAGATCTCTGGCTTTCAGTTGGTTTAATGGCGCTACTACTATTTACCAGCGGCTCTTACCTTGGACCAAGTTTCGCAATGGCGCAAACGTTAGCACCATTAAATGTCCGCGCTATGTCTACAGCATTGTTCTTTTTTGTGCTTAACATCATTGCTTTAGGCGGCGGCCCAACATTGACGGGAATCATAAGCCAGGCGCTTGTGCCTTCTCTTGGGGAGACAGAAGCACTTCGTCAATCGTTGCTCTACCTTGTTGTACCTTATGCTTTGTCTATTGCCGTATTTTTGTGGACCAGTACAAAAATAGTGAAAGACTGGGAAATGGCAGAGGCAAGAGGCTTGTAGTAACATGACCACAGTCTGTCAGCCGATTTATAGAGAGGAGCATTTGCTCCTTTCTTTTTAATTTTCCGAGGTTTTTTGTGCCGTCTTCTGAATTAAGCTTTCATTTTGCTCACGCTAACGGTTTTCCAGCGTCATGCTATAACACCATGTTTTCAAGCTTGCCTGATACGTACAATCGCTTGCATTTAGAGCGCTTTGGACACGACCCCTTACTTCCTGTTAACGGCAACTGGCGAAACCAAGTTACAGAGCTTATACGCCATGTAAAAAAGGAGAACACCGATAAACGTGGCGTCTTTGGTGTTGGGCATTCGTTTGGTGCGGTCATCACTTATATGGCAGCGTGCGAAGCCCCCGAGCTTTTTCGCGGTATAATATTGTTCGACCCACCGTTGGTTGTTGGCCCACTTAGTTACTTTTTCAAGTTTGCTAAGCACACTCCCTTAATTAACAAGCTAACGCCGGCAAAGCTGGCACAAACGCGAAACGCCAAATGGCCACTGAATACCGACATGGAAGCGTACTTTCACGGAAAAGCTTTATTCAGAGACATGGATAAGCGCTGCGTGCGCGATTACGTAAAGGCCGTAACTGCACAGACAGGTGATGCTATATCCCTTACATTTCGTGCCGATGTAGAGGCTGAGTTATTTAGAAACGTACCTCACAACCTAGGCAAGTATAAGGGTAAGCTGAAGTGTCCAGCATTACTGGTCACAGGAGAAAAAAGTAATGTGTGTAAACCCCAGATGTATAGCCGACTGATGCAGCACAACAAAATAAATCACAAAGTCATGGCTGGTGGGCACATGTTTCCACTTGAGCACCCAGAGGCGGTAGCAGAACTTGTTTCTGCTACCTTAAAAGAATGGAATGAAAGTTAGCGTTAACCCGTGGTCTTTTTAAGACCGCCTACTGGTTGTCCTAACATCTCTCGGGTGACTAATACCACCCCTTTTTCTGACACGCGAAAACCACGAGCACGGTCTTCATCGTGGTCGTAACCAATCGTTGTACCTTCAGGTACCACGCAGCCTCTATCAATAATAACGCGCTTAAGCTTACAGTGGCGCTTTATCTCAACGTCGGGCAGTATTACTGCATCTTCGATTAGGCCGTATGAGTGAACTCGCACGTTTGAAAAACATATCGATGAACGCAGGGTCGACCCCGAAATAATACAGCCTCCTGACACCACAGAGTTAATCGCTTCACCACGTCTATCGTGATCTTCCCACACAAACTTGGCGGGGGGTAATTGCTCTTGATATGTCCAAATAGGCCACTTTCTGTCATACAAATTTAGCTGCGGTACGGGAGCGACCATTTCCATGTTAGCTTCCCAAAAAGAGTCAATGGTACCAACATCGCGCCAATACGCGTTGTCACCACCACTTTTCTCGAAAGGGAAGGCGTATACTGGGTGATCTTTAATAATTGACGGTATGATATCTTTACCAAAATCTCGCTGAGAGCCCATATTTTCGGCGTCTTTTCTTAACTGCTCGAATAGAAATTCAGTGTCGAAAACATAATTTCCCATAGACGCTAAGCAGCGACTGCTATCGTGGGGAAGTGGCGTGGGAGAGGCGGGTTTTTCTTCAAACCCGTTAATTCGATAGTTCTCATCTACCGACATCACGCCAAATGCCCCTGCGGCTTCTTCTACCGGCACAGACATACATGAAACCGTCATTTTGGCACCAGACTCCTTGTGCTTCGCCAACATATCACCATAGTCCATTCGGTAAATATGGTCGCCAGACAAAATCATCACGTATTTGGGAAGTTCATCGCGAATGATGTCGATGTTTTGAAACACAGCGTCGGCTGTGCCTTCATACCAGCTGTCTGAAAAGCGCTGTGAGGCAGGTAGTATTTCTACCGATTCACCAAGCTCTTTTTTAAAGTGCCCCCAACCACGCACTAAATGGCGTATTAGCGAGTGCGACTTATACTGTGTAACTACGCCTATGCGTCTAATGCCGCTGTTTACACAATTAGAAAGCGGGAAGTCGATGATTCGAAACTTTCCTCCAAAATACAAAGCAGGTTTTGCTCGCCAGTTGGTAAGCTCGTGCAATCTTGAGCCTTTTCCACCTGCGAGAATAAGCGCATAGGTATCGCGAGTTAAATTACTAATGTAACGAGAGCTTTGGTCTGCCATGCTCTAATAACTCCTGTAATAAAGTGACAACGATGTAGGGATAGTTTTGTAATAGGAAAATGAAGGTATGCGATAATTGGCGCAGTACATGAAATTTCCTTGTACCACCTGTTATTGCGAGTCACAAATAACAACAGCGTAGTGGGTTTCGTGATAACCTAAATCCATATTACACAAGAAATTTTAGATTAACAGCGTGATTTTTCGCCTTTGTAATTTAATCGTTAATTATTTTAAGGGAATGTTTCTTTATGTCTTCCAAACAAGCCGTTATTTTCGACCATGATGGTGGAATAGATGATCTACTTTCGCTGCTTTTACTCCTTCGTTTGCCGAATATAGAAGTAATTGGTGTAAGTATTACACCTGCAGATTGTTACCCTGATGATGCATTGCTGAGTACAAAAAAAATTCTCAACTTAACCAATAATTCGCATATTCCGGTTTGTGTTGGCAAGTGCGTTGGGCCAAATCCGTTTCCACCAGAGTGGCGTGCACAACCAAAAATGTGCCATGCAGTGCCCATCATGTTAAGAACATCTAGTGACGGTATAAAGGTGATTGATCAACCTGCTCACATCTGGATGAAAGAAATGATAGAGCAACATTCGTCGAAAGTGACGGTGCTTATGACGGGTCCTGCTACAAATATTGCTGGTGCCATTGAGCTTGCGGGTGTTGAGTCTGCGTTTGTTGCTAATGTTGAACGTGTAATATGGATGGGTGGTGCTATCGATGTTAAGGGCAATGTTGCAATGCACGACCATAACGGCACGGCGGAGTGGAATGCTTACTGGCACCCTAACGCCACAGCAACATTAATTAATAGTTCACTGCCGGTGTTGCTTGTACCTTTAGACGCCACTAATGCCTTGCCGGTAAGTTGGCCTTTTCTAACATCACTAGCGAAAGTACAAAGCCCAGTATCTGATTTAGCTGGGCAGTTTTGGGCAGCAACAGTAACGGCAATTCCGTCGTATGAGTTCACTTACTTCTTGTGGGACGTGCTTTCTACTTGCATTGTTGCGCTACCAAACGAGCATTTTAAGGTCGATACCGCAATGCTTGCAGTAGGGACTAACACGCCTAATGCGGGTCAAATTTACCGTGTAGATAGAAATTCAGACAGTGGACGCTGCGAAGAAGACGGAACGTCCCACGGTAGCGAATCTAAGGGCAGAGAAATATCTTGGGTATCAGAGGTTAATGCTGATTTTGTAAGGCAGATGGTAATTCATTTCCTAAGTGGTGAATTTACTCAGCCGCCAGTGACATTTGTTAATTAAATGTTATATTTGACGCAATGAACAAATTCGGAGGTGCGAATGGGCGCATTAAAAAAGCTGTTGGTCTTTGTTGGCGTGGTTATAGTTGTATTCGTTGCAAGTAGTTTTCTTATTCCTAAAGACTACACAGTAGAGCGTTCTATCACGATTGATGCTGATCCTAGTGAAGTATATCCGTACGTTGTCGATTTGAGGGAATGGCAGAAGTGGGGGGTATGGTTTCAGCGCGACCCCAACATGGAGTTAAATTATTCTGGCCCCGACCGTGCTATCGGCATGCGCTCTGAGTGGAAGAGTGAAACCGAAGGCAATGGTGAAATGGAGATTACCCAGTTAGAGCACAATAAACGGGTTTTATACAGTTTATATTTTCCCGAGTTTGATATGGGCTCTACAGGTGTAGTGGATATAAAGCAGGTAGACAATGGAACGCAAGTTACCTGGACTGATGCTGGCAGTGTAGACAATAACCCAGTGAATCGATTCTTCGTTTTGTTTATTGATAGCTTGATTGGCCCAGACTTCGAAATGGGTTTAGAAAACCTCAAAACGTTGGTGGAGAACAAAGGGTAGGTAATTGATCTGCTCCAACATTTTAACAGTATAATTCTTATTACAGGTAGTTTACGACCCCGCTAGTTTACGATTCAAGTAAATGGGGTAATATCACTCAACAAATAAGCGAGCTTTTGCCATTGGCTATTAATAAAAAGCAACGTTTAATAGCAGGCTTGTCGCTCAACAAGCTTGCTGACCTTCTTATGTCGACAAAGACAACGCTAACCGCTCTGATGCTTGCATTCGGGGCGCCCACATGGATGATAGGGTGGCTTGTACCCATTAGAGAGTCAGGCGCGTTATTACCTCAGGCATTTATCAGCTATTACCTTAGACAGCACAAACAGCGCCATGTTGTATGGCGGTTGGGAATAACAATACAAGCTTGCAGTGTTGTAGGTATTTTTTTGGCTGCGCTGTTTTTTGATGGCGCGATGGCGGGGGGCGCAGTGTTGTTTTCTCTGGCCCTTTTAAGTATTGGGCGCTCTGCGTGCTCACTTACAGTAAAAGACATGGAAGCTGATGTTGCCCAAAAAGGAGAGCGCGGTAGCTTGATAGGTATTGCGTCAACAGTGTCGGGCTTTGCAACATTGGCAGTCGCCGTTCCTTTGTTTATGTTCAACAACTCGTTAGGCACTGTTGCTCTGGCGGCGCTAATCGGATTTAGTGCAATGATATTTATAGCTACGCTTTTTTGTATGTGGCCTGTAAAAACGTCAGTTCAATCTAATGAAGAAACTGGCAACATCATTAGTGTTAACTTTGATAGCACGGTGTACAAGTTCATATTCGTGAGAGGCTTGTTTGTACATTCAGCGTTAGTAGCGCCGTATTTTATGGTGCAAAAGGGCGATAACGCCAGTGAGTTGCTTCCCATTTATATCGCTGCAGAGGCGTTAGCAGCATTGCTTTCGTCATTTATATGGGGAAAAGTGGCTGATAAAAGCGCAAAGCTAACTCTTCAGATAGCTGGTGGACTGGCGTTAACAGCTTGCGTGGGGTTATTACTTATAACGAACAACTCGCTGATCGTGTCTGCTATTTTGTTTTTTGTACTTTCTATTGCTCATGCTGGTGTAAGAACGGGAAGAAAAACCTACAGTTTAGATGTGAAAGAAGGTCAAGAGCGTACAGAGTTAGTGGGCTTTTCAAATACCGCAATTGGTTTAATTCTGTTGGCGTTTGGTAGCCTTTATGCAGCAATAACACCGCTCATCTCTTTTTCTGTAGTGTATCTTATGTCTGGACTGTTGCTTGTTGCTCTGGTCTCCACAGTCATTTTACCTAAAGAAAAATGATCAAAGTAGACATAAAAAAGCCAGCATGCGTAAAACGACATTGCTGGCTTTTTGCTGTTTTCACCTATGAGCTGCTTTTTAAGGGTGTTTACTTGGGTAATACATCTATTTACCTAAAAGCGCACTTGCAACTTTTGATATTGGTGGTCTGTTAAGCAGTTTTTCAACAAACTGTGATGTAGCAAGCAGTTGTTGCATATCTACGCCACTTGATATTCCCATTCCGTTAAGCATGTAAACTACATCTTCTGTAGCAACGTTACCGCTTGCACCTTTTGCATATGGGCAACCACCTAAACCTGACACTGCCGAATCGATAGTTGCTACGCCGTACTCCAACGCAGTATACAAATTCACAAGCGCCTGTCCGTAAGTATCATGAAAGTGGGCTGCTGTGACTGAAACCGGAATATGCTTTAGTACTTCATCTAATAAAAGCTTAGTTGCACCCGGAGTGCCTGTTCCTATCGTATCGCCAAGGGAAATTTCATAACACCCCATGTCTAACAGGGTTTTAGACACATTCGCTACGGCGCTAGGGCTTATCTCGCCTTCATACGGGCACCCCATGACACAAGACACATAACCACGTACCGGAATGTTGCGCTCTTTTGCCAGTTCGATAACCGGCTCGAAACGATGTAAACTTTCAGCAATACTGCAGTTAATGTTTTTCTGTGAGAACGATTCAGACGCAGCGCCGAATACCGCCACTTCGTTAACACCAGCTTCAAGGGCGGCCTCTAAGCCTTTCAAGTTCGGCGTAAGCGCCGAATATTGAATAGACGGTGCACGCGATATATTTTCGAATACTGCACCTGAGTCAGCCATTTGTGGCACCCATTTAGGCGAAACAAAGCTACCAGCTTCAATGCGCTTGAGGCCTGTTTTCGACAGCATATTAACCAGCGTGACTTTATCGTCAGCGCTTACAACTTGCTTTTCGTTTTGCAGGCCGTCGCGAGGGCCAACTTCAACAATGCTGACCTGGCTTGGGAAGCTCATAGTTACTCCTTTTCGCTACCGGCGAACGACAACAAAGTAGCGCCGCCATCAACAAGTTCGCCGGCTTTAAAGTAGAAGCTTTCAACCATGCCGTCTTCAGGTGCAACAATACTGTGCTCCATTTTCATTGCTTCCATAATCAGGATAGGCTCGCCTTTTTCTACTTTTTGGCCAGGCTCTACAAGCAGAGCAACAATGGTACCGTTCATAGGCGCGTTAAAATTAGCGTCTTGGTTGGCATCACTGTCATCGCCCAATGAAGGCAACACAACGCTAAAGCTGCTGTGAGTTTCATTGTTGAATAAAGTAAAGCGTCCGTCTTTTTCAGCAAAGTGATACTGCGTTTTATACCCGTCCACGTCTGCGTTAAGTATTAGGTCACCGTCAGGTGATGCGCTTAGGCTTCCCATAACTTCAACATTTACATCATCGAAAGACACCTGCCACGCTAATGGGTAAGTGGTTTTGGAATGTGTGATGTTGAATTCCTGCGTGTCAGCCTCACCGCCAAAATCAAGTATCAGCGTTTCGCTGTGCGCCATGTTGGCACGCCATGCTCCAGCAGAACGCCAAACAAGAAGACTACGTGCAGCTTCGTTTTGTGTCGCTTTCATAGTGTCTTCGCGGTGCAGCAAAGCCAGTAACGCCATAGTAGGCAGGGTAATACGCTTGTGATGGTCGCCAACTTCTGCTTTTGCGAATAGTGCATCGTGATGCTTCTCGACAAAGGTGGTTGTAAGCTCTGCATTAACAAATGCTTCGTTGCTTGCCACGCGCTTCAGAAAGTCAATGTTGGTAGAAACACCTTCGATATGATAGTTGCCCAACGCATGTAGCAAGCGCTTAAGGGCGACTTCACGTGTTTCACCCTTGACCACCAGCTTGGCAATCATTGGGTCGTAAAATACGCTTACTTCGTCGCCTTGCTCAACACCTGTGTCTACGCGAACAACGTCGCTTTCTTCTGGGGTTTTAAGTAGATGAAGCGTGCCCGTTGAAGGTAAGAACTCATTGTTTGGATCTTCAGCATAAATACGTGCTTCAAAAGCATGACCTGTCAGGGTAAGTTCATCTTGTTGCTTCGGAATAGGCTTTCCTTCAGCAATGGTCAACTGCCACTGAACCAAGTCTTCATTCGTGATCATTTCGGTAACAGGGTGTTCAACCTGAAGACGCGTATTCATCTCCATAAAGTAGAACGAGCCGTCTTCATCAAGAAGAAATTCTACAGTACCAGCACCAACATAATTAATGGCCTTCGCTGCAAGAATTGCGGCTTCACCCATTTTCTCACGGATATCTTGAGACATGTTAGGCGCTGGGGCTTCTTCAATAATCTTTTGGTGACGACGTTGTACCGAGCAATCTCGCTCAAACAGGTATACACCATTTCCTAGAGTGTCGCAGAATACTTGAATTTCAACGTGACGAGGGCGAGTTAAATATTTTTCAACCAACATGTGGTCGTCACCAAAGCTTGCCATCGACTCGCGTTTAGCGGCATTCAGTGCAGCGGAGAACTCTTTTTCATTCCACACCTGACGCATGCCTTTACCGCCACCACCAGCAGCAGCTTTTAGCAGCACTGGGTAACCCATGTCATCAGCTGCCGCTTTTAATACTGCTTCGTTCTGATCATCACCATGGTAGCCAGGTACCAACGGTACACCTGCATTTTCCATGATGTGTTTTGCAGCTGACTTTGAACCCATCGCTTCTATTGCCGAAGCAGGTGGGCCAACAAAAATGATGTTGTTTTTGGCACAAAGGTTAGCGAATTCGGCATTTTCCGATAAGAAACCATAGCCAGGGTGAATAGCATCTACGCCAAGCTGCTTCGCTTTTTCGATAATAAGTTCACCGCGTAGGTAGCTTTCTTTAGACGGCGATGCGCCTAGATAAACCGCCTCGTCAGCCATTTTAACGTGTCGTGCTTGGGTATCTGCATCTGAATAAACGGCAACCGTTTTTACACCAAGCGCTTTTGCAGTTTTAATTACGCGGCAGGCAATTTCACCACGGTTTGCAATGAGTAGTTTATTAATCATGTTATTTCTCCATGCCTGCTTCTGGATTGGTTTTTTGCTCAATCCAATTCGCACTGCGCTTTTCTAAAAACGCGCCAAGCCCTTCTTGACCTTCTTCTGATGTACGCACGTGTGCAATAAGTTTGCTGGTGGCGGTAAGTAGGTCGTTATTGATAGGTTGAGAAGCAACCCATTGAACAAGGGCTTTAGATTGAGAAACAGCCTGTGGCCCATTTTTCATCACGTTTGTGATCAAATCATCAATAGTGCTGTCTAGTTCGTCTTCGGTTACGGCCTCGCTTAGCAGACCTAGACGACGAGCGCGTCGAGCAGAGAACACTTCAGCCGTTTGGAAGTAACGGCGACAAACACGTGCACCCATTGCTTCAACAACGTAAGGGCTTATAGTGGCTGGAATAAGGCCAATTTTCACTTCGCTTAAGCAAAACTTGCTTAATTTGCTGCCAACAGCAATGTCGCAGCAAGCTATTAAGCCAACAGCACCGCCAAATGCGGCACCTTGAACACGTGCAATAGTAGGTTTAGGCAACGTGTAAAGCGTTTGAAGCATGGTCGCTAAGCCCATCGCATCCTGTTCGTTTTGCTCTTGGGTGTAGCCCGCCATTTTTTTCATCCAGTTCAGGTCTGCGCCTGCACTGAAACTTTTTCCTTTTGCTTGAAGAATAACGGCGCGAACGCTGTCGTCTTTGCCTGCTTTTTTAAATAGGCGAGTTAATTCGGCAATCATCTCGTCATCGAAAGCATTGTGCTTTTCGGCGCGATTAAGAGTTACGATTGCCACATTGCGTTCGTCGATTTCGTAGGTTACTGCTTGTTCCATAATCTTTGCTCCTACATTCTGAAAATACCGAATTCGGTATCTTCAATTGGCTTGTTCAGTGCAGCAGAAAGCGATAGCCCTAGCACAAGGCGCGTATCGGCAGGGTCGATAACACCGTCATCCCATAAACGTGCAGAGGCGTAGTAAGGGTGGCCTTGTTTTTCGTAAGTATCGATAACAGGCTGCTTAAAGGCTTTTTCTTCCTCTTCGCTCCACGTTTCACCGGCGCGCTCTTTTTGGTCGCGTTTAACCTGTGCTAATACGCCGGCAGCCTGTTCGCCACCCATTACCGAGATTCGTGCATTGGGCCACATAAACAAGAATCGAGGGTCGTATGCTCGTCCGCACATACCGTAGTTACCTGCACCGAAACTACCGCCAATTAACACAGTAAGCTTAGGTACATTGGCACACGCTACCGCCGTTACCATTTTGGCGCCGTGTTTTGCGATACCGCCATGCTCATACTGCTTACCCACCATAAAGCCGGTAATATTTTGTAAAAACACTAATGGAATTTTTCGCTTAGCACACAACTCAACAAAGTGAGCACCCTTAAGTGCGCTTTCACCGAACAAAATACCGTTGTTAGCTACTATGCCGACTGGGTAACCGAAAATGCGGGCAAAACCACAAACTAGTGTTGTGCCATACAAAGGTTTAAACTCGTCGAAATCAGAATCGTCTACGACACGCGCGATTATTTCGCGTACATCAAAGGTTTGACGACTGTCGGCAGGCACAATACCGTAAATTTCTTTACTGTCGTAACGGGGTGGTTTTACTTCACCCACTTCAACACATACTGGTTTTCTGCGGTTAAGTCGAGATACAGCGTTTCGCGCAAGTGTTAACGCGTGCTGGTCGTTGTTAGCAAGGTGATCGGCTACGCCTGATATACGAGTGTGAACATCACCACCACCAAGCTCTTCGGCTGTCACTACTTCACCGGTAGCAGCTTTAACAAGCGGTGGACCACCCAAGAATATTGTGGCTTGTTCTTTAACGATAATGCTTTCATCTGCCATTGCTGGCACATAAGCGCCACCTGCGGTACACGAACCCATTACCACTGCAATTTGTGGAATGTTTTTCGCCGACATATTCGCTTGGTTGAAGAAGATTCGCCCAAAGTGCTCTCGGTCGGGGAATACATCGTCTTGACGGGGTAGGTTAGCACCGCCCGAGTCGACTAAATATATGCACGGTAGGTTGTTTTGCTCAGCAATGGTTTGTGCGCGAAGGTGTTTTTTAACAGTAAGCGGGTAATACGTACCGCCTTTTACGGTAGCGTCGTTCGCAACAATCATGCACTCAACGCCATTAACCACACCAATACCGGCTACAACACCAGCGCAGGGTACATAATCGTCGTACACTTCCCAGGCAGCTAGCTGCCCAATTTCTAAAAACGGTGTGTCATCATCAATAAGTGCATTAATGCGATCGCGAGGCAGCAGCTTTCCGCGTGACACGTGTCTTTCTGCAGCTTTTTCGCCACCGCCTTGGGTAATTTGATGAATTTTTTCGAGTAGGTCGTCTACTTGTGCTTGCATTGCCTTGGTATTGGCAATGAAAGTATCAGATTTTACATTTATTGTAGAGCGAAGAACGGGCATAACCCCTCCTTGTGTGACAGCCCTATTAAATAGGGCTGTGTTGTCGTCCGGTACTTAACATTTGCGCTATGGCACTGTTAAGGGTTGTCGTCGCGATACAGCATAGTGTTTATCTAATACTGTTGTTGGGCTGCTCGCGATTGGTTTTTATTTTGATTCGTTGAATAACTCGCGACCAATAAGCATACGGCGAATTTCTGATGTTCCTGCGCCAATTTCATATAGCTTGGCATCACGAAGAAGTCGACCCGTTGAATATTCGTTTATATAGCCGTTGCCGCCTAGAAGTTGAATTGCATCTAACGCCATTTTGGTGGCTAATTCAGCAGAATATAGAATAGCGCCTGCTGCATCTTTACGTGTGGTTTCACCACGGTCGCAAGACTTAGCCACTGCATACACATACGCTCGAGCGGCGTTCATTTGAGTGTACATGTCAGCCACTTTGCCTTGAACAAGTTGGAACTGGCCAATAGATTGACCAAACTGTTCGCGGTCATGGATGTAAGGTACTACTACATCCATGCATGCTTGCATAATGCCTAGCGGACCACCTGACAATACTAAGCGCTCGTAATCAAGACCGCTCATAAGTACGCGAACACCTTCACCTTCCTTGCCGATGATGTTTTCTGCAGGTACTTCACAGTCTTCAAATACTAGCTCACAGGTATTTGAAGAGCGCATGCCCAGCTTGTCGAGTTTTTGCGCACGACTAAAACCAGGGAAATCGCGTTCTACGATAAACGCGGTAATGCCGCGAGGACCTGCGTTTGGATCTGTCTTTGCGTAAATAACGAAGGTATGCGCGTCTGGACCGTTTGTGATCCACATTTTGTTGCCGTTAAGAATGTATTTATCACCACGTTTTTCGGCACGTAGTTTCATGCTTACCACATCTGAGCCCGCATTTGGCTCACTCATTGCTAACGCGCCAATGTGTTCACCAGAAACCAGCTTCGGCAAGTACTTTTCTTTTTGCGCTTCATTACCATTTTTGTAAATCTGATTCACGCAAAGGTTAGAGTGAGCACCATAGCTCAATCCGATGCCTGCAGATGCACGACTCACTTCTTCCATCGCAACTGTGTGTGCAAGGTAGCCCATATCTGAACCACCGTACTGCTCAGAAACCGTAACACCTAACAATCCCATGTCGCCAAGTTTAGTCCATAGCTCATTGGGAAACTGGTTATCAGCGTCAGCTTTCTCAGCAAGCGGTGCAATTTCGTTCTGTGCAAATTGGTAAACCTGGTCACGCAACATATCAATGTCTTCACCAAGTCCGAAGTTAAGAGTAGGGTAAATGGTATTCATGCAATTTTTCCTCGTTTGAGTTCTGCGAGTTCTTCGCGGCAACGTGCTTCTACGTCATCAAGTTCTGTCATCAGCATTTGAATATCTTCAAGTTGCTGATTAAGTACCGCACGTTTTTGTTCAGTCATTTCAAGCATGGCTTCTAACTGAACTGCCGAATTCGGGTTGCTGTCGTACATGTCGAACAGTGTTTTCACTTCCGCAAGTGAAAAGCCTAAGCGTTTCCCACGTAATATAAGTTTCAGTCTCACCCTATCTTTATTCAGATAGACGCGGTTTTGTCCCGTTCTTGAGGGAGACATAAGCCCTTGCTCTTCGTAAAACCTTATTGAGCGTGGCGTTATATCGAATTCGCGAGCAAGCTCACCAATTGCGTACGTGGTATCGTCGTCGTGCTTGTTCATACATATACCTTGTTTTATTCGCGTTCTTATCACTCAGCGCAATACACAAGCGTATTGATGAGTGAATACTTGTAACTTCCGTTCAATGCGTTGTGCTATTAAAACGCAGGGCACTTAAAACACTGGGCATATAAACGTTGGCTAGTACGAATGTGCTATGTAGCAGCTTTACACTGGCACGCTACACTTATGTGATGTTATGCGTAGCGTTTGCTTGACACATTTTTAGTACAGGTTTACGTTAACGTTAATTACAATTTACGTTAAGGTAAAGTAACATTTTGCTAACGTCAATTTTTCATGGTGCTAGGTGGGTGTTGGTACAAAAACAAGTGTTTAGTTTTGTATACATCTCGCATCATATGGCTAGCTAAGTTACTCAATTTATTTAATTAAGGGCACAATCATGAGTGGTGAATCAGTAGTAATCGTTGCAGCAAAACGCACACCAATGGGTGGATTTAATGGCAGCCTGTCGTCTATGACAGCGACAGACTTAGGTAAAGTTGCCATTGAAGCGGCATGTGAAAACATTGATATGTCGGCCATTGATGAAGTCATCATGGGCTGTGTACTGCCTGCAGGTCTAGGCCAATCTCCTGCGCGTCAAGCATCTTTAGGGGCTGGCTTGCCGTTAAGCGCCGGTGTTACGACTATTAATAAGGTATGTGGGTCGGGCTTGAAAGCCGTTATGTTAGCCCACGACCTAATAAAAGCGGGCAGTGTTGAGACAGTTGTCGCCGGTGGCATGGAAAGTATGAGCAACGCGCCGTACATGCTGCCAAAGGCGCGCTCGGGTTACCGAATGGGGCATGGTCAGGTACTTGATCATATGATGCTTGATGGCCTTGAAAATGCTTACGACGGTAAAGCGATGGGCTGTTTTGCTCAAGATACTGCCGATGAAGAAAACATCACACGCGGCGACATGGATGAATTTGCTCTTAGCTCGCTATCAAAGGCAAACGATGCTATCAGCAACGGCACTTTCGATGACGAAATTGTACCCGTGACCATGGCTACCCGTAAAGGGGAAGTAGTGGTAGATACTGATGAAGGTCCAGGCTCTGCGCGACCAGAAAAAATACCATCACTTCGACCTGCTTTTAAAAAGGATGGCACGGTTACAGCAGCAAACTCGAGTTCAATTTCTGATGGTGCAGCCGCACTTGTGGTAATGAGTGAATCAAAAGCAAAGGCACTAGGTTTAGCGCCACTTGCACGCATTGTTGCCCATGCCACGCATTCTATTGAGCCAGAAAACTTTACTGTTGCTCCTGTTGGTGCCATGGAGAAAGTGCTCGATAAAGCGGGTTGGACGAAAGAAGACGTAGACTTATTTGAAATCAACGAAGCGTTTGCCATGGTAACCATGCTTGCTATTCAGAAGCTGGGACTTGACCAACACAAAGTTAACATAAAAGGCGGTGCATGTGCTCTAGGTCATCCTATTGGTGCATCAGGTGCGCGTATTCTTGTAACTTTGTTGCATGCATTAAAGCAACAAGATGGTAAAAAAGGTATTGCTTCGTTGTGCATCGGTGGCGGCGAAGGCGTAGCACTTGCCGTTGAAATGCTGTAGGTATTAGTTACACCATTTAACAATATTTAACTTAACCTATGGCATCGTAATATGGTGTCATAGTGTTAAGGAAGAGTAATAAAACTAATAATAATGAAAATTAAGAACGCAACCCTTAAATGTGTTGGTGTTGCAATGACAACACTAATTACACTAGGGGCCCTTCAAGGATGTACAAGTGCTGAAAGTGCTCTGAAGAGTAGCACCGTCAGTAATGAAAAGATTCGCATTAAAAAAACGCTCGCAGATACCGTCGAAAAGGTATCTTCAGGCTTAACCCAAGTTGCCTACAAAGATTTAGCAACGCTTAGCACATCGCCCCCTTCTTCAGTCATCACTTATGGAGACGATCCACTCCAGCGAATTTATCATTGGCAAGCTGCAGGCGTGAATGAACGCCTTTCATCGAGAGCTAGTGCCGTCATTTATATTCACGGCGGTTGCTGGTTAAACGCTTACGACTATACACATGCCAGTGGTTTCTATCATGCACTACAAGAAAAAGGCATGAACGTTTACGCCGTTGAATACCGTAGAACTGGCGATGATGGCGGCGGCTGGCCGGGAAGCCTTAACGATGTTAAATCGGGCATTGAAACCGCGCTTAAACACATTGCTGTAAAAAACCAGCATAGCATTGTATTTGTGGTGGGGCATTCAGCAGGTGGACATTTGGCGCTATTAAGCACTGATGTACTGCAGAAACAATATGATGGCCTAAACATTAACGCGGTTGTTGGACTTGCTGCAATTACCGATATTACTTCTTACGCAAACGGTGATAATAGCTGTCAAAGTGCCACGAGTTTATTTATGGCAGCAACACCAGAACAAGCCCCTGCAGCGTACTTTGATGCCACTCCAGTGATAACAAACGTTTCTGTACCGGTAGTGCTTCTTCAAGGTGATGCTGATAGCATCGTGCCTCAGAAGCATGCTTCTCTTGACGGTGCAAAAGCGGTTATTATTGCAAACGGCGGCCACTTCGACTGGCTACATTCTCAATCGACCTCGTTTAATGCGTTACTTAGCGTTTTTGGTGAACATAATGAATAAGGTTTTTTCTGCACAGCAGCTAGATGAAAAAGATCCGCTGCGTGAGAAAGTACATGAATTTTCTCTTCCTAAAAATACGGTATATCTAGACGGCAATTCACTGGGGGCGTTACCCAAGGCTGCCAAAGAAAGAGCAAGCGACGTAGTGAATCGCCAGTGGGGAGAAGACCTTATTACCAGTTGGAACAAAAACGACTGGATTGCATTACCGCAGATAGTTGGCGATAAAGTGGGCACACTTGTGGGGGCGAAGCAAGGTCAGGTTGTATGCTGTGATTCCATTTCGATAAACCTTTTTAAAGTGTTAAGTGCGGCAATTAAAATGCAGCCTTCAAGAAAGGTAATAGCCACTACGCGCGATAATTTCCCCACTGATATTTATATGGTGCAGGGCTTAATCGACCTGCTGGGTGAGGAGTACAGTATTCGTTACATTGATGAGCATAATGTAGAAAATGCTTTGACTGACGACATTGCAGTATTAATGCTTACGCAAGTGAATTTTCGCAGCGGCCATAAACTGAATATGAAACAGGTAACGGCTGAAGCCCAAAGAAAGGGCATTCTTACACTATGGGATCTTGCACATAGTGCAGGGGCGTTTGTTGTTGAACTGGATGATTGTAATGTGGACTTTGCCGTTGGTTGTACGTACAAGTACCTAAATGGTGGCCCAGGTGCACCTGCTTTTATTTATGTTGCAGAGCGTCATCAACAAGCCTACAAGCAACCTCTCTCAGGTTGGATGGGGCACAGTTCGCCATTCGCCTTTTCACCCGACTACACACCAGATTCAAGCATCAAGCAAAATTTATGCGGTACACCCGGTGTGATAGGTATGAGTGTATTAGATGCTGCACTGTCTGTTTTTGATGGTATTTCTTTAAAAGCGATTGATGAAAAATCTAAAAAGCTTCAAGCATTTTTTATTGCTGAGGCGAAGCGAGAAGGGCTATCTTCACATTTCGTCAATGTAAGTCCAGCCATTCAGCAAAGAGGAAGCCAGGTAGCGTTCGCACACGATGATGCCTATGCGATTTGTCAGGCATGGATTGACGAAGGCGTAATTGCAGACTTCCGTGCACCCAATATATTGCGTGTAGGGTTCGCACCGCTTTATCTTACTTTCAGCGACATTGAATATGCCGTGAAGAAGTTAGCGCTTATCATGCGCGAGAAGCGATACGACAATCCTAAATATAAAGCACAGCAGCGAGTAACCTAAAGCGTATTGTGCTTACTGTTTATATGAGACGAATGTATTGTTATTGCTTTTTACGTCCTAACGTTTAATACTCCGTCGTTCGTTTTAGCTGTCCTTTATTATTGGTGTTTTTTGAAGCGCTTTTCGAAAACTATTTTGCTGTGTTGTATTCTGATGTTAAGCGGTGTCTTTGGCACTGCTGTCTCGGTAGCGCAAACCAATCAAATTAACCCAAAATCACAAGAAGACGTGTTGTACTGCGTCGACCCCCACTGGGAACCATATGAAGCTATAAAAAATGGCTTTCATGTGGGTATCTCTGCACAATATCTGCAGGTTATCGCTGAACTTTCGGGGTTGAATTTTACTTTAGTGCCAACTGAAAGTTGGCAGCAAAGTTTAGAATTTGTTCAGCAGGGTAAATGCCATGTGGTTCCAATGCTTAATACGTCAGATTACCGCAAGCAATTCCTCGCTTTTAGCAAACCCTATTTTGAAGCACCTAATGTGCTGGTTGCCAAGCAGGGTACACCAATGCTGCAAGGCTACGGCGGCATTGGAAGTCGCACAATAGGGATTGTTCAAGGTTATCGTCAGGTTGAGTATATTTCTCGCTACTATCCTAGTTTACGTATTAAGCTTGTAGAATCGGAAAAAGAGGGTCTTACAAAGCTAGCTTCTGGTGATTTTGATGTATTAGTTGGATCGCTTATGAGCGTGAACATGCATATCAATGATCTGAACCTGAATGAACTGGTCATAGTGGGATATGCTGAGCCTTTCGATTCACTCGCCTATGGTGTTAACAAATCATTTGCTCATTTGGTCGATAGACTCAATTATGCCATTGAGCGCATTCCAGAAGCGCGTAAAGTTCAAATTTATAAGCAGTGGAATAGCGTTAAAATTCGTCAAAATAAAGACTACCTTACGTGGGCCTTGGGCACTGCGCTTATTATGCTGGTTTTTTTAGTGTTAATAGTGCGACAGCGTTATAAACGTTTGTTCAAAAGCGTAGTGAAGCAAAAAAATTCAGAAATAGCGTCGCTTCAGGCAACATTACAAGAGAAAAACAAAACAGTAGCGATACTGTCTGCGCACGACGCCGCTACTGGGCTGTATAATAGAAATCATATGATCCAGCGAGCAGAGGAAGAGATTTCTCGTTTTCATCGTTTTCATACCAGTGCTTCACTTATTATTGTGGAGCTAAGCTATCAAGTCTCGAGCGAAAATATAGATACAAGCGCAGTAGAAGAAGCTTTTAAAGTTGTGGCTGACAGCTGTTTAAGCTCGGCGAGGGAAGTTGACGTAGTGTCGCGATTTACTACCGAGCAATTTGTAATCCTTTGCCCACAAACGCCGTTAGAGCCATCAAAAATACTGGCAGAGCGACTACTATCAAGCTTGAGCAATGATGACGTTGTTCAAAAGCATTTTAGCGTTGCAGTGGGCATGGCAGAGCTATTGGCTAGGGAAGATTTTAATGACTGGCTTGAGCGCACAACCAAGGCGCTCTACCAGTCTAAAAGGTTGGGTTACAACAACGTTGCTATAGCCGATTAATCTGGGCAATTTTGTTTCGAAGAGAGATAAATACCGGCGCAAAGCACTGGCGTTAAATACCCTTTTTAAACAATAGGGTCGTAGTGCCATTCGTGTGAGTCGTAATGCACTCTCACTCTCTCGAACTCTCGCTCAGATCGCCAACTTCTATTATTCAGCTTTGCTGAAACGCCGGGGTATAGACGTTTGTTAGCGATGAGTTTTATATCGGTTTGGTAGCTCTCCTTCGCCATTTTTACGATATTCGACTTGTTCTCAAGCCATTCCAACAACGCATTTTCATTATTAACTAGTTCCAATGCTTCTGCGACCTTATTCTGCAGTTCGCGAGGCACCTTCTTACTTTTAATTAAAGAAATTTTTTCTTTGTGCTTTAAATTGTTTTCTCTTAGTTGTTTAAGCAGCTCATCTAGAGAGTCTTTTCTTTCCAAAAGTAAATTAAAGCCAGGGCTAAAGTCGACCTTAAGGGTGCTACCAGACACTGCCCCCAATGTACCAGCTTCCACACGAGCTTGACCTATTATTTCACAAGCAAATAAATTACCCATTGGCTTGTCAATTTGACCAACAATAACGGCACCAGCACAACGTAATCGACTGTAGGCTAATTGTCGTCCCACAGTAATATCGCCATTACAATGCACATCAATACCTTGGCCATGCTGAACGTGAATGCTACCTGCTGCAACAAGCTTGCACTGAAAGTCTCCTTGAGTATCGTTGACCTTGCCCATGGCGCCTTCAGTAATGATGATATCGCCACCAGACTCTATATATGCCGATTCCACAAAACCATTAATGGTTACGTCTCCTGACGCTTTAATCTCCATTTTTTCGGTGACATCACCATTTACCAGTACTGCGCCTTCGTAATTAACATGGCCTGAGCCTACGTTTACGCCGCTACATATGAAGGTGTCATCTACGGTCATGGTTTGATCTTTGTATTTAGGCATACCAGAGATGGCAGACATTAATAGGTTTGCGTCGCCGTCCGATACGACGGTGCCACCACCCATTTTGAAATCAACCCATTCACCTGCAACGGCATCTATTCTGTTACCTTTAACATCAAACCCTGATCGCCCCTGTGTTGGCGCTGTGCGCCGTAAAACGGGCGTGTTAATTTTAACGCAAATCACTTCACCTAGATTTCGCATGTCAACGCGTTCACCACTTCCAGTTTGAGGGCGCAACACGCGCTCTAGCGCATTAGGTACAAGCGGTACAAACTTTGAATTCTTGCCGTTGCGTGCGGGCAGCCCTTTAGCTACCGTTTCTTCAATAATGGTTCCGGCTGGCGCTTGTTTTGCTTCTATAAGCATCTGCTTAATAATTTTTGTGCTCAATCCGCGCTGAATTTTCTTTTTTGCCGCAAGCGATAGTACGGCATCAAGAGAGGGGAATTTGCCGCCATAGGGAGTGGTGAGTACAAGGTTAGCTCGCATGCCATCTTCCGGCACTCTAAATTCTACTTCAGCATTTTTACGCTCACCAATACGTTCGCTAACAACAGTGTCATCGTCTGTTTTGAAATAGTGATTGGCGGTATCGCATGCCGATTTTAACGCTCTTTCTGATACATAAAGCTGTTTAGTTTCGCCCTGTGACAGCGCTTCTCTAACTTCTTTAACATCTACTTCTTTTGAAAATGCCTTTGGCTCTAGCGTTAAATTAATATAAGTACGCGTATTGTCGAAGCTGATTGTTACGCCATCCATACTGTATGCATCCCCTGAGTACTTTTTTCTTATTATCTTTCTTATTATCGGCAGCCATTACTTTTTTGTGACTGTTCTTGTGCTGTTGTTCGCATCATGCGAATAAAACATCTACAGGTAATTTATGCCGATAAAAGAACAAGGTCAAAGGTTTTGCGCATATTGATACAGCGCACGCAAAATAGCCTGTTTTTCAGGGTTGTCACTATGCTCGTGGGCGAGTTGCTCTAATTTCATCATATAGCTTTCAAGGGTAATCGAACCGTTGAATGCAGGGTCGGTAAGTCGAGCTTGCCTATGATGTTGCCAGCGCGTCATTTCATCGGCGGTAAGTGTAGTGGGGTAGTTTCTGGCGCGATACCTAAACAACAAACGTTTAAGACCGTCGTGTTGTGTCTTGTCTTCTAGTGCTGAAAGCTGTTCTGGATTGGCTTCTATTACCTGTTCACACCAACGTCTATCATCGTCATTTAAAAAGCCACCGCTGTATAGTGCATGATCAATGTCTACGTCGTCATCAGTGAACGAATCGTTATAAATTTGCACAAGTTTTTCAGCAAGTTCTGGTGCGTTTGCAAGTTGACGATAGTTATCCAAACATTTATCGCGATCCAACCCAAGACGCGCTGCATTGTCTTCAGTCATTGCCTTCGCCGTGGTAATAAATGGTGACCGATTAACATGGATTAACTTAATTCCCGGCCTATCTTTCGGGTCGTCATAATCTTCTGCTCTGGTATACAAAGCACTTTTGATATCTTCAGATGAATCGTTTAATAAGCTAGTCACATCATGGGATAAGTCGACAACAATAAACGCGTTGTTGTTAGTTGGGTGTTTAGCAATAGGCATCACCCATGTGCAGCATCCTTGGGCAGCAGGGAGTTTTGACGAGATGTGCAGTAAAACAGAAGGCTTACTTACGTCAATTTGCTCTAGTACTTTATGTTTGCTTCTTAAAGAGAAAGCGTAATCGAATAATCGTGGCTGCTTTTCCTTAATCAGTTTTGCTAGTGCGATAGTGGCATATACGTCACTAAGGGCATCATGGGCATTTTCATGACTTAACCCGTTAGCTTCGGTTAATGCTTCTAATTTGAAGCTTGGCGCACCGTCTTCGCGTAAGGGCCATTCAATGCCCTCTGGGCGAAGCGCGTAGCAGGCTCTCGCTAAATCAATAATATCCCAACGACTATTTCCATTGCGCCATTCCCGTGAATACGGATCATAGAAATTTCGATAGAAAAGGTATCTCGATACTTCATCGTCAAACCGAATGCTGTTGAATCCTACGCTACACGTGTTAGGCGTTGACATCTCTCGATATATTTTGGCAGCAAAGTCGGCTTCATTTGAGCCATCTCTAATTGTCTGCTGAGGTGTTATTCCTGTTACTAAGCAGGCTTCAGGGTGCGGCAGGTAGTCGTTAGCAATAGCACTAATAATGTTTATTGGCTTACCAATAACATTCAAGTCTAAGTCAGTTCTTACGGCTGCAAATTGGCAGGGTAAGTCCTTTTGTGGGCTTGTGCCAAACGTTTCGAAATCGTGCCAAAAAAAACTGGGAGAATGCATAACTACTTCTAGTAACGTAAACAAAATTTGAAAGCAGTGTACACTGCGTTTTTTCTAATACCAAACCACACCTGCTTTTTGTACGAAATGTGTCATATCTAATGCTGTTACGGGGGGCTGTTAGCAAGCGATAACTTGCGTAAAAACTAATTGATGTCTAATTTTTAAGTGTTTCTAAGTTAAATGGATGTTGCTTCCTTGCCCACTTTAAAAACGTTGCTATCTAATCATGAAGCGAAGAGTACGCTTGGTTTTGCGCTTTTAATATCTGCTCTGTTCTTGATAGTAACTGTGCTGTTATTTGAAAACAGCATTTCATCGGTGGCAGAAAAGCAAACTTATCAAGTATTAGAAGAATCCGTAGTGGATGCCGAGCAGACCGCTAAGTCCCAAGTGCGTGAATACATGAGTGAACTTAAGTTTCTTCATGCTACTCCGCCCATTCAAGGCATTGTTAGAGCAAGGAAAAACAACGGTGTTGACCCAGTAGATACCACTACCTCCATTCAATGGAAGCGGCGCTTAGAAACCATTTTTGTTGGCTTTATTGAAAACAATGAAGAAATAGACCAGCTAAGAATAATTGAAGCGTCTGGTGAAGGGATGGAATACATTCGAGTAGTGCGAGACGGGGGAAGTATTCACGTTGCTAGCGAGCATGAATTGCAAGCTAAGGGGAGAAGGGGCTATTTTACTGAAAGTCTCAAAAGTAATAGCGGCGAGTTTTATATTTCAGATATCAATTTAAACCGTGAATACGGAGCGCTTCAGTACCCATACAAAAGCGTTATTAGAATTTCCCTTCCTATTTTTGGTGAGGCTGGCGTGCGCTTTGGTCTTATTATCATGAACATCAATGCTTCACATTTGGTCAGCCAAATTGAATCTACATTAAATGCACAGCAGCAACTCTATATCACTGACCATCTGGGGTATTTTGTCACGCACCCACAATCAGAGAAAAGCTTTTCGAAAGATTTGAATCCCAACGTTAATTGGAAATCAGAGTTCAATGTCGAACTGCAAACAGGCACTGCGCTTCTTGAAAATCAAATGAAAAGCGAAAATACGCCTTACAGCGCAATTAAGCTGTACAGCGCGACAAAAGCACTTTCAATTGCTGCCAATCAACAGCATGCTCCATTTTTCATTCACGTTATGCTTCCTGCGAATGTGGTTCAGTCCGTCATCAACGAAAAACGCATTACGGTATACAGCGTTATAGTGGTTGTAACGCTTATTTTCTGCGTTGTTTTGTCTTTTGTTCACCGGAGTAATAGAAAAAATATTGAATTGGCGAAAGTGCGCGGAGAATCAGTTGCCATCATAGCCAGCTCGAAAGACGCGATTTTTAGTATTGATTCAAAGGGCATTGTGAAAACGTGGAACATGTCTGCCGAGTCATTGTTCGATTTGCCTAGCCAACTTGTGATAAATCACCCCATTAGTGCCTTTGAACAATTTTCGCAATTAGACATTGATAAACTGCTAACGCAAACTGGCAAGCAGAACACGTATTCGACACCTTTTTTTGATAATCATGGTGACGAGCGCAAATTACTTGTTACTGCATCTACCGTGTGGACAGAACAATCGCATATTTCCGGCGTTGCGGTGGTAATACGTGATATTACAGATGAGCAACAAGCAAAAGACGCGATAGAGCGGGTTAACGCTAAGCTTGAAGAAAAAGTGGCAAGTAGAACAAAAGAACTCATGGAAGCAACTGAAGAGGCTAAGAAGGCTAGCGAAATTAAAAGCTCATTTATCTCCAATATAAGTCACGAAATGCGCACCCCCCTAAATGGAGTAGTTGGCTCGCTATCCTTACTAAAGCGTCAGCCGTTAGATGAAAAAGCCGAGCAGCTTGTGTCTATGATGGAGATTAGCTGTAATAACCTAAATGTGCTTATTAATGACGTGTTGGATTTGTCAAAAATCGAAGCAGGAAAATTAGACATAAACCACCAACAATTTTCTCCGCTCGAACTTGTTGAGTCTATTGCACGGGGATTTGCTGTTAAAGCAGCGTCAAAAGGGCTGGAGCTTATTGTTGATACCACCGGTGTATTGCCAGCAGAACTTATTTCTGACCCTCACAGAATTAATCAGATCATTAGTAACTTGCTCAACAACGCGATTAAATTTACTCATACAGGTCACATACAACTAAAAGTCGATATGTGTGCAGTGAATGAAGATGAATATGAATTCCATGTTGTTGTGTCTGATACCGGCGTTGGAATAGCCAAAGAAAACCAGCCAAAGCTTTTCACTGCATTTACACAAGCCGATGCTACCGTGGCAACCCAGTATGGTGGTACGGGTTTAGGGCTTTCTATTTGCAAACAGCTCTCAAAACTCTTGGGCGGTGACATAGAATTCCATTCTACTCATGGCACAGGTAGTACTTTCTCATTTTATATACGCGCAAATGTGGCCTCGCATATTTACGAACGCGAAGATATATCCAGTTCTATTTTTAATGGCTTACGTATTGGTGTATCGGCCAACTATGCGCCTTTACAGGAGAACTTGTGCTCTCTTGTAATGCACTTTGGTGCGAAATGTAGCGTGCTTTCAACGCAGGATGACGAGATTGATTGGACAGCATTTACGGTTGTTATTCTTGACGAAACAAGCGCGCTATTGTCGACTATTGATGAGACGTGGGAAGCGTTACTTGAAACGCACGATAGTGCCGACTTACCTCTTATTTGTGTTTTACAAAAAATCGAAGCGGTGCCGATAATGTTCAAACACTTCGCGCCTGTACACCTTTCAAAACCATTGTTAAGCGCAAGTTTTGACAATATCGTCCAACGCTTAGAGGCAAAATTGTCAGGCTTCGACTATACCACCGCGCTTTTAGATAAAAATGAACGAGGGCAAGAGTTTCAAGCGAAAGCAAATAAAGATGACAACAATGATTTAGCACGGTCTATTGATAATACAAACCTGCTTGTTGTCGATGACAATCTGATTAATAGAGAAATTGCGAAAGGTGTTTTAGAAGATTTGCCATGTAAGCTGTTTACCTGCTGTGACGGTGAGGAGGTTGTTGCGTTCCTGCTCAAATGCGAGAAAAAGCAAAAACATATCCACTGCATTTTAATGGACTGCCAAATGCCAAAAATGAATGGATATGAGGCAACACGTGCAATCCGAAATGGATTGGCGGGCGCTTCTCATCAAGGTGTACCTATCATTGCGATGACCGCTAATGCAATGTTGGGAGAAAAAGAGAAGTGCCTTGAAGCCGGTATGGACGACTTTACTACAAAGCCTGTTATGGCCGATGTGCTTATACCGAAAGTGAAACAGTGGCTACTTCACAGACTGGCCGTAATGACCCCAAAGAACACCATCCCTCTTGTAGACAGTATTGTTCGCAATGCGTCGTTACTTGAGAGAAACGAGGAAAATAAACCAACGCCCGACAATCTAGTTAATCGTAGTGATGAGGCAACTAAACAAGCCACTGATGAAGAAACATGTAGATGGGAGAAAGAAAGTGCATTAGCGCGAATTATGGGTGACAAAGCAAAGTTTGCCCGCGTGTGCGAATCTTACGCGAAAAGTGCACCAGAAAAGCTTAAAGTGATTTCTCATGCCATTGAGAAACAAGATTCTCAGCAGATACAGGTGGTTTCACTAAAGCTTAAGGTTATGTCTGCAGATATTGGTGCAGTGCAATTAAAGAGAGACTTTGAAAAGTTATGGGAATTGTCTAAAGTAGAAGACTGGACAGCCGCAGAACAATTAATGCTCACCATCAATGATGACTTAAATACTTTCATCGAGTTATTAGAGGTGGCGTAATAAAACGATAAGCGGCAACTAATATTTTTACAGGGAGAGCTTATCTTGTTTAACTTTAATACACCTTCCACGACAGCGAATACCATATTTGACGCCGTTAAATGGTTTTATATTTCAGTAAAGAAATCATGTTTACTGGCCTTGTCTGTAACCTTGTTAAGTTTTTCTATTTCTGCTTTCGCGCATGAACATCAGTCTGAAAACGCGCCAGTTGCTATAGCCATTCATGGTGGTGCGGGTACTATTTTAAAATCGTCAATGACACCTGAAAAAGAGGCCGCGTATAAAGCAACGCTTGAGCAAGCTGTAAAGCATGGTTATAGCTTGCTCAAACAAGGAGTGCCTGGCGAACAGGCCGTTGTTGAAACCATTAAATTATTAGAACAATCGCCGCTGTTTAATGCAGGTGTAGGCGCGGTATATACGTTTGATGGCAAGCATGAACTAGACGCCTCAATTATGCACGGTGGTACTAAAAATGCTGGTGCGGTGGCGGGTGTAACCACTATTAAAAGCCCAATTGAAGCTGCACTGTTGGTGATGGAATCGTCGCCGCATGTAATGCTTTCTGGCAAAGGTGCAGAACAGTACGCAGCGGAGAATGGTTTAGAGCAAGTCGACAACACTATGTTTGACACCGAATTTAGAAAGCATGCATTAGATAAAGCCAAGGCTCGCATGGCGCAGGCAAGCGCTGGCTATGGTTCTCAGCAGGGGAATGAAAGGTTTGGTACCGTTGGCGCAGTAGTTTTAGACAAGCAAGGCAACATAGTCGCTGGCACGTCAACCGGAGGAATGACCGCGAAGCGCTACGGCCGAATTGGTGATTCACCCATAATAGGTGCGGGTACCTATGCAGATAATGAAAGCTGTGCAGTGTCGGCCACTGGGCATGGGGAATTTTTTATTCGATATCATGTTGCCGCTGATATTTGTGCACGCATGAAATACCAAGGTTTAAGCCTTTCTGAAGCCGCCGGCAAAGTCGTTAACGACATTTTGGTAGAAGCGAAAGGTGATGGTGGTGTTATTGCAATAGATAGCGCTGGCAATATTGCTATGCCATTTAACTCAAAAGGTATGTATCGCGCCAGCATTTCAACTGATGGCGATGTTACGGTGGCCATCTACAAAGACGCACTGTAATTTTAATGTGTAAGAAACTGGCTTGCTGTTGCTTCACCGTCTAGAGTTAAGGTGTGGGGAAAGCTTTCACAAGTGATTTATAACAATTAACAATTGACGTGCCGTATCGCCATTATTGGAGTAACACCGTAGCAGTATCGGTCACAAGGCGCCACGGCTGGAGAAAATGTATGGAATCGTTGCAAGTCAGTGATTATATGAATACTCATCCGGTTAAGCTTAAAGTAGACATGCCCGTTGCGCAGGCAGTTGAAGCATTGCTATCGAGTGGGCAAAGCGGTGGCCCAGTAGTAGATAGTAAAGGGAAAGTAGTAGGTTTCTTATCAGAGCAAGACTGTATTGCTCAGATGATAGCATCAAGTTATTACCGAGAGCAGATTTGTCAGGTAGGCGAGATTATGAAAACGCCCGTTATTTCGATAAAACCCTACATGTCTGTTATTGAGCTCGCGCAATTACTGCTCAAGGAAAAGCCGAGGGTTTATCCCGTTGTTGACGATGACGGCGTTTTGCAAGGTTGTATTAACCGAACCGCCGTATTGCGTGCTATCGACGTACAGCTGCATGACGGTTATCAACGGGCCGGTTAATTAAAGGTCTGTTAATAAAAATACGTAAGAGGAGCAACAGCTCCTCTTTTTTTGCAGAAAATCAACCACTCCATTTCAGGTAAAGTGAGTTTGCTACAATGGCTAATCGTCTTTCCATTCGTTTAAAAAACGCATATCCTTTCCTACTATTTCGCATAATCAATTACTAGAGAGCGTTGACAAAAAAACGTTACGCTACAGTAATCTAAAAAATAATCCTATCATCAGAGGTATTCAGTGCACCTAAAAAACGATATCGTGCCCAACCCAATAGGTCTGACCCCCATACTATTGTTCGTAGTTCTTGTTGTGGTTACTGGCATTACCACCAACGATATTACTTCAATGCCTATTCTAGTAGCGTTTTTTATTAGTGCTGGCTACGGACTTTGCCTTAATCCAAAAGGCGAGAAGGTGAGTTTTTCAAACAAAGTGCAAACGTTTTGCAAAGGTGGCGGTGACAAAAACATCATTCTCCTTGTTTTAATTTTTCTGCTCGCAGGCGCATTTTATGCTGTAACAATAGATATAGGGGCACGTGACGCAACTGTAAATATGGCGCTTCAGTTTGTACCATCGGCACTTATTCTTCCTGGGCTGTTTCTCATTTGCTGTTTTATTTCGTTTGCTATGGGTACATCAATGGGAACGATAACTGCGCTTTCTCCAATAGGTGCAGGCCTTGCAAGCAGTTTAGGGTTACCGGTAGAAATGGCACTAGGTATTGTTGTAGGGGGCGCAATGTTTGGTGACAATCTATCGTTTGTCTCCGATACCACCATTGCAGCTACACGTACGCAAGGTGTTCAGCTAAAAGATAAGTTTCGCGCAAACCTTATGGTGGCAGTACCTGCATGCGCAGTTACTATGGCGTTGTTGCTTATGGTCGATGTAGATACCTCTGGCATAGTAGACGGTAAAGATTATGATTTCTGGCGTATTTTACCTTATCTTTGCATTATTGCTTTCGCTCTTACTGGCTTTAACGTTATCAGCGTTCTGGCAATAGGTATTGCAAGTGCGTGCGCGGTAGGACTGGTTCAGGGCAGCTTTACACCGTTATCGATGATGCAAAGCATCCAAAAAGGCATGGGTTGGATGCAAGACCTTGCAATGATTGCCATTACGATAGGCGGTATTGTTGCATTAATGCATGCAAACGGTGGTATAACGTGGCTTATTCAGCGCTTAACACGCAAAGTTACGTCAAAAAAGGGCGCCGAGTTTAGTATTGCAGGTTTGGTAAGTTTTCTTGATATTACAACCGCTAACAATACTATTGCTATTGTTACCGCTGGACCCATAGCTAAAGACTTAAATGAAAAATATGGTGTTGACCCGCGTCGTACTGCATCGCTGCTTGATATTTTCTCGTGTAGTTTCCAAGGCCTTGTTCCCTATGGTGCGCAATTGCTTAGCGCCGCAGCAGTTGTAGGCATATCGCCTTTGGCAATAACGCCTTACTGCTGGTATCCCATGCTCATTTTTGTTTTCGGCGTTGCCGCAATTTGGTTTGGTTATCCACGCTTTACATCACCTCAAGACGACGAACTAACCCAATCGGTGTAGTTTTGCGTAATGAGGTTCACGTTTGAATTAACAATTCACACGCTAGCTTTTTAGGGCGGTATCTTCTAGGATCACCGCCCGAATTTTAATGACGTTTCGATATACTCCGTAGGATTGCAATTTTGTCTTCAGCCATTGCTATTAAGCCGCTTTACGCCAAACTCGATGAATGTTTAAGTGCAGATAAATTCCGTCTAAAGCGCCGCATAACTCAACTAGCGCAAAAACTAAAAGCGGGATCATCAAAAGACAACACGAAACATAAAAACCACGACGAAGGTGTGGGTGAAAAAAGCAATGATTCAGCGCAGGCTTTAAATCGAAGAGAAGGGCAATTTGAAGAGCAAATTGAAAAACAAGCACAGCAACTTATAAACGACATAGAAGCGTCTATTGCCAAGCGCGCGTGGCGCCAGTCAAATTTGCCTAAGGTTGAATACCCGCCGCTACCAGTAAGTGACAAAAAAGAAGATATCAAAGCCGCCATAGCCAATAATCAAGTGGTTATTGTTGCCGGTGAAACAGGCTCGGGGAAAACCACGCAGCTGCCAAAGATTTGTTTAGAGCTAGGACGCGGCGTAAACGGCCTTATAGCGCATACGCAGCCTCGTCGACTGGCCGCTAGAAGTGTAGCTACCCGAATTGCAGAAGAGCTAAATACGCCGCTGGGTGAGAAAGTAGGTTTTAAAATTAGGTTTAGCGATCAAGTTAGCGAGCGTAGTTACGTAAAGCTGATGACCGACGGTATGCTGTTAGCTGAAATGCAGCAAGACCGATACTTAAACCAATATGACACTATTATCATCGATGAAGCGCACGAAAGAAGTCTTAACATTGATTTTCTTTTGGGTTATGTACGTCAGCTACTCGACAAGCGCCCCGATCTAAAGCTAATTATCACATCGGCAACTATCGATCCTGAACGCTTTTCAAAACACTTTGATGATGCACCTATTATTGAAGTTAGTGGCCGAACCTATCCGGTTGAAATTCGCTATCACGCACCTGAGGACAGCGCAGACGATGTAGAGCAAACCGACGCTATTATTCATGCTGTTGATGAATTAATGCGCGAGGCGCCTGGCGATATTTTGGTGTTTCTTAGCGGTGAACGCGAAATTCGGGACACGCAAGATGCACTCACCAAACAGCACTACCGCAATACTGAAATTGTGCCGCTTTACGCGCGTTTGTCTGCAGCAGAGCAGAACCGTATTTTTCAGTCGCATAGTGGTAGACGTATTGTGCTGGCTACCAACGTAGCCGAAACATCGCTTACTGTGCCAGGAATAAAATATGTAATAGACCCTGGTTTCGCCCGTATTTCTCGCTACAGTGCGCGCAGTAAAGTGCAACGTCTACCGATTGAGCCAATTTCACAAGCATCTGCGAACCAAAGGGCGGGGCGCTGCGGTCGTGTATCTGACGGTATTTGTATTCGACTGTACAGTGAAGATGATTATTTAGGGCGCCCTGAATTTACCGACCCAGAAATTCTTCGCACTAACCTTGCGTCGGTTATTCTTCAAATGCTAGCGCTGGGTTTAGGTGATATCGCAGCGTTTCCGTTTGTGCAGCCACCCGATAATCGAAACATCAATGACGGTTTTCGTTTATTGGAAGAAATTCAGGCTATCGTAAAGCGCAAAGGCAAAATGCAGCTTACGCAGCTTGGTAAGCAGGTGGCAAGGCTGCCAATAGATCCTCGCTATGCACGTATGGTGATAGAGGCACAGCGCACTAATGCAGTTAATGAAGTCATGGTTATTGCGGCTGGCTTGTCTATTCAAGATCCAAGAGAGCGCCCGCAAGAAAAGCGTCAGCAGGCAGACGAAAAGCACAGCGAATACCACGATAAAGATTCAGACTTTATTAGCTTATACAATCTTTGGATAGCATTTAGAGAGCAGCAAAACGCCCTAAGCCAAAATCAGCTTCGTAAGTGGTGTAAACAGCAGTTTATTAACTACCTTCGTATGAGAGAGTGGCAAGATATTGTAAGCCAGCTTAAAAAGTCTATTGCGGAGTTAGGCTTTGGTATCACAAAACAAGAGGCCGACTATCAAGCAATACACCAAGCTATTGCAAGTGGCCTTTTGTCTCATCTTGGTTTCAAAGACAAAGACCGAGAATACTTGGGGTCTCGTAACACCAAGTTTTTAATTTTTCCGGGTTCAGGGCTTGCTAAGTCACAGCCTAAATGGGTTATGGCTGCAGAGCTAGTTGAAACGTCAAAGCTGTTCGCAAGAATGGTAGCCAGAATAGACCCCACATGGGTTGAACCTTTAGCTGAGCACGTTGTACAGCGAAGCTACTCAGAACCACACTGGTCTAAGAAACGCGGTGCGGTTATGGCGTTCGAGAAAGTGACATTATTTGGGCTGCCGATAGTGATGAAGCGCGCCAAAGTGTACAGCCTGATAGACCCGCCAATTTGCCATGAGCTTTTCATTAGAGAAGCGTTGGTTGAAGGTAATTCAAAACTAAATTACGGATTTCTTCAAGAGAATCAGGCGCTGCTAGCACAAGCCGATGAGTTTGAGCAAAAGACGCGTCGTCGCGACCTTATTGTTGATGACGACGAGCTTGTGAGTTTTTACGCAGAGAAAATACCTGTAGAAGCGAACAACGATGCGTCGTTTAAAAAGTGGTTTAGACAACACGGCAGCAATGAACTGCTTACCTTCACCGAAGAAGACGTATATAGGCAGCAACCCGGGCAGTCGGTTGCCAACGCATTTCCTGATGTGTGGCGACAGGGCAACATTACCATGCCACTTCGCTATAACTTTGAGCCAAATGCCGAGGACGACGGTGTTACGGTGGTTATTCCACTGCCAGTGCTTAACCAAGTGGATAACGTGGGTTTTGATTGGTTGGTGCCGGGATTGCGACACGATCTGGTTGTAGGGCTAATTAAAACACTGCCAAAGCGTTTGAGACGTAATTTTGTGCCAGCGCCTAATTTTGCCGATGCGTGCCTTGCAGATATAAGTGAAACCGATAAAAACAACCGCCCAGTACTTTTATTAGACGCGGTAAGCGACAAACTTCGCAAAATGACTGGCGTAGTGATAGAGCCTGAAGATTGGAATTTAGCACAGTTAGATAAGCACCTTACCATGCATTTCGCGGTTGTAGACGACAACGGTGGTGACATAGCTAAAGGCGACGATCTTCATGCGCTTAAACAGCAATGCGCAGGGCAGGTGAAGCAAACGTTTGAACAGGCTGCGACTCCCGAATTAGAAAGAAGCAACATAGAGCAATGGGATTTCGAAAGCCTGCCAGAAACTTTTGTACAGAAAGTAGGCGGCTTCGAAGTGCAGGCATTTCCGGCGCTCGTACAGAAAGGCGAAACCGTTGATATTGCACTTATCGATGAGGCTGAAAAAGCGCAGATGCTGCACAGGCAAGGTGTTAATGTGCTGATTAAGAATGCGATGCCTTCGCCTTTGAATTACCTTCAAAACAAATTGCCTAACAAAGCAAAGCTCGGGTTGTACTTCAACCCATTCGGCCAAGTTAAAGCGCTTATTGATGACTGTATATTTGCTGGCATTGACGCAATAGTCACGGATTTCTGTAAAACAAATAACAGTGATGTACGAAATAAGGCCGAATTTGAGGCATGTTTAGACATTGCGAGGGCAGAAATAAATGACCGTGTTCTTGAAATTGCCAAACGCGTTGAGCAGGGACTAACCCTTGCGCATCAATGCCAAAAGCAGATGAAAGGCAACGTGCCTCTTACTATGATTAATGCTCTGGGCGATTGCAAAGCGCATTTAGCTTCATTGGTATTTCCAGGTTTTGTGTCAGATATTGGCGAAGCTAAGTTAGATGATTGGAATCGCTATATTAAAGGGCTTGCGCGCAGGCTTGAGAAATTGCCCATCGATCCGAACAAAGACCGAATGCACCAAGCTACTGTAGAGAAGTCTATGAGAGAATGGGAAAAGGTCTGCGGTAAATACCCCAAAGGGAAAGTACCTGATGCACTAAATGACGTACGTTGGATGATAGAAGAACTTAGGGTTTCGCTTTTTGCTCAACAACTTGGAACGGCTTATCCAATTTCGGCTAAACGCATTACACTGTATCTCAACGACTTTTAGCGATAGCGCAGTCTATTTACAATATCAGAGTGACAGGTAAAACGTTAAAGTCTATAGTTGGATTTGAAAAGATTGGGCAGAAGCAAGCGCAGTATTGCGGTTGAAAATAATATAATAAAATGCTTACATGATATTGATTGAACAAAAAGTAACCAGTTCAATTGACAACAAATCGTGAACGCCCTATAACAACAAAGTAGTCGTAAGCGTAAAGCTAAACACTAGGAGAAGTAGACATGTTAGGATACGACGATAAGCGAAATTTTTTCAGGATGATGGTTAATTCGCCTTGTCAGTTGCAAGTTACTGACGATGAGTCGAGTCGTACAATGCAGGCTATGTGTAAAGACATCAGTGCAACGGGCATGTCTTTAGAGGTTGACGAGCCGTCTATCGAAGTGGGTACTCAGGTGAGCGTAGCCATTGAGTCTTCAAGCTCGCAAATTCCTTCGCTTGCTGCACTAGCAACCGTAGTAAGATGCGAAGCAGAGTCTGAGTCTAGTTGCGTTATCGGTGTTGAAATTTCACAAATGAAATGATGTTGATAGTGAGAGAGCGCGTCAAATTGCTCTCTCACTAGCGAAAGCTACAACGAAAGCAAAAATCAACCTTACCTAGGATAATCGAGGTATGGTATCGCTTCCACTGTAGTTTTTCTTATGACCCACTTTTATTGATACTGACTGGCAATCACTACATCTCTGAGTTAGTACATCGTCCTCAATCAAAAAAGTTGAACATTCTGTTCTACATAATCCATTTTACCCTCTTTATTTCGTCAACAATAATAATCAGCATACTCAATTACGCAAAACCATCAAATAAAGAGGGCGGCGTGAAAAAAACAATGACCTTTGCAGTTATGCATTTTAGTGTTGCATTTGCTGTTGCCTATTTACTCACGGGAAGCGTGGTAATTGGTGGTGCTGTAGCGCTTGTTGAGCCTGCAATCAATACCATAGCGTTCTATTTCCACGAACTTGTTTGGAAAAAGATCGAATCGAAAGGGCAACGTTATTCCAATTCATATGCTCGCCAAACTACTAATCATCAAGCAATGCATAGCATGTAGTAGACGAGCACACGATGACCTGCGCTGCGTTATAGGGTTCAGCAGCAGGTTTAGCGCATTTCTAGCGCAATGGGTTACTCGTCTATCACTTCACACACTAGCCCTTTCAGGTAGTATCCTTCTGGATAACTTCCGATAATGGGGTGGTCTGATGCTTGATTTAAACGGGCAATAATTTTAATGGTACGTCCAGCGTCTAGTGCAGCATCTGCAACGACTTTTTGAAATAGATCGGCTGGCATCAAACCAGAACAACTAAACGTAAGCAGTAATCCGCCTGATTTCACTGCGTGAATACCGTACATGTTTATGTCTTTGTAACCACGTGCAGCGCGTGTTAAAGAGGCTTTGCTTTCTACGAACTTTGGCGGGTCAAGAATGACCATATCAAATTGTTGTTGTTGATCGTGGTATTCTCGCAACGCTTTAAATACATCTTTATTTACATAATGCGCTTTATCTTCATCAAGCGCATTTAATGCAACGTGTTGTTTTGCAAGATCTAATGCCGGTTGAGACACATCAACATTCGTTACTGATTTAGCGCCACCTTTAAGGGCATAGCATGAAAATGTGCCCGTATAGCTAAAGCAATTTAGTACATCTGCATCTTTAGCGTAATGTGCTGCGGCTGCGCGACTATCACGCTGATCAAGATAAAAGCCGGTTTTGTGTCCGTGCTCAATATCTACCACAATATTAAGCCCATTCTCTTTAACGGTAACCTGCATAGGCGGCGTGCCATGAAGCACACCGGTAACCGGCTCAAGGCCTTCTTTCTTTCGAACGTCTACATCACTGCGTTCATACACATGAATGTCGGGAAGCAATTTCGTAATGGCCCACACAATTTTATTTCTATGTTTTTCCGCGCCAGCACTCAAAAGTTGCACCACAGCAACATTGTCATATACATCAATGGTTACGCCTGGAAGGCCGTCGCTTTCTGACGCTATCCAGCGAAACGAGTTGGTTTTTTCTGGATTAAATAAGCGTTTGCGAAGCGCTAGTGCTGTCTCTAATTTTCGCAGAAAAAAGCCATTATCAATACTTTCGTCTTTTTTGAATGTCCACATTCGCACGCGTATTTTCGAATGCGGAGAGTACGCTCCACGACCAAGCCAGTCGCCCTCTGAATCAAACACATCAACAGTATCGCCAACGCGAGCACGACCTTTAAGCTCTGCCACCGCACTTTCAAACACCCAAGGGTGCTTACGACGAAGTGATTTGTCTCTGGAGGGCTGCAAAATAACGTGTGCTGACATGAAAATTCTCGTAATGAATTGGCTAGTGGGTAATAAGGGGCGGAATTATACTGAAAACTACGAACACTTAAATCTGAATATTTGCAATTACAGTACATATCTTCGGTATACCAAGTAATGCGCGCAGTTATCTTTGGGCTTGAGGTTTGAGGCTTTGTGCTTATTGGGATTAAGAACTGCTTGATAGAAAGCGGCTGATAAAATAGGTCAGTTACAACCAGTAGAGGAGTAATGAATGCAGTATGTCGACTTTGAAATGGGTGGGGCACCTTCAAGCCTATCGGTAAAAGAACATGCGCCACTGTCTACACCGGCTGGAAAAGTAAAAGTAAGCGTTGTTTCTTTTGGTATCAATCGGGCCGATACATTACAGCGTCAAGGGAAGTATCCAGCGCCAAAAGGCGAAAGCAGCATACTTGGGTTAGAAGTTGCAGGTACTGTAGTAGAGGTAACTGACGGAGTAACTGAATTTGCTGTGGGTGATAAGGTGTTTGGTTTAGTGGCAGGTGGCGGCTATGCAACCGAAGTTATCGCCGAACCTTCGCACCTTATGCCGATACCTGATGATATGGCCTTTTTCGAGGCTGCCGGGCTAGCCGAAGTGTTCTTAACCGCTTACCAATGCCTTCGAACAATCTCTCATGTAAAACCAGCAGAACGGGTATTGATTCATGGTGGAGCAAGTGGTGTAGGGTTGGCAGCGTTGCAGCTATGTAGGCATTGGGGCGTACACAGCGCAGTAACGGCATCAAGTGAGAGTAAACTGCTTCAATGTAAAGAAAATGGCGCTGAGCTATTAATTAACTACCATACACAAACCTTCGATGAAGAAATCAGAAATGCATGGCCAAGCGGCGTTCAAATGGTTTTAGATATGGTAGGCGGTGATTATCTTAATAAAAATTTAAATGTGTTAAGCCAAGACGGCCGAATTGTTTACTTAGCCATGTTGGCAGGTCGCTATGCTGATAATTTGGATATGGCCTTATTGCTTTCAAAGCGCGCTACTATCACCGGCACAACGCTTCGAAATAGAAGCGATGCGTACAAAGCTGAGCTAGTTCAAGACTTTACTTCAACATGCTTACCTGCGTTTTCAACAAAAGATCTAAACGTAAATGTAGATACCCATTACAACATTGCCGATATCACGAAGACACATACGCGACTGGAGGCAAATGACACAATGGGTAAGCTGGTAGTCTCTTGGTAAGAGCTTCGTGGTAAAAGCCGCAAGACAAAGGCTTCGTGTCGAAGCCTTAGAACAAACAATAAAGTAGCTAGCCTAAAAACCCTTCATCAACTTGTGTTGGTTTTGCTTCTGCTGCGCTACGAGCAAGTTCATCACATCGCTCGTTTTCTGGATGTCCTGAATGACCTTTTACCCAATGCCAATTCACCGTGTGCTTTTTAACGGCTTCGTCTAAACGCTTCCAAAGGTCGGCGTTTTTTACTGGCTTTTTATCTGAGGTGCGCCAGCCATTTTTACGCCAGTTGTGGATCCACTGATTAATTCCATTTTTCACGTATTGGCTGTCAGTAGTGAGTTCTACAGTGCAGGTTTCATTCAAACTATTGAGCGCTTCAATTGGGGCTAAAAGCTCCATCCGATTATTTGTAGTATGCGCAAAACCGTCGCTCAATTCTTTTCTGTGTTTTTTGTACACTAAAATGGCACCGTAACCGCCGGGGCCAGGATTGCCCAAACAAGAACCGTCTGTGTAAATGTGAATGGTTTTTTGCGCCACGTTGTTTCCTTAATCTGTATTTTTTCCCTTAGCGTCTTGCAAAGGGGTTGATATACTACCAAAAAAAGAAAGCGTAATAATAGTAGGGCTAGCATGCGTCAAATTGTTCTTGATACTGAAACGACGGGTATCGACCCGAAAAAAGGTCATCGAATTATCGAGATTGGATGTGTAGAGGTTATTAACCGTCGTTTAACGGGTAATCACTTTCATGTTTATATTAATCCTGGCCGCCATATCGAACAGGAAGCTATCGAAGTTCACGGTATCACCAATGAGTTTCTTGCGGATAAACCCACGTTTTCGCAAGTCGCGCAAGAGTTCGTAAGCTTCATCAAAGGCGCACAGCTCGTCATTCATAATGCACCGTTCGATGTGGGCTTTATGGACCATGAGTTCAATATGGAGCCTAAAACCTCTGGTGTAGTAACTAGCAATATGTGTGACGTGTTAGACACGCTAGTACTTGCAAGGCAAATGCACCCGGGTCAGAAAAATAACCTTGATGCGTTGTGTAAACGCTATGGTATTGATAATAGCCACCGTACGCTTCACGGCGCATTACTGGATGCTGAGATTCTAGCCGATGTTTACCTGTTAATGACAGGTGGTCAGACTAAGCTGAAATTGGCCTCAAGTGGTAGTAGCGATGCAGATGCAACGGCAATAAGACGCCTCAACCGCACAGGAAATAAATTAAAGGTTATCAAGGCAAGCGCCGATGAGTTAGAACAGCATGAAGCGCGTTTAGACATTGTGCAAAACGCGGGTGGTAAGTGTTTATGGCGCCCGCAGGACGTTGATGCGTCATAAATACATTTGTTGGGCAAAATAATCGCCACTATTTCGCATCTTTAAAATAACTAAATTTTTGATAATGGCAGGAGCTATCTAGCGTGATAAATAAGGTTTTTGGCTTTCTATTACTTTTTACGCTGATACAAACGGCTGCTGTTGCGCAATCACAGTTTGAAGAGCGAGATATAGCACGCCAGGTTACCGACAGTGCGGTAACAAGTGCTGATGAACAAAAAGAAGTCTCTTCACCGTCGCCCCTTTCACGTTTAGGCGATGAATACACTAATTCTATTGAACTCCTTCGCAATCGCTTTCGCATAGATTACAACGTTGACGAAGTCACAATGGTTTTCTTTAGGGAGTATGGCTCTGCGCCAGTTGTTCTTGTGAGACCTGACGGGTCAAAAATCTTCCAAGGGCGTCTAGATGAAGAAAAAATAAAGTGGTTCGACGCTGACACGTTCGACATGATTACCATTAAGAACCCAGTACCCGGGCCGTGGCAAGCTGTTGGTCAGGTGCTGCCAGAAAGCAGAATAATGGTGTTGTCAGATGTTCAGCTACATGCCGAACCTTTACCGAACCTTGTTTTTGCGGGCGAGATTTTAAAGTCTACTGCGTATCTTACTAACGATGGAAAGCCCATTGAGAATAAGCAGTTTCGTGACGTTGTCGATTTAGACATTGAACTCATTAGTACCAACAATCCCAATTACAACAACTTCGGCGCAGGGATTGAGGCAATAGCGACATTTGAAGACAACGGCCGCGGTATGGATGAACGACCGGGGGACGGTGTTTTCACCGGACAATTTAATTTAAAAGTTGCGTCGGGAGAGTGGAAGCCGATTTTTAGGGTTACCACACCAATGTATACCCGTGAACAAGTGGGTGAGCCCATCATTCTTCACCAAAACCCAGTGAAGATAGATGTTGTCATCGACGATGGTGAGGGATATCACAAGGTAATTATTGATGTCGACCGTGAGTTAGTTGATATCGAGTCGTTACTTATCGATGGTAAAGTGCGCTTTCCTAACAGCGATATTCAGAATTTCTCGCTTACTGAAGGTGGTAGTGAGGCTCGCGAGCACTTAGTTGTGTCTTATGAAGAGGGAACTTTTCGAGTAAAACTTACTGCTTATGGTACAACAGTTGATGGGCGTGATTTCATTCTTGATGTACCTGAATACACTTTTTTAGCTCGAGCGCCTGAAGCTGAGCAGGAAGAACCCATTGATGCTGCAAATGCAACAGAGGTTATGCCAGAGAATGATCTTGAAGCTAGCATAGCATCGTCTATGGAACCGCCCACTGATGTTGCAATGGCAAACCAAGATGACATTGATGATGAAACCCTTACGTTGCTGCTTGTTGCAATTAATGGCTCTATTGTATTAATTGGTGTTTTGACCGCTTTAGTTATCATTGTATTAAGAAAACGAAAAGCAAAGAGCACAAATACAGCGGCTGTATCTGCTTCATTTAATTCGTCAGAAGATAAACTCACTATGGATAATGAGCCAAAGGGCATTAAGAAACTATTAGGCTTGTTTAAAAAGAAAAAGGCCGAAGAGAAAAATAGTGACGACTAAAATAACGATGAATAGCGTAGCGCAATAACTGTATATAGCCCTTAACACCGCAGTGTATTCACACATATTGGATTTTATTTCGACACAATGCCTAAATTACAGGCAAACAAACCGCAGATGACAATTTTATTAATAAAAAGCGTTGACTCCACATGGGGGAATACGTATTATCTGCGCCGCAGTCAGGGGACAGGGCAACAACAAGCCAAGTCAACTTACTGATAACATTGAAGATGTGGAGCGGTAGTTCAGTTGGTTAGAATACCGGCCTGTCACGCCGGGGGTCGCGGGTTCGAGTCCCGTCCGCTCCGCCACTCTTTCAATGCTATAACTAAAAGGCTTCGGAGCGGTAGTTCAGTTGGTTAGAATACCGGCCTGTCACGCCGGGGGTCGCGGGTTCGAGTCCCGTCCGCTCCGCCATTTAGTTATATAGCGCAATCTCGATTATGTGGAGCGGTAGTTCAGTTGGTTAGAATACCGGCCTGTCACGCCGGGGGTCGCGGGTTCGAGTCCCGTCCGCTCCGCCATTAATCGAAAAAAGCGCGCATCCCATTCTGCGGAGCGGTAGTTCAGTTGGTTAGAATACCGGCCTGTCACGCCGGGGGTCGCGGGTTCGAGTCCCGTCCGCTCCGCCATTTCATGCTTTAGTCATTCTCCCTTTCGGGCAGCATAAATTCGAAAAACAGCCATAAGCGCACACTTCGATTATCTACTTTAAGTTTGGTCGCTTTCTTTGTGTTTTGTACTACGCTTTTGCTATACGAAGTATATGCGGTACAGAACAACCTATGCCAGAAACAGAACAAAAACATGTCACAATAGATAGTGCAAAAGCTATAGCGTTCACCATTGTCTGCGTTTTAACGCTATCATCCCTATTAGCCTCAGTCATGTTTACGCTAGTGCGCAATCAAGAAGAAACGCGGGCAGAAGAAATTCTCAACAATGTACGTTTGGTTTTTAGAGATGCTGAAATAACGTTAGATTATCTTAATACACTTCCTTACGAGACCTGTACAGATGAAAACCTTGCCGAAATGCGCAAAACGCTGTTTCGCTCGCGTTTTGTAAAAGAAATTGGTTTTTATGAAAATGAGCGCTTGAAATGCAGTACCTATTTAGGCGTGCTTGACGTTCCTTTTGAAACCGTAAAACCCGACTTTTATACCTCACTTGGCGACGAATTTTGGATAAATACACCTTTAAAACTTTTCGATAAACAGGCAACGGGTACCATTGCAAAACGCGGTAAATATAACGCGGTTCTTGATATGGACGGTGTAATTGGTTACAGCTTTACTCAAGACTGGCAGTTGTTTTACAACGGTGATCAGATTTATCACATCGCAGGAAATCCAGCTTTGGTCGACCGAAGCAAAACAAAAGAAGACGTGTTAAAAAGCGACGGATTTTTCTCGCTTGAATTCGTAATGTGTGATGGTCGTTATTCTGACACGTGTTTAAAAGTACGCTCTGATAGTACTCGCGTAATTGACCTTCACATGGGCAAGCTTATTTTGTTTATCTGCGTAATGGTGATGACCGCAGTACTTACCCACATGATGGTATTTAATTATTTAAGAAGACGCCGGTCCATGTATGCGCGTATTTCTAATGGTCTGAAAAACAACAAATTCTTCTGTTTATATCAACCCTTCGTCGACCTTAAAACCGGTGAAGTCATTGGTTGTGAAGTGTTAAGTCGCTTTGAAGACGAGTATGGCCCTATTTATCCAGACCAGTTTATTCCTCAAATTAAGAAGCAAGGTAAAACGTGGGAGTTCACTGTCGATATGATTAAAACGGCAATGAATGAACTTAACGGAAACGACGCTATTCCTGAAGGCTTTAAAGTGTCGTTCAACTTGTTCCCCTCAGATTTTACGCAAGATGAAAGCTTGGATCTCGACTTTGTTCAAAACATGAACGAGAAAGAATTTAAACTAGTTCTGGAAATTACCGAGGATGAGCAGATAGCCACTCAAAGTGCAGTGAGGCATATCAAAACGCTGAAAAGAAAAGGTTTTTTGTTTGCAATTGACGATTTTGGTGTTGGTTATTCAAATTTAAGCCAGTTGAAAAGTTTAAACTGTGATTATTTGAAAATTGACCGCAGCTTTGTAATGGAAATGGAAGATAACAGTATTCGCTCGTCATTAATTCCACATATTGTAAGTATTGCAGAAGGGCTTGACGTAAGCCTTATTGCTGAAGGTGTTGAAAACCTAGACCAAAGCAAACAGTTACAGGGGCTTACTATTGGTTTTGGCCAAGGCTGGCTATATGGAAAACCTCAAACTATCGAGTCGCTTGGAGATAGCGTTTCAAGCACAGCCTCAGAGCATAAATAACCCGTTAATAACTGTAAATTTTCTTTTGGTGTTGGTAGTGTTTAACGCTACCATGCACCCTTTGGATAAAAGAGAAGAAAATTCGCATGCAGGATGTGCTACTTTGCCGCAATATCCACAAAACATACTTTGATGGCACCAATAAAACTCAGGTTCTTCACGACGTATCACTCGCTATTAAGCCTGGTGAGCACGTTGCTATTTTAGGAAGTTCTGGTTCTGGGAAAAGCACGCTGCTTCATATTCTTGGTGGGCTAGATGCTCCAACATCTGGGGAAGTCGAATTTAACGGCAACGCCATTCATTCATTAAACGCCACCAAGCTAGCCAAACTTCGCAATGACGAAATGGGGTTTATTTACCAATTCCATCATTTGCTCGGTGAATTTACCGCCCTTGAAAATGTAGCCATGCCGCTAAGAATTCGTGGTTTGTCGCAAAAAATAGCAGAGGACAAAGCCAAAGAAATGCTGAACGAGGTGGGCTTATCGCATAGAGCATCTCATTTACCATCGGCGATGTCTGGTGGGGAAAGGCAGAGAGTTGCTATCGCAAGAGCATTGGTAACAGAGCCTTCGGTAGTTCTAGCTGATGAACCAACCGGTAATTTAGATGACAGCACAGGCAAGCAAATTTATCAATTACTTACCCAGCTAAGTGAGAAAAAGAATACTGCGTTTGTTGTGGTAACTCACGATATTGCATTGGCAAATCAGATGGATCGCGTGCTTAAGATTAAAGACGGCCAGCTTGTACAGTCTGACTCTTCTCAGCCGGCATTTGAGCAGTCTGCGAAAGAGGCAAAAGTGTAATGCTGGCTTTCGAACTCGCTAATCGTTTTCGTAAGGCAAGAACCCAGCAGCGCTTTATTTCGTTTATTTCCATGTCGTCGACTATTGGCATTGGTTTGGGCTGTTTTGTACTAATTGTGCTGCTAAGTGTAATGAACGGCTTTGAACGCGAACTTACCGGGCGCATTCTAAGTGTAGTACCGCACGGTGAACTATTTAGCGTTGATCAGCGTGGTATTGATAATCTTGACGCACAGCTCTATCGGTTTAGACAAGACGAACGAATAAAGCAGGTAACGCCTTATACAAAGCTTACAGGCATGCTTCAATTCAAAGGCACGCTTAAAGCCATTAGCATCACAGGGCTTCCTATTGAAGCAACAACTAATGTATTTGAAAACAGTGTAAGTGATGAAGACTGGCAGGCATTGCAAACCATGACTGATGGTTTACTCATTGGTGAAGGTATTGCCGAAAAGCTCGGGCTAGTAAAAGGCGATGTAGTACAAGCACTGATCCCACAGCGAACCAGCGACTTAACGTTTAAAGCACCTAGTACTATTTCACTCACCGTAGTAGGGGTGTTATCAGTAGGTGGCGAGCTGGACAATCAGCTTGGTGTTATGCACCTTGCAAAGGCAACTGAGGCGTTAAAACTAGCAAGCGATGCGCAAGGTATTCAATTTACTTTCAATAACCCTTTTCAGGCAAACGCCTTAATGCGTGAAATAGGGTATAGCTCCCCGCAAGCAGTATATATGTCGGATTGGACAAGAACACAGGGGCATCTATACAACGATATACAGCTTGTAAGGGTAGTCGTTTATATTGCGCTTACTTTGGTTATTGCCGTGGCCTGTTTCAATATAGTTTCTTCTTTGGTTATGGCAGTACGTGAAAAGCAAGCAGCTATTGCCATTTTAAAAACGATGGGTGCTACCGATGGACTAATTCGCAAAACGTTTGTATATCAGGGCTTAATTAACGGCGTAGTGGGCGTATCAACCGGCGTTGCGCTTGCATTACTAGTAGCGCCTAACTTGTCAGACATTGTGCGCTTTATTGAGCAATTGCTCGGTATAGAGGTATTGTCAGGAGACATCTATTTTATCGACTTCTTACCGTCTGAGCTTCACCTACAAGACGTGGTGTTAACCGCTGTTGTTGCTTTGTTACTAAGCGTGGCTGCAACCCTTTATCCCGCGCACAAAGCTGCAAAAGTAGCACCGTCATCTGCGTTGCACTGATGAGAGTTTTCTCTCTAGACACGAAGGAAGCCTAGTTTTTCATTCCTACAAACGTTATGAACACGGAACAAAAAAGGTAGCTTGCGCTACCTTTTTTATTACCTTTATTGTCGTTTGTGCTTGGACGTTCAGGTATTAGCTGTTTCTATCGAAGTGTTTAAAGTCGACATCTTCTTGTTTCTCACCGGCATCGGGGTCGTTAAAGATGCTCTCATCAAGCGCACCTTCACTTTTTGCTACAACGCAAGACACCATGCAATCGCCAGTAATGTTCACCGCTGTGCGGGTCATATCTAACAAGCGGTCTACACCTATAATAAGCGCAATGCCTTCAACAGGAAGGTTTACTTGCTGCAGTACCATGGCGAGCATAATGAGGCCCACACCGGGTACGCCTGCAGTTCCGATAGAGGCAAGCGTTGCGGTAAGTACAACCATCATGTAATCGCCAAGGCTTAAATCAACAGCGTAAACCTGAGCAATAAATACGGTAGCCACACCCTGCATAATGGCCGTACCGTCCATGTTAATTGTGGCACCAAGAGGCAGCGTGAACGATGACACCGAGTTGCCCACACCAAGTTTATTTTTCGCGGTTTCCATAGTAACGGGAAGGGTAGCGCTACTGCTTGATGTACTAAACGCAAACAGTGCTGCGTCGCGCATTTTCTTCAGCAAAATAAGGGGGTTTAAGCCCGATAAAATTTTAAGTAATACCGAGTAAGTCACTAAGCCATGAAGCAACAATACGCCAAATACTAAGAAGAAATACTTCGCCAAGCTGAGAATCGTGTCGCCACCTATTGTTGAGAATAGCTTCGCCATTAGCACGAATACGCCATATGGCGCTAAATTCATGATAATGGTAACTAGACGCATAATAACGGTGTTGATGTCTTCGAAAATAGCGGTTAGGCGCTTTCCAGCATCGCCTGTCATTGCCATGGCAATACCAAACAATACGGCAAAAACAATAATTTGCAGCATGTTGCCTTGAGCCATCGAATTGATGGGATTACTTGGGAACATATTAACAATAACGTCAGAAAGACTAGGCGCCTCTTTAGCCTGATAAGTGGTTTCGGTGGCTAGATTTAAGCCGTCACCAGGAGAGACTATTAAAGCTATACTCATGGCCAGTGTAATAGCAATGGCCGTTGTGACAACATACAAACCAACCGACTTAGCGCCAAGGCGTCCAAGCTTACTTGGATCTGAAAGGGTGCTTGTACCGCATATTAACGACACGAACACTAAAGGCACCACAAGCATTTTCAAGCTGGCAATGAATATCTGTCCGAGGGTTGAAAATATACCTTCAACAAGAATGTTATACGTTGATAGCTCTAAACCGAATACCGAAAAAGTGAAATCTCCGCTATCATCAAACAAGAATTGGAGAAAGACACCAGTCAAGATACCGGCTGCCATGCCGATAAAGATGCGAGCGGTTAAGCTATACTTATGTGCAGATGAAGACATGAATGTTTCCTGTGCATTATTATATTTTTTAATCTCCCGTAGTTTGCCAGATTCAGTTGATTTTTAAACATAAAAAACGACGCAATTGTCAATAAAAGAGGTTCAGGAACGAATTATGTCGACATTCGCGAAAACGCTAAGCCTAATTAGTGCATTATTCATGCTAACTGCATGCGGAGGAGGCGGATCTGTCTCTAGGGAAGAAGTCGATAATGGCGGTGGTGGCACACCGGCACCTGATCCGACGACAACCTATACCATTTCCCTCACACTGGAAAACGCCAGTGGTGCAAGTGACAACAACCTTACGCAAGACAACAGTCTAGTGATTGTTGCCAACGTTACCGATCAAAATGGCGATGCGCACGCTAATGCGCTGCTTACATTCTCACTAAGTAACGATGAACTGGCTGAATTTGCTAACGACACCGGAACGGCGAGTACCAATGCCGACGGTATTGCACGACTTGGGCTAAATGCGAGTACTGCGTCAGGTGCCGGCGAAATTACCGCAACGTTAGGTACAGGCGAAACGGGGCGTGTAACATTTAATGCTACGGCGGCAAGCACAACAGATGAAACCATTAGTGTGTCGTTACAATTGCAGAACTCAGCGGGCGAGGCAGACACTAACTTAACCGCGAATAACGAGCTGACTGCGGTAGCTTCGGTGACGAATGCGCAAGGTGATCCACAAGCAAATATATTACTTACGTTCACACTCAGTAATGATGAATTGGCAGTGTTTTCGAACGATACCGGAACTGCGTCAACTAACGCCGAAGGTATTGCTACTATCAATATGTCGGTGGGCACGTTATCGGGTGATGGCGAAGTTACAGCCACCCTTGGCACTGGCGAAAGTGCTACTACAACGTTTAGCTCAGCGGGCAGCACCGCGGTGAGTGCGCAGCCAGCATCACTAGAACTCTTTGCTAATAGCATCCAACTGGCTTCAAGTGGCAGTGATGAAGTAGAGCTCATAGCGCTTGTTAAAAACGAGCAAAGCGTGCTTATGGAAGGTGTAGATGTAAGCTTTTCAGCGGCTTCAGGTGACGGTGTAGAGCTTCAACTTACACAGCCGCAAACCGCAGCGGATGGCACTGCTCGCGCCATTTTAACGTCTCGTAATGATGCGTCTAACCGCACAATAACCATTACATCATCAGCAGGCGCGCTGACAGAAACCGTTCAAATTACTATTGTGGGTACAGAGGTTACTATTAACGGTGCATCGTCGGTTATTTTAAATGATAGCGTTGACTACACTGTAAGGGTTCAAGACTCAGACGGTACTTCTATTCTCAACCAAGATGTTACGCTCTCTGCTTCAAATGGAACGCTAAGTGCAAATACAGTTAATACAGGTGCCAACGGTCAAGCGACGGTAACTTATACCGCAACCGCGTCAGGCGAAAATACCATCACCGCGTCTGCGCTAAACGCTGAGTCGACGTTTACGGTTCAAGTGCAGCAAGACGAGTTTAATTTCGTTAATCTTCCAACAGCAGAAATTCCGGTAAATCAGTCTCAAACCATCACGGTTGAATGGCGACAAAATAATGCTGCGGTTGTCGGCCAAGACGTAACGTTTAGTGTGTCACGGGGCGAAATTGCTGGCAATGCTACGGTGACTACCGATGCAAACGGCCAGGCAAGCATAAATCTAAGCTCAACGAATGCGGGCATTTCGTCAATAACCGCAACAGCCTCTGACGGCAGTGGTGCGGTATTGGTTTCAGCACTAACGCAGGTAGAGTTTATTGCTACGACACCACACACCTTGATTGCCGACGCGTCACCTGATTTGCTAGGGCCAGACGGTCAGACTAGCACAATAAGTGCTGTGGTGCGCGACGAGGACGGTAACCTTGTTAAAAATAGTGTAGTTAACTTTACCGTATCAGATGTATCAACGGGCTTTGTATCACCATCACAAGCTACCACCGACAGTAAAGGTATAGCAACAACGGTATTTACGTCTGGTTCGGTGTCTACACCAGAATCTGTCGTGATTACAGCTTTCGTGGCTGACGACACAGCAATTGATGATCAAGTTATTCTGACAGTGGGCGCGAGAGCGTTTGATATTTCGATCGGAACTGGAAATGAAATAGAAAACCTTAATTCTACCAGTTATCTCAAGCGTTTCGGAGTATTTGTCTCTGATTCCGCCGGCCAGCCTGTTAGTGGCGTTGATCTTACTGCATCCATTGCGCCAGTAAAATTCAATAGAGGCGGTGAGTATCGTACAGGGTTCTGGTCTTTTGATGATGTTGCAGACCTATGGGTTCCTGTAGTGAATCAAAACTGTGAAAACGAAGATGTAAACGACAACGGTATTTTGGACACCACTCCTCGTGATGAGGACACTAACGGAGATGGTGAACTTACTCCAGGACTGATTGGTACATTAACTTTCGCGAACGGTTCAGTAACAGATGAAAATGGTTATGCCGAACTAGAGTATCGCTATCCGAAAAGCTATGCGGTTTGGTACGACATCGTTGTTACAGTGTTTGGTCAGTCTACAGGTAGTGAAGCGCAAGCGTCTATGGATTACAGCTTAGGGATATTAGCAGATGATGTGAATGATGAAGGCTCAGCACCACCTGCGAACCCATTCGGTGTAACTGATCAATGTACATTGGTAACTCCATAGTGCTACATACTGCTAATGCATAGCTGCATTAGCAGTAAACGCAAAACAAAAAGCCGGCATAAGCCGGCTTTTTCATGTGCATAAATGCAAAGTTTTACAAGCGTTAACTATGCCTGCTGGAACGGGTACACCGAACCAAGTTTCAGTAATTGCGTAAGTTCATCAAGTGCCGTGCGCGACTCGATAAGAAGCTGCGGGTCACGCAAATCATCTTCGCTTAACTGGTCACGGTAATGCTTGTCTACCCACGCATTTAGGCGCTCAAACTGTGTATCGTTAATCAATGTATTCTGGTTAACGGCAGCTAGTTCTTGGTCATTCATTGCAACGCGCAATCGCAAACACGCAGGGCCACCACCGTTACGCATGCTTTGTTTTACATCAAAGTAGTTTACCGATTTTATTGGCGTGCCAAGGGTTACTAGTTTGTCTAAGTAGCGCTTAACTGCATCGTTCTCTTCGCACTCTGTTGGCGCAATAATTGTCATATCACCGCTAGGTAGCGTAATAATTTGCGTGTTAAACAAGTAGGTTTTTACCGCGTCAAGCACAGACACTTCATCGGTAGGCACTTCAATGAAGTGAAGTGGCTCTTCGCCAAATTTAGCTTGAAGCTCTTTCAAGCCAGCTTCTTTTTGGTAGAAAGCTTGCTCGTGGAAAAACAGCACGTTTTGGTTACCAACAGCAATAACGTCATTGTGGAATACACCTTGGTCAATAACGTCTGGGTTCTGCTGCATGTAAACAACGCCATCGTCGTCTAACCCATGTAAGCGTGCAACCGCCTGACAGGCTTCAAGGGTTTGTCGTGCAGGGAATTTCTTTGGTGCAGGTTTGCTGGTATCGAACGCATGACGGCCATAAACAAACAGTTCTACGCCAGCTTGCCCGTAATTGCTGCACAAGCGTGTGTGGTTAGCTGCGCCTTCATCACCAAAATGTTCATTATCGGGAAGGTGCATGTGATGGGCAAAGTGTTTCTCGTTGGAAAACGTGCCGCGCAAGATGTTTCCGGTTACGCGAGGTTCAAGAGAGCGATGGAACTTGTTCGTAAGATTAGCTGGCGTAAAGTGTACTCTACCGTCTGCGGTATCGGCGCTAGGAGACACGGTAGCGGCATTTGCTGTCCACATGCTACTAGCAGAACAACATGCCAAAAAAATCTCGCGAGACTGCTTTGCAGCGCTTTCTAAAACACGCGCATCAGAGCCTGTGAACCCTAAACGACGCAAAGCAGCAATATCTGGGCGCTCTTGCGGTGCAAGTACACCTTGAACCATTCCCATGTCTGATAGCGCTTTAGCTTTTGCGAGTCCTTGTTTTGCAGCTTGTTTTGGGCTGCTTATCGCGTTGGCATTGTTAAGTGAAGCAACATTGCCGAATGACAAACCAGCATAGTTATGGGTAGGGCCAACTAGACCATCAAAGTTCACTTCAAACTGCTTCATACTTTCCCTCATTGTTGGTGTTTTTTCGATTGACCGCTACGCTACAAAGTTAGCAGCAGGGGCAACCGTTGCACTTTTTAATCCCCAAATCGCCTTTCTACGAAAACACAATATGAGGTTGGAATGGCTGGCATTATACGGCTTTTAAAGGCAATGCCAATCGAGGTGGTTAATAATTGTACGGTTTTTGCTCGCGTTTGAAGCAGTGTGAAGAATAAGTATGAAGAAGATCTTGTTTTCCATTCACTTTGTAGATATATGTTAAAAAAGAGCGAGCACCCTATATATAGTGAAATGGGGCTCCATATTCAGGAATTTGACGTAAATAGTCATTAAAAATCAATAGGTTTAGTTCAATTATATGGCAAAATCACTGGTCATAGTCGAATCACCAGCCAAAGCGAAAACGATAAATAAATATCTTGGCAAAAATTTTATCGTAAAAAGTTCGGTTGGCCACGTACGGGATCTTCCAACGAAGGCTTTAGGCAAAGTAGAGCCTAAAAAATCGGCAAAAGAACTCAAGACATTAAGTGATGATGAGAGGCAAGAGTACCTTCGTCGTCATGAATATTTAAAGCTTGTAGACCGAATGGGTGTTGATCCAGAAAAAGACTGGAAAGCGCATTACCAAGTGCTACAAGGCAAAGAAAAAGTAGTAAACGAACTTAAAAAGTTAGCCAAAGATGCTGACACCATCTATCTCGCAACCGATTTGGATCGCGAGGGAGAGGCTATCGCATGGCACTTGCAAGAACTGCTTGGCACCAAAGGTAAAACTTACCAACGCGTGGTGTTCAACGAGATTACTAAAAATGCGATTCAAGATGCGTTTTCAGACCCAGGTGAGCTGAATATTTCTCGTGTAAACGCGCAGCAAGCACGTCGATTCCTAGATCGTGTTGTTGGCTTTATGGTGTCGCCACTTCTGTGGAAGAAAATTGCGAGAGGTTTGTCGGCAGGGCGTGTACAGTCGGTAGCAGTGCGCCTTGTGGTTGAGCGTGAACGCGAGATTAAGGCATTTGTTCCAGAAGAGTTTTGGGACGTACATGCCGATTTAACCAGCCAGCAAAAAGATGCGTTGCGCATGTTAGTTGCCAAGCATCAGGGAAGTGCGTTTAAGCCGAAAAACAAGGCTGAAACCGACAAAGCGTTAAGCGACTTAGAAGGCGCTAGCTATACGGTTGAGAGCCGCGAATCTAAGCCTACACAAAGCCGCCCGTCTGCGCCGTTTATTACGTCAACATTGCAGCAGGCTGCAAGTACCCGTTTAGGTTTTGGCGTTAAAAAGACGATGATGATGGCCCAGCGCCTTTATGAGGCGGGCTACATTACCTACATGCGTACCGACTCTACGAATTTAAGCCAAGAGGCTGTGGATAGTGCACGCGCATACATCGCTGACAACTTCGGTAACAAATATTTACCTGATTCACCGCTTCGCTATGGTAGCAAAGAGGGCGCACAAGAAGCTCACGAAGCCATTCGTCCATCGAATGTTAACGTAAGCTCGGCAAGCCTTGGTGATATGGAGCGCGACGCACAGCGTTTGTATGAGCTTATTTGGCGTCAATTTGTGGCATGTCAGATGACAGCCGCTAAATACGATGCCACTACAATAAGAGTAGTAGCTGGCGACTATGAGCTTACAGCCAAAGGTCGCGTGCTTAAGTTCGATGGTTGGACGCGCGTTCAGCCACAGCTGCGCAAGAAAGGTGACGAAGAGCTGATGCTTCCTGACGTGCAGCAAGGCGATGTACTTAGTCTTAAAGCGTTAGATCCTAAGCAACATTTCACTAAGCCTGTTGCACGCTTTAACGAAGCGTCGCTGGTTAAAGAGCTTGAAAAGCGCGGTATTGGCCGACCGTCAACTTACGCTAGCATCATTTCAACCATTCAAGATCGCGGCTATGTACGTTTAGAGAATAAACGTTTCTACGCTGAAAAAATGGGTGAAATTGTTAACGACCGTCTGATGGAAAACTTTGACGACCTAATGAGCTTTGACTTTACGGCAAACATGGAGCAACAGCTTGATGATATCGCCGAAGGTAACAAAGACTGGAAAGACGTTCTGAATGAATTTTACAGCGGTTTTTACGGCAAGCTGCTGAACGCTGAAAAAGATCCTGAAGAGGGTGGAATGCGCCTAAATCAGGCAGTACCTGCTGGCGTTGAATGTGGTAAATGTGGCCGTGAAATGAATGTGCGCACAGCGTCAACCGGCGTCTTCTTAGGGTGTTCTGGCTATAATTTGCCGCCTAAAGAGCGCTGCACCAACACCATGAACCTGACGCCAGGTGACGAAGTGGTTAAGGTAGATGACGAGGAAGAGCTAGAAACCGAAGCGCTTCGTTCCAAAAAACGTTGCGCTAAATGTGGCACGGCGATGGACAGTTATCTTGTTGATGAAACCCGCAAGCTTCATGTATGTGGCAATACGCCAACCTGTGACGGCACACTCTTAGAGACGGGTACCTTTAAGATTAAAGGCTATGACGGTCCTATTATTGAATGCGACAAATGCGGCAGCGATATGGAACTGAAAAACGGCCGTTTTGGTAAGTATTTCGGTTGCACCAATGAAGAGTGTAAAAATACACGTAAGCTGCTGCGTAACGGTGAAGCTGCGCCACCTAAAGAAGATCCGGTAGATTTACCAGAGCTTCCATGCGAAAAGTCTGACGCACATTTTATGTTACGTGATGGTGCATCTGGTATTTTCTTAGCGGCACACAATTTCCCTAAATCTCGCGAGACTCGTGCACCTAAGGTGGAAGAGTTAGCACGCTTTAGAGACCGTATTTCGCCCAAGTTTTACTACCTAGCGGATGCGCCGCAGAAAGATCCAGAGGGCAATGCGGCTATTGTTCGATACAGCAGAAAAACCAAACAGCAATACGTAATGTCGGAAAATGACAGCGGTAAAGCGACGGGGTGGTCTGCATGGTATGACAACGGCAAGTGGCAGGAACAAGCTGCTAAAAAGCCTGCTGCTAAGTCGAAAGCGAAGAAAAAGTAGCTGCATAGAGTAGGCGTGAGCACTTTGGCTTCAAAATAAGCTGCTTACGTTAGTAATCTTAAAGCCCGATTTTTTTCGGGCTTTTTGCTTTCAATCAAACCTTTTTTTCCCTTTAGCAAACACGTTACAATACGCGAAAACGTAATTCAGATAGTAGAGATAAAAACTATGGCCTCATTACAGGACCAACTACTAAAAGCTGGCTTGGCCGATAAGTCGTCTGCCAAGCAAGCGCGTGCCGATAAAAGAAAAAAACAAAAGCAAAAAAACAAGCAAAAACAGCCTGTTGTTGACGAGGCAACATTAGCGGCTCAGCAAGCGGCTGAAGAAAAGAAAGCCCGCTCTCGAGAGCTTAATCAACTACAGCAACAAGAGCGTGAGAAGCGTTCAATAGCTGCACAAGTGCGTCAGCTAATAACAGTTAATAAGCAAGAGCGTAAGGGCGATACCGTACTTAACTTCACACACGACAACGTAGTAAAACGTATGTATGTGAGTGAAGAAATGCACAAACAAGTTACAAAAGGGCGCCTTACAGTTGTGTTGCTAGATGATGCATACGAACTTGTTCCCACCCCTGTAGCCGACAAAATTGCTCAACGCGATGAGTCGTCAATTGTGTATCGTGCCGACTTAGATAAGAGCGGCAATGATGGCGTGGATGAGAACGAAGAAGACTGGTACGCCGATTATGAAATTCCGGATGATTTAACCTGGTAACCTTTTAAGTATTAAGCATGGAAAGTATTACGCTGAAGGAATTGGAGAAAGAAGGTGTAACTTACAAACTAGTTACGCCTTCTTTGCGTTATGAGCAAAGTTTTCGAACCTATATCACTGAACTTAAAGATGAAGAGCGCTACCCATTCGTTTTAGATTTAGATGCTAGTAATTTCACTGCCTATTTAAAACGCTTAAACGAATTTAAACAGGGTATTGATATTCCCGAAGGCTATGTTGAAAGCTCAACGTTTTGGTTGGTCTGCGAAAACACATTACTTGGTGTGAGCAACCTTCGCCACCGATTAAATGAACAGATAGCCCATGTTGGCGGGCATGTTGGGCTTGGCATTCGACCAAGCGCTAGAGGTAAGGGGCTTAGTACTTTGCTTCTACGTTGGACCTGTGAGATTGCAAAGACACAAGGTATCGGAGAATCGCCCAATAAAACACTGCACGTGCATTGTTACTCTCAAAATGAAGCATCTAAGCGAATGATTGAGTCTTCAGGTGGTGTCCTTAATTCGACCACTTTAAGCGGTCAGAACGACGTATCTCGCTATAACATCAATTAGCTATTTGAGTGCCATAGCGTAATTGTGGGGCACTTTTCCTATTGAAAGTGTGAGCTGCTAGTTACAATTTACACTTAGAAAGAAAAACCAATAGCGAACCCCGCGACTAAAGCGCTTTTGTGATTACGATGATAATCGTAATGCAATTGTGGTGAAAACGTAAAGCCAGACATTTCCATTTCATAGAGTGCACCAACGCGTACGACTTCCATCTTATGGCTTCCATGGAATTCTACGCCGGGTCCAATCTGAACGATGGCTGCGTTAGTAATATGCAGGTCCGCAACGAGTATAAGCGTATAGGCGTCGAAGTCTTCGCCTGCGTATTCAGCAACCACACCGACACCTAGAAAGTCGTTTACTCTGTATTCATAATCGATGCCTACAGTAAATGCATTCCCCCATGTTCTTGTATAGGTTGTACCGAGTAACGCAGATAAATGATGAGGCGTGTCCTGCCAATGATGCTCTTCTTTGTCCTTGGCGAAACTAGTGTTTGCTGAGAATAATGCGATGAAAACAACAGACCAAATACGCATAACATCGACCACTTTGTTAGTTGTGACAACCTAGAACACGTTCTAGCACTAACTAAACGTTAGTGTAGTCTCGCGGAATGTGCGTAATTTGAGCGAGTAAACTTTAGTTTAGTTTTTCTATAGGCCGTTGAAATATAAATTTATTTTTGTGTCACTCGTTGGATATATTTTTGCAATATGACACTTGAAGATATATTTGAAGAGAAGCGAAATTGTCGATGAAGAGCACCTGGAAAGTGGTTTGTGGTGTAAATGATAAATACGCCAATTCAAGCTTAGCTAGTGCGAAAAAACACTGGGATTTAGATGGAGATAAATATTCAACGTTCAGTCAACATATCAATGAATAAGAAAGTTTAAATATTTAATTTAATAATATTAAGCTATATTTTCTGATGTATTTAGATATTCGTCAGGAAGCTTAGTTATGGTGAGCCTTTTGTCGCTTCCGTTGTTTATCACGTCAAGCCTGAGTCTGCTCCTTGCTGCGTTTTTTACATTACTTTATGTCCGCATTACGCGTTTTCATCAAGAGGCAGTAAAAAATTACATCATCTTCGCAATATCAGCGTTAAGCAATTCCTTATTCTTTGGGGCGTTTGCAATATTTCTCAATTCCGCTGAATTTCCTATTGTGCTAAACATAACCAACCGTATAACGGTTATATCAGCTATGTTCAGCTTTTTGTTAAGCCTGCATTTTTATCTTGCTTTCTTTAATTACCGAGCTCCTATTTTTTTGAGGTGGAGCTACTGCATATGTGTAGTTTTTTCATTTTTCGCTCTCTTCCCAAACGCCTATTTTTTAGATAGTGCCCTCTTTAGTACGTCAAAATATTACACCGGACTTGTTTATGGTCCTCTCTTTGAGCTGTGGGGCGGATGGGTTCTCATTCTTTCTGGGTACAGTGTCTTTGTCATTATAAAGGTTTTTCAACGACAGCGGCAGCGTGGAAAGGTTGGAAGCGGAACCGTATTGTTGCTATTAATAGCAAATATCGTATGGCTCATCACCGGTGTTTTGGACATGCTTACCGGGCTACAATTTATAGATATTCCACCGCTGACATGGGCTGGGTCTTTTTTCGTTATATGTTGTATTGCTTGGTTGTTGATTAAAGATATTGATGGCCTTTATGAAGCTAAAAGAAATTTGAATACTCAACTAATGTTTGACCATGTTACCAACGCGTGTTCCCGTAGCTATCTCGATGTTCGCATGACGGAAAGTTTTAATCTCTTGCTTCGTGGACAGCTCTCTTCGGTCGCAGTATGCGTATTCGACATCGACTATTTTAAGGAAGTTAATGATACTTATGGACACGAAACAGGAGACACGGTGCTCGCTGGCATCACCAAGGTTGTAAAGGGAGCTATCAGGACTTCAGACTGCATTGCGCGGTTAGGCGGAGATGAGTTTGTAATTTTGATTAATAACCACGATGCTCATAACGATGTGCCTAAGCTCATGGAGCGTATAAGGGCACAGATACTCGATACTGAGTACGAAGTGAAAGGAAGAAAATTTCAAGTTTCTTGCTCTTTTGGGGTAGCGGAAGTGTTGTCCACATTTGATGACACTGGCATTGACGACGTGCCGAGCTTCATTTTGGCAAAGGCTGACGATGCGCTGTACCATGTCAAACGAAACGGAAGAAATAGTATTGCATGTGTTTCCGTTTTGTCAGCAAACAGCTGTAATGATATTGAGTTACTCTCGAGTTTCTAGGTAGGTTCAACCTTGACAATACCTTATCTGATTGACTCTTGCGTCAGTATCAGCACTTATGCTTACGCTGTCACACGTGAAGTTCTGGATTGCACAGGCAAGTTTATGACAGATCATAAATTCTTTTTTCGTCGGCGGTGTAAGAGCTTGTAGTTACAACTCAGTGATATTTGATTTTACTAACGCTAAGGTGCAATAAAAATCACATACCCGTAACATTGCTAGAATAGAAATTACAGGGCTATTGAAGTTTTGATGAGTCGACGTCGCAAAGATTTAACCTCGACGTTTCGAACGTTTCTTCAATATAGGTATTAGTTAAGAAACGAAAATATACTAGGAATATTATGAGTAGTTTAGATAAACGACTTTTTGAAAAAAGGGAGTTTGCTCGTGTTGTGCATCTACCTTCTGACTATCATGTATTTGACTTGTCATCTGGGCCAATGGTGATGCCTGAAGGACAGGAATATGCCGTAGGTAAATACAATGAATTACGACCTGATATATATAACGCTGAACAATTTAAAAATACAGATAACCCTGAATTAATACGAAATATTCACATTGGTGTTGATATTTTTGGGCCTAGAAATACGCCCATTCATAGTTTTGATGATGGTGTGGTTTTTTCTCGCGAGTATAACCACCTCGAGCTTGACTATGGCTACACCCTCATCGTCGAGTACCAGATCGAGGGGAACAAATTCTACGCGCTTTACGGACATTTAAGTAAAGATTCCTTTGAACATAATCCTCCGGGTAAGGCAATTTCGAAAGGTGAAGAGTTTGCTTGGATGGGTGATGTGCATGAAAATGGTGGGTGGACACCACATCTTCATTTACAGCTTTGTTCGGAGCAGCCTGATGTTTGCGATATGCCGGGTGTTGTTTGCCAACAGGACATTACCAAAATGTTAGAGCGCTACCCTGATCCAAGGCTCGTTTTAGGTAATCTTTACTAGTCCGTTAGAGAGTTCCATACAGCAACTGTATATAACCACAACGACGTGTCTCGCCACCTTATAAGCGATTTCATTATTTTTTTCATGTGGTAGCTGAAGCATAAATACATAGCGCCACTGCGAACAAACTCATGCAAATTTCAGGTGTTTATTAGAAAAGTATAATCTTTTATTCTACACCTATAAGTAACATTAAATTTCAGTTGTTACATAAATATACATGCAGTCAATTTTATATGTGGAAGACGATTATCAACTAGGCGATGTTGTGCAGGCCTATCTCGATGCGAATGGATATAGGGTTATGCATTGTAAAGATGCAAATACTGCACTTATGGAGGTGAAACGTGCTGAGTATCATTGCGTCGTTTTGGATCTTACTCTTCCCGATGAAGACGGTCTGGTCGTGCTCAGGAAAATCAAAGGGTTTAGTGATATTCCGATTATCGTGTGCTCAGCACGCGGGGCTGTCGAAGATCGCGTTTCTGGATTAGAGTTCGGCGCTGACGATTACTTACCAAAACCTTTTTCTTCAAAAGAGCTTTTATTGAGGATAAAAAAACTCATCGAACGATGGTCATTTTCACAACCCAAGCAAGAAATACTTAAGGTTGGAAGTTATTCACTAGATATTAATAGAAAAGCATTGATTTCTGACGATGACGATATCAGCCTTACTATTGGCGAGTATGTGTTACTTGCTCTTTTAGCTAAAAATCCAGGCAAGGTGTATTCTCGTGAACAGATTATCGATAGTATTACGGGCGTTAACGGCCCCGAGAGCACAAGGGCGGTAGATATATGTATATCCCGCCTTCGGAAAAAAATTGAAAGTGAACCCAAACGACCAAAACTAATAAAAACGTCAGTAGGTTTTGGTTACTATTTGGAAAATCGTTCAACTTGTTAAAGTATGTTCCCAGTCAGATATCTTACCCATCTCATTGAGCGGCAATCCGGCGCCAAATGTCACGTATTGCCTTGAAATAATTCGATTAAAGCGTTGATTAATAAACTCAAGTACGCGAGCTTTATTTGCTGAGCTGGACAGTACAATAAAGAGTTTGAGTGCTTTGTTATTTTTTTCGTCAACGACTCTGATTACAGCTTCTTCAACGTCAGAAAGCTCTCCTAATTCACGCGTTATTTCATTGGGGCAAACGTTGTAGCCGTTTACTTGAATTTTATCATCTTTGCGGCCTACTACCTGAAAGTGTTCGTTAGATTGAAATGTTAACTTATCTTGTAGCTCAACTTTTTCGCCACCTTTAAATATGGATTTGTCATCAGAGCTAAGTCCATTTCGAAATGTATAGTGTTTTCGTTTTCCACAACGATAGCCTATACCTCCGGTTTCAGTTGAGCCGTATATTTGTATGGCAGATCTAAAATGCCAGCCATCCAGCGTGCTTAAAGTAATGAAATCAAGAGGGGCTGTAGACAAAATGAGATGGCTGTTTTTTCTTGATTCACTAGGTAGACGTTCTAGCAAGGGCAGTAATGCAGGTACGCCGATTACAAGAGACGCATTTTCAATTCTAGTTTTGTGAACTAACGCGCTTTCCAATCGACATGAAGGGAGGTTTAGCATTTTGGGTAACAGTACGCCCCAAATAAAACCGTAAATATGCTTCAAAGGCACGGTGCAATAGATATGAGTTACCAATGGAATTATTTGCACCCAACTTTCAACTTCTTGCTGAAGCGACTTAAGCGAATGAGTAATTTTCTTTGGTTTTGATTCGCTGCCTGATGTGCAAAATGTTATCGCCGCATCCGGGCAATTCAAAGCGTCAATGCACAGATTTATGCAAGCCTTTAAATTGGGGCGAGACAGAACGGCGTTTATCTTTGTTTCATCATTTATATTAAAAAACTCGCAGATGTAGCTTAGAGCCTGATAGGTAGCCAATGAGTCGAGCAGCCATTTATTTCTATCATCCACTTTTTGGGCAAAGCTTATAACTTCTGCCTTATCCATATGACGATATTCACAAGAAATTACAATCAACTCTAATACTAGTGCTTCAATATTTTTATCGTTTTGTCCCCAAACATAATTTGCTTCCATGGTAGTGCCCTCTAGTTAACCAGTTGATGACAGTATAGAGGAGAAAATTGCGCACAAATTGCACTGAAACAACTTTGAAACACTCCGGATACCGGTCTGAAAAAACCGTTAGCCATGCTGTGATAGCTGAAAACATTATTGGCTTTCTATCAAAGGAAATAACGATGAACGAAGAGCAGCTTTTAGAGTTTTTATACATTGCACCGGTGGCATTGATTAAGTTTGATGATGCTGGAAACGTAAAAATGGCTAACCCAAGAGTAGCGCAACTGTTTAATCGTTATGCGCCCGGTGGTTACTTCGCCAATTTTTTCCATTTTTTAGATGATGAACTTCCGTCGTTAAAGGAAGCAATAACAAACTACGATGCGGAACACGGTCAAATAATGGAGAACCAGCGTTTCTGCATGAAAGCACCTGCCAGTCATGACGGCGAAGCAAATGAAGAATTGTGGATGGATGTCACTGTTGTTCGTCAGGACAAGGAAGATTTTATTGCGTCATTAAACAATGTAACCAACCAAGTAAAAGTTGAATCAGAGCGCTTTATAGCAGAGCAAAAACTTTCCAAGGTTTTTGAATCTGTTAAGCAGCATGTCATCTTTACTATAACGTCGTCGGGTATTATCGACAGCTGGAACACCACAGGTGAAACATACATTGCCAAGCGCGCCGCAGCTATCGGCAAAGTGCTGTCCCAACTTCTTCCTATTTCTATTGCAAAAAATGCAGAACTACTTAGTACCGCGCAAGAGGTAGGCACGGTAACAAGCGCTCTATCTTTTAAAGACTTATCAAATGTAACGCATGATGCAGAGATCTGCATTTCATCAATTCAAGACCAAAGGGGCTCGCATCGCGGATTCTCTGTGGTATTGACTTTTGGCTCACAGCCTCACTAACGCAAACGGAGATAACTATGAACTTCTCGAGTGTAACAATTGATCAGTTGAACGCAGCCAGCACACCTAACCTTAATGCGGCTAATTTTGGTGTCGTGAAAATGTCTCACGATGGAAAGGTGACTGACTACAATGACAACCAAGAGCAGCATACTGGTATGTCTAAAGGCGCAGTAATGGGAAAACACTTTTTTACACAGGTTGCCCCTTGTACCAACAACTTTATGGTGGCGCAGAAATTTGAAAATGAAAATAGTCTGGATACCAAAATACCGTATACGTTTACTCTCAAAATGGCACCTACGCCTGTAACACTCAGGTTGCTCAAAGATAATCAAAATCAGTATTTATTGTGTGACTGGTAAGTTTGTAAGGGCGCTGTAATAGCGCCCTCCACCCATTCGGAAGGCGATGGACCAGGAGGTTGCAATGTCAAAAATTTATAGAATTCTCATCTCGTCGTTTATTACATTTGTAGCACTTACAATAGGTTGTATCTTGTTTGCTATAGGGAATGACCTTTTTGGCTTTGTCTTATGTGGAACGAGCGCCATATCATTGGCGATTTCAGGTTGGCTACATTATTCACAAGTAGTGAAACCTATTGCTCACCTCAATACCTTGATAGAAAAAAATATCGACGGCTTTAATACCATCTGTAAGCAGCGTGGCTTCAACATCAATGATGATTGCGTCATTGAGAGAATAACGGAGTTACTTAGAGAGGCGAACAGAGATAAAACAGAGATCTTACAAGCCTATAATGCAGACCACAGCATCGTAGAAAAAGTGAATAGAGAAATGGAAACTATGGTGATGTACAACGACCATGTGGTAGCCATAGATGAAGAGCATTCTTTCGACCCAGAGGCTGTAAGAGGGGCGTTTGAACAGTCTGAAAATGCTGCAGACTATGCCACGAGTACGTTTGAACAAATTTACATGTCGATTAATAACTTAGGTGCAAGTTACACCAGTATTAACGACAACTCAGCGGCACTTAAACAAAGTACAGCAGAAAGCGTGGCTCTGGTTGAAAACACAAGAGAAAGCATCAGCGATTTAGCTGAAAAGGCAAGTGAGATAACAGAAGTCACAAATTCTATAGCCGACATTGCGCGAATGACACAACTATTGGCTCTCAACGCGTCTATTGAGGCCGCTCGTGCGGGTGAATTAGGAAGAGGGTTTGCGGTGGTTGCTGATGAGGTAAAAAAATTAGCAGAGCAAACCGATTTAGCTACGGTAAAAATTTCAGAAATCTCAGCTTCTATTCTACAAAGTAGCGCAGATTCTGCTACGTCGATGGTGTCGATAGATGAAAAAATTAACAGCGTCAGTAGTACGCTTTTCTCAGTGGTCGACACTGTTGAAAGTCAGTGGAGCGATGTACAAATGCTTCTTGGACAAATGGGGCAGACGGCAGGCACTGTAAGTGGATTGAAAGGCATCTTACAGGCCTCCTCAGCAGAACTTGAGTCACATTTTATCATGCTCGATGGACTTTATAACTTCGCGCGTGAAAGTGCATCATCGGTTAGAAACTTGCGAGATATTCTTGGGCTTGATGCTCAATTAAGTGACGTTGAGGTGGAGTCAAATAACGAATGTGAAGTAGGCGTTAATGATGAAGAAACTGATATTACGCCTGAGCATTTAGGTGTGGTTGAAACAAGTGATGAGCCGGAGCTCGATAGCGTGGCTAACCCTGCCTGAAGATAAAGAGCTGAGAGGTAACGATTATGTCAAATCTAGCGAAAGACCATTTTATCAACCAAGAGCACCAGGCTGAACCATTGTTTCTAGATGGGAGTTCGATGTCACTTACTAGTTTTGAACGTTTTGTGGGAGGTGACGTCCACGCCAGAGTATCGCCACACTTAGATGACAACTTCTTTAATAAAAGTATAAGTGTGTTGGACGAACTACTCTCTGAAGGGCGCAAGATTTATGGTGTTAACACACTTTTTGGCGGCATGGCAAATCAAGAAGCAGTGTGTGAAGAGCTGCTTCAGGAAGAGTTAATCTTATCCCACTTGAGCGGCGTGGGAGCGCCACTAGCCGATGAAGATGTAAAAGGGGCAATGCTTTTGCGTGCCAACTCACTATGTCACGGTGTATCCGGGATAAGAAAAGCAATTGTGGACAGGTATCTATTTCTCGCGAATAACGATTGCCTTCCACTTGTACACGAGTATGGCTCAATAGGTGCCAGTGGAGATCTCATCCCACTTTCGGCCATGGCTGGTGCAGCGTGCGGTATATCTGAAACAACTAAATTGAAACATAACGGCGAGTACAGGAACGCAAAAGCCGTACTTAAGACATTGGGCCTAACCCCCTTTACGCTTAAACCCAAAGAGGGGTTGGCATTAATTAATGGTACGTCTGTACTTACTTCTATTGCAGCCAATAATTGTATAAGAATATCGCACGCTTTCTCACTTCATATGCATATTCAGATTCTGATTGCAGAGGTTATGCAGTGCGACATAAACCCGTTTAATGCATTTATTCACAAATATCGCCCACATCCAGGCCAAGTTTTAGTCGCATCCATATTGCGCGAAGCGCTAGAAAGCTCTGCGTTAATCCACTCTCAGAAGCAGGTTGAGAAAGGTTTTTCTAATGATGAACTTATTCAAGATAGATATTCGCTGCGCTGCATGCCGCAGTATCTTGGTGCAATAATTGAAGAGCTATTCGTTATAGAGCGTACCATTAAAATAGAAATGAACGGTGCAACTGATAACCCGCTTATAAATGCAGACTACCGCACCCATTTACATGGTGGTAACTTTCTTGGTCAGCATGTAGGGATGTCGATGGATAAACAAAGAAGTTGTGTTGCGCTTCTAGCGAAGCATAATGAGGCGCAGCTATGCTTATTGGTAGAGTCGTCGTTTAGCAAAGGGCTACCACCTTCTCTGATTGATGAAACTGGAATTGGACGACATGTCGGCATAAAGCCGCTTCAAATACTCAGCAATTCCCTTACTCCTTTACTCGAGCATAAAGCGAATCCGCTATGCACACATTTCCCTGTTCACGCAGAACAGTTTAATCAAAATTTGAATTCTCAAGCTTATGGTTCAGCACAACTAACACGTGAAAGTATTCAGATATTTCAAAAACAGTTAGCAGTGATGTGTATCGCAGCAGCACAAGCTGCAACATTACGGGCAAAGCAAAAAGGTAAGTCGATAAACGCACTATATTCGCATCATTCTCAAAATCTACTACAGTCAATAGGGAGCGTACTCGGCTGTGATCTATCGGGAAAGACTGCTCTAATATCAACGACTTCTAATGGGCAGTACAGCAACTGGCTAACGGCGTTAACTTCTGCCATAGAACAAAACAAGCTCCCGTGTGCAAAAGACATTGGATGGGGAGACATTAATCTATAGGTAACGATTAATGCACGAAACGGATAAGTTCTCGGCGCTACTTTCAAATGAGAATGTAGGGCAAATGATGTGTTTTATAAATCCTTCTCTTGACTACATCAGAGTGGGAGACCAGCTTTTTGCGATTGATGACTCAGTCGGTTTAATGCGCAGAATAAAACATACCGTTTATTGGTGTATAAAGCATTTTAGCGGACATCAGTACGAGCAAATACTCTTTGGAGAAGTAGACGCGCCAGAGCTTATTCACTCACGACATTTTGCGTTTTCCTTAAATGATAAAGGCATAATGCTTGCCATCTCCTCCCTCTATGATTATTCAGAGCGTGTCATTACTGGTCATTTTGAACATACCCTGTTTAATAGTATTTCTGACGCAGTAGTGCTTACTGAAGCCGACGTTATTAACAACCCTGGTCCTCGAATTGTTTTTTGTAACCAAGCTTTCTTAAATATGACCGGTTATAAGAAAAATGAAGTTCTTGGTCGTTCTCCTCGGTTTCTACAGGGAGGGAGTCCAGACCGTGACGTTACTTCAAGCATACGTTCCTCGCTGTCAAAGTGGGACACTTTTAAAAAAACATTAACCAATTACACAAAACAGGGAAGTCCGTTTGAAGTTGAATTACACATTTCACCGGTGAAAGATGTAACAGGTTGGTACTCACACTGGATAAGCGTGCAGCGTGACGTATCAGGACATAAACAAGTTCTAGATTATATTCATAAGAGCAATATGATCTTTCAAACCTCAAACATTGGATGTTGGTATTTCAATATTCATCACGATTACCTGTTTTGGGATGAAAAAACTGCCAATATCCACTTTGAATCTGGCGATAATGCAGTAAGTGGAATTGATGAATGGATGGAACTCATTTGTGAAGAGCATGCAGAGCGATTCAATATAAACGTAATAAGGGCAATTTCTGGTGAAGCCCCGCTGGATTATGAGTACGAAATAAAAAGTGAGAACGGTAAACATCGCTGGGTGAGAGTAAAAGCGGAGTTAACAAATGTAGGGGGGGATGTCCACAAGTCCCTCGCAGGTATTTGCTTTGACATAACCGACGAAAAATTATCATTGCAAGCAATTGAAAGTCATAGGAAGGTTGCAGAGAGAAAAGCAAAGCTCGCTCTGTTGGGAGAGGTCGCTGCTGGTGTTGGGCATGAAATTAACAACCCCTTGTCTGTAGTCACTACATCAATTGATTTACTCGAATTAGACCTAATGCGTGGAATAACGACGCCTGCGCATTTTGAAAATATTACTACTCGGATGAAAGATGCATGCACGCGAATTGCGAAGATAGTTGATGGTTTGCGAAGCGTAACATCGGTTACCCGTGAACATATAAATCTTGAAACTATTGGATTAGTTGATTGTATTCAAGAAACAGTCGAAATGCTGACAAAGCTGTATTCAAAAGACGGCATTAATGTATCACTCCACGTTGAAGGTGAAAAAAGGGAATATGGCATATTGGCAGACTGGTCCGGAATTCAGCAAATTATTGTAAACCTGCTTTCCAACGCGAGACATGCTGTACTAAACAGCGATAACCACATAAAAGACATAAATATTATTCTCACTTCAAAGCCACAATATTGTCAGCTAGACGTTGAAGATAACGGCATTGGTATTAGTGAAAAGTTAAAGGAAAAAATCTTTGAGCCATTTACTACTAACAAGATAGTGGGGGAAGGCACTGGATTAGGACTTTCAATCTCTAAAAACCTTATCGAAAGTTTTGGCGGTTCGATAAGTTTTTCATCTCAACCCGGAAGAACGTGCTTTACGTGTCATTTTATCAGGAGCGCTATTGACTATAAGCAAGACAAACAGCACATAGTAGCGTGCACTACAGAGAAAGTTTTACTTGTAGAAGATGATTATTCTGTTGGTACTAGTATCGTTAACTTGATTGAAGCAATGGGGGGGAACTGTACGTTTGTAGATAACGGCGCCGACGCCCTGCGCATCTTATCAGAGGATGACGATAAGTTTGATGTCATATTGACAGATATTAAAATGCCTATTCTTGATGGCTTGCATCTACTGCAGTCTATAAAGCATCGAAACCTCGCCCCTAGTGCTAGAAAATACATCATGACAGGTGATGTATTTTCAATTAACGAGGATAGTGCGAATCGGATTTCTACACTAGCAAAAGGGATTTTAAAAAAGCCATTAACTCGAGCAGATATTGCACAGGTATTCACGGGTATCGATAAACCCTTTAATTAGCAAAGAACAACTTATTCGCTGAGTATTGAGCACAGCTCAGACTTAACCCGATTCCTAAATAAAGCGCTTCTGGTATTAACGCATAGTTAGATTCTCGACTATTAATAAAAAAGCTGCCCTTACGAGGGCAGCTTTTTTGTGGAATAAGCACACTAAGTGTTCGTGTGCTTGATACTTTTACTTCTTATTTTTTAGCAGTACTAGCGCGACGACGAAAGCCAACCACTGCAGCTAGCAGAGCAAGAATTCCTCCCATTGCTCCACCCGAGCTATCGTCACTTGGCACGTCATCCTCTTCAACAACGTCAGCTTGTAAATCGAAGGTAGCAATGAATGGGTCGTGGTCTGAGCTTCTAAACGGCCCCACGTCAGTAAAGGCATAGCCGTCTTCATCTGCGTAAAAACGAAGCGCTTGGTCGTATTGCAGCTGGTAGGCTTCAACTGAGTTGATATTCCAGTGTGTACCGTCAATGGCGTCTGCAAGCATGGCGTCACTTGCCAATACGTGATCTAAACTACCTACCTGCTGAGTACCATGGAACCAATATGAAAAACCTTCTGCATCGAATTCTTCAGCTAAGTTGTGATAGCCAAAACCAGAACCGATTTCCACTGATGAACCTTCGTCCATACCTGTGTTAATCGCTGTTGTGATGGTGTAGCCGCGAGACTCTGGCGAGTAGTCAGTAAGCACAGCTACAGGATCTTCAGCACTGTAAGCGTTTAAGTCGCCCAAGATAATCTTGCGCTCCGGTAACGTTTCATCGTTTAACGCATTGCCAAGCGTAATAGCAGCTGATACACGAAGGGCATTACAGCTACCTTGAATAGTAGTGATCTCTGAAGGTGACTCTGCAGCGTCTTCAGCGCATTTACCACCCTTGGATTTAAAGTGATTTACCGCAACAAGAAACGATTTACCGCTTTCAATGTGTACAAACGATTGAAGAAGGCTTGGACGCATGCGTGCCAATCTATCTTCTTCAAGCTGCTGTTCTGGCATGGCCACAACTATAGCATCATTTTCTGGCGTTACTACTGAAGCCTTGAACAACAAGCCAACGGTAATGGCATCTGTTCCAATTTCACTGTTATCACTGGTTGCAATAAATGAGTACTGCTCTGTTTCACCAAGTTCAGCATTGATAGCATTAACAAGAGATTGAATTGCACTATCTTCACCGAAACCATCGTTTTCGATTTCCATTAAACCGACAACATCGGCATTTAGGTTAACGATTGCTTCAACAATACGGCCTTGTTGCAAATCGAAGGCTGCAGCATTACGTGCACCACGATTGCCATCAAAATCGAATGTCACCTCACCATTTGTATCTACTTCGCCATTAAAGTAGTTAAGGACGTTGAACGTTGCAATTGATAGGTTGCCCTCTGTAACAACAGGGTTAGCTTCACGAGTAGAGGTTACTTCAATAATGTCGCTAGGGTTAATTCTGAAAGTACCAAAACTGTAGTTTAACGGGCCAGATGCAGAAACAGAATCACCAATACGGATAGCGTTGGCATAGCTAAAATTAGGGAAATAATTTAGTGCGTCTGGGTATTGAGAGCTGCTGTTGTCTTCAATTGTCAGAAGGCTAGTCTCGCTCGCTTCTTCAGCCGCCACGTACGCCTCAGAAAGTGGAGCTGCTACGTCGCTTGGTTGACGTTTAATAGTATCGCTAACAACTACTTCACCAAAACGCCACAGATTGTTTGTGCTTGTTACCGTTGCATCTGTAACACTCACAACCATGCCTTCAACCGTTTCTAGGTCAAGCTGATAGGGCATAGAGAGCTCAACTGCCGATACGGCGTCTGCGGTGCCACAATCAAGTGCAGCTACATCACTGTCCATAGCAAGAGTTGTCATACCGTAGTTTTCTTCTACTTCACCATAAAGGCGCACAGCATTACCGGTCTCAACTTCAACGCTACCTTGTACGAAAAGGCCTTCAGAGGTGGAGTCGTCTGCATCGTAATCTGATGTTTCTTCCTGTACGAAGAAGCCGCCTGCACGAGTGCCCGTAACGATAGCCTCGATAATAACATTGTTGCCAACTTCAGCAGAGCTGCTTTCGTTGCCTTGAATAGCGCTTATGAGTGTGGCGTCATCACCACATACGCCAAGCTCTACAACAGGCTCCTCAGGAACTTCTACTACCTCACCACCACCTTCGGTGGTAAACGTGCCTGTTGGGAAGGGCGTTGTTGCGCCTGCGTTTGTGCTCGAACCATCAAGTGCGTTAACACCACTGTACGTCCAGTTAGACGCATCGAAACTGCCACCATTTGCAGTTTGACCTGACGTGCGATACGCCCAACCGTCGAGGTATTCCCATGCGGTACCGCTTCCGTCTGTGTTGATGTCGCCAAAGGTGTCAATAACGTTGCCATCTTTAAATAGCTCAACTGCGTCATCGCCATTAATACCCATTGATGATGTATCGTAATCTGGGGCTGAACCGAAGAATGCAGTAAAGCCATCAATTTCCGATGCCACATAAATATAGGTGCCAGCGGTTGCAGAAGTACCAGCCGGGAAAGTGAACTCTTCACCGTCAGTGCCGCCACCGTTGTTTGCAGAACCAAGACCATAGGTAGATAAATCTGCTATGTCGTTGACCACGAAAAGTTCAACCGCTTTTGGAACACCCCCACTTAACGGGCCATCAATAACACCACTGATAACTAAATCGTTAGCTTGGATTGCAGTTGAAGAAAGTGCAGCGATAATTCCTGCAGATAATACAGTTAATGATGTTTTCACGTCATTTTCCCTTTGTAGTTTTCATTATTTTCATTCACATCATTATCACTACTGCCTTTGCACTAATGGCAAAACAGTGTGTAAGTGTGAAGCGCAATTTTTCGCATTGCCATGATCACATTAAAGGGGTTTTTAACGGATAGATATTCCTTAACCTTATTCAAGCTGTTTTTTGAATATGCTTTATATTTCAATCGCTTGCATTTGATAGGTAAGTTTACTTAAACCTTTAACTCCTAATAGAAGCAATTAAAGGTATTAAGTAATGTTATTGGCTACGTTCGTGCATCTGTTCGTTTTTTTCGGCGCAGTCATGAGCTATTGTTAATTATCAACTACTTGTTCTATATTGCTTTTCAGCAATTTCTTATATCGTCTTCCTGAATCTTTTTTATTATTCCCCAATAACGTTTAACTACTTCTAAAGGGGTTTAAAAATTTTTTGAACTAGTCCATGTGTAAAAGGGTAGAAGTGTTCAGCTGTGTTTTAACTAAAACAAAACTTGAATTAAGCAATAGCTTTGGCAATATCCCATACTCTTTGTAGTACTAATATTTTAAGTGTGGGCAAGCATGATTTCTTGGCAGGCAAAGCAATTTAAAGAGTTAACGACAAATGAGCTTTTCGAGCTGTTGAAGCTGCGTGTGGACGTGTTTGTTGTGGAGCAAAACTGTGCATACCCAGAATTGGACGAGAAAGATCGTCACGCCGAATCTCGACATCTTATGGGTTTTAAAGGCGACACTCTTGTGGCGTGCGCGCGCTTACTTGCCCCAGGTGTAAGTTACCCCTCTGCAAGCATAGGGCGTGTGGCCACGAAAGAAGACCACCGCGGAAGTGGTATGGGAAAACTATTAATGGCTGAGGCAATTTCTCATTGCGAAAGCATTTGGCCAACACATGCCATTGAAATAGGCGCACAAGAGTATCTAAAGCGGTTTTACGAAGGGTTTGGTTTTGTGAGTAAATCGCAGATGTACTTAGAGGACGGTATTCCTCATATCGATATGAAACGCGCAGTTTAATGCTGTGTTAATGTTCCTTTAATGTAGGTGACAAGTCATAGCCAGTTTAAGTGCGTAGTATTTCAAGCGGTTACCGAGATGCTACCCAGTGTGTTCCTTCGTGTTGGGTCCAAAGGTACAGTGCTTCAGACACTCCTTGCTAATGTACTGTAACAACTTTGAATTAGCATATATTATTTTGCACCTAACGCACGACGCCCAGGCTAATTGCTAGTCTGGGCTTTTTTTGTACTTAGTCGGTAACCATTACCTCTCAACGTTTCAATGGCTATATCATCTGCGCTACTCAGCTTTTGGCGGAGTCGGCTAATATAGACATCGACAACATTGGTAAGTGGATCGCTGTGGCTGCGCCAAACACGGCTTAAAATACGCTCGCGTGACAATACTTTTTCAGCGTTTTCTGCAAAATAATAAAGCATGTCATACTCAAGCTTGGTCAGTGTAAGCTCTTCATTGTTCAGCATGGCAATTCGAGACTCCTCGTCAATTTTCAAAGGGCCTATTTGTAACGTCGGAGCTTCAACCATTACATTGGCACGCCTGCTCAATGCAGTTATACGCGCCAATAATTCATCAAAATCAAAAGGTTTACAAAGATAGTCGTCAGCACCTAACTTTAAACCGTGAACCCGTTCTTTTACTTCGTCTACGGCGGTAAGTAAAAGCACCATAGGTGCGTTAGGCATAGCTTTAATTGTCGAAAGTAGTTCTACGCTATCCTCGTCACCAAACATGCGGTCGAGCACAGCAATAGCCGGTGCTTCTTGTTTTATACGAGTAACAAGGTTATGTAACGCACTTTCTTCCACACATTCATAGCCTTCTGCACTTAACCCTCTGGATAAAAATCGCAATAAAGGGGCTTCATCGTCGGCAATCAGGATTTTCATTACTTGTGTCTCTTCTTTAAAATTTTTTCAATAACTATAAAAGGGTATTTCTTTTTGTTTATTCACTGTCTGGCGATGCTTTAATAGCAAGCATAAATTCAGAGCCTTTTCCTAAGGTGGAGCGTGCTTCAAGCTTTCCGCCATGGGCCTCAGCAATGGCTTTAGCAATGGATAGCCCAAGCCCCATTCCATCACCTTTTCGTTTAAGTCGTACAAAGCGTTCAAATACGTGCTCTAGGTCGCCAGATGAAATACCATCGCCAATATCGATAACAGAAAGCGTAACCCAGTCGTTATTTGAACTCACTTTTAGCGTAATAGGCTGTCCTTCGTGAGAATACTTGTGCGCATTTTCAATAAGAATAGTGAGAGTTTGTAAAAGGCGTCCTTCATCGATAAATACATGCACGTTGCGATTCACTGCCCATTCAAGTTTAAATTCTCTGGGCTTAGTGACTTTTTGCCATGTTGAGGTTTGCTGTTCTAACAGGCTTTGCAGATTTGTTTTTGAAAGGTCGAGCGTAAACTCGTGCATTTCTGCACGCGCTAAAAGCAATAGGTCATCAACAAGTTTGCTTAGGTTAATGGCTTGTTCTAGCACCGTTTCTAACGTCTCTTGGTAAATTTCGTTAGTTGCTGAACGCTGTCTTAACGTTACCTGTGCTTCGCCGCGTATAATGGTTAGCGGTGTTCTTAGCTCGTGACTTACGTCTGCCATAAATTGGCGTCGTTTAGCATCAATTTGCGTGAGTTTACTGTTGGCCTCTTTGAGCGCTCGTGTTCTAGTTTCTACTTCAAACTCAAGTTGTTTTCTGTAGGCATCGGCTTTGTCTTCGTGTTCAGCCAGCCTTGTGATCATAGAATTTAACGCCTTCACTAAGTCGGTAAACTCATCGTCCAAGGTCTCTGGAAGCCGGTAGTCATAATTGCCTGATGCAATGGCATCTGTGCCTGTTCTTATTACCGTTAAAGGTTGATAAAGAGAGTTAAACAGCCAATAACAGCCAAGCAAAATAAACGGGCAGGTGATAATGCCAAGGCAAATAGTAAACCACACAATACTGGTATTAAGGGTTTCAATACTTGCGTTAATCCCCGACACCACGCGGGTTTGACGAGTTACTGCCGAGTTAATTGCTTCTCTAAACTGATTATCAATCGTCGATTCAAGCAACGTTTGCAAACGTTGTTGTTCATACAGTGGTGCTGAATCGTTACTTTGCGCAATGGCTCTAAACTCGTTTACAATCTCGGCAATTAATGCCTCAAGCTCGTCAGTATCTTCTACGCTGCCTTGTGTAGCTTCAATACCAAGCGCTTCGCGTTGGGCAAGTTCGAACTGTTTTATACGCACAAGAGATTGTTGTATTTGCTGTTGCTTGTTTCGAACTTTGGCCTGATTAGCATTTTTGCCAAAAATAAGCTCATCGGTTAACTGTTTAAACAGGCGGTACGAGATACTAGAGAGCTGCTGGTGCTCTGAAAGAAGCGATTGTGCAAGCTGACTTTGTTTAAGGTTTGCCCGCGTTAGATGAGCAGAAACGGCTGCGCTGGCAAGAGCAATAAGTAGAATAAAAGTGGATAGCAGACCAAATAGGTATAACTTGCGTTTGTACATAAACATTACGTAACGGCATAAAGAATATATTAAATACGTGTAATGCCGGCGAAAAGTGCACGTTATGCAACTCTTTGTACTTGGAATTGTGTAAGTTTCTACACTGTCGCATTACATTTGTGCAAGTGCGGTAGCAGTTTGCTCTTGAAGTAAGCGGTCTATTTTCCAATGCCCGGGGCTCCAACCCGATAAAAATCGGTGAAAATCAGCGCAAGCAAAACTAAATAACCCACGCCATTGTCTTTCGATTTCCGCTATTTCGTTTTCAGAGAATACCGAAACTGGGTAGGGCGTTGGCGTTGAAGGGGACTGGTTTTCCAATTGCGTGTTACGGGTGCGAAGTGCGTTTTTCAATGTTTCAAAGTATATCGTTAATAGGTGTGTCAAATAGGTTGTTTGTTCATCGGTTGTTAGTGCGCTGCCCAAAAAGTAAGCCACATCTTTTATGCCTACACCATAACCAACATATTGAAAATCGACGGCAGCGCAGTTTTCAAAATTCTCGGTAAAGCAGAAGTTGGCAACCTTTGCATCACCATGCACGAGTGTTTGATAACTACAATTATTCAACGCTTTATCTAGTTCGTGCGCTTTATGTTTTAGTTCGCAGTCGGGCATGGCAGCAAGTTCATCCATTCTTGTTGCTAAGTGCCAATAGGTGCCTTGTTGCCACACTTCTACCTCATTTTTGTGTATTGCATCACGCTTAACAAGAAATTGCGCATGAAAGGCAGCTAGCCATTGCAGTACGGTTTCAGATTGCGTAATAGACAGTGACGATGCGCAATGAGAAAAACCAATGGTTGCTAGGTCTTCCATAACAAGCATTGTGTTTCCGTTTTTAGATTCGCTAGCCACATGCTTTGGCACATAGCATTGTGGTGAAGTAAGTGGCTGTAGGTATTTATAAAATGCCTTCTCTATAATAAAAGACTGCAACTTACGCTGGTGACCTGTGTTGTTATTCCATCCTCTAGGATGGCTAGTGGCATTGGCTGGGCTGGCACACTTTACTACCACAGCGGTAGGCAGCTTAAGCTGTGATGTTTGTGCAGAAGAGTGTTCTAATGTTGCTCTAAAACATTCTCCGTAACCACTCCACAACGTTTGAATTAACGTTGTAGACGTTACGTTTACGTTGCATAGCCTCTTAAGCCAGTCTATATGCTGCTGTTGAACACGCATTGAATAACTCCTACTTACGCCCCGTACAGTTCACTGGATATACTGACGGATCATGCCCAAATAAAAAAGCCGCTGTTAAGCGGCTTTTCAAGTTTTGGCGTTTTTTTAGCGTTACTTTGGCTTTTAGCTATCTACACTTGTCGGAAGTGTAGTTGGCGCCGACGCTTTCGACGTAGCTTTAGCAATAGCAGCTGTTTTACCTGATACTACTAAAGCAGGTCGAGCTTCATCGCTTTTGGCAGTAAGCGCAACATCAACAAACGTATCGTTAACTTCAACTGGCAGAGCCATAGGGTGTGAAGCGCGACGTTTGCCTTTACCGCTTGCTGCAAGCGCTGAGTTAATATCACCAGCAGGTGTTGCAAAAGTCTGTGCAGAAGTCTTTTCAGTAGCAGGCGCTTCTGAAATGCCATCTTCTTTAACTTCTTGCTGTGTTGCCGTGTCTTCTGCCTTTACAGCTTCTTCCGATGCTTGTTCAGATAAGTTAATCTCAACTTGCTCTGGCTTCACATCGTTTTGCGATGATGCCTCGGTTTCCACTTCAGGTGCTGTATTTACATCTTCATTAGCAGGTACATCAGCAGCGCTTTCTACATCTGGCTGAGCTGTAACGTCATCTGAGCTTTCATCACTGGTGCTTTCGCTTGAATCGCTCTCAGGAGCATCAAATTGAAGCTCATCTTGAACAACTTCAACGTTAGCTGCTTTCGGCGCTACCTTCTTAGCTACTTGCTCGGCTTCTTTCTCAGCAGCTTCTTTAGCAGGTGCTGCTTCAAGCTTGCCCGGTTCAGTTGCCTGAGTTTCTTCAACAACAGGAGCATTGTTGCTAGACGTTGTATTGTCTACCTCTTTACTTTCTCCTGTCGCAGGTTCAAGTAGCCCTGGTTGCTCTGCTTGAGTTTGCGCAACGTCGGCGCTGTCACCCTGTTGTGCTTCTTTCTTACGGCGTTGGCCTGCAGCTCTTACGTGACGTGGAGAACGACGCGAGCGACCGCGACCTTCACGCTTTTGACCGTTTTCGTCATCAGCTTTCGCTGCGTCATCGTTAGCATCTGTAGCATCAGCAACGTCTGCGTTAGTTGTGTTAATAGCAGAAGACTCAACTGAGGTAACGTCTGCCTCTTTCACATTAGCTTCTGTAGCATTTTGTACATCAGCTGTTTGTGCAGGTGCTTCGTTTGCTTCAACTACATTTGTAGCATCAGGTTTAGTAGCTTTGTTTTCTGCTGCCTTTTCTACTGCAACTTCGGTTTTTACGTTGTTTTGATCTTCAGGCTTTGACGCTTCTTGCGCTTGGCCTTTCTGAACCTCTTTTTTCGCTTCCGAAGCCTTTGGCTTTTGCTGCGGCTGCTCGGTTACAGTTTGACCGTTTTCGTCTTTCTTAACACGAACACTGCGACGTTTGTCACGACGTTTTCTACGCTCAGCAACCTCGCGTTTCTTCTGCGTTTGGTTTTCCTGCTGTTCGTTATCATTACTTTCGTGCTTTGGCTTTTGCTGTTCATCGCGTTGCTGTTGAGGCTTGTTACGCTGCTTACGGCCTCTGTTATTACGCTTGTCATCTTGCTCAGAACGTTGTTCGTTGCGTGACTTACGGTTGTCTTGCTGCTCACCGTCTTTACCTTGTGAAGACTGATTATTACGGCGATTGTTCTTATTGCGAGGCTTACGGCGACGGTCGTCGTTGTTGCGATTGCGTGCATTTTTGCCACGGTTATTAGACTGTTTCTTTTTGCTTTGCTTGTTGTCTTCTTCGCTTTCAGAGCTCAATAAGTCGCTAAACCACTTGCCAATTCGCGCAAACAGAGAAGGGCCATCTTCCGCCTGTACCTTTTCTTCTTTAGGCGCTACCACTGGTGCTGCTGTTGGTGCCACTAAACCTTTTAGTGCAGGCTCTTCACGCTTAACAGGTGCTGTAGTTGTGGTTTCTGTTTCTGCCTCAACTGCTGGCATCAATTCAACGTCATAACTTGCTTCTGATACCACGTCATCTGGACGACGACGAAGCACTTGGTAGTGAGGTGTATCAAGGTTTGCGTTAGGAATTAATAGTAAGTCAACACCGTGGCGTTTTTCTAGAAGCTGAATTGATTTACGCTTCTCGTTGAGAAGATAAGTTGCAACTGGCACTGGAAGCTGCGCTTCAATCTGCCCAGTGTTTTCTTTAATGCTCTCTTCTTCAAGAATACGAAGAATAGACAGTGCTAAAGACTCCGTACCGCGAATGGTGCCATGACCAGAACAGCGAGGGCATACAATGTGTGCAGACTCACCCAAAGAAGGTCTCAAGCGCTGGCGTGACATCTCAAGAAGACCAAAGCGAGAGATACGGCCTAGCTGAACGCGTGCACGGTCGCTTCTTACCGCGTCTTTCATTCTGTTTTCAACTTCGCGCTGGTGGCGAACAGGCGTCATGTCAATAAAGTCGATAACTACCAAGCCACCTAAGTCGCGTAAACGCAATTGACGTGCAATTTCGTCAGCAGCTTCAAGGTTGGTGTTGAGCGCAGTCTCTTCAATATCGCCACCTTTGGTAGCACGGGCAGAGTTGATATCAATAGAGGTAAGTGCTTCTGTAGGATCGATAACAATTGATCCACCCGATGGAAGACGAACTTCACGTTGGAACGCAGACTCAATCTGACTTTCAATTTGATAATGGCTGAACAAAGGCACTTCACCGCGGTATAATTTTACGCGGTTAGCAAAGTCTGGGCGCACTAGCTGAATGTGCTGAAGTGCTTGCTCATAAATGCTCGTTTTATCGATAAGGATTTCACCAATATCACGACGTAGATAGTCACGAATTGCACGAACAATGACGTTACTTTCTTGGTGAATTAAGAACGGCGCTTCGCGCTGTTCTGCAACCTCAGAAATGGCTTCCCAATGTTTAAGTAGAACTTTTAAATCCCACTCTAACTCTTCGTACGACTTCCCAACGCCCGCAGTACGAACAATCAAACCCATACCGTCAGGAAGGTCTAATTTGCTTAGTGACTCTTTAAGTTCTGTGCGCTCATCGCCTTCGATTCTGCGTGAGATTCCGCCTGCGCGAGGGTTGTTTGGCATCAATACAAGGTAACTACCTGCTAGCGATAAGAACGTAGTAAGTGCGGCGCCTTTCTGGCCACGTTCTTCTTTGTCGATTTGAACAATAACTTCTTGGCCTTCTTTAATCACATCTTTGATGTTTGGGCGGCCTTCGAATTTGTAACCTTTGGGGAAGTAGGTGCGGGCAATTTCTTTGAGGGGTAGGAAACCATGACGCTCTGCGCCGTAGTCAACAAAAGCAGCTTCTAAACTAGGTTCTACGCGGGTTATTTTGCCTTTGTAGATATTGGCTTTCTTTTGCTCGTGTCCTGGGCTTTCAATATCTAAATCGTACAGTCGCTGCCCATCAACAAGGGCAACACGCAACTCTTCTTGCTGAGTTGCATTAATTAACATTCTTTTCATTGTATCTAACTCTGTTTTAGTACAGCCGTTAAGACACAAAATTAAAGTGACATGTGCAAACCCTCACCGCGCAACCTCACGGCTGGACGGGGACCTTGTTGTAACGTCGCATTATCCTTGGTGGGTGACTTTGCTACTTAAACCAGCGCTTTGCTGATGATTGCTTAGTAAGCGCTTAGGCTGAGTATGCTGGCGCAATTACTGCTGCGCTCTAGTATACGAAAAGCCAATGTCACACTGCGTTTAGGATGTCGGGAGCGACAAGCCCTTGTTACTGTATTCATTGTTACAAACGAAACTATCTTTCGCTTGATTGTCATTTAATTCTGTTAGCTAAACGGCAAACTTATTTTATGTTCGCAAGCAGTGATTCAGCTTTATTACGGCAGTGTAGTCGTTGCCTCTCTAGCTCGGTCGGTATGAAAATGTTTTTCATTGCTGATGCCACCGACATCTAAATCACGCTTTTTTCATTTACAAGCATCTTACAACTAGCGCATAACCATGCGGGTTGTTTAATCGGTCTTGCTGTTTTTTCACGATGCAACTCACGTAACTGGCCTTTTGGTTTTTGTACCGTTCTTGGCCCTTATTGCTACCTGAAAATTTTCGTGTAAAAAACGGCGATAATTATGGCATCAAATACCGAATTTAAGCAAGGAGAGTCACGGAAATATTCAATAATAATTATTTTAAACCACGCAAAAACACAATGCTTGTTTAAAAAATGCCGCTAAACAATCATTTTTCCTCATTTTTAAACTTTATGTATATTGCGGAATTAGCATTGGGTATAATGCGCGCATGAAAGATGAAGCTCCCCAAAAAGTTCGTTTTGTAACGATAGAGGCCGACTTAGCAGGCCAAAGAATAGATAATTTTCTACGTACTCAGTTAAAAGGTGTACCGAAAAGTATGATTTACCGTATTTTGCGAAAAGGCGAAGTACGCGTAAATAAAGGCAGGGTAAAACCTGAATACAAGTTACAAGCTGACGATCTCGTAAGAATTCCGCCTGTAAGAGTGTCGGAAGGCGCCCCAGCACCTTCACCGAAACTAGCAAAAATTGCGGCGCTCGAGTCGCACATTTTGTTCGAAGACGACCGTATTCTGGTTATTAACAAACCTTCTGGTATGGCTGTTCACGGTGGTAGCGGTTTAAGTTTTGGCTTAATTGAAGGGCTTCGTGCACTTCGTCCTGATGCTAAGTTTATGGAACTGGTGCACCGGCTAGATAGAGACACCTCTGGCTGTATCCTTATCGCTAAAAAGCGCTCAGCGCTTCGTCATATGCACGAGCAGCTTCGCACAGGTAAAATGGACAAGCGTTATAATGCGCTGGTAGCGGGTGATTGGCCTGAAAACCGTTTTAAAGTGAAAGCGCCTTTGCGCAAGAATGTTTTGCAATCTGGCGAGCGAATGGTGAGTGTAAGTGACGATGGCAAACCCTCTGAAACGCGCTACCGTATTCTCGAACGATTCGATGGGGCAACGCTTGTGGAGGCTTCTCCGATTACAGGCCGAACGCATCAAATTCGAGTACACTGCCTCCATGCAGGGCATCCGATAGCCTGCGACCCAAAATATGGCGATACTGAATTCGATAGTGCAATGCAGGGCAAAGGGTTAAACAGGCTGTTTCTGCATGCACGTAGTATTTCATTACTTCATCCTGCAACTGAAGAGCGTGTTACCTTTTCGGCACCTCTTGATGACGCGCTGTCAAAAACCTTGAGCGCATTATAATTATGCAGTTAGGTCAAAATAGCGTTTTTGCGGCTAATAAATCACCCCGATACAAACTGGTTATATTTGATTGGGACGGCACGTTGATGGATTCTGCCGATAAAATTGTGAACTGCATGCAACTTGCAGCAAAGCAATGTGATATGCCAATACCCACTTATGAAGAAGTAGGGCATATTATTGGTATTAGCCTAAAGCCGGCGATTATGCAGCTCTTCTCGATTACTGACTCTGAACTTGGAGACCGTTTGGTTCAAGCCTATAAAGAGGCATTTGTTAGCGTTGATGTAACACCTTGCCCATTGTTTCCTGATGTTGAGAAACTACTTAGTAGTTTGAAAACTGCTGGCTGCACGCTAGCCGTTGCGACAGGCAAAGCACGAAGAGGGCTAGATCGGGCTTGGAAACAGACAAACACCGGAGCCTTTTTTAGTGCGTCACGTACCGCTGATGAAGCACAATCGAAACCATCGCCCGATATGTTATTGCAACTGCTCGATGAACTGGGGTTCGAAGCAAGCGATGCAGTAATGATTGGTGACACCACCTACGACATGCAAATGGCCAAAACTATTGGCATGGATAGAATAGGGGTGTCGTACGGTGTGCATGCTCAAGTGCACTTAGAAGCGCTAGAGCCAGTTGCGCTGGTCCACTCGATTAAAGAACTACAAGCAGCTCTATTTGATTAGTGCTGCAGGTATTTCGCTTGCCATGCCAGTCCATCACGCCCGTTTCAGTATATTAATTGCACCGCACCTGAAGCTATTCGTTTTTTAGCAACTAGCTAACAGCTAACATCAGTAAATCAACATCGAAATGGGTCGATAAAAGGTCGTTAAGCAACATAACGGGTAACCCAACTAAACTATTTGGATCACGACTTTCGATTTTATCGAAAAGTAATACACCCATTCCTTCGCTTTTAAAACTTCCTGCACAATCTAGCGGTTTTTCTTTCCTTACATAGGCACCCAGCGCTTCATCACTGTTATAACGAAAGAAAACACGAGTTTCATCAACTTGGCTCACTGTTTTACCACTAGCGACATGATGAAGGCAAAGTGCGGTATAAAAAGAGACTTGCTTCCCCTGACACATTTTGAGTTGTGCGACAGCGTTTTCTTCAGAACCTGGTTTACCCAGTAAACGTGGGCCGTTTTCAGTTTCGACAAGTGCTACCTGATCGCTGCCAATAATAATACAGTTCTTAGCGGCGTCACCTAGCTCACGTGCCACTTTTTCAGCTTTTTGCTGTGCAAGACGCAAAGAAAGGGCGGTAGGCTGCTCATTGACCATGGGGGTTTCATCAATTTCTGGTGCGTGAGTCTCAACGTTTATGCCTATATTCGCTAACAGCTTTTTTCGATATTGAGAAGAGGATGCAAGCACAAGAGTAGTCACGAGAACTCCTTTTAGAAAATCAATATGTTGCAGGTTCTGCATTTATAGGGCAATGTTACATTATCACTACCTTTGACGAACAGTGTTTTATTCGCTGTTTAAACGTAATTTTGCTTTGACACAAAGGGGTTGACGCTATATCATGCGCGCCCTATGCAGAAAGTGAAACTCCCTCATTCGGTTGAACCGACTAAAAGTGCCATGAAACGTTCCGACTATCGGGGCGTGATTGCGTCTAAAGATATGGAACGATTGAGCGAGGCAGTTGTCCGATGCAGTGATTATGTGGACGCAGAAGTACAGTTCGAAAAAGACGCGCAGGGTCTTACTGTCTTTCACGGCCACTTAGCCACGCAGGTAACACTTATCTGTCAAAGGTGTAATGGTGAACTTGAATACCCCGTGGAAGCGGAATTCTGTTTTACTCCAGTGCAGGGAGAAGAACAGGAAAGCGACGACATCATTCCCGAGGCTTATGAGCCGGTAGAGGTCAACGACCACGGAGAAGTTAATCTGCTTCAAATTTTTGAAGACGAGCTACTATTATCATTGCCAATTGTGCCCCTTCATGCAGAGTCGGAGTGTACAGTGAAGCAAGACGATATGTCGTTTGGAAAGATTGAACCGGAACAGGAGCGACAAAACCCTTTCGCGGTTTTGAAAGAACTTAAGCGAGACCAGGAGTAAGTTATGGCAGTACAACAAAATCGTAAAACGCGTTCTAAGCGCGGTATGCGTCGCTCACACGATGCATTGACAGGCGCGACTTTGTCTGTCGATTCAACGTCGGGCGAAACTCACCGTCGTCACCACGTGACCGCTGACGGTTATTACAAAGGCAAGAAGGTAATCGGCGCTTAAGTCGGCGACTACATTTTGTCTACACTAACCATCGCGTTAGATATCATGGGGGGCGATCATGGTCCCCCTGTTATCCTATCTGCAGCCATCAAGGCTATCCAACTTCATCCCGATGTGAATTTTACACTTTGTGGCGATGAACAAATTATTAATGCTGGAATTCAATGCCTAACCGAAACAGAGCGTAGCCGCGTTATTGTTAACCATTGCTCGCAAGTAGTGGAAATGGGCGAAGCACCTACATCAGCATTAAGACACAAAAAAGATTCTTCCATGCGCCGGGTTATCGAACTTGTTGAAAGTGGCGATGCCAATGCATGTGTAAGCGCAGGGAATACCGGTGCGCTGCTTACGCTGTCTTTCTATTTACTGAAAACACTTTCAGGTATTGATAGACCAGCGCTTATTAATATGATGCCAACAACAGGCCATCATAATGTCTTCCTGCTCGACCTTGGTGCTAATGTTAACTGTACGCCTGAAATATTGTTTCAATATGGCGTGATGGGCTCGGTACTTGCACAAGAAGTTGCGGGCATTGCATCGCCACGAGTAGCACTGCTTAACGTTGGTGAAGAAGACATAAAAGGAAATGCGCAGGTAAAATCTGCCGACCAGCTATTTAAAGACGCGCCAGGTATTAATTACATTGGATATGTTGAAGGTGATGATATTTTCACCGACCACGCCGATGTGGTTGTTACTGATGGCTTCACTGGAAATGTGGCGCTTAAGTCTAGTGAAGGTTTAGCGAAACTCGTGATAAACGAGGTAAAACGCCAGTCACAAAAAAATTTCTACACGCGATTACTCGCGAAAATTGCTTTCCCATTACTGAAATCTATCTATAACAGCGTGAACCCCGACCAGTATAACGGTGCGAGTCTGATAGGATTGCGCGGCATTGTTATCAAGAGTCATGGAAATGCACAAAAAGACGCCTTTTATTACGCCATAGTGCAAGCAATGAAAGAAGCGAAAATGCATTTACCGGAAAAGATAAAAACAAAGATAGAAACGGTATTGTTGGAGCAGCTTTGAGCAAATATTCACGCTTTATAGGAACAGGTAGCTATTATCCCAGTGAAGTACGTACAAACGCCGATTTAGAAGTAATGGTAGATACCAGTGATGAGTGGATCACTGATCGTACGGGGATTAAAGAACGACGCATTATTGGAGCAGACGAAACCGCTGCTACCATGGGTGCAGAAGCCAGTAAAAAAGCCATCGAGATGGCTGGCATCGACCCGAAATCTATCGACATGATTGTGTGCGCAACCACGAGTGGTCGCTATGCGCTTCCCAGCACAGCATGCGAAATTCAACGTATTTTAGATATAGACGGCATCCCTGCATTTGATGTTGCTGCGGCATGTGCCGGTTATTGTTATGCGCTAAGCGTGGCCGACCAATACATTAAGTCTGGCATGGCAAAGCGTATTCTTGTTGTTGGTACCGATTGCTTAAGTCGCTTGGTTAACCCTGAAGATCGTACCATGGTCATTTTATTCGGTGACGGCGCGGGCGCTACCATCATAGAAGCCAGTGACGAGCCTGGAATTTTATCCACGCATATCAATGCATCAGGGTCGCACGGCGACTTGTTATACGTAGGTAATCCAACCCGAGGTGATGAACAGTCAGTACACGAAAACTGGGGCGTAATGCGCGGCAACGAAGTGTTCAAAGTGGCTGTTACCAAGCTGTCGGAAGTGGTTGAAGAAACCTTGGCCGCTAACGGAATGCAAAAATCTGATCTTGACTGGTTAGTACCACACCAAGCAAACTTTAGAATTATTAAAGCTACCGCGAAAAAGCTTAATATGTCATTAGATCAAGTGGTAATGACACTAGAGCAGTATGGCAATACGTCTGCCGCAACCGTGCCAACTGCGTTAGATACGGCTATTCGCGACGGCAGAATACAACGCGGACAGCATTTATTACTAGAAGCCTTTGGCGGTGGATTTGCGTGGGCATCAGCACTGGTGCGCTACTGATACAACTTTACCTACTGGTTCTTTTGTTTCTAGAAAACAATTAAAAATAATAAGGAATCTACATGACGAAGACAGCCTGTGTATTTCCAGGGCAGGGCTCACAAAGTGTGGGCATGCTAAAAGAGCTGGCAGAAAGCTCTCCTGTTATAGAAGCGACGTTTAAAGAAGCGTCAGACGCATTGGGCTATGACCTTTGGGAACTCGTTCAAAACGATGCTGAGGGTAAGATTAATGAAACGCATATCACGCAACCTGCATTACTTGCGGCAAGTGTGGCCATTTGGCGCGTTATTCGTGAAAACGGTATTGAAGTAAGCTATTTAGCAGGCCATAGCTTGGGTGAATACTCTGCTTTGGTATGTGGTGGCGCAATGGACTTTGCCGACGCAATTAAGTTGGTTGAAGCACGCGGAAAATACATGCAAGAAGCTGTTCCAGCCGGAGCAGGTGCCATGTACGCCATTATTGGCCTAGACGATGCTGCTATAGCAGATATATGCCAACAAACAGCCATTGCAACTGGCGACGTGGTTGCTCCAGTGAATTTTAACTCACCTGGACAAGTGGTAATTGCCGGTGAAAAACACGCTGCAGAGCAAGCTGCCAATGCATGTAAAGAGGCTGGTGCTAAGCGAGCATTGCCGCTAGCGGTAAGTGTTCCGTCGCACTGTGAATTAATGCGCCCTGCTGCAGACAAGCTAGAAGAAGCGCTATCTTCTTTAAATGTTCACGAACCTGCAATCAACATCGTTAATAATGTCGATGTGACCATTGAGACACAAGGCGACGCAATTAAGAATGCGTTAGTAAGACAACTTTATTGTCCAGTTCAATGGACTCGCACTGTTGAGTACTTGGCGGCAGCTGGGGTTGAACGTGTTATTGAAATAGGCCCAGGCAAAGTATTAACGGGGCTTAATAAACGTATAAATAAGGGCTTAGAGTCTCTTGCAGTCAATACACCTGAGGGTGTGGAAGCACTAAAATAATAAGGAAACGCAATGAGTCAATTAGACGGTAAAATTGCGCTTGTCACAGGCGCGAGTCGTGGTATCGGTAAAGCTATCGCGACACAGCTTGCACAGCAAGGTGCGACAGTCGTTGGTACCGCAACAAGTGAAAATGGCGCAGACGCAATTAGCAGCTATCTTAGCGAGTTTGGTGGAAAAGGCTTAGCGCTTAACGTTACTGACAAAGACAGCGTAGATAACGCTGTTAAAGTTATCACTGATGAATTTGGTGCTATTGATATTTTGGTAAATAATGCCGGTATCACCCGCGATAATTTGCTAATGCGTATGAAAGATGACGAGTGGCAAAGTATTATCGACACAAACCTAACATCAATTTTTACCCTTTCAAAAGCAGTACTTCGTGGAATGATGAAGAAGCGCTTTGGCCGTATCGTAAATATTGGTTCAGTTGTAGGAAGTGCCGGTAACGCTGGTCAGGCTAATTACGCTGCTGCAAAAGCAGGGGTTATTGGTTTTTCTAAATCTATGGCTCGTGAAGTAGCATCACGCGGCATTACCATTAACGTTGTTGCACCAGGTTTTATCGATACTGACATGACAAAAGCACTGTCAGACGACCAACGCGAAGCCATTTTCAAAGATATCCCGGCTAACCGTTTGGGCGAACCTGATGAAATTGCGGCCACTGTTGCCTTTTTAGTGAGCAGTGGTGCTGCCTATATTACAGGCGAAACTATCCATGTAAATGGTGGAATGTATATGGGTTAAATTCGCAAAAATTGCGAATTTTCCTTAGTTTGGGGTGGTATTTACCCGAACTTGGATGTAAAAATAGTATTTTACGAATTTGGAACGTCGCTGGTTTGACCAGAAAATTTGTTTAAACTGGAGCTTGCAAGGGCTCACCTTGCAAAATAAACTAGCGGCAACTTTATTATCTAGTGACGTTTAAGGGAAACCTAGAATTATGAGTAACATTGAAGATCGCGTTAAGAAAATTATCATTGAACAACTTGGCGTGAAAGAAGAAGAAGTAAAAGCAGAAGCTTCATTCGTTGACGATTTAGGCGCTGATTCACTTGACACAGTTGAGCTAGTAATGGCTTTGGAAGAAGAATTCGATACTGAGATTCCTGACGAAGAAGCAGAAAAAATTACTACAGTTCAATCTGCAATTGACTACATCAACGCTAACAAAGACGCATAAGTCTTAATTAGCGACAAAACGGCTCTACTACAGAGCCGTTTTTGTTTCTCCTACCTTAGTTCCAAAGCGAGGGCTTTTTGTGACAAAACGTCGCGTAGTGGTTACTGGTCTTGGAATGCTTTCACCATTGGGTCTTAATAGCGAAGACACATGGCGCAAATTGCTCGCAGGCGAGAGCGGCATTGGTGAAATCACTCACTTCGATTGCAGTAACTATTCAACCCGTTTCGCAGGTCAGATTAACGACTTTGACCCGCAGGAATATATCGAAAAGAAAGAAACCAAGAAAATGGATCGCTTTATCCAGTTGGGTATTGCCGCTGGTAAGCAAGCGCTGGCCGATTCTGGTTTAACCGTTACCCCTGACAACGCACACCGCGTTGGACTGGCCATAGGTTCGGGTATTGGTGGGTTAGAACAGATTGAACAAAATCACACCAAACTGATGAACAGTGGCCCCAAAAGGGTTTCTCCTTTCTTCGTACCATCTACCATTACCAATATGATTTCAGGCTTTCTTTCTATCATGGAAGGTTTGAAAGGCCCTAACTTAAATGTAGTTACAGCATGTACTACTGGCGTTCACAATATTGGTATTGCTGCGCGTACCATCGCTTATGGCGATGCAGACGCCATGCTAGCTGGCGGTGCAGAGGCATCAATTACTCCTTTAGGTATTGCAGGCTTTGCCGCTGCGCGTGCGTTGTCATCAAGAAATGATGATCCGCAGGCAGCAAGCCGTCCATGGGACAAAGACCGTGATGGTTTTGTTATGGGCGAGGGCGCTGGCGTGGTAATGCTAGAAGAGTATGAAGCTGCAAAAGCACGTGGTGCTACCATTTATGCTGAGCTTGTTGGTTTTGGCATGAGTGGCGACGCGTACCATATGACTTCACCACCAGAAGATGGCGAAGGTGCGGCAGCGTCTATGCAAAATGCTATTAATGACGCGCAGCTAAATGCCACTGATATTGGTTATGTAAACGCCCATGGCACTTCCACTCCAGCAGGTGATGTAGCTGAAGTTGCTGCGGTAAAACGCGTATTTAACGAGCACGCTTACAAGCTACTCGTTAGCTCTACTAAGTCGATGACAGGTCACCTTTTAGGTGCTGCAGGTTCTGTTGAAGCAATATTTACCATTTTGGCGTTACGAGACAAAATGGCACCGCCAACAATTAACTTAGACGAGCCAGGCGAAGGCTGCGACTTAGACTTTGTTGCAAACAAAGCTAAACCGTTTAGCGAAGAATACGCGCTTTGTAATTCGTTTGGTTTTGGTGGCACTAACGGGTCGCTTATATTCAAGCGTCTGTAAAAAGCCATTAAATTGATTAGAAAGGCAGCGAATTCGCTGCCTTTCTTGTTTGCATCGTGCAACTTGGTATACTCAAAATCATTGTGATTAGTATGGTTTTTTATTAGGTAGTGAAAATAGTCAGCAGCGACGCGCCCATTTTGCAAAGTGACAGAGCATATAATTATGGTGATGGCGTTTTTACTACAATTCGAGTTTTAAACCACACTCCCGAGCTTTTGCCTTGGCATCTTTCAAGGCTGTCTTACGACACTTCTGCACTAGGTATCCACATAGACATAGAGCGCTTGCAAAGCGCAATAATTGCTTTTATTGCCGAACAGCGCGAAAAGATTAGACAAAACGCCGATGACCATACAAACGATGTTCATGAAAATGATGCTGATAAAAATGAACATCAAGATAATGGTCAATACGTGTTAAAAGTGCATATTTCAGGTGGCGAAGCGGGTAGAGGCTATGCCCGTGATCAATCCCAACCTTCTTTAGTACGCTTGTCGGTGCATGCCTACCCGAAACATTATGACGCTATGCGGCAGCGAGGTATCAACGCTATTAGTGCAAATACAGCGTTAGCAATTCAGCCTGTCCTTGCGGGTATTAAACACATGAACCGGCTTGAACAAGTGCTTATTAAGCGAGAAGTTGAAGAAGCAGGCGCTGACGACGCTATTGTTTGTGATACCAACGAAAACCTTATTGAGGCCAGCGCGGGAAACCTTTTCTTTTTTGCAAATGGGGCATGGTACACACCGTCTTTGAAAGGAAGTGGTGTGAACGGTGTGGTAAGACAATGCTTGGTACAAGGCTTGTTAAACGACAATGTAACGTTGAATGTAGGCGAATATTCACTAGAGCACCTAAAAGCGGCTCAGGCTGTAGTTATTACCAATGCATTAATGGGTATTATGCCCGTTAGTTCGGTGACATTTCACGATAGCACCACCGTGAGTTATGCTATAGAGCACGCCGAAATAGAATATTTAAATAAACTGTTACACGCGAATAAACAGGCAAGGACGCTTTAATGAAACGATTTCTATTTCTGGTTTTAGGCTTTGTCTTTACCAGTGCATTGGGTACAGCATGTGCTGTGATCTATTTGTCTAAAATAGTAAACGCTCCGCTGTCGATACAATCTGAGTCTTTGTTTGTTATTGAGCAAGGCAGTAATGCCTATCGCACGGTAAAACAATTGCGCAACAAAGCTTATTCAGACATACCACCAATGGTTGCAAAAGTGTGGCTTAAGTTTTTTGCCACAGACACATCGGTAAAGTCAGGCACCTATGCACTTGCGCCAGGAGATTCCCTAGTGGACGTGTTTACACGCTTTACCAAAGGCGAGGAACACTTGTTCAGTGTTAGTTTAGTAGAGGGGCTCACACTCAAACAGTGGTTAGAAACGTTAAAAGCACACAATAACATCCAGTTTGATATAGATGACAAGACACTACGCCAAACCACAAATACAAACGCCGATTGGTGTTGCCAAGCGATTAAGCACAATGAAGGTTTGTATTTAGCCGATACGTATTTCTTCACTAACAATACCAAAGCCAGCGCTGTGTTGGCTCGAGCGCATGAAGCGCTTATCGCTTTCGTTGATGAGCAGTGGCAGCAACGTGCCCTTGATTTACCAATAAACACGCCTTACGAAGCGCTTATTCTGGCCAGTATTATTGAAAAAGAAACCGCTGTGCCTGAAGAAAGAAGTCGCATAGCTGGGGTGTTTGTAAACCGGCTTAATAGCAATATGAGACTACAAACCGACCCTACAGTTATCTACGGTATTGGCGATAATTTCGATGGTAATATTACCCGTAAGCACCTACGCACGCCAACGCCCTACAATACCTATGTTATAAAAGGTCTTCCGCCCACGCCTATTGCTATGGCGGGTAAAGCGGCGATAAAGGCAGCTTTACAACCGCTGGATACAGATGAGGTGTATTTCGTTGCCAAAGGCGACGGCAGCCACCAATTTTCGACAACACTGGAAGCACACAACGCAGCTGTGAGAAAATACCAGCTAAAACGCTAGCGAAGACCACGATAATATTGTGGCAAAACCGTGTTATCGCGAACTATTACGTATTATTGAGAACAAAGAATTATTATGCGCGGAAAATTTATTGTAGTTGAAGGTCTTGAAGGCGCAGGCAAAAGTTCTGTTATCGGCCTAATTAAAGAGACACTACGAGCAGCAGGAAAGCAGGTAGAGCAAACCAGAGAGCCTGGTGGTACACCTATGGCAGAAGCCATTCGCGATTGTGTTAAACACGATTGGAACGAAAATGTGGCAGAAGAAACCGAATTACTTCTTATGTATGCGGCCCGTGTTCAACTGCTTACCAACCGTATTTTACCTGCGCTTGATAATGGTGCTTGGGTTGTAGGCGATAGACATGACTTGTCGTCTCAAGCCTACCAAGGTGGTGGCAGGGGAGTAAGTGCCCAAACAATGCGTGCCATAAGCGATATTGCCTTAAATGGGTTCAAACCCGATTTAACGATTTACCTTGATGTTGAACCCGCGGTGGGGCTAGAGCGAGCGCGCGGCCGCGGTGAGTTAGACCGTATAGAGCAGGCTGGTTTGGCATTTTTTGAGAGAACCCGCGAGCGATATTTAGAACTTGCAGGCCAAGACGACAGCATAAAAGTAGTAAGTGCAATGCAAGATATGCAAAGCGTACACAAAGCGGTTTTAGATGAGATTACGTTGTATTTAAGCAGCCAAAATGAGGCAACTGCGTAATATGTTGCCTTGGTTTTCTAACATATACACGGGGCTTATGCAGCGATACCTAGACGCAAAGCTTCATCATGGCTTGTTATTAAGCGGTCCGCGTGGAATAGGAAAATACCAATTGGCGCAGTCGCTCAGTTTTACTTTACTTTGCAAACAGCCAAGTGTTAACGGACCGTGCGAAGCTTGCCAAAGTTGTCATTTGCGCCAGGCAGGAAATCACCCTGATTTTCATATTTTAGAAAGCGAGAAGCAGCTAGGCGTTGATAAAATTCGTGAAGGCATAGCGAAACTTTCCGGTACAGCGCAAATGAGCGGGAACAAAGTGTTGCTAATTCCCGACGCTCATACCATGACTGAAGCGGCGGCAAACGCGTTACTCAAAACCTTGGAAGAGCCTACAGACAATACGTATTTAGTGCTTATTACCGACAGTATGAATAAGCTTATGCCCACCATTCTGAGCCGCTGTGAAAAGCACATTCTGGCGTTACCGTCTACACAGGAAAGTGTGAACTACTTGGCCTCAAAGGGCGTAGAAGATGCCAGTGAAGCTTTATTAAAGGCTTATGGTGGTGCGCCTTTAAGAGTTGAAGAAGCGTTGAAGGGCGGTGATGACTTCAGTTACCGAGATTTCACTGACGGTTTTCAAGCGTTGTTAGCCGGCTCGCCAGATTTTCAGGCACAAACGTTAGCCAATAAGTGGCAGGATAGCGCTATTCAAGTTGCACAATGGTGCCAACAAATTGCGCAACAAGATTATATTCAAAAACAACAACCCAGCGACTTTACGCGTTATTCAGCGTGTATAGAGGCGGTAAAAACGCTTCAACACCCAGGTGTTAACAAGTCTATGGTGTTGTTTGGGTTATTAAAACAATTCCAACGCTAGTGTTTTATTTTCACCCACTAGCATCAAGTTATTAGTAAAGGTACATTTTGTTCGTAGATTCTCATTGTCATTTAGACCGCTTAAAGCAGGGCCCTGAGGTGCTTGCAGAAACATTAGATTTTGCCCGCACACGAGGCGTTGAACACTTTCTATGTGTTTGTGTTTCAGTAAACGATTACGACAGTATGCTGGAAACCGTTAAACACTTCCCTGATGTGTCTGTGTCGTGTGGTGTTCATCCTCTTCATCAAGACGATGCATGTTCATATGAAGAGCTGTTAGAGAAAGCACAGCAAGACGAAGTGGTTGCAATAGGTGAAACCGGATTAGACTATTTTTACAGCCCAGAGAGCAAGGCTGTTCAGCTGACGTCGTTTGTTGACCATATTAAAGTGGCAAATGAAACAAATAAGCCGTTAATAATACACACGCGTGATGCACGTGACGACACTATTAACTTACTAAAAGAGCATAAGGCACCGCATACCAAAGGGGTGCTTCACTGTTTTACCGAGTCACTAGAAATGGCACAAGCTGCTATTGAAATGGACTTCTACATTTCAATATCAGGTATTGTTACGTTCAACTCGGCGGATGAACTGCGCGACGTAGTGAAAGCTATCCCTCTTGAACGTTTGCTTATTGAAACTGATTCGCCGTGGCTTGCACCAGTGCCGCATAGGGGCAAACAGAATCAACCTGGTTACGTAGTGGAAGTAGCAGAATTTATTGCTGAGCTAAAAGGTGTATCGGTAAAAGAGCTTGCTCAAATAACCACTAAAAACTTTTACGACTTGTTCTCGCTTGCTAAAAAGCAAGCGGCATAGAAGCAACATACTGAAGGGGACGCGCTATGCCGCAGTGGAGACAAGGACTGACTAAAAGTTTACATCAAACGCGCAGCATGCCTGAAAGCCGCTATGTGCAGTTAGCTAGTGTGGATGAAAGCGGGTTTCCCCATTGCCGTACCGTGGTTTTTCGGGGTTTGACAGACAATAACGAGCTTGTCGTGATATCCGATACACGTTCTGAGAAATATCAACAACTATTAAAACGCCCTCAAGCACAGGTGTGTTGGTACTTTTCGAAAACGCGAGAGCAGTATCGTTTTACATGTAATGCCACAGTGTTAACGGCGCAACAGGACGAAACGCTTGTTCGCGAACAGTGGAATAAATTGTCAGACGCTGGAAAAAAACAGTTCTTTTGGGGTGAGCCTGGAACACCAAGACATGATTCCGCAGCGCTTCAAGTTGAAGGCGATTTCAAACATGCGCCGGAACACTTCTGCGTGATCTTACTTGCCATAGAAACCGTCGATTACTTGTATTTGCGCGGTAACCCTCAAAATAGAGAATGGCATGAGAAAAATAGCGAAGGTAATTGGGTGTGTCAGGCACTCATTCCCTAATGCTCACGCCACTAAAAAACAGTTGCATAGCTAAAAGAAAGCCCCTGAAGAGGGGCTTTCTTTTTTCTTAGTAAGTGAAACGAGCAACGTTAGAACGCATTTGATATTGGTGTAGCGCCTTTAAATAAGTGTGTCACAATGTTTTCACTACCAGCATGATTAACACTTTCTACAATGGCCGTTGCCACGTCTTCACGAGGTATAACCGCATCACTTCTATTAGTTGGCATTTCAGTGCTGACTAAGTGAGTACCCGGTTCGTTTAAAAGTGTGCCGGGGCGCAGAATGATATGGTGTAAACCACTATTAATTAAGTGCTCGTCTGCCATATGCTTAGCAACGAGATAAGGCTTAATGGGTGATTCAATAGCATCTGGATCATCAGCCCCAATAGAGCTAACCATTACAAATTTTGGCACCTTTGCTTCTTTCGCATAGTTAATTGCATTTCGCGCAGCCCATAGGTCTATCATAATGGTTTTATCAGCGCCTGTATTCCCGCCAGAACCTGCAGTAAAGACAACCACATCGATATTGTTGAAGTGCGATGAAAAGTCTTCTTCTAAGTCTTGTTCTATCACGGTGAGATTTGCATCATTGATATCACTAAGTTTATCTGGTGATCTTACAGGTGCTTTTACATGGTGACCTGCCTCTAGCAGTTTACCTGTAGCCTGTTTACCAATTTGACCTGATGCGCCAATGACAAGTACGTTGGCCATAATTCTATCCTCCTTGTATTTGTATGTACCCATTGTTATGGCGCACAAGCTAATTCGATCAAACTTTGCGATGAAATGTCGATTGTCTCGCTCGATGACATAAACCTGCAACGCCGCTAACAAATACGAAAAACTAGGGATACAAAATAAAAAAACCTCGCCAGAGCGAGGTTTTTAAACTTATCTTTGTTTTAGCTATTGTAGCCGTCTACCAGCCTCAGCCAACTACCAGCCACATTGACGTGTAGCATTTTGTTCGTCTAACCAAGATTTAAGCGGAGCAAAGTAAGCTGCAATTGTGCTTGCATCCATTTCAGGTGAACCTGTAAGCGTTTCTAGTGCATTTTGCCATGGCTGGCTCATGCCCATTTCAAGCATGTCGTTCAGCGCTTTACCCGCTTCTTCACTACCATAGATAGAGCAGCGGTTAAGCGGGCCCTCATCACCAGCAATATCACAAAGTGCTTTGTGGAATTGGAATTGAAGAATATGCGCAAGGAAGTAACGCGTATACGGTACATTCGCAGGAACGTGGTATTTTGCACCTGGGTCGAAAGCATCAGCATCGCGTGTTACTGGCGCCATTACACCTTGATACTTTTCTCGTAGTTCCCACCATAAATCATTGTACTGTTCTGGCGATACTTCACCTGCAAGTACTTTCCAGCGCCACTGATCAACCATTAGACCAAATGGAATAAAGGCAATTTTATCAAGCGCTACCTGCATCAACATACCGATATCGTTTGATGCGTCTGGTATCTCGTCAATCAAGCCAATTTGCTTCAAATATTTTGGCGTAATTGAAAGGGCAATTGTGTCGCCAATGGCTTCGTGGAAACCGTCATTCGCTGAGCCTCTGTACAGCAGTGGTTGGTCTTTGTATGCGCGTTGATAGTAGTTGTGACCAAGTTCGTGGTGAATAACGTTAAACTCTTCGCCAGTTTTTTGGATACACATTTTGATGCGAAGGTCGTCCTTGTCATCTAGGTCCCACGCTGATGCATGACACTGTACGTCTCTACCTTCCGGTTTTTGAAACATTGAGCGTTCCCAAAATGTTTCAGGTAGTTCTTCAAAACCTAGAGAAGAGAAAAATGATTCCGCCTGTTTAACCATAGCAACTTCATCGTAGCCCTGTGCATTCAATGCAGCTGTCACATCTGGTACTTTCATTTCTTGCTGAGGCTTCACAATGTCGTAAACATTACCCCAAGTTTGCGCCCACATATTGCCTAGCAAGTGCGCAGGAATTGGCTTATCTTGTGGAACTACATCTTCGCCATAGTGCTCACCAAGCTTTGCGCGTACATGACAGTGTAGTGACTCGTAAAAAGGCTCTACTTGAGACCATAAACGATCAAGCTCTTTAGGGAATTCTTCCGCAGGCATGTCGTATTTACCGCGCCAAAGTTCGCTCACATTAGCAAACCCAAGCTCAGCAGCGCCTTCGTTGGCAAGTGACACTTGCTCTGCATATAGAGGCGCCATTGGTTTAGACACCTCTCGCCAACCTTTCCAATATTCTAGAAGCAAATCTGCATCACGCACTGTGGCCATTTCGCCACTCATCTCTACTAAGCTTTTGCAGGTGCCGTCTTCTCGACAATACTCACCCGAGCCATACATTGCGCTTAAATCTGAACCTATTTTTGCTAAACGCTCGGCTTTAGCTGCGTCTGCTGGCGGTGGCATAGTTAAGCCATTTTTTAATAGATCCAATTGACGACGCGTATCTGCATCTACTTCAACGTCATTAAATTTAGCCGCTTCTTTCGACAGTTTGGCTACTTTGGTTGATAGCACTTCATTAAAGTAGGCGCTTACGGCTGCAGTGTCGTAATTGATGTTTGTAGCATAGCTCCAAGCAGCATGAGCGGCAGGAACCTGCATTTTTTCAATATCGCGCTGTGCGTTGTCTAAGAATGCTTCAGCATCTGCTGCGGTAAGTGTTGGTGCAGTAACTGGCGCTTCTTTGGAGGTTTCGTTACAACCCAAAAGTGAAACGCTTACAAGAGCAGCAAGTAGCGTGCGTTTATGCTTAATCATTGTTTGTCCTTCGTTATTCTGGTTTTACTGCGATGTATACACAGAGACATGTCAGATTCATTGTGAGACGGTATTGGACATTTGTAAACAAAATCACGTGCTGTTACTGCTAAATGGCGTAAAGCTGAACAAGCAATGAAGAAATGATAAACAAAGTGTTACAAACTAAGCGGGCAAGAAGGTAGAAACAATGGGTTGGTTATTGAATTATTGCGCTCATATAAATATCAACTAAGCGCTTTGTTATTGCACTTTTACAATGTTGGGCTTTAGCAACGCGTCACACCAATAATTTTCGAAAAGGATATTTTAATGAAAACCTTCCTTCGGTGTCTCTTAGCATTAGTTTTTCTAGCTATAGCTATTGCCTGTTACAGCAGAGGCTTTGCATCTGGTGCTTTTGTATTTGTGCTTTTGGGTATTGTTTTTGAAGCGGCATTTTGGCTGCGTTTATTCCCAATTAAACGAAGAAGTGAGAGCGCTAAATAATGCATGTTTATATTTAAAGTGGTACAAAATAGTTTGGATAAAACAACTTCCACAAGTAATGTGCATTTTGCACTTATAAAGGATTAACAAAAATGGAAAACAACATGTATTGGGGAATGAACGAGCGTACATACTGTACAGTTATTCACTTAAGCCAACTTGCTAGCATCATTGCTCCTGGTTTGGGGCTTATACTACCTATAGTGATGTGGGTGGTGAATAAAGACCAAAGTGAACGTATAAATCAGCACGGGCGCGTAACAGCAAATTGGATATTAAGCCTTGTTGTTTATTCAATTATTTGCACAGTGCTGGCGTTTGTACTTATTGGCTTTATCGGCTTTGCCATTTTAGGTTTGCTTAACTTGATATTCGCAATTGTAGCGGCAATGAAAGCTAATAACGATGAATTATGGGTTTATCCACTTAGTATCACGTTTTTCAAGTCTTAGACTGCCCGCGCTACACCCATAAACATTAGCAGCTTGCTAACCAGACGTGTTAATACCGTCATTATTTAGCCGCCCTTTATTCAGGCGGCTAAATGAGTTTTCTTCAATATTTAGTAAGTGTGTTTAGTCTCTAACGTGCTTTGGTCGCGCAACACTGTTTGAATTTCTTAGTGCTGCCACATACACAGGGTAGATTACGCCCGTATTTCACTTTTCCGCAGTCATCAAATAATTCGCCATCATGGTAACGCCATGCGCCGTCTTCTTTTATAAAACGAGAAGACTCATGGAGTTGATACATTGCTTTGTTTTCAAAATAGTAAGCAGTAAATTCAACTGTATCTTCAGAGGGTGTTGCATTTATTTGAAGCGCAAACCATGTTGCGCCTTCGGCACTGCTTTTTAATGCGTCAGTACTTAACGACTGCTGTTTGTCTTTCGAATAGGTTTTTAATATGTAGTCAAAGTTTGCCGTTGCATAAGCAGAAAACCGTGAACGCATAAGTTGTTCGGCAGAAGAGGGGAGAGACTTACCAGTTAAATATGGCTCACAACATTTCTCGTACGGGAGAGATGAGCAACAATAACAGCGCATACTTTATACCATTAGGTTTAGATAAACTGACTAATAGTATAAAGCGGTATGTGGTGCTACCCAACTGTTTTCAAAACGTCTTAAACCAAAGATTACAGCGAAAAGTAAAGCTATAAAATGTTGGTGCTTTACTTACCAAGGCCCAACAGCAACATCTTGCTGTTGTTCGCCTGCATCAACGCGAACGTTAACTAAACTTACTGAGTAAAGCTCACATAGCTTTCTAATCATTTCGCTGTCTGTTGGCTGTAAATCAAGATCGATATTCTCAACATATAACGTTTTACACTGACCACCGGTGATAAGCTTACTGATCCACTGAGGCACTTTCTCTTTTTCAGGTTTCTGTATGCGGATTGCATGGTTTACATCCTTCGAGAACGACACTGAGTTTGCTAACAAATAATTCCAACCTCTTCCTTCTTGGCTTTTGCCGTTTCGGCCTTGGCCATCTCTAGGGAACCCTTCAAAAGGAAGAGGAAGCTGTACAACATTTGAAACCGAAGTGCGTAGTGCATTAAATCGAGAAACTGATGATGTGTTCATGGCAATACTCTTTATACAGGTTTTTCTATTAACTGTTTATCTATACAGTGTGTATGGGTATACAGTATTACCGGATGGTAGTTTTTGCAAGTACTTCGTTGCATTTTTTTTGAACACATCAAAGTTTTTTTTGGTAACTTATTAATATATTTGCGTTTTTATTTTGTACTTAGCTGTCTTTAGATATTCAAACATCTTAAAATTAACTGCGTTTGTTCTATTACTGACATACGTGCACAGTATGGGTATGTGAGAAAGTAGCTATTAATGATGAGAGAGTGCTAATTGATTAGTTTTGTAACGCTCGGGTATGTGGGCATGTTCTTAGCTGCTTTTTTAGCAGCAACCATTTTGCCGTTTAGTTCTGAAATTGTTTTAGTCACATTATTAAGCAATGGTCTAACGCCATTTCTTCTTCTTACATCTGCATCAATAGGTAATGTGCTGGGCGCGCTTTTAAATTATTTATTGGGTTTTCGTTACGGAAAGCATCTTGCGTCAAAATGGTTAAGAATAAGCGATACATCGTTCAGCAAAGCTGAGCATTATTTTGCGCGATGGGGTAAGTGGAGCCTACTGCTTTGTTGGGTACCTGTTATTGGCGATCCAATAACGTTGGTTGCTAGCGTTTTACGCTCTAACTTCTGGTTTTTTCTTTTATGCGTGGCCGTTGGAAAAACAGCGCGTTATGCCGCGCTGGTTTATTTTCTTTCTTAAACTACGGCTGCTTCCTTCTTTCGCTCTCTTTCTTTCGCTCTTTCTTTATGATGTTTTCGCTTTTTAATATATGCCGTCAAACGAGGCCACATAACCTGTAAACCCAAAAGCCAATACCAAATAGGCTCTTGCCAAAAGGTTTTTTGAGACCAGCTGAAGTGCAGAAGCGTGAGAGGAAGAATAAGGTAAATGGTATTGTGCAGCTTTTGCCATTGCTTTCCCATTTTTCGCTGTATGCACTTAAATGACGTTAGCGTTAGCGCAAGTAAAAGCAGCAGTGCAAACATACCTACAATAATATACGGGCGACTTACCAGCTCGCTTGCTATAAGCGACATGTCTAATTGAAGTTCAAACAATAAATAAGTGCTCAAATGTGCACAGGCATACACGAAGGCGTAAATGCCAATGAGTCGCCTAAACTGAATGGGCTCTGGACTTGGTAACCATTTTGCTAGAGGGCTAAGCGTTAGTGTGGCTAATAAAAAATAGATTGCCCATATTCCCGTTTCATTTATTAATGTGTCTACGGGGTCGGGGCCAAGATTGTCGGTTATGCCGGCAAAGAAAAGCCACACAATATAGCCCAAGGCAAAAAAATGAACGGCAGCTTTTGTGCTACGTCTCTGCCATACCGACATTCTAAAAGGTTTTTTGAAAACAGGCATACTGCTCCTGAAAATTGCATTAATACGAATTGGATAATCCATAACGTTAATGCAATTAAGTTAGACAGATTTTATATCTTAGTCATTTAAACAACATTTATTAAAAGACTAATAGAATCGAGACAAATCCATTCCTGCATACAGGCTAGCTACCTCGCTATAGCCGTTGAACATTTGTGTATCTATGCGATTACGTGCAAGAAGACCACCCGTAGTTATTCGACGTTCACTTGCTTGGCTCCATCTAGGGTGGTCAACGTTTGGATTTACATTGGCGTAAAAACCATATTCATTTGCTGCAAGCCTTCTCCATGTTGTTGGCGGCTCTTTGTCTGTAAGACGAATGCGAACAACAGATTTAATACTCTTAAAACCGTATTTCCAAGGTACTACAAGACGTATTGGTGCGCCGTTCTGTGGAGGTAGTGTTTTACCATACAGGCCAACAGACATTAACGTAAGCGGATGCATTGCTTCGTCAATGCGAAGCCCTTCAATATAGGGGTAGTCAATGCCGCCACCCATAAATCGGCTGCGTTGCCCTGGCATTTGTTCTGGATCGTATAAGGTTTCAAAAGCCACATATTTTGCTGACATAAGCGGGTCTGCTTGCTTTATAAGTGCTGCAAGCTCAAAACCAACCCAAGGTACAACCATTGACCAGGCTTCTACGCAGCGAAGTCGATAGATGCGCTCTTCAAGTGGAAAACGTGAAAGTAGGGCATCGTGATCGATAACGAAGGGCTTTTTTACCAATCCATCCACTTTCAGCTGCCAAGGCTTGGTTTGAAAGTCGGACGCATTTTTAGCTGGCGCATCTTTAGACGTGCCAAACTCATAAAAGTTGTTGTAAGTAGTAACCTTGCTTTCAGGTGTTCGCGTTTCGTTTATCTGATATTCAGGTGGCGTTGAGAACGATAAAGGTTGACCAGAAAACGCGGCTTTTTCTTTTTCATCTTCCCAAAACCAGCCAGCAGCATTCGCTGACTTGGCAAGCAACGTTGAAGCCCCAACAAACCCCATAGACTTAAGTAACTTGCGTCTATTCATGTACACGTTTTCATCAGTTACGTGGCTTTCATTCAGATTTACCGAGGGTTTATAGGGCTTGGGCATGTTTTACCTTCCTTACTTCTCATCACTTGCGAACCTGCTGCAGGCCGTTACGAGGTGCATTCATTTATAGCGTTTAAGCTAATTACGAAAATAACGGCATATTGGGTCGATGCTAATGTTGCTTCTATGAGTTATAAGACCTTGTAAAAACGTTTTTACTTTCAATTAAATCAGTGTTTTTGACTTACAGCACAAGAAAGTGTGGGGTAGTCAGAGTAAAAGAGCGTCTTTGACTAGTCTAGAAAGGTAAACCGCCTGCTTTTACATATGAAAGCCGTCTTGAATACCGCCTTGTTTAGGTGAAAAGATACTTGCATACAGTCGTGTTGCGAACTCGTCGGTCATACCTGAGATGTAGTCGGCGAGTACGCGCATGCCGTTTCCAGCATCTTGTTCATTACGCCAGCGAACTTGCGTGTTCTCTGGCAGCAATCGAGCGGGGTCAGAGGCGAACGCTTCAAACAGTTCCATAACCACTAACTGGCCCTTGTATTCAAGCAGTTGTACGTCTGGACGACGAATGACTTTTCTAAACACAAATCGCTTGAACAGCTCAAGAGCTTCTGCAAAGTGGTGTGGCATGGTGGCATTAAACGCAAGCAATGGATGCTCGAAGCCATCTACGCCTTGAATTTCAATAGCGGTTATAAAACTGTTCACCAACGCGCCTATTGCGTTTTTTCTTTCGTGATGTTGCGAACTAAAAAGTTTGTTGGTAAGTGCTTCAATATTTTTCGAGAGCCATGGTACATCAAGGGCCTTAATTGGAAGCGTTACATCGTCTACAAAATGATGCTTGTGAACCATGTCCATTACAATAGCATCTTCTAGGTCGTGAATGCCGTAGGCAATGTCGTCAGACAATTCCATAATTGAGCAATCGAACGATTTAAACTGGGTTTTACTGTGGCCGTTTTGCTTTGCATTAAACTGCATAAATCGCTGTTTATCATTGTGGCTAAACGGCGCTAGAATCCAATCAAACAAGGGTTCATCACAACGAAAAATACCCTTCGGAGGATGCCATTCATCAGCTTTGACTTGTCGAAGCGAGGCAGGGCGCGCTGGCATTGCCATATTGCCGTGTAATGTGTCTAAGAAATTAGGATATTTCACAAGCCCTAGCACACTGCGACGACATAAATTCATGCCGTGCTCTGCTGTGTAGGGCTCTAATTTCGAGATAATACGAAACGTTTGTCCGTTGCCTTCAAAGCCTCCATGACTGTGCATCATATAATGCAGTGCAATCTCGCCACCATGTCCAAAGGGAGGGTGACCAATGTCGTGGGCTAGGCAAAGTGTTTCAATAAGCGTTGCATCTAGGGCGAGCGTTTCAGCTACATCCGGAAACTTACCACAAAGTTGTGCGGTTATACCTGTACCTATTTGAGCTGCTTCCAACGAGTGAGTTAGCCGGGTTCTATAAAAATCACTCAGCCCTACACCAAGCACCTGTGTTTTTGCCTGTAGCCGGCGAAAGGCTGCACTGTGCAAAACCCTTGCTTTGTCACGTTGATATGGGTTGCGGTGATCGCCATCGCGATTTTCACTGCGTGGTAAACGTCTTTCCTGTAGAGCTTGTTCCCATTTTGATGCAGTCACAATTCAGTCCTTCGCTTTTACATCTCATCAAGGGTTATTTCATCTAAGCTTAGCGAGAAGCTTGGTACGTAGCGCGTTAAGAAATAATCTACCTCGTCAGAATGGTAGTCTTTAAGAATTTTATCTAAACGCTTTTTAGCAAGCTTAAACTCCTGATTACCAGCTGCAAGCTCTTCAAGGGTTTTTAAGTAAGCACATAGCACATCAGCGGCTTTTACTATGAATGCTTCTTCTTCACTGTGGTAGTGGTGATCGATTAACGCGGCGTAGTCTTCGCGAAACGCTTCTGGCGCCATTTCAATAAGCTTGTTTTCCGCTATTTTTTCTATCTTTTTATATTCTTCTTTAATGGCTGGATTAAAGTACTTAACGGGAGTTGGCAAATCGCCCGTTAATACTTCTGATACATCATGAAACATGGCCATAGTAGCAATACGGTCGGGGTTTAACGTGCCATTAAAGAATTTGTTTTTAATCAAGGCAAGAGCGTGGGCTACCATCGCTACTTGAAGGCTATGCTCTTGTACGTTCTCTGTTCGCACATTGTGCATTAGCGGCCAACGATTTATAAGCTTCAGTCGTGCTAAGTGCGCAAAAAAATGACTTCTATCAGACACACTATGCCCCTTGCTTATAATGTCTAAAGAAGTTGCCTATACGATGAAGTGCGGGCACTAAAATGTCGCTGTGTGGTAAAAACACTAAGCGAAAATAAATACCTTCGTTCAAATTAAAAGCACGGCCGTGAACAAGCAGTATTTTCTCAGAACGTAACAGGTCTAACACCATCTGTTCGTCGTTATGTATGTTGAATTTCTTTTCATCTACACGGGCGAAGCAGTACATGGCCCCTTGAGGTTTAACGCAGTGTATGCCGTCTATGCCATTAAGCATATCGGTTGTGACGTCTCGCTGAATACGTAATCGTCCGTTTTCTTTTACCAAGTCATCAATACTTTGATAGCCACCCAGCGCGGTTTGAATTGCGCTTTGACAGGGCACGTTGGCGCACATACGCATAGACGACAAAATATTTAAACCTTCTATGTAGTCTGATGCTAAACGCTTGTTTCCGCTTACAACTAACCAACCCGAACGAAAGCCTGCAACACGGTAGTTCTTGCTCAACCCGCCGAACGTCACAAAAAACACGTCATCTGCTAACGATGCAATGCTGGTATGTTTTGCACCGTCGTACAAAATTTTATCGTAAATTTCGTCACTGAAAACCACCAAGCCGTGTTGGCGAGCAATTTCTACTATTTCCTGTAGCAATGCCTCATCGTAAACCGCGCCCGTGGGGTTATTAGGGTTAATCAGCACAATGGCGCGAGTTTTACTCGTAATTTTACTTTTAATATCGTCGATATCTGGGAACCAGCCCGCTTGCTCGTCACAGCGGTAATGAACTGGTGAACCTGAGGAAAGGCTTACCGCAGCTGTCCACAACGGATAGTCAGGGCTTGGAATAAGCACCTCATCACCATGATTAAGCAGCGCCTGCATGGCCATCATAATGAGTTCAGACACACCATTTCCTATGTACACATCGTCTACGCGGATATTTTTAATATTACGCTGTTGATAGTACTGCATTACCGCCACACGGGCGGCGTAAATACCGGTTGAGTCAGAATACCCTTGAGATGTGGGAAGGTTATGTATGACGTCTTTAACGATATCGTCGGGGGCTTCAAAACCAAATGGGGCAGGGTTGCCAATATTCAGTTTAAGGATCCTATGCCCTTCGTCTTCCATTTTCCTAGCTTGTTCAGCTATAGGACCGCGTATGTCATAACAAACGTTATCTAACTTGTGTGAGCGTGATACTGGTTTCATGGTCTATCTGGTTGATTTACATACCCTGAGATTATCGCAAAGCGCATCACTATGCGATGTCAATTTAGCCATTTAGGGGAAGATATGTGCGTATTTTTTGTTGAATGTTTGTTTTTTGCACGATAAAGGTGATAAAGCTTTCGATTTGGCCTTAAGAATAAAAATAATGTTAATGACTTGTGAACTTTTCATTCTGCGCCTATCGTAGTAGTAAGGCGTGTACAAAAAATACGCCAGTAATAGGCTAGCTAACAGGCAGAGGTGATTAATATATGTCGCACCATTTTAAAGAAACTCCTGAAAACGCGATTACGCAAAGCGGAATTGCTAGAGTTATACCATGTAAAGAATTAGATATTGGAGACCCTATAAAATGGTTGTCTCTTGCATTACGTGATGCCATGCGCGCACCGGGGTTAACCGTTTTCTACGGCGTTTTGTTTGCTGTAATACCTTGGTTTGTGATGTATCTTGTTGCGATGACAGGGTGGCACCTTGTTATATTGCCCGCCATTGTTTGCTTTATGCTTGTTGGTCCGTTCTTGGCTGCGGGTCTATATGATGTAAGCTGGGAAATGGAAAAGGGGCATAAACCCACGCTTCGCCATTCTTTGCGCGCAATGCGTCGCAACGCTACCAATGAATGGGGCTTTGCGCTATTGCTGATGGTGATGATGATATTCTGGTTAAGAGTTGCTTCCATTATACATGCACTTTATCCACCGTATATCGACACAGATTTGGAAAGTCTTCTTCCATTCCTAACGCTTGGCACTATTGTTGGCGCTGTCTTCACGGTTGCTATGCTGTTCGTTACAGCTTTTACTCAGCCTATACTAATGGAACGAAAAGTAGATTTAGCAACGGCTGTGCTTACCAGCGTGAATGCGGTTTGGGTTAATAAGGTGCCTATGCTTATTTGGGGCGCAATTATATTTACTACCGTTGCTATTGGCTTTATCACTGGCTTTGTTGGTTTTATCGTTCTTATGCCCATTATTGGCTATGCGTCATGGCATGCTTACATTGATGCGATAGAAACGAAGCGTGAGCGTAAGTACGAATAAGGAAGTTTAATTACATATTGAGGGTTTGAATACGCGTTTTTCAAGCTTAGTGTGTTAATTATTTTGTTAAAATTACAGTTTTAAGGCTCCTTTGGGAGCCTTTTTAGTCTTTAGTATTATATTTGTTTTATATAAAAAGCCGTTTTTATATCTACTTTTGCAATATAGAGTTTACAAAACTTCAATTAATTCAGACGTTTAATTAGTTAAAGGTTTTGTAACATCCTGATTTACCTACTGTTTACCACCTCTGTACAAAGATTAAACAATAAAGCGCCGCGTTTTGTTCCATAACTAATATGCACCCAACGAGTTACGTAGGGCTTATTCAGACCTACTTAAAAAGTTGTGTGCATCACTAATGAGTTTGCCACAACCATTTTTTCTTAGTTATTAGGAAGACACAACGAGGAAGATATCATGAAACGATTAACCACAATTTTATCTGCAACAGTGCTAACGGTTTCTATTGCATCTAGCCAAGCTTTCGCAGCTGTATCTGAGCAAGGCGTGCGCTTTGTAGGTGAAACCCAGTTTGCAGGCTTTTGTAAAGCTGTAATTAATGATGACATTAAAGTACTGCGTTCAAGTTTATCCAGAAATGTTGGTCGCATTGGTGCAAGTCAGCGTGAAGTGCTTCGAATGGTTACCGCCGAAGAAGGGCTAACTTGTAATGGAAGTAGTCTTATAGAGTTCTCTGTAGAGCGTGATGCTACAGCAGTACTTGAATACCTGACGTCTCGCAGTTAATGATTAGTGCAAAGTTAACAACAAAAAAAGCGGGAGGCGAACACACACTAGTATTGCGTCGCTTCCCGCTTATATTTAGCTGTTACTTACGATATGACTAAACTTTTACCCAGCGATTAACCCGTGCTTTACTGGTTTTAAACAAACGCTGTGTTTTAAAACGAAGCTTAAGCAATAACACGTAGGCCAATGGCACTAAAAACAGGCTTGTGAGTGTTGAAAATACAAGGCCACCAATAATAGCAATAGCCATAGGCGAGTAGGGAGGGCCATCTCCACCAATGCGCGTACTGCCCATTGCTAGCGGTATAAGGCCTAGCACTGTGGTTGCAACAGTCATCAGAATGGGGCGAATACGGGTAATGCAGCCTTCTAATACCGCTTCGTAAAGCGACAAACCTTCGTTTACCAGTTGGTTAATTCTATCTACTAGAACAATACCGTTATTCACCACAATACCCATGAGTATTAGCATGCCTATCATGCCCATAATCGACATTGGTGTGCCGGTAACCATAAACGCCCAAAATACGCCAGTAAATGAAAACAGCAGTGAAGTAATTACCGACGTAGGCAGTACCAAAGACTCAAACAAGGCAGCCATAACAACGTAAATCATACAAATGGCTAGCAGCATATTCATTTGCATTACGGCGTTTGCTTCGTTTTGACGAGAGAAACTGCCATCTAGTGTCCACTTATAGCCTGTTGGCAACGCAATGTTCTCTAGTGCCTTTTCAATACGTTCACGAGCTTGTTCTGTCGTTGTTTCACCTTCTAGATTGGCGCCTATCGCCAACGCAGTTTGGCGGTAATTACGGTTTATTTGTGAAAGTTGAGGCTTAACCGAAAAGTCAGCAATCATGCTCAAGCTAACCGATTGACCTTGAGAGAAACCAATATTGATATTTTTAAGTGCGTTTAAAGATGCCTGTACATCGCTGCCAAACTTAAGCTGTACATCGACTTCTCCTGCATCGCCATAGCGAAACGTACGAAGGTTACTGCCACGTAGCGCAGTAGCTATTAACTTGGCAACGTCATTTACTTGAATGCCGAATCTATTCGCTTTCTCTCTGTCTATTCGGATCTGAACTTCATCACGTGTCGAGCCCGTATCAGCTTTTACATCTTCTAAGCCTTCAATACTGGCGAGAATGGGGACAATTTGCTCAGAAATATCTAAAAGGGTGTCTGATGACTCTCCAAGTAACGTAACACGAACGCCACCACCGTTACCGCTATCCCATTCAAAGGAAGGGCGAGCACGCACAAACGACGGCATGTTTTCGCGTATATCTTCTTTTATTTTACTTACTGGTACGGGAAGTTCGTCGTTTAATGTAATACCACTAACTGCATGTCCCGCCGTAAAGTAGGTATAAACCTGTTTAATATGAAAGCGCGACTGGTTCTCATATAAATAGGCTTCCATCTTATCAACCGTTTTTTCTACTTCATCCAACGTAAAATTCTGCGTTACGTGATAATTAAGCCAAATACGCTCTTGGTTGTTATTACCCTCGTCATTTGATGTAACAACCTGCATAGGAATGGCTGTAGACAATAAGATTAATAGGGCAATAAAACAGGTTTTGCCTTGGTGCTTTAACATCCAACCAAGTGCTTTGCCAAAGCCACGAATGTAGCCGGGTGCTTTTGGTGTTTTTACCACAGGGATAGCTACTTTAGTAGTGAGCAATGGAATAAGCGTTTTGGCAATAAACAGTGAAGCGAATAGCGAAATGCAGATAGCAACAGCCACATGTTCAAGAAAAATGGTGACATCAATTTTTACACCAATAATGTTGGGCAAGAACACAATAGCGGTGGTCGCTGTACCTGCAATTACCGCTAGGCTTACTTTGTTTACGCCAATTTGCGTAGCGCTTTTAACGTTGCTATTTTGCTGGCGCTCTTGAAACACGCTTTCAGTAATTACCACTGCATTATCAACTAGCATGCCCACGGCAAGCATTAAGCCCATAAGTGATAAAATATTCAGCGTATAGCCAAGCAAATACATAATACCCAGCGTGATACAGATAGAAAAAGGAACCGACAGCACAACAATAAGCGTAGTAGTTAGCTGGCGTAAGAATAAGTAAAGCACGATAACCGACAGCAGTGCGCCAAGCAATCCAGCATTAAGCAAGTCGCTTAAAGAAGACGTTACGCTTTTTGCTGTGTCGTCCATCACAAATAAGCTAATACCGTTAAACTCTGGGTCTTCTTTTGCCTTTTCAATTACCTTCATTACAGCGTTAGAGACTTCTACCAGGTTGCTACCAGACTCACGGAATACATTAAATCCAACGGCGAAAGTACGGTCTAAATGTCTTCCTTCGTTACGCTCTGGTAATTCGTAAGTTACCGATGCAATGTCTGATAATCTTACACTGCGCGTTACCCACATGTTTTTAAAGTCATTAACGTCAGTAAACTCACCAGTAGGGTTCACTAGTACCTTTTCACCGTTGTTATACATATAACCCGCAGTAAGCGAAAAGTTAGCACTTTGAAGCTGTTGCTCAAGACGCGTGCCGTCTATTTGATAGGCCGCCATTTTCTGCGGATCTAAACGAATAGTGATTTGGCGCTTCATGGTGCCGTATAGCTCTACTTTCGACACCCCGGCAACGCGTTCAAGCGGGCGCTTTAAGTTGCGCTCCAGCAGGTCATAAGCATTGGACAGATCTCTATCGCTTGACACGCGCAGCTGAAAAATAGGCATATCATTGGTGTTAAATTTATACACCATGATGCGCTCGATATCGTCAGGCAGTGTATGGCGTATTGCATCAATTTTCTCGCGCGCTTCAATGCTTTTGGCTTTTAGGTTTTCGTCCCAATCAAACTCAACAATCACTTCGGCCATGTTGTCATAAGAGCGTGCGCGAAGCCTTTTTATGCCCGACATGGTAGCCACAGCCTCTTCAACAGGGCGCGTTATCATGGTTTCTATTTCAACTGGTGTGGCGTCGGGGTAGGGAATTTGTACCACCATTTCCGGAATATCAATGCCTGGAAATTTCTCTAGCGGTAACAAGCGCCCTGACACAATGCCAAATAGCAGCATTGAAAGGAACAGCATACTTACTGTAACCGGTTTATTAAGGGCAAAGCGCGCTAGCGATGCCCCAATACCTGCTATTTTTGTCATGCTTTGCGTGTTGTTTGAGGAAGGCGAGCTCATACTGCGCCTCCTTCTTGAAGTGACTTGTTATTGCTTAGCTGCGCATCATCTTTTACTTGGTTTTTCGCATCAGCAGTTAGCGACATGTTTTTTGTGTCGAACAAACTGTACAACACAGGAAGTAAGATAAGCGTTAGTAAACTGGCAAACAGTAGGCCGTAAATCACCGTTATGGCCATTGGTGTACGTATTTCAGCACCTTCACCCAAACCAAATGCCATGGGAAGCAGACCCAAAATAGTGGTGAGCGTAGTCATTACAATAGGGCGTAATCGTGTTTTAGCGGCATCGATAATCGCCAACTGTTTTTCCATGCCTTGACGACGCAGTTGATTTATACGGTCTACCAGTACAATGGCATTATTTACTACTATGCCGCACAGCATGATTAAGCCAATAAACACCACCACGTTTAACGGTGTACCTGTAAGCCACAATCCGTATACGCTGCCGGCTCCGGCAAGCGGCACAGCAAACAATATAAGTAACGGGTGAAGCAATGACTCGAACTGAGATGCCATCACCAAGTAAACCATAAATACCGCCAGTGCCAATGCAAACTGTAGAGAGCGGAAACTGTTTTGCATATCTTCGCTTTGCCCTGTCACTGAAGCATTTAGTGAAAGAGGGAGCTGAGTTTCATTTAACACTTTGTTTGCTACCGCCACGGCCTCATCAAGCTTGCCTTGAGCAAGGTTTGCAGAAACAAGTGCTACACGCTGTTGACCCACACGGGTTATTTCACTTGGCCCAACGCTCATGTACACATCAGCTACGGCGCTTAGTGGAATAGGCTGCGCTGAACCTGGGTTTACAACAATGGCACGTACGCTGGCTATGTTGTTGCGCTGATTTTCAAACGTTCTGACAAGAACATCTACTTTGCGATCTTCAACGCTGTACTGTGTCGCCACGCGACCACCAACTTTGGCGGCAATAAGCTCAGACACGGTAGCAGCGTCTAATTCTAGTCGCGCAAGTTTGGCATGATGAAACGCAATCTTAAGCTCTGGGTTACCATCGCGAATGCTGGTGGTTACATCTGCGAAATTAGGATAGCTGGCTAGCTTTGTAGCAATAGCGTCGCCGTATTGCTGAAGCTGATTTAAGTCGTATCCAGACACTTCAACTTGAATTGGTGAAGCAAAGCTGAACAATTCAGGCTCTGAAAATGTAGCCTGAACCTGAGGTTTAAGTGCTAAGTGATCGCGAAGCGCTGTTTTAACATTGTTCATGTCTTGTTCTGAAGCGCCAGGCTTCATAACAATATTAAGCTTGCCCCAATGATCGCCACCTTGATTAGGCGCCGCACTTATTAAGCTGCCTGTACCTGACATAGTGTACGTGCGAAGCACTTGTGTATTGTTGCTATTTGCATCGCTTTTAGCACTGCCTTCTACTGATGAAGAATTTGTAGGCGCAACAATAGAAATGGGCATAACTGCAACCGCAGCTAACTCGTTTATGATGGCATCGGTACGAGACAACGGTGAGCCAGCAGGTAAAGTAACTTCTACAGTAAACTCACCTTGCGATAATGTGGGTATTAGCTCCATGCCTAATTTAGGTATTAAGGTAACGGCACCAGCCGATAACGCAACGGCAACACCGATTACCAAAACTCGCGCTATTAGGCTTATTTTTAGAAGCTTTTCATAACCTACTGCCAATACATCAAACGCTTTATTAAACAGCCAAAGTACTGGTTTAAACACTACATTTAAACATTTGCTGGCAACATGCCATGCACCAATAACCAGTGTTACCAAGGCCGCAGGAAGAAATACAAAAACAAACTTGAATACCATTCTTACAGGCCAGGTTAAGTAATAAGCTACTTTACCCAGTGTTGAGGTAGGTGGCTGTGGTGCGTCAGTAGTAAAAACGTCTTCATGATCAAGCTGCTGCTTTTTCTTTTTGTGTGCCATTGCAGGAATGAGGGTTAGCGCGACAACGAGTGATGCAGCTAGCGCAAATGATACGGTAAGTGCCTGATCGCGAAACAGCTGCCCCGCAATGCCTTCCACGAATATAAGTGGCACAAATACCGCCATAGTCGTAAGGGTACTGGCAACAATGGCGCCTGACACTTCTTTAGTTCCCTGGCTTGCCGCTAGTGCGTCAGCATCATCAACGTTAAGTGCTTGCTTGTGCTTTTTATGTCTATCAATGTTTTCTAAAACCACAATGCTGTTATCTACTAACAAACCAACCGCTAGGGCAATGCCGCCAAGACTCATCATATTCAAGCTGATGTCGTTAGCGTACATGAGGTTGAAAGTGGCAATAACAGAGACAGGGATAGAGACTGAAATGATAACCGTAGCCCAAAAATCTTTTAGGAATAAATACAGCACCAGCATGGCGAGTATTCCGCCCATTACAGCAGCCGACTTAACATTATCAATGGCCTGTTTTATGAAAACACTTTGGTCATAAATTTCACTAAGCGTGTAGTTGCTGGGCAAGTTGTTTTGCACTTCGTTTAAACGGTTGGCTACTTTTTCTGCCACACTAACGGCGTTAGCATCGCCTTCTTTATAGATAGCAATTTCAACGCCTTCAAACCCGTTAAAGCGGGTAACAACATCGCGGTCTTTGTACGCACTTTCAACGTTCGCTACGTCTTTCAGCTGAATGTTACGTCCTTCAAATCGGCCGATGTATAAATTTTCAATATCGCTTAGGCTTTCAAATTGGTTGAGTGTACGCACCAAAAACGCTTGAGCTGCGTTATCAATACGACCACCTGCAGCATTAATGTTTTCAGCACTGACGCGGTCGATAATGGTGGTAATAGGAATTGATAGCTGACTGGCTTTTTGCTGGTCGATAAGGATGTGAATTTCGTTTTCTAAGCCACCACCTACACGCACTGCGGCAACGCCCTCTACCGATTCAAGCGCACGTTTAACTTGTTGCTCTGCATACAAACGAAGGCGTTTCATTTCAGCAACAGGCAAGGTTGCGCTTTCAGTTTGTGCGGTTAATCCAAGTTTAATAACGGGGTCTAAACTTGGGTTAAAGCGAAGTAAGCGTGGCTTTTCAATATCAAGCGGAAGCTGAAGTACGTCTAGCTTCTCTCGAACTTCAAGGCTGGCGAAGTCCATGTCTGTTCCCCAAGCGAAAGACAGTACCACATCAGACTGGCCTGCTCGTGAGGTCGACGTAACTTTTCGCACGCCTTTTACCACACCAATGGCTTCTTCAATGGGCTTAGATACAAGCTGTTCAATTTCAGCTGGTGCCGCGCCATCGTAATCGGTACGAATAGTAAGCGTGGGATAAGACAAATCGGGTAATAGGTTTACGGACAATCTGCCTAACGACACCATACCGAACAACAGTACCGCAAAGGTGAACATGCTTACTGCTACAGGTCGTTTGACTGCTATATCGACAATGCGCATAATAAAACTCCTTTTAAAGCGTGCTTAGCTGTTAACTACTTCAACAGGGGCGCTGTCTTTTAGGTTTTGGTGTCCTGCAGTAACCACTTCCTCGTTTCCTTGAAGCCCATTTACTACTTCTACTACGTCGTTATTTTCAAAGCCGGTATCAATGTTTACTTTTCGCACTTTTCCGTTGTCTACTACAAACACGCTGTGACTGTTGTCTATAGTCACTAAGGCTCTTCTAGGTAACAGTGTGGCATTGGCATGCGTGGCATACTCAAGTGATACATCGGTAAACATGCCAGCTTTAAGCGAATTGTTTTCATTAGGTACTTTAAGCGTAACTTTGAAGGTACCGGTGGTTGCATCAATAACCGGGCTTATACGCTCAACGTTAGCAGCAATTGTTAAATCGCCAAGTGCTGCAACTGTAAGTGAAGCAGATTGACCCACGGAAACATTGCGTAATTCATTTTCAGGTAAGTAAACCACACCTTGTAAATTGCGCTGCTGAACAATATGAAACATTCTCTCACGCTGGAACGACTCGGTAAGGTTACCTACCTTTGCATTACGAGAGGCAACATAACCGCTAATAGGCGCGGTAATAGTCGTTTCTTTTAAATCTAGTTCAGCAAGGCGAACAGATGCTTTCGCCGATTCGTATTGGGCTTTTAATTTATCGTACGTGTCGTCACTAATGAGTTTCTTCGAATAAACTTTATTCACTTTGTCTAGTTCACTTTCTATGCCGGTTAAATCAGCAAGCGCTTTCGACAAGTTTAATTCGTAGCGACGTTTATCAAGCTGAGCAAGAGCTTGACCTTTTTCAACGTAGTCACCTTCTTCAACGAAGATCTCTTCAATAATGCCCGAGGCACGCGCTACAACAAATGCTTCTTCACGCGCTTCTAAAATAGCGGTGGTGTCGTAAGTAGACGTTATATCGCCTGTGGTAATGCTTTGTGTTTCAACCGGTATGGCGAAAACCACTTCTTCTTGTTTATTTGCTTCAGCATCTACTGCATCTGCGTCTGAACAAGCCGTTATTGAAAGTGAAAGGGCAACAATGCTACTACCAAGTAGTAAACGCAAAGTTGGTTTAGAAAAAGCGAGTGAAGAGCGGTTGTTTGTTTCCATGGTCAAAACCCTAACGTTGTCGTCGTTATATATTATTGACCATAAACAGCAGCTAACATGCCAAAGATGTTAACCAATGTTAAAAGTGTTATTTATCAATGGATTACATGTGTAACAAAGCGTAAATGCAAAAAAGCCAACGTCAGGCGTTGGCTTTTTTCACTATTCATTAGCAATTATTACTAAACTAAGGTTTATTACACCAAAGTAGTAGTTAAACTAGCTCGTAGCTGGTGGTGATCTTTACTTTGCCTTCTAGCATTAGCATTACCGAACAATATTTTTCGGCAGACAGTTGAACCGCTCGTGCTAGCGCTTTCTCGGTAATGCCTTCACCAGTAACTTTATAGTGCGCGTGAATTTCAGTAAAAACTCTTGGTGGCTCTTCTGCACGTTTTGCTTCTAGTTCACAGTCGCAGTGTGTTATGTCAAAACGGCCTTTTTTCAAAATGTCGACAACGTCAACGCTCGAGCAAGCGCCTGCTGCTACAAGTACAGATTCCATGGGTGATATCGCATTACCGTTACCGTCCATCACCGTTTTATAACCGCTGTCGGTAGTGCCAGTAAACGACAGATCTTTATCCCAAGAAACGTTTGCTTTCATCTTAAATCCTAATAATTACGTGGCTTGTTAAGCATTATCTTTGTTCAAACGAATAGCGTCGGGGCTAAGCGTTATTTTCTTTTGTTTATACAGCGCACCAATGGCTTTTTTGTAAGCGGCTTTACTCACATTAAAGTGGGTGTAAATGGCCTCTGGGGCACTTTTGTCAGTTAGCGTTGAAATACCACCGTGTGCTTCTAAGTCTTCTAATATTGCTTGCTGTAGTGCGTCACGGCCACCTTTGTCTACACGCTGAAGTGCTACATCTACTTTGCCGTCTTCGCGAATGGTTTTAATAACGCCTTCAGTGGCGTGACCAACTTTAAGTGGTTTAAATGCATCGCTATGAAAAATGAGACCTAAGCTTTTTTCATTAATAACCACCTTAAAGCCCAAGTCTGTTTTCGCGTATACCAAGCAATCAACGGTATCACCTTCATTCAAGTAAGCACTGTTTTCTTTCAAGAAGTAATGAAGTTTGGTAGCACCCAGAACGCGCTGTGTTTTCTCGTCGAAAAAGGCGTGCACTACATAGTACATTCCGGCGTTCACCGGCTGTGCTTGGTAGTCGTTAGGAATAAGGAGATCAGTCTCTAAACCCCAGTCAAAAAACGCGCCGAAATTGGTTGCCGATACTGCTTTCAGTACCTTTGTTTCTCCAACCTGAATAAGCGGCTTCTTGAAAGTAGCGTAAAGTTCTCCGCGCTGGTCAGTGGTAACAAATACGCTAAGCTCTTGGCCCTCTGTAAGCGGCGTTTCAACTTCATCAATGGCAAGTGTTACGGTTTGCTGGTCCGCATCTTCAATAGCCTCATAAACGCCGTCATCGTTTGCTTCGCTATCAAGTAAAGGCGCTAAAGCGTAACCAAATGGGTACTCGGCCACTACGCGTAATGTATTAATTTTTCCGATATTTATCATTATCACTGACTTTTTAAAAAGAACAGGTAACATGATACTAAAACAGGGCTAAGAGCTAAACCATTATGAAGTTAAATTGCGATTTAGGTGAAAGCTATGGCGTGTGGTCAATGCCTGTTGAAGATACAATTATGGCACAAATTGACCAAGCCAATATTGCGTGTGGGTTTCATGCTGGCGACCCGTTAGTGATGAAGCGCGCAATTGCACTAGCAAAAGCAAACAACGTTACCATTGGTGCACACCCAGCGTACCCAGATTTACAGGGGTTTGGTAGACGCAGTATGTCGATACCCGCAAATGAGCTTATCGCCATCATTCAATATCAAGTATCTGCGCTTCAGGGAATGGCTGGTATCTGCGATACACAGGTAACCTATGTAAAACCCCATGGCGCGCTATATAACGATATGATGAAAAACATCGACGTTATGGAAGCAGTGATGAATAGTGTAAGTGCAATGAGCAAAGCCGCGTCGCCATTAGGGCTAATGATTCAAGCAACTGCCAATAACGAGCAATACCAACGCATGGCTAATGATTTGGGGCTTTCTCTATATTTTGAAGCTTTTGCTGACAGACGTTACACCGATGAAGGTTTACTACAATCTAGATTAGTTGATGGTGCGGTTTTAACTGAGTCTCAAGCACTTGATCAAGCGAAACAGCTAATCGAAACAGGCACAGTAACCACAGCGTCGGGCAATACGCTTTCCGTAAATGCGCATTCGCTGTGTGTACATGGCGATACATTAGGTGCCGTTGAAATAGCAAAACAAATAAGACAATTCATTGACTAGGGGTGTCAGAACGTTGTTTTTGAAACCAAATAAATCAATCACATTTCAATATCGTTGCCACATAAAAAACATAATTACCAAGGAAACTAGATGAAAGCGTTTGGCGATGTAAAGCATATTGCCTATGCGGGAATTGACGCACTCATTCTGTATTTCGATGGTGCAACGCTTGATGAGGCAAACCACGCTTGCATAAGGTGGTTGACTGCAATTGAAAATGGCAATAAACAGTTTCCATCACAATGGTCATGGCTAATTGAGTGTGTTCCGTCTTACGACAGCTTATTGATTGTTTTTAATTATGAGCTTATAGACAGCCATGGTGTTTATAAAGCCCTTGAAGGTTTGCAGATAGAAAGTGTGCACTTAAGTTTGGATAAAGGTGCACAGGCTACCATTGCTAATGAAGATTCATCAGACACAAAGCTGATACCCGTCTGGTATGGCGCACCAAATGCCAGTGACCTTAGCGTAGTGAGCAAACAAACGGGGTTGTCCATCGACGACATTATCGAGCAACACACGAGTGTTATTTACAGAGTGTACGCCGTTGGTTTTGCCCCTGGGTTTGCTTACATGGGCGAGATACCAACTAAGCTTCAGTGCCCACGGTTAGGCACGCCCAGAAAACGCGTACCAAAAGGCGCTGTAGCTATCGCCGATAGACAAACAGCGGTGTACCCTAGCGAATCGCCTGGTGGGTGGAATTTATTGGGTTTAACGCCGCTAGATATGGTGACACATGACGTACATGGCAGCACATCATGTTTAACATCGGGAGATAAGGTAAGGTTTGTAGCCATCTCTGAAGAGGAATTTAAAGCGTACAATGAAGGTTGAAATTACCAACAAGGGCTTACTTAGCCTAATCATTGACGGCGGTCGAGTAGGTAGACAAAAAGATGGTTTTTGTCAGTCGGGACCTATGGATGAATTGGCATATAATTGGGCTAACTTTTTAGCCTTCAACATGGACAATACGCCGTGTCTTGAGGTTATGGGCAATATAAGTCTGCAAGTAACTGAAGCATGTGCCATAGCGGCGACCGGGCGAGATGTCACATTAACAGTAAACGGAGAGCATCGGCCACACTATACCACCGTTTTACTGAATGCTTTTGATGAAGTAAGCGTAGGCAGCGCTACACTTGGCTGTAAAGCGTATCTGGCGATAAGCGGTAAATGGCAAGTGCCGGACATAGTAGGCAGTGCAAGTACGGTGATGAGGGAAGGGCTTGGCGGTTTAAATGGAAATGGGCAACCATTGCAGCATGGCCACGTATTTGAAATAAAGCAAAACTCATTGCTGAATATCGAGCGCAAACGGTTGCGAAAACTACACCACGCATTAAGGCCTAAATACAACCTAGAAATTCCTATAAACGTCATTCCTGGTTACCAAATAGATAGGTTTAGCAACGTTGCTCAACAATTATTTGTTAGTAGCGAATATACGGTTACATCGTCTATCGATCGTATGGGGTATCGTTTGAATGGGCCAGATATTCGCTCATCAATTGACACAATGCGTTCAGAAGCCGTGCATTTAGGTGCGGTTCAAGTACCACCAGATGGCCAACCAATTGTTATGATGCGCGACCGCCAAACGCTGGGTGGATATCCTAAACTTGGGTGTGTGAACCCGATAGATATAAACAGGTTAGCGCAAGCGGTACCGGGTGAAAAAATACATTTTGCGTTTCAAAACAATGAAGCAGCACGAGCACAATGTTTACTGGCGACAAGTAGAATGCGTCAGTTACAAGGAGAGATGTTATGACAATCGCATTTTTAAATGGTGAATTCATGCCGTTAGCTGAGGCAAAAATTTCGCCCATGGACAGAGGTTTTTTGTTTGGCGACGGCATCTATGAAGTTGTACCTACATACGACGGTAACCCTGTAGGTTTTAAAGGCCACACGACTCGAATGTCAGAGGGTCTTAGCGCGATAAATATAGACAACCCATATACGCCAGGACAATGGCGGGAAATACTCGATAAGCTTGTTTCGAAAAACAGCACACATTTTTCAACAGGTAATATTGGTATTTACTTTCATGTAAGCCGCGGCGCTGATGTAAAGCGTTATCACGCTTATCCAACAGGGGTTACGCCAACCGTATTTGGTTTTGCTTTTGAAATTGCGCCACCGCAACCTACAGACAAACAAAGTGCAAAAGCGTTAAAAGTAGCGCTGGAAGAAGACAAACGATGGCAGCGTTGCCATATCAAATCAACATCTCTACTTGGCAACGTAATGCATTTTCAAGCGGGTGCCGACGCAGGTGTTAATGAAACAATCCTGTTTAACAGTGATGGAATGATTACTGAAGCCAGTGCCTGTAACGTGTTTATGGTAAAAGACAATGTTATTACGACACCACCCTTAAACCACCAACTGTTGCCCGGTATAACGCGGGCAATTGCCATTACGGCATTTAAAAACGCTGGGCTTGATGTAGAAGAGGACTGGTTCTCGAAGGAGGATTTACTTAATGCTGATGAGGTATGGCTAACATCATCAAGTAAAGAGGTCGCTGCGGTTACCGAAGTAGATGGCAAGCAAATAGGAGAGGGCATTGTTGGCCCAGTATGGGAAAAAGCAATTCGCGCCTATCATGCTTATAAGTTTGATGCATAACTAGCCACAATCTATAAAAACAAAAAAGCCTGCTAACATTGCAGGCTTTTATTTTTAAGGTTCTCATTGTTCTATGCGAAGCTAGCGTTTCCTGAGCATTAACAAGCTAACTCGCGCATGTTACGTTTTACTGTACTTAGTCTGCGGCGCTGTCGCAGTTATCGTCAGTGCACTCGCCGTATAAGTAAAGGCTGTGATGAGTAAGCTTCATGTTATGCTTTTTGGCCATCAACTCTTGACGTTCTTCAATGATCTCATCTTCAAATTCAATCACTTTTCCGCACTTTAAGCATACCAAATGGTCGTGATGATCTTTGTGGCTTATTTCAAAAACAGATTTACCGCCTTCAAAGTGATGGCGATTCAAAATACCTGCATCATCAAATTGGTTTAATACGCGGTAAACTGTCGCAAGACCAATTTCTTCACCTTGCTCGATAAGAATTTTGTAAACATCTTCCGCGCTAATATGCTGGTTTTCTGGCTCTTGCAGAATTTGTAAGATTTTTAGGCGAGGCAGAGTGACTTTAAGCCCTGCTTTTTTCAATTCTTTATTTTGATCCATTACAACCCACTAAGAACTCATGAAAATATTTTTGGTTATTATAGGTAAGTTAAAACAATTTAAAAGCAAAACCGTGGAATCTTTCGATTAGCGATGAAAAATTATGCATCCCAATTTTTTGTCTCAACATTATCCGCAGAATGCCGATATGCTTACTAGTTGGGTAAAAATTTGACTAACTGTTTCAAAGCCCTTGTGTTACGTGGCCTGACCAGTGTGTAAGTGCTGGATTAGACTAACAAATATGCAGTGGAAATTAAACTTTTGGTGCATTGAATTAACATCCTGTTAAACTAAACTTAAAAAGGGAACTATGATCCTTATATTTTGGCATGTTTTATCGGTGGAATGCCCATGCAGTTAACAATAATAAATAAAATCACATTAGGTTTTGGCCTTTTTGGTTGCCTCTTATTACTCACTAGTATTCTTTCTTATTTTGGCCTCAGTGGTATTAAAGATTCCGCACTTGATGTTGTTGAACAAAAAATGCCTGTGCAAACCAGCATGGTAAAAGTAAAAACAGAAATACTCTCTCTGTCGGTTATTACTGCAAACGGGTATCACGTAGAAAACCGTCAAGAGCTGACGTCGAATAAAACCACCTTTGACGAATTGTCTTCTGTGTTTTCAAACGACCTTGCCAAATTAAAATCGTTGATGGCGTCGAATGCCACCGCTGCAAAAGCCATTGAGGTAAGCTCGACGTACGTCAGTCACTCGAACGATATGTACGACGCTATTTCAAAGCGCATGCAAATAGAGCAAGAACTTGCCGCGCAACTTGAGAAAGTGCTTATGTTCGCTGATGAAGCCAGCGCGCTCATGCTCGACCTGTCTTATCTTGAGGGTTCTAATCCAAGTATTGAAACCCTTATTGGTGCTGGTACTGCCATCGACAATAAACTGCTGACAATGAACGACTCGTTTGTAGAGCTTGCAGAGTCGAGTAGCGCAGACCAAAGTGCAAATATCATCGAAGACCTTTCATATCAGCTAAGCAACCTTCAAGTAGACAAAGACTACGTTAATCGTCTAGCGTCAGGTGTTGATGACGGCGGCACAGTGAGTGCGTTCAACGAACAGTACGACTTGTTATTAGAAGCCATAAACGGCAGCGCAGGGCTGGTGGCACTGCAAAAAGAAAAGCTAGCACAAATAGAGAGTGCTGCGAAATCACAGAAAAGCGCTAAAACCGCTTTATCTACTGCACTTGCTGATATAAACACTTTGTTCGACACGGTGCAAAAACAGTCATTGGACGGACAAAACGCCATACTTGAATCGGTACAGGCAAACCTTGTACGCAATCTAATTGTGGCTGTTGTTGGCTTGGTGGCTGCTATTGCGCTAGCAGTTATTGTAACTCGCAGTATCTCTAAACCACTTGGAAGAATTAACAAGGGGCTGTCATTATTAAGTAAGGGTGACCTGAGTACACGACTTTCAGAAGAGGGTAAAGACGAGTTCTCTGCGCTATCAGCTAAAGTAAACAGCCTAACCGAGAGCTTGAGAGAGCTGGTTGGTAACATACTTGAACAAGAAAAGCGTCTTATTGAAATTACAAAAGAAAGCGTTGAGTTAGGTGATAAGAGTCTTGCCGAAGTTGACAAGCAACGCGAACAGGTAACGATAACGTCAAGCAACACCAAGGACGTGCAGGATAAGAGCCGTAGTAACTTGGCGCAAATAGATGACGCCATGCATGCGCTCAAAGACATTACACAGCAAAGCACCGATATTGGGCATTTGGTCGAACGCAATCGCCAACAGGTTGAGGCGCAGGCAAAACAGGCCGACACTTCTGCGCAAATTATTGGTCGCTTAGATGAAAATTCACGCAACATAGGCAGTATTCTAGATGTTATTAAGACCATTGCCGAACAAACTAATTTGCTAGCACTTAACGCAGCGATTGAAGCGGCGCGAGCTGGCGAGCAGGGTAGAGGTTTTGCTGTGGTAGCTGATGAAGTAAGAACGTTAGCAAATAGAACCCACGACTCTACTGAAGAAATTGAACAAATGATTGGCAACTTGCAAAAAGATGCCGCAGAGGCAGTAAAAGCCATTAAAGCGGGCAGGGAGCAAGCGCAAGAGGGTGTTCAACTTACACAGAACGTATCTGAGCAGGTAGAGAATGTTCGCACTATAATTCAACGTTTAAGTGACATTAACGATCACATTGTTGCCGATACACAGCAACAAGATGTGCTGTTAGGTGATGTAGCAGAAAGTTTGAACAGAATCGTAGATTTAGCTGATGCGAGCGCTGAAAGTACAAGGCAATCTAACGAATCAACCATGATGCTGGATGCACAAACAGAAAGTTTGCGAAAAGCGGTTGAGCGTTTTCAGCTATAAACGCTAATCACCAATTAACAAAAACAAAAAAACCGCTCTTAGAGCGGTTTTTTAATGCGTGTTTACTTTACGCTAATTCAGCAAGGCAAAGCTCGTCGTGAATTTGCTTACACCATGCTTTTACGCGTGATTCAGTTAATTCTGGCTGGCGGTCTTCATCGATACCAAGACCCACAAAATGGTTGTCGTCAGCCATGCCTTTTGACGCTTCAAAGTCGTAACCTTCAGTAGACCACTGGCCCACTAAAATAGCGCCTTTAGCTTCTACAATGTCACGTACCATGCCCATAGCATCAAGGAAGTACTCTGCGTAATCTTCTTGGTCACCACAACCGAAAATAGCTACAAGCTTGTCTTCAAAGTCAATTTGCTCAAGTTCTGGGAAAAAGTCGTCCCAGTCACATTGTGCTTCACCGTAGTACCATGTAGGAATGCCGAAAATAAGTAAGTCGAAATCTGCGATGTCTTCTTTACTGCTCTTGGCAATGTCTTTCACATCAATTAGCTGTTTACCCAATTCCTTCTGGATCATTTTCGCAACATGTTCGGTGTTACCCGTGTCACTTCCGAAAAATAGGCCAACGCTTGCCATATCTAACCTCTATTAATCGTTACTAATTAAACGCCAGTGCTTAGCCAGAACCATTCGATGATGCCTTTCGCAAGAAAGCCTAGTGCGCCTAGTCCAAGCACGCCATAAGTCACCACTTTTCCGATAAGCGGTACATCATTCTTTCGTAATACATCGTGAACAGCAAAGCCCATTAATAAAAACAGCGTAAATAAACCGCCGTACAACATAATGGACTCAATCAGTTCGTAGTTTTCTGCAAGCATAGTGTTATTACTTAAAAAAATCTGGCGCAACTATATCACAGTATGCGCAGGTGTCAGAGAACAAAACGTTCAAAATTATGTAATAGAACGGTTTCTCATTTTTACAAGCTACACTGCGTGGTTCACACTAAAAATACTGCTTAACCAACGCCGGTTCACATTATTTGGCTAAAGTGCGTTCAACAATCGCGTTAAATGCTGCAGGCTTTTCAGCGTGAAGCCAGTGGCCGGTACCTTCAATAACATGTGCTTTCGCCTTCGGAAAATAACGCGCAATGTCTTCACGGTGTGCTGATGTAATGTAATCAGATAATGCTCCCTTAATAAACAAGGTTACACCGTCAAACTGCTGAGAACTTTGTTCCCAATCAATAATATGCCCATAACTACTTTTTAAACCCGCAACATTAAAGCGCCAAGCCCATGTTCCTTCTTCATTTTGGTAAAGGCTTTTAAGTAAGAACTGTCTAACGCCAGGCTCTTTTATGTGCTCTCGCATGGCGGTTTCAGCATCTTTTCTACTGCTTATATTTGCTAATGGCACCGCATCTAGCCCGTCAAAGACCGCTTGATGGCTATGCTGGTAAGATACTGGGGCAATATCAGCAACAATTAAATGTGACACAAGGTGAGGGTGGTTAAGTGCTAATGCCATAGCCACTTTTCCACCTAACGAATGCCCAAGAACTGCGGTTTTACTTATATTGAGCGTTTTTAAAATGTTCGAAATGGCTTCAGCAGCTTCCTTAACATTGAAACCATCTGTCCATGGTGATTCACCATGGTCGGGCAAATCAAACGATACGATATTGTAAGAAGATTCAAAATGACGCTTTATACCCGCTAAATTGTCGGCATTTCCAAAAAGCCCATGAATTAAAATTAGCCAAGGGTGTGTATCGTCACTTTTAGAAAGTTTGTAATTTAAATTCACTATTTACTCGCGTTAATTGGCGTATAAATAAAATAAGGCCTGTAAGACAGACCTTATTAAAAAAGAAAAGAATGTATTAATTTACAGCGAAGTCTTCTAATGCCTTACCGCTATCAAGTGCGTCCTTATAAACACGAGGCATTCGTCCAATACCGGTCCATGAATGTGTGTTACCTTCGGTGTCAGTGAGCGTGTATTTCACTGGGCGTTTCTTGCCTGTTTTCTTACTTTTTTCACTGGTAAGCGCCTGAAGGTCTTCAACATTAAGTCCAGCTTCTTCCATTTGCTTTTGAATAGAAGCAAGCATTTCTCTTTTTTCTTGTTCTGCTTTTTCAAGCGCCAGTGCTTTTTCCTTTCTTTTTTCAATAATACTGCCTAGTTTTTCTTGAACAGCTTCAAGTTCTTCAAGGCTTAATTCCTTAACAGCACCTTGTAAACGTCTTCCATGGGTTAAAATATCGGTAAAGTCACTCATTCATTAACCTTAATACGTTGTACTTATCTTAAATAATAGTAATTAAAAGTAGCACAAAAAAAAAGCGGGCAACGCCCGCTTTTAAATTTTATAAGTTGAATAGCAAAATAAACTATTACATGTTTGGATAATTAGGACCGCCAGCACCTTCAGGTACTACCCATCGAATATTTTGGCTAGGATCTTTTATATCGCAGGTTTTACAATGCACACAGTTTTGTGCATTAATTTGGAAGCGTTTTTCACCTTCCTCCTCAATTACCTCATAAACGCCTGCAGGACAGTAGCGCTGTGCAGGTTCGGCATACTTAGGCAAGTTTACCTGCAACGGAATTGATGGGTCCTTTAGCTTTAAGTGACAAGGCTGGTCTTCTTCGTGGTTGGTGTTCGATAAAAATACCGATGAAAGCTTGTCAAAGCTCAGAATACCATCTGGTTTAGGGTAGTTAATTTCAGTGACATCTTTCGCTTCTTTAAGTTGAGCGTGGTCTTTGTGCTCATCTTTCATGGTAAAGAACAAATTACCATTGAAGAAGTTTTGCTCTAATGTATTAAATGCACCGCCCCAGAAATTACCCAATTTATGAATAGCAGGGCCAAAATTACGCGAGCGGAAAAGCTCATCGTAAAGCCATGAAGATTTAAACTTCTCTGTAAAGCTTGTAAGGTCTTTCGTTGGCGCTTCAGCGTTTTCGCTGATGGCTTCAAAAATACTCTCTGCCGCTAGCATGCCCGACTTCATTGCGGTGTGGTTACCCTTTATCTTTGCAAAGTTCAGCGTACCAGCGTCGCAACCTACTAATAGGCCGCCCGGGAATGTCATTTTAGGCAAAGAGTTAAAGCCGCCTTTAGCAATTGCGCGTGCACCGTAAGAAACGCGTTTACCGCCTTCAAGATACTGCTTCATCACTGGGTGATGTTTTAAGCGTTGGAACTCATCGAAGGGGCTCAAGTATGGGTTGTCGTAGTTAAGGTCTACAATTAAACCCACAAATACTTGGTTGTCTTCGGCGTGATAAAGGTAGCTTCCGCCTGTAGCATCATCTAATGGCCATCCAGCGCTGTGTACAACAAGGCCTGGCTGATGTTTAGCTGGGTCGATGTCCCAAATCTCTTTAAAGCCAATTGCATAGTGTTGAGGAGAGCTTTCTTTGTCTAACTCGAAGTGAGAAATAAGCTCTTTTCCAAGGTGGCCGCGACAACCTTCTGCAAACACGGTGTACTTGGCACGAAGTTCCATACCAGGCATGTAACCATCTTTAGGCTCACCGTTTTCGCCAACGCCCATATCACCCGTAAGTACACCGCCCACACTACCGTCTTCGTTGTAAATAACTTCAGAAGCAGCAAAACCTGGGAATACCTCTACACCCAGTTGCTCGGCTTGCTCGGCTAACCAACGCGTAACGTTGCCCATCGACACGATATAATTACCATCGTTATGCATGGTTTTAGGCGTTATGCCATTCGGTAGCTTTTTAGCATTTGTTTCATCTTTAAGAAGATATATATGATCTTCGGTAACTGGCGTGTTAAGCGGTGCGCCTTTTTCTTTCCAGTCTGGGAACAGCTCGTTCAACGCACGTGGTTCAAACACGGCGCCTGAAAGAATATGTGCACCTACTTCGGAGCCTTTTTCGACCACGCAAACCATGAGTTCTTGGTCTTTTTCATTAGCAAGCTGCATAAGCTTGCAAGCAGTTGATAATCCAGCTGGGCCGGCACCGACGATGACTACGTCAAACTCCATCGATTCTCGTTCCACGGGAGGCTCCTTATGTTCGTATTTTTATAGTGCACTATTGATGAAACAAATAATGCGATGTGTCAAAAACATGTAAATTAATTGTCGCTCTGAAAGGTAATGCAGGTTGACGTTTACGTCAACAGTAAGTACATTGCAGAGCAGTTTACGTTAACGTTAACTGTCGATGCATTATATATGCTCGTGAACGTGGTGTTAATGCCGTTTTAAAGCTAGCCTATATAAAACGTTCATTCCACGGTTCCTTTTTAACGTAAAGTACATTGTTAAAGTTTCAAAAAGCGTGGTGAAGTAAAACGTTTTTAATTATTAATAGTTAATTATTAGTAAAACGTAATAGACACCGACGAACTCAACAATTGAGGTAAATATGAAAATACTCGTACCGGTCAAACGCGCGATCGACTACAACGTGAAGGTAAGAGTGAAGGCCGATGAATCTGGCGTCGACCTTACCAATGCGAAAATGGCAATTAACCCTTTCTGCGAAATTGCAGTTGAAGAAGCGGTTCGACTTAAAGAGAAAGGCGTAGCCACAGAAATCGTTGTTGTTTCAATTGGTGATAAAAGCTGCCAAGAACAAATTCGTACAGCACTAGCCCTAGGTGCTGATCGTGGTATTCAAATTGATACCGACCAAAACCTTGATTCACTTCAAGTGGCAAAGCTTTTAACAAAAGTAGTTGAAGAAGAACAACCTCAGCTGGTTATTCTTGGTAAGCAGAGCATCGACTCTGACAATAACCAAACAGGTCAAATGCTTGCTGCACTTACAGGTATGCCTCAAGGCACATTCGCTTCTGAAGTTGTAGTTGATGGCGAAAAAGTGAACGTGACCCGTGAAATCGACGGCGGTCTTCAAACGGTTGCTCTGTCTCTTCCTGCAGTAGTAACAACAGACCTTCGATTGAACGAGCCACGTTATGCATCTTTGCCAAACATTATGAAGGCGAAGCGTAAGCCGCTTGATGTTAAATCTGCTGCTGATTTTGGCGTAGCGCTTGAGTCAAACGTTAAAGTACTAAAAGTAACGCCTCCACCACAGCGTGAGGGTGGTATTAAGGTAGCAGACGTTGCTGAGTTAGTAGACAAGTTAAAAAATGAAGCAAAGGTGATCTCATGAGCGTACTCGTATATGCAGAACACGATAACGCAAGCTTAAAAACTGAAACGCATAAGCTTGTAAACGCAGCACAAAAAATGGGTGGCGACATTCATGTACTAGTTGCTGGTGAGGGTTGCCAAGCAGTTGCTGAAGCCGCAGCGCAAATTGACGGCGTAGCAAAAGTTATCGTTGCAGATAACGCTGCTTATAAGCACCAGTTAGCTGAAAATACGGCTGACTTAGTGGTAGAACTAGCTAGTGATTACAGCCATGTTGTTGCAGCGGCAACAACGACAGGTAAAAACTTTATGCCTCGCGTAGCGGCATTGTTAGATGTTGCGCAAATCTCTGACATTATCGGTGTAGAAAGCGAAGATACTTTTGTTCGCCCAATCTATGCTGGTAATGCGATTGCAACAGTTCAATCGTCTGATATGAAGAAAGTTATCACCGTTCGCGCAGCGTCATTTGACGCCGCTGCTACAGGTGGAAGTGCAGAAGTGACTGCCATTGACGTGGTTAAAGGCAGTGAAAAGTCTGACTTTGTATCAGCGGAGCTTACAGAATCAGAGCGTCCTGAACTTACTGCGGCAGAAGTAGTAATTTCCGGTGGTCGCGGTATGCAAAACGGCGACAACTTCAAACTACTTGAAGGTATCGCCGACAAGTTAGGCGCTGCTATTGGTGCATCGCGTGCGGCGGTTGATGCCGGTTTCGTACCTAACGATATGCAAGTGGGGCAAACAGGTAAAATTGTTGCACCTCAGCTTTACATTGCAGTGGGTATCTCAGGCGCTATTCAGCATCTTGCAGGTATGAAAGACTCAAAAGTTATTGTTGCTATTAACAAAGACGAAGAAGCACCTATTTTCCAAGTAGCCGATTACGGCTTGGTAGGTGATCTTTTCGACGTGTTACCAGAGCTTGAAGGCACACTGTAACAAGTTCTATACTAAAAAGGCTGCCGATTGGCAGCCTTTTTTATGCGCTTTTTTAGCTTTCTTAGCACATTGCATTGCTACATCAATGTGCGCGTAGGGAAGTGTTATGAGAATTATTATTAAAGTACTTTAAAATTAGTTGTGATGCGTTATTAAACACGCACTACAGAGTTGTCTTCAACGCTGACTGGCGAGGGAATGTATGCATCTGCTTCCCAATCGTTTTCCCATTTTTCATCGTCAAGTAAATAGCGAAATTGATATTCGTTGTCTTTCTCAAGGTTAACGGTTAGCGTGAAATCACCGCTTTTTAGACGTTTCATATCAAGCGGCTGCGCATCCCAGTCTGTGAAATCGCCGCATAAAACGGCCTTCTGTGCATGTTGTGCTGCCTGTGCATCTAACTTGAATGTAACCTTGCATAACGGTTTCGATTTAAGGTATTGCTTTTTAAGACTCATAATGTGTTTTCCCTTCATTTTTACAAACTCTCAAAATCACAGGCTACTGCGTTAATACTGTAAAGGGCATACTGAATTTGCATTGCCGCTTACAATAAAAAACAACCAGTGGTTAACTCATCATCAATGAGTGATCAAATAATCATCGATAACCGCATATTTATCAATCTTACTTTTTATTCTTTTGATATTTTTTTATATTAGTGTCGTACACTTTATACCGTTGGCTTTACCAATAGTTATAAAAGAAAAATGGTAAAGTTCGATTGCTTGCGAACTTGAAAAATATACACAAAATTTAACAAACTTCAGTGAGCACTTAAGCAATAAAGTCAGTAAACTAGTGTTGTAACAATAATAAATTAATTCTCATGCAGTTCATTTTCTTAAAAGCTTTGCAGAATATATCTTTGCGAAGTTTTTGGCATTAGTACGCTGCGTGTTCCTAGGGATAGTAAATGAAAAACTCCATCTTGGTGAAAAGTGGTCTTCCGCTCGTCATAATCCTTGTCGGTCTTGCTATAGCAGTTGTACTAGTAAGTTCCCGAAAGCCACCAGAACAAGTGCCTGTTGAAATACCTGCCTTCCTTGTTGATGCCAAAGAGATCCAATCTGAACAAGTGAGTTTTATTGTAAAGTCTCAAGGCAACGTAGTACCGCGTAACAAAACCGCGCTAAGTGCACAAGTAAGTGGCCAGGTGGTGAGTTTGTCAGACAGTTTCATTGCTGGCGGAACCTTCAAAAAAGGTGATGTGTTAGCCACCTTAGAACAGGACGACTACAAAACAGATTTAAAGTTAGCAGAAGCGGAACTGGCGCAAGCCCAAGCGGCTTTGCAAGAAGAGATAGCGCGCGGCAAAGTAGCAGAACAAGAATGGCGTTCAGTTAATAGTGTGGCCCCTCCTGAGTTAGGTCTTCGTAAACCTCAGTTAGCAAAGGAGCAAGCCAACGTAAAAGCCGCAGAAGCCAAATTAGAGCGAGCAAAAAGAAACTTAGCGCGTACTCAGATAACTGCGCCTTATAACGGTATTGTCGTTGAACGAAATATCGATTTAGGACAATTCGTTACTATGGGAGCCGCTATAGGTACCGTTTATTCAACAGATACTGCTGAAGTACGCCTTCCAATAACCGACAGCGACTTAATGTTTGTCAATATTGCTAGCCAATCAACTGATGGCGCGCCTGTATCACTCAAAGCGTCCGTAGGTGGGTTAACGCGCCGCTGGGAAGGAAAGTTAGTCCGTTCAGAAGGTGTATTAGATACGGGAAGCCGTGTGGTTTATGCCATTGTTGAAGTAAAAGACCCTTACAATATGAAAGGCAGCCACAGTGCACCTATTCGTTTCGGTCAGTTTGTAGAAGCTGAAATTACATCGCGCCAAAATGAAGCGCTAATGGTGTTACCACGCAGCATTTTGCGTCTGGACAATACCGTATTAACGGTTAACGAAAACCGTGAAATTGAAATTAAGCCAGTTGAAGTTGCGCGCACCACGGCCAAAGAGGTGTTTATTCGCAGTGGTATTGAAGAAGGGAGCTTGGTGGTTACAAGTGCTGTACCTAACCCCTATAACGGCATGAAAGTGCGTTTACCGGGTGATGAGCCTGTCGCTTCTGAAGAAACAACGTCAGAAGGTGATGACGAAGCGATAGAAAGCAATGCTACTGGCGGGGGCCGCTAAATGAGTCAAATAGACACACAAAAAGGCCTTATTGCGTGGTTTGCGCGCAATAATGTTGCCGCAAACTTGTTAATGTGGCTACTCATTGTAGGTGGCTTGTTTGGTGCGTTCAGCATTCAAAAGCAAGTATTTCCGAATTTTGAATTCGACGTTATCAATGTTCGTGTGCCATACCTTGGTGCGGCTCCTCAGGAGGTGGAAGAAGGCGTTCTGCTAAAAATTGAAGAGGCTGTGAAAGACCTTGAAGGCATAAAGCAGTTAAGTTCTCGCGCTGTAGAAGGCATGGGAACGGTGTCTATTCAAGTAGAGGAAGACTACGATGTACAGTCTCTTCTTGATGAGGTAAAGGTTCAGGTTGACGCCATTCCCAGTTTTCCTGCTGACACCGAAAAAACAGTTGTCTATAGACAAAAAATACAACAAGACGTTATTTGGCTCTCTGTCTATGGCGATGCTTCAGAAAGAGAACTTAAAGAGTTTGCCAAAGATTTACGCGACGACATTGCCAACTTGCCTGGCATATCGAGTGTTCAAGTAGTAGGTGCTCGCGACTACGAAATTTCAGTAGAACTCTCGGAAGTTGACCTACAAAAGTACAACTTAACGTTTGCCGATGTGGTAATGCGCTTAAGCCAAACCAGCGTTGACTTGCCGGGCGGCTCTATTCGCACAGAGAACGGTGATATTCTTTTACGTACCAAAGGGCAGGCTTATACAGGGTGGGACTTTTCTCAAATTGTATTGCTTACTAATGCGAACGGCACGCGCGTTACGTTAGGCGATGTTGCATACATTAACGACGGCTTTATTGAAAACGATCAATACGCACTTTTCGATGACAAGCCGGCTGTTAGCCTACGGGTTCAGGCGGTAGGCGATCAGAACGCATTAGAAATCTCTGAACAAGTTAACAACTACATTGATACTAAAAAAGCCGAGTTCCCAGCCCATATAAGCGCTGACACATGGGGCGATAGCTCATTCTACCTAGCCGACCGACTGAACATGATGTTAGAAAACATGTTCTTCGGTGCGTTACTGGTATTTTTAGTACTGTCGTTGTTCTTAAAAATTAAACTGGCATTTTGGGTAATTGTGGGCCTACCGGTGTGTTTCCTCGGTACGTTGTTGGTTATGCCCCTCGATATGATTGGTGTATCAATCAACATGCTTTCTCTGTTCGCGTTTATCCTTGTACTGGGTATTGTGGTAGATGACGCCATCATTATGGGGGAGTCGGCATATTCTGAGATTGATAAAAAAGGCCACAGTACCGATAACGTAATTGCAGGCGTAAAAAAGGTGGCTATGCCAGCTACGTTTGGTGTACTCACCACCATTGCCGCGTTTTCGCCAATGCTAATGGTGTCTGGCCCATTTGGTATCATATGGAAAACCATCGGCATGGTGGTAATCGTGTGTCTTGTGTTCTCGCTTATCGAGTCGAAGCTTATTCTTCCTGCACACTTAGTGCATATGAATTTGAAGCCATATGATCCGGCTAAAGCTAACGGGTTTCAAAAGTTTCGTGACTTCTTCAGTGAAGGCATAAAAAGCTTTATTCATAATAAATACGCACCATTTTTAGAGAAAGCTATCCGTAATCGCTACACCACAGTGGCCACGTTCTTAGCTATGCTGATAATAACTATTGGCTTATTTGGTGGCGGTATTGTTCGTTTCGTTTTCTTCCCAAGCATTCCTAGCGACTTTATGGTTGCCAGTTTTGAGTTAGAGCCAGGCTCTTCACTTGAACAACGCGATAGCGTGTTAAACACGTTGCGTGAAGCCATGCACAGAATGGATGAAAAAGTAGCCCAGGATACCGGAGAGCGCGTTATTAAGCACGCTATCGCATTTGATAATGGCAACCTTGGCGGCGAGATTTTTGCTGAGCTTACCAAAGGAGAAACGCGTACGCTTACCGATTTTGAAATTCAAGATATGTGGCGTGAAGAGCTACCTGAAATTCCAGGTGTTAAGTCGTTCAATATCAATTCTCCTGGTGGTCCCGGTGGCGGCTCAGACTTAAGTTTTGAATTTAGCTCAAGCGACATTAAGGCGCTACGAGCGATAAGCGACGAACTTAAAGAAGCGCTAGACGCTTACGAAGGTGTTACAGATATTAACGATACCTTCTCAGGTGGCAGTGAAGAAATTCAGCTAGCGTTGAAACCTCAAGCCGATGCACTAGGCATTACGCTGCAGCAGTTAGGGCAACAGGTACGCTTTGGTTTTTATGGTGCTGAAGTTCAGCGTATTCAGCGCGACGACGAAGAAATAAAGGTAATGGTTCGTTACCCACGTGCAGAGCGAAGCTCGATTGAGCACTTAGAAAATATGCGAGTGCGCGCGCCAAATGGACAAGAAATACCTTTCGAGCAGGTTGCTACTTTTACAGTAGGACAAGGGTTCGATTCAATCATTCGCGTAGATGGTAAACGTTCTGTTACTGTTACGGCTGCAGTAGATAAAGCCCTTATGGATCCGTCAGAAGTCACCAATGATGTGATTGATAAACTAATGCCAGATTTGCTTGAACGCTATCCAAACGTTGCGTTCCAACTGCAAGGAAATAGTAAAGAGCAAGCTGATGCCATGCTAAGTCTAATGAAGGGGCTGTTGTTCGCGCTATTTGCCATTTATACACTACTGGCCATTCCGCTTAAATCTTACAGCCAACCGTTCATAATTATGTCGGTTATCCCATTTGGTATTGTTGGTGCAATCATTGGGCACCTAGTACTTGGCATGGCCGTCAGTGTATTGTCAATTTGCGGCATTATTGCATTGTCTGGTGTTGTAGTTAACGACAGCCTGATAATGGTCGATTTTGTTAACCGTGCACGAAAAGAAGGTTTTTCGTTAATGGAAGCTGCAATAAGCGCCGGTACTCAGCGCTTCAGAGCCATTATCCTAACGTCGTTAACAACCTTTATGGGCCTAATGCCAATTGTGTTTGAAAAAAGCCTTCAAGCACAAATTGTAATACCTATGGCAATATCGTTGGCATTCGGTATTTTGTTTGCCACTATTATTACATTGCTGCTAGTACCTGCGTTGTATCTCATTTTGAACGATTTGAAAAATGTGTTCAAAGGAAGAGAAAAAGCACAATTAGCAACGGAAAACTAAATAGAAAATGCCGGTTCATACCGGCATTTTGCTTTTAAGGATGACAGATGAAGAAGAGATTATTACAGGGGCTGTTTGTTGGAGTAAGTGTATCGCTAATGTTGGCGTGTACTGCTTCACAAAATGATACGCTGACAAACCAAGCGAGTGTAACTAACGAGACAGCACTGCCAAATGTTTCACAATATCCGCAGACAAGAACAGTTTCCCAAGTAGATGATTACCACGGTAAAGCGGTATCAGACCCTTATCGTTGGTTAGAGGGCGAAGGCGAAGAAATAAAGAGCTGGGTGGGAGCGCAAAATACGCTAGCACGCCCTTATTTAGCGTCGTTACCTTCAAGAGAAATGTACAAAGAAAGGCTTACAGCATTATGGGACTACGAGAAGTACTCAACCCCCTATATGGTGAAAAACACGCTTTTTTATAGCTATAACAACGGTCTTCAAAATCAGTATGTGCTGTATATGGCAAATGGTGTAAACGGCGAAGCAGAGGTACTTATCGACCCAAACACCCTAAGTGAAGATGGCACTGTGTCGATGGCATCATCAGAAGTCAGCCCGAATGCGTCTTACTTAGCTTATCTTCTGTCTGACGGTGGTACCGACTGGAAAACCATCCATATTCGAGATACAAAAACGAAAAATGATCTTTCAGATGTGATAGAAGGCATTAAGTTTACTAATGTAGCGTGGCTTCCCGATGAAAGTGGTTTTTTCTATTCGCGATATCCGCTAAATGCATCAGGGGAATATGACGATAGCCAAACCGTTTCTATTTACTTTCATAAACTAGGCACAGTGCAAAGCGAAGACAAGATGGTTTTTGCGTTTGACGATAAGCCAACGTGGAACCCTTATGCATCGGTTATTCAAGATGGAAAAACACTGCTAATTTCTGTGTTCGAGGGATACCAAGCCAATGGGGTTTACGCAAAGTCGTTGGAAGATGAAACTGCAACGGTAGTCCCTATCTTCGATAAATGGGATGGTAGATACAACCTTATTGGCGAGAGTGGCGATAGCTTGTTTTTCACATCAACTGCAAACGCGCCTACGGGTAAAGTTATAAAAGTCGCATTTGATGGTGAAGTTAAAGGTGAGACACTGATAATCGACAGTACATCCAATACGCTACGCAGTGTTTCGCTGATGGGTGAAAAGTTATTTGCACAATACCTAGAAGACGTTAAGGCGCAAGTCCGAGTGTTTGATCTTTCTGGTAAGCAGGTAGACGAGATAGCTTTTTCAGATATCGGCAACGTGAGTGGCTTTGTAGGCGGCGAGTCTGCAACAACCACATTCTACAAACTAACAGGCTTCACAAACCCTGGTCAGGTATTTAAATACGACGTTGAAACCGGTGAGTCAACGTTGTTCAAAACGATAAATACTGGGCTTAATTACGACAAATACGAAACCAAGCAAGTATTCTATACCAGTAAAGATGGCACAAAAGTGCCTATGTTCATTGTGCACAAAAAAGGTTTGAAGCTAGACGGAACCAATAAAACGCTGCTTTATGGGTACGGTGGTTTTAATATTTCGCTACTGCCAAATTATTCAGTGTCTAGAATGGTGTGGGTAGAGCAGGGCAACGTACTTGCCATTGCTAATTTACGTGGTGGTGGTGAATATGGACAGCAGTGGCATAAGGCTGGCACTAAGCTAGATAAGCAAAATGTGTTTGACGATTTTATTGCTGGCGCTGAGTACCTAATTGAGCAAGGTTACACTGCCCCTGAAAAGCTTGGCATACAAGGGGGCTCTAACGGTGGTTTGTTAGTAGGTGCAGCACTTACACAGCGACCAGACCTTTTTGCAGCAGCGTTACCTGCTGTAGGTGTGCTTGATATGCTTCGCTATCACACGCCAAGCGCTAACGCGAGAGCATGGTCTTCTGACTATGGCTTAAGTGAAAATGCTGAAGAATTCGAAGCATTGTACGCTTATTCTCCGCTACACAATACTAAGCAAGGCACTTGTTATCCAGCAACATTAGTTACCACTGGGGATCACGACGATAGAGTAGTGCCTTGGCATAGCTACAAGTTTGCGGCGCAGTTGCAAGCTCATCAGGGTTGTAACAACCCCGTGTTGCTGCGTGTTGAAACACGTGCAGGCCACGGAGCAGGAACACCTACATGGATGCGAATTGAAGGCTACGCCGATCAATGGGCGTTTTTAGAAACAGCCTTATAACGTTGTAATTCTGTACTTGAAAATGAAGCCGCTTATTAAAGCGGCTTTTTTGTTTGCATTTTAAACAAATAACAATATACTGTATAAATATCAGTATGGTTTATTTTAAATCTAATGATGAGTCTGATTTTCAGACTTCATTTCTTAGGTAGGAGACTATCAATGCAAACAGGTATTAAAGCAGTCGACCAGCTTCTTGCTAAACATGGAATTATGGGCGAGGAGGGCTACGACCAGTTTCAAAAAAGGGCGCGGCTAACCGGTGGTGATAGCCGGGCAAATATGCTGCCATTTTGTATGTATCAGAAAGTGGCGTACGCGCCATTATCACAAAACTTTACTGTGCATCATTTTTATATGCCGGGTAATAAGGGCAAGCTAGCAAGCTTCTTATTTGATGAAAAAGGGGTGTTGATTGAGCAGGTGTATTATCAGAAAGTGAGCCGTTGGGTGCAGGTTTGCCGAAAGCTTCAGCAATTAGTGCAAGCAACCCAGCACGATATGCATTTAGCGGCATAAAAAAAACGGCATCGCCAAAAGCGATACCGTTTTTAGATGCATTAGCCGCTTTTAAAACGGCTAAGTAATTTTTGTGCTTAGTAGTATGTGTACTTAAACTCAACACCCCAAACACGAGGCTCGTTTACAATACCTGTTAGGTTGTTGAAGTCGATTGCACCTTTTACGTTGTCTTCGTTTGTAATGTTACGACCAAATAGCGCTACAGTGTAGTTGTGCGCGAAGTTTTCGTAACCAATACGTAGACCACCTTCAAAGTTGTTGTCAGTAGTAAATTCAACTGCTTCGTAAAGGAAGATGTTGGTTTCGCCTTGGAAAGCCCAATCTGTAAATACGAAGAACTCACCGTCATCACCCATTGGAACAGTGTAACGTGCGGTGAAGTTGAAAATTGACTCAGGCGCTTGAGGGAACGGGTTACCGTCGATTAGCGCGTTAAAGCCATCTGGACGAGGGTCGGTTACTGTACAGTTACCTGTGAAATCGAAACCAGGGTTTGTACCACAAGGAGATACAGTTAGCGTATCGTCTTTAATTTCAGTGTGGTTGTAGCTGTAACCTGCTGTGAACGTAAGTTCATCAGTAGCAAGCCATTGCGCGTCTACTTCGAAACCATACGCTTCACCTTTATCTGCGTTTACAAGCGCAGTAAAGTTGTTGCCACCACCAATTGCAGAGAACTGCATATCGTCAACTGTGTAGAAGAATGCCGCTGCGTTTAAACGTAACGTGTCGTCAAGAAGGTCAGACTTAAAGCCAACTTCAAACGAGTTAATAGTTTCTGCGTCAGCTACTGAAGGCGCGCCTTCAAATGCTACGTCACGGCCCTGAATAGTTTGAGCACGGAAACCGTTTGCGTAACGAGCGAATAAAGACATATCGTCAGTTAAACGATAATTTGCACTTAGCTCGTAGCTTGCTTGACCGTCATCAACGTCAATGTCGTCGTATTCTTGGACTTGCGCTGCGCCGATAACTAGAGCAAAACCATCAACGTTCTGTTCGCCAACCACAAGGCTCTTAGAGTCGTGTGTATAGCGAATACCACCAGTAATGTTTAGCTTGTCGTTAACTTGGTAAGAGCTTTGACCAAATAGTGCCCACGTTTGGTTTTCGTGGAATACAGTGGTCGCACCGAAGAAACCGTCAACACTGGTTACGTTGAAAGATGCATCGTAGTAAAACGCACCAACCTGCCAGTTCATTGCGTCACGCGTGTTGCTTGATAGGCGGAATTCCTGCGTGTACTGCTCTAAGTCGTTTAGGCGATCTTGAGTTACCGCTGAGAAAGGAATGAAGCCTGGACCAGAAGTACCGTCAGGGCGGTTAAAGCCACCGTCGATATCACCTAAGCTCGAGCCTTCTGCAGTTTCAAGCGCAGAGATTGACGTAAACGTTACTTCATCCATGTCGTATTCTAGTTTCAGTGAAGTACCGAAACCGTCGTATTCCTGAGGGTTGTTGTCGATGCCGTCGCCTTGAAGGTCGCCATCATAGAATACTGTTTCACGATCATAGTTCGCGTTTAGGTCGTTACTACCTTTATCGAACACGTTAGCACGGAAAATTGAAGCAGTACCTTCAAGATCACGGCCATGAACATTTAGTAGTGCAGAGAAATCTGCCGATGGCTCCCAAAGAAGCTGTAAACGGAATGCTTTTTCATCATAACCACCAATCGCATCGTCTTCACCAGTGAAGGCGTTGTCGATGTAGTCGTCACGCTCTTGAGAAAGCACAGATAAACGTGCAGAAAGCTCGTCAGTAAGACCGCCGCTGATTGCGCCTTCGAAGTTCATAGTACCGAATGAACCGAAGCCAGCTTTCGCGTAGCCTTCAAGATCTTGAGTAGGTTTAACAGTATCGAATTTAATGATACCCGCTGTGGTGTTACGACCGAAAAGTGTACCTTGTGGGCCACGAAGTACTTCTACTTGTTGTACGTCGAAAAGCGGGAAGCTTTTTAGTACAACGTTTTCCATAACCACTTCGTCCATGATAATAGAAACAGGCTGAGAAGCTGCAAGGTCGAAGTCGGTGTTACCTAGACCACGAATGTAGAAACGTGGAGCAACACGACCGTTTGATGATTCTGCATATAGGCCTGGTACACGTACCGCTAAAGCTAGAATATCTTCACCGCCAGAGAAAAGGCTTTCGAATTTTTCACCGCTAAGTGTCGCAACAGAAATAGGAACTTCCTGAATTGACTGAGTACGCTTTTGCGCAGTTACGGTAATTTGTTCTAGTGAGGCTTCTTTTTTTTCTGTTGTTGCGGCCTCTTGTGCAAGAACTGATGAGCTGAACGCAGCACTAACGGCAAGCGCTAGCGTGGCGATTTTATGTGTTCTCATGTTTCCACCAAGATGTTTTTAGGTTTTTACTTTTGTAGTGTTTATCGCATATAAAAACGTGATACATGCTTGGGCCGCGATTTTACACAATGTAAAAGATAAATACCGCAAAATTATGATCATTTTGCTCGCTTTTCACCGCTTTTCCTCACCAGCCCTTTAAAAGTACGCAATGGTCTTGACCATATGAACAAGTTTTTGATGTATTTTTCACCTTAAGTTAACGTTTGAATGCTATTTAACTCGGTTAAACTTGGCGCGATATTGAGAAGGAGAGAGTCCAGTTTGTTTCTTAAATAGTCGAGTGAAAGAGCTCATATCTTCATAGCCAACTGCAGCAACAATCTTTTCAATTGAACTGTTAGTGGTCTCAAGCAGTTTCCGAGCTTTTTCAATTCGAAGGTTCTGTAGATATTGTCGTGGTGTTATGTCACATGCACTTTTAAAACGTCTAAGTAACGTGCGCTCTGTCATATTATGATGCTTCGCTATAAACGAAAGCGGCAGTTTTTCACTTACCTTTTCTTCTAAGAATGCTTGAACATTTTTAATTTCATTGTCTGAGTGAAAGTGTCGTTGGCGACTGCTGGCGTAAATATTCTGATTCGTTCTTGATGCATCAAGGACATGCGACTTTGCCGTGTCACTCGCCACTTGATGACCGCAATAACGCTCTATAAGCAATATAGAGAGATCTATCCACGCCATACCGCCGCCTGCGCAGTAAATCGCATTCTGTTCGGTTACCATTTTGTCAGGCTGTAAGTGCACTGAAGGAAACAGAGATTCAAACTTATCGGCATAACCCCAATGCGTAGTCGCCGCTTTTTCATCAAGTAACCCTGTTTTAGCTAGCAAAAATGTGCCCGTACAGTTGGCAGCAATATCTGCATTCATTTTATGTAGACGTTTAATGTGCACAAGATGTGAGGCCATCTCATGCAACACAGTATCTATGTCACCACCAATGGTTGGAATAAGCAGTATATCTGTGTGTGATACATCCTCTATTGCTATATGCGGTGTTAGTAAAACCTGATTTGAACAACGTATTGGCTGCCCATGGGGGGAGGCTAATTGCACTTTAAACTTTGGTTCGGCGGGCTGTTGGTGAATTCGCTGCCAACTTACACCGGCAAAAGCGAATACATCTAGCGCGCCTGTAATGGCTGATGCTAATGCTTGATCAAACCCTAACACAGTGACGACAAATGGATTTTCATTCATATAAGTAATTACATTTATTTTTTGAAATAAGTAAAAGTTATAGGTGTCGGTTTTCACCATTATTGTGTCATTAATGACAATAAAGCGAGTGTAACGGATATGCCACAATGTGTTAACAAGAAATCGTGGAGGACACCATGGCAGATCAACTCATTCCCCGTCGTGAAATGCAATTCCAGCTTTATGAAGTATTGAACACAGCTGAATTATGCAACAAGACACGCTTTGAAGAGCACAATACAGAAACCTTTAACGCCGTCATTGATATGGCTGAAAAAATGGCTGAAGAACTGTTTCTTCCCCACAATGCCGTTGCCGATAAAAACGAGCCTACCTTTGATGGCCAAAAAGTATCGATGATTGACGACGTTAAAATAGCGTTCGACACGTATCGTGAATCGGGTTTTATTGCGGGTCATTTTGACTTTGAAGACGGTGGTATGCAGCTTCCGGTTACCGTTATGAATGCTTGTGCGGGCTATTTTTTAGCAGCTAACCCGTCTACAACAGCTTATCCATTTCTCACTGCGGCAGCCGCTAACGTTATTAAGCATTTTGCCTCAAGCGATATTAAAGATGCGTTTCTAGCGAAAATGCTAACGGGTGATTTTACCGGCACCATGGCGCTTACTGAGCCTCATGCTGGCTCATCGCTTGCCGATATTCGCACATCTGCGCGCTTGCAAGACGACGGCACTTATCGCTTAAAAGGCAGTAAAATATATATTTCGGGCGGTGAGCATGAACTGTCAGACAATATCGTTCATTTAGTTTTAGCGAAAATTCCTGGTGGTCCAGCCGGTGTTAAAGGCATAAGCCTTTTTGCTGTGCCTAAATACCGATTAGATGCTGAAGGCAACCCAGGCGCTCGTAACGACGTAACGCTAGCAGGTCTAATTCACAAAATGGGTTATCGCGGTACGACTTCAACTGCGTTGACGTTTGGTGAAAATGGCGATTGTCATGGTTATCTCATAGGCGAGCCTCACCAAGGTTTGCGCTATATGTTTATGATGATGAACGAAGCGCGCATTGGCGTTGGATACGGTGCCGCAATGATAGGCTACCGCGGTTATCGCTACTCGTTAGACTATGCTAAAGATCGCACCCAAGGCCGTGCAGCGCCTAACTTAGCGCCGGAAGACGACCCAACGCCTATTATTAATCATGGTGACGTGCGTCGTATGTTGTTAGCACAAAAAGCATATTGTGAAGGCGGTATGTCGCTGTGTTTGTATGGCAGCATGTTAATTGACGAGCTTGAAACAGAGACTGACGAAAGCAAACGTACTGAATTATCACAACTACTTGATTTGTTAACGCCGGTATTCAAAGCCTGGCCATCGGAATTTGGCCCTAAAGCCAACGACCTAGCTATTCAAATTTTAGGTGGTGCTGGATATACAAGAGAATATCCGGTTGAACAGTGCTGGCGCGACAATCGCCTTAACCCAATACATGAAGGTACTAATGGTATTCAAGCGCTGGACTTACTTGGCCGTAAGCTATGGCAGCATGACGGTAAAGGCCTACAGGTATTGCTGTCACGCGTTACAGCTGACATGAAACGGGCAGAAACCCCGCGCGCACAAGCACTGGCCGGAAAGTTAAAGCCTTACCTAGACAAATTGGGCGCACTTATTCAACAAGCTGCGGGAGATTTACGCTCTAGTAATCAATCAGTTTTGTTAACGAATGCAAGCTGCTTCTTAAACATATTCTCAAGTTGTGTCGTGAGCTGGATATGGCTTCGCCAGGCCAATGTGGCAGAGCAAGCGCTGGTTACTAATAACAGCCCACAGGACGCTGATTTTTATGAGGGTAAACTTGCAGCAGCAGAATACTTTTTAAATTGGGAACTTCCGCTGGTCTCTCGTGATATTGAAGTATTAACTTCAAACGACGCGACCTGCAACGACGTTAAAGCAAGTTACTTTTAAGTGCGACCTGTTTTCAGAGCCACTTATTTTTTACAGATACATAAGTAACGAACAACAACGCAACGCTGTTTAAAACGGAGCAATAACAATGAACGAAGCAGCAAACGTAAATGGAAAACATATTGTGATCACCGGCGGTGGTTCCGGTATTGGGGCAGCATCTGCACTCATTTTAGCAAAACGCGGTGCCCTTGTTGGTGTGGCTGACCTTAATGAAGAGAATGCAAAACGTGTGGTTGCTGATATCCAGCAAGCAGGCGGTAAAGGTTATTCTGTTGGTGTAGATGTAACCGACCCAGAACAAGTAAAAGCCATGTTTACCACTGCGCTATCACACTCAGAAAAAATTGATGTCATCATCAATAACGCGGGCATAGACCATTTCCCAGCACCGCTCACTGAAGTAGACGATGCTATGTTTATGAAAAACATTCAGGTGAATCTAGCGGGTGTGTGGTATTGCATGAAAAATGCGCTAAAGCACATGACGGCAACGGGCGGAGGCCATATTATCAATATAGCTTCAGTGGCTGGTTTACGCTCAGCTCCCATGATTAGTGCTTACAGTGCGTCTAAGCATGGTGTTATTGGCTTAACAAAATCGGCAGCAGTGGAATATGCGCGAGCAAACATACGTGTTAATGCGGTATGTCCAAGTTTTGTCGATACGCCAATGGTACAGGGCGTACTTTCAAAGTTAGACGAACGTGGTCAAAAAGGCCTAGTAGGTGCAAACCCAATGAAGCGCTTAGGAAAACCAGAGGAAATTGCCAATGCCATTGCGTGGTTATGTAGCGACGAGTCATCATTTATGACGGGTCAATCGGTGGTACTTGACGGTGGTATGCTGGCCTAAAGCCAACAACAAAAAGCAAAGGAAACGTACATGAAAGAGTTATTTGATTTAACAGGTAAAGTGGCTTTAGTAACAGGCGCTAGCCGCGGAATTGGTGAGTCAATTGCGCGCCTACTGGCACAATACGGCGCTCACGTAATTGTATCGAGCCGTAAGATTGATGGTTGTGAAGCGGTTGCCTCTTCTATTCGCGACGCAGGTGGAAAGGCAACTGCGCTTGCGTGCCATGTAGGAGAGATGGAGCAAATTACGGCAACGTTTGAAACCATCAAGCGCGATTTTGGAAAACTAGACATTCTAGTAAACAACGCGGCGGCTAACCCATTCTTTGGGCATATCCTTGATACCGATTTAGGTGCTTATAACAAAACAGTAGATGTGAATATTCGCGGTTACTTCTTTATGTCTATTGAAGCTGGCAAAATAATGAAAGAGCAGGGCGGTGGCGTTATCTTAAATACGGCGTCGGTAAACGGTGTTACACCTGGCGATATGCAGGGTATCTACTCCATTACAAAAGCAGCGGTTATCAGCATGACCAAATCGTTTGCTAAAGAGTGCGGTAAGTTAAACATTCGCGTCAATGCGCTTTTACCTGGGCTAACCGATACAAAGTTCGCTTCTGCACTAACCACTAACGAGCAGATTTTAAAACACGCACTTAAGGTTATTCCACTGGGCCGTGTTGCCGACCCTGACGAGATGGCAGGAACGGTACTGTACCTAGTTTCAGATGCTTCAAGCTACACTACTGGCACGACAGTAGTGGTAGATGGTGGTATGCTTGCGTAAATAGATATAACGTTTACGAGAGCACAACATGCATATATGGGTAGATGCTGACGCATGCCCAGCCGTTATCAAAGATATTTTGTTTAAGGCAGCCCGACGTACCGGGTTGCCTTTGTCTTTGGTGGCTAACCATTCTATGTCTGTACCACCAGACAAACACATAACACTAACTCTAGTGCCATCAGGCTTCGATGCTGCCGACGATTATATTGTTGAGAAGTGTGAGGCTGGCGATCTTGTTATTACTTCTGATATTCCGTTGGCATCTGATGTGCTAGGTAAAAACGCGCTTGCACTTAACACACGTGGCGATGAGTTTGACAAGTCATCAATTCGTGCAGCCCTCACTATGAGAGATTTTATGGATACCATGCGCTCTAGTGGTGAGCATACTGGTGGACCAAAGGCATTTTCACAGCGAGATAAGCAAAATTTTGCGAATGCGCTCGATAGATTATTAACGCAGGGGCTTAATGCAAAAAAACGGCAGTGACGCAACCGTTTTAACAGGTGTACCGACCAGCGTCTGTTAAGTTGATTAGTAAGCGTGTTCTGTTTATTCTCAATATAACTATTAATGCAACTAAGCCAATATAGATTTACGCCGATAAAGATTTACGCCAATAGGATTGGGTAAAAAGAGGTTTTCTCTTTCGTTGCGTCGACTAGCTAAAAAATAATGACAGCTGACCCGTTAAAAAGTCAGTGATAAAAAGAAGTGTGGGAACAATGCTAATTGATAGCAAGACAAAACCTAAAAAGCATGGATGGGCTGAAGAGAAGCTTTCTCAAATTCCCGTCATGGTGAGCGAGATATCACGGAAAATCACGGACTATCGCCAAAGCTATCAAGAACTAGTAAAAGACGCTGCGCACTTCTTTGAAGACTATCAAAACGATCATAGAACGCTATCTGTTCTAAAACGCAAAGTAAAAACATACCAAGATCAAATTGAAGTCATTGAAAACTACCGAAAAGAAAAAGGGAAGTACCCCAGCATAAAGGGCCAACCCTCAACACAGCGTTATATTGCCCGCCTTGTCGCTCAGCAAGCATCCAGCGATAACGAACTAAGGGCCTTAGAAGAAAAAATTCGGCGAGAGCGCAACAGGCGTTACGAACACGTCGACAATTTAACCGACTACATGCTTAATTTGCTAAATGGCGAGCGTATTTTTAGTCAGTTTTTAGGCACTATTGCGCTTTCAACGCCATCGCCCCAAGAAAAAGTACGTCATGTACGAAACGAACGATGCAAACCTATTTACGTAACTGCGTTAGTTATTGCGCTCTTTGACGAGTTGCGTAAAACCAAACACTTCGACGACCCATTTCTTAGCAACGAGATTGCCCGTATTTTTCCAGATGGTGAAACCTTCAGCCTGATGGCGGACAAAGTTAGCAGCAGCGCAAATAGTGCAAGAGATGTTAAGTCAATGCCAGCTGATATGAAAATGGCGTATCGTGAAAACGTGTTAAAGCCTATTGCTAAAGCTGCGCTACTGCAGTCAATTGGGATGAATAGCCCAGAAGCCAACGCGCTTTTAGGTGATGATCGTTATCGTAAGCTTGATAACGATGATCGCATAAAACTGCTGTCGATAATTGAGCGTAAAACGAATGACTATTTACGATTAGGCATAGGCATTCCATCAATGCCCTTTAACAACAAAGAACAAAAAGCGGCGTTTGAAGAGCATGAAAAGCGGCAGCTTGCTTTTATGCTCAAGCTTTTGAGAATGCTGAATACACCGCGAAGCGAATTAGGTGACTTACTGCGTATTCCCATGACTTACGCATCTTTTGTGTTGTCTACTAAAGAAGAGTTTGATTATCAGCAAATTTATCAAGCTTACGATGTACTGAGCGACGGAGCGTCAGCCAATCGCTACAGAAACGACTACATCAATGCTTTTTGTAAAATGGTAGGGCGTTTTCCACTGGGGTCAGGGCTTTATGTTGTTCAAAAAGATTCAGGTGAAATAGAGAAAGCCATTGTGTCTTCGCTGTTTCCAGAGAATGTGGACGAGCCTATTTGTAAAATCATAACGCGCAGACAAATACAGTTTTTAAGTCACGCCGAAGTGGTTATATCGAAAGCAAGTAATTTGTTTTTTGCTGAAAGTCGACGAGAAAGCCATTTCGATAGAGAGTTTCTGGAAGCGCGTTATCGAAAAGAATATACATGGAACGCAACAGACGTTTGGGAAACTCAAGTACCGTCTATAGAGTTTTGGAAACGAGATGAAATTCGCCGATACAACGGCGCTTATAATCCAGACTCATATTAAAAAAGCCGCTGTTAAAGCGGCTTTTTTGTGCGTTTTCATAAACCGCCTACGGTGGCAGGCGGTTGAAACTGTTGATGTGTTACAGCACCGACACTAGTGCTTTTGCAAGCGTCTCAACGTTCTGCTGATTGATACCCGCAATGTTTACACGGCTTGAATCGACAAAGTATACGCTGTGTTTTTCACGTACTTCACGTACTTGTTCTGGTGTAATGCACAAGAACGAGAACATGCCTTTTTGTTCGTTTACGAAGCTAAAGTCTTTAGGCGAGCCATTGTCATGAAGGTTTTGAACTAACATGGCACGTAGAGACTTCATGCGGTTACGCATATCGTTTACTTCCGTTACCCATTCGTTGTTCAAGGCTTCATCAGCTAAGATGATGTCTACCAATGCGCCGCCATAGCTTGGTGGCATAGAATAGATACCACGTGCAATAGACTGAATTTGACCTTGTGCAATTTTACGGGTTTCAGAGTCAGCTGTAATAATAGCTGCCAGTCCTACACGTTCACGATATAGGCCAAAGTTTTTCGAACATGAAGCCGCTACGATAACCTCTGGTAGGTTTTCAACTAATAGACGCATGCCGTAAGCATCTTCATCTAAACCTTCACCGAAGCCTAGGTAAGCAACGTCGATGAAAGGTAAGAACTCACGCTCTTTCGCGACTTCAAGCACTTCATCCCATTGTGCGTTAGTTAAATCAGCACCCGTTGGGTTATGACAGCAGCCGTGAAGTAACACTATATCGCCTTTCTCTACTTTACGTAGCGTGTCCATCATCGCATCGAAGCGAATGCTGGCAGACGCTTTATCGAAGTAGGGGTAGGTTTCAATAGTAAGGCCTGCAGAGCCGATAAGTGGAATATGGTTTGCCCATGTAGGATCGCTCACCCACACTTTTGCGTTGTCGTTACAACGCGCAAGTAATTCTGAAAGTATACGCAGGGCACCGCAACCACCTGGTGCTTGAACAGCGGCAACACGATCGGCAAGTAGTACTGGGCTGCTTTTACCTAAAAGCAGTGCAAGCATGCCGTCGATGAAACCTTGATTTCCCTGTGGCGTAATGTAGGTTTTGCTTTTCTCTGAATCTAAAAGCACCTTTTGTGCTTTTGCAACACTAGTAAGAATAGGGGTATTACCTTGCTCATCCTTATAAACGCCAACACCTAAATCAATCTTATTTGGGTTGGTGTCTTCGCGATAAGAGGCTGAAAGGCCAAGAATTGGATCTGGGGCAAGATGGGGTAATACTTCAAACACGATATGTCCTCACGTTGGTATGCAAATATTAGCAGGCTGGCATTATGCCATTGATGGTAGAAAAAACGACCCCTAATGGTTGAAAATATTTCAATTAATCTGTTTGTAAAGCTGTAAACGAAAGCGCTATTTCAAAAATGCCGTCAATTAGAAATTTATGTGTAAGCTTCAGGTATAAAAAAGGCCACGTAAAAACATGGCCTTTTAAACGTTATACAAACTTAATCACACTTTGAGTGCCGTGGTGTTATTTAACAATCGTCATTTCTTCAATAAGATTGTTAGCGCCATCTACGTATTCCATCACCCAAAGCATATAGCGACTGTCTACATGAATTGTGCGGGTGGTTTTAGGGTCGAAATCCCAGTCTGAGTTTACGCTTTCAAACGTACCGTCAAACAGTAGGCCAATAAGCTCAGCGTTTGCATTTAGCGTAGCCGATCCTGAATTGCCACCGGTCGAGTCTAAATCGGTAAGGAAATTTACAGGTACGCTGTTAATAGCATCTAGTTTATAAGGGCCGTATTGTTTGTCATTGATAAGCGTTAGTTGCTTTTTCGGTGAATCGAATGGCGTTTCGCCAGTATCCTTTTCTGTTATACCTTCTAAGCGCGTGAACGGCTCGTAAATAAGCCCGTCTTTAGGCGAACCACCCATTACATTGCCATAAGTTACGCGAAGCGTACTGTTGGCGTCAGGGTACGCTAGGCTTCCCATCGACTTCTGCCATTCAATAATTGCCTGCATGTACTGAGGTCGAAGCGCTGCGGCTTGGCCACTTAGTGCTTTGCGTTTGTCTTCAATGGCCATCTCAGTATCAAAAAGCGCTACCGCTAGCTGAATGAATGGGTCTTCACTCTTCTCAAAATCTTCACGGCTTGCGCTAAGCAGTTTTAGTCGCGTTTCTGTGTCGGTCAGTGTGGTATTAGCATAAAACGCTGATAGCAGTGATTTAAGTTCTTCGCTGCTGGTGTCGCTGGTAATGCCTACTGCTTTGTCAAAAGCGGCTACGCGATTCTCTTCAGGCTGCTGAAGGTACATGCTAATCATTTTGTGCCACACAGCCATGTCTACCGAAGGCTCGAAGCGGCGCTCAATACGCTCTACACTTTCTTTTAATCGAATTTGATCGCGCTCTTGGTACCCCGATTCTCTTTTCGCATCAGGCTTTTCGCGTTCAATTGCATTGCGATAAAGGGTTTGTGCAGACGATAGAAGCTGAGCACGACTTAGGTTGTTGTACCAAAAGTTTTGCTTGTTCATTTGCATTTGCTCAACGCTAACCGCGTCTAGCTCAGCAAGCGCCGTTTTAAGTGCTTGTTTGTCGTTCTTTTCAAGCCACGCTGATAGTTGCTCTTCGCGCTGGGCACGGCGTGGTACTAGACCTACACGCTTGGCACCTGACAACTGACCTAACGTATTCTTGTGAAAGTTATTCAAACCGGCTAGTAACGCTTCATACTTAATACGAGCGTCGCTGCCTTCTTCAGAGGCGTTTTCAATAGTGTCAATCCACTCGTCAACTAGCGTTAGGTAAGTTGGGTAAAGCCAATCAAACGTGTATTCCACTTGCGATAAGCGAGCATAACGATTTGTTGAGCCTGGGTAGCCTGCAGCCATAACGAAATCGCCGTCTTTCAAACCTGCTGCTGAGACTTTCAAGAAATGCTCTGGTTTATAAGGCACGTTGTCTTCACTGAAGTCGGCAGGTTTACCGTCTTGACCTACGTAAGCGCGATAAAATGAGAAGTCGCCAGTGTGTCTTGGCCACATCCAGTTGTCTATATCGCCACCGTATTTGCCAATTGAGTCGGCAGGTGCATAGGCAATACGCACATCGCGAATTTCCATTTGCTTTATAAGCTTGTATTCAAGACCTTGGAAAAACGACGGCACAGAGCAACGAAAGCCAGCTTCAGACTCACACTCTGCAATTAAGGCTTTGCGGTTTGCTTCTATTAGGTCGTAGCGTTCACGGCCTTGAATGGCGCTGTCGATAGTGCCTGTCACCTTGTCGGTTACGTCTGCAAAATCTACGGTAACAAACATTCTTGTTCCCGGCGCTGCTGGCAGCTCTTCACCAATTTTCTTGGCAAGAAAACCATCTTTTAAATAATTATTTTCTGGTGTGCTGTTGTACTGTACCGAACCGCGAGCGCAGTGGTGATTGGTTACCGCTAGCCCTTTGTCAGAAACAAATGAAGCGGAGCAGCCGCCTAATGAGACAATGGCGCCCATAGGAAATGCGGTAAGGTCGTTAATGCTATTTGCTGGAATAGCAAGACCTGTCTTTTTTAAGTCGCCAGCAATAGAGGGGAGCTGTTCAGGCGTGAACATGCCTTCCTTTGCTTCAACGTGCAGCGCGCTACCTAAAAGCGCCGCTGATAAACACAATATACTTATCTTAGACATTGATTATCCTTTTTAACTGTCGTTTATTCTTACGTTTTTATTATTAGCTGTTGAAAGCGTTGGTTGAAGCTATACGTGTTTGTTTGTAGCGTATGCTTTCAACGTGTGCTCTCAAAATATTTCCTTAAGGTATTTTTTAAGGTATTTGCTAAATGTAGTGTTATTTTGTAACACTAATGCGTAAACGAATCTAAGCTTTCTTGCAAAAACAACACTAACCTGTGTTAGCAAATGTAAACACTTCACTTTTAAATTACTAAAAAAGCGCGTGGTGTCAGCGAAAATCAGACATCACCAATACGAAATGCATACTCGCGTGTATCCACTGTGTCCCCAGATACAGAGAATTGGCGTTCTAACCATCTTACTTGCTTGTTGTTATCAACCAGTAAAAGGGTAGAAGTGCGGGTTCCATACTCAGGGGTTTGTATAAAAATTGAGGAAAGTGCTTTTTCCCATTCATATCCAATGCCGGTATTGGGTAACACTTCATCCGCGGCCTTGTTGTCTTGGCGTAAAATTGCAAACAGTGCTTCAGTGTGAATCGTAGCCGAGTTTCTAGTGTAATCTGTTAGGGCATTAACGCCCTGGGTTACTTTTGGCCATGGCGTTACGATGTCGGCATTCGATAAACCAATTACGCCGTCTTCAATAGTATGCAGAGTATTGTTTGCGTTGTTATACACACTCAAATTGCCCGTGCCTTGTTCGGTAACTTGGCCAAAAACTAGGTTGTAACCATTATATTGCTCGCGCGTGGCCTCTAATGTTGTGGCGTGTAACCTGGTGGCGTGTGCCGATGCACCGTAATCAGAAGTGCTTGCTAACCAGTTTACTGCCAACTCTCCTCGCGAGACCGCGTTTTGCTTGATGTTGTCTGGCTGTCGCACATTTGTAAGAGCTGCTATTTTTCCGTTACGCGTAACTCCCATCCAAGTGCCTTTTGCTTCCAAATCACGGCCAGCTAATAAATTAGGGTATTCATCCCAAAACTGTGATGGTGCGGTGGGACGCGCGTGAAACTCATCTCTGTTAGCTGCGATAATAAGGGAGTAGTCTTCTCGAATATTGTTAGCAATAAACAGTATGCACATAGTCACTCTTAAAGGTGGTGTTATAAAAAGCACAAGACAAACGGCGGAAGACTTTTGTTAAAAGCAGCACGCCGTGGTTTTCTCGTAGAATAGCATCCTTGGGCAAAAAATATGTTAATGGTTTGTTATTGGTGGCCTTGTGGGCGCGGTTTTATTATTATCACTTCATCGTAAATTCATAAGTAGAATTTCTTTCAGTTTTAGCGTCAATGCAGTTCTTTTAGCTGTGCTATACGCGCATTTTAGTAGTAAGAGAATAATAACAATGACAACCCCTTCAAATTACAGCGCGAATCAGAATGTTCAACGACGCTCATTGTCACAGGTAACTATCGGCAATAATGTGTCTCGTAAATGGCCAATGTGGTTATCGCGATTTGCGTCATGGCTTTTGGAAAAAAGAGGGTGGGGCGTAGAAGGTGAATTTATTAATAGCCGAAAAGCCATTTTGGCAGTAGCGCCTCATACGTCTAACTGGGATTTTTTCATTGGGCTATTTGTGGTGTTTTCTTTTCGCCTAAACCTAAATTTCTTTGGAAAACACACCATTTTTACGCCACCGTTAGGTTCAATAGTGCGCCGGCTAGGTGGTATACCTATTGAGCGCAGCAAAGCACACGGTGTGGTTACTACCATTGCCACGCAAATTAAGCATGCCGACGACTTAATATTAGCGTTAGCACCAGAGGGCACGCGCAGCCCTATTTATCCATGGAAAACCGGTTTTATGCACATTGCTCGCGAGGCTGAAATACCTATTCAAACCATTGGCATAGATTATAAAAAGAAAGCCATTGTGCTTGGTCCAATTATTCATAAAGTGACTAACATAGACGAACAAATGCAAACTATTTATGGGTTTTATGATAATGTTTGCGCAAAATATCCAGAAAACTGCATAACACAGCGTTAGATGCGTTTGCCCACACCTTTAATGTAGAGGGCTTTTAAATCGCTTCTCGTAAATGCGTGTTGCCTACTTATTAATCGGAGCTTCACCCGTGACAAAAATGGGATTCACAACCCGACAAGTACATGCCGATCGTATGCTTAACGCCCCAGAGCATGGTGGCGTTCATAGCAGTACTTCAAACTCAGTGCTTTTCGAATTTTCAGATGCACAAGGCATTATTGATGCGTTTCAAGGAAAGAAAGCGGCGCACGTTTATTCGCGTTCCTCTTCGCCGTCTGTATCTGCGTTACAAAACATGTTAAACGATTTGGAAGGTGGTGTAGGAGCACTTTGTTTTGCTACCGGAATGGCTGCCATTAGCAGCGCCATTTTTGCGCTAGTAAAAGCAGGCGATCACCTTGTGGTGAGTCAGTTTTTGTTCGGTAATACGCGCAGCTTTTTCGAAACCTTAAAAGACTTCGGCGTTCAGGTAACATTTACCGACGTAACCGATATTGAAGAAGTGAAACACGCTTTTCAGCCCAACACTAAAGGCGTTTACACCGAAACTGTGGCAAACCCAGTTACGCAAGTTGCAGACCTTCGTGGCATTGGTCAATTCTGTGAAGAAAAGAACATTCTGTTTATGGTAGACAACACCATGACACCGCCGCCACTGTTTTTTGCTAAGTCTGTGAAGGCGTCACTAGTATTTTGCTCGCTAACTAAATACATCGCAGGGCATGGCAACGTGCTGGGTGGAGCAGTAGTTGATACGGGTAATTTCAACTGGCAGGGCTTTGATAATATAAAGCCAGTGTATCAGGTTGAAGACAAGGCTCAGTGGGGCCTTACCCAAATTAAAAAGAAAGGATTACGCGACTTGGGTGCAACACTGTCGCCAAATGCAGCGACAGCCATTGCGCTTGGTATGGAAACACTCGATTTACGTATGTCTCGTAATCAATATAACGCAATGCAGCTAGCCACATTCCTAGATAATAACAATGCGGTTGCCAATGTTTATTATCCGGGCTTGGCAGATCATCCACAGCATTTTACAGCGCGTGAGCACCTTCAAGGTGGTTATGGCGCCATTCTCAGTTTCGATTTAATAGAAGGCGCGTGCCCAGTTAAATTTTTAAACGAAATGAAACTGGTTATATGTGCTACTCATTTAGGCGATAACAGAACATTAGCACTTCCTGTTGCGCCCACAATTTATTTCGAGAATACTGCTGAAGAGCGCGAAAATATGGGTATCTCTGAGAATATGATCAGGCTGTCGGTAGGGATAGAAGATACACAAGACTTAATTGCTGATTTCGAGCACGCACTGTCTACCTTGTAAAATACTGTCGGCTTATTTAAGGCTAAAAGCGTAAAGGTGATGGTGAAAAGCAGTTGCAGAACGTGTTAAACGTATCAGACAACAAAAAAGGGGCTTTCGCCCCTTTTTTAATTCACTTCAATACTAGAATGTATAGTCAGCGGTTATTCAAAGCCAAGAGTAATTTGGCCTCTAATCTCACCGCTTGGGAATGCCGTTGAATGGAAGTTGGTGTAGAGGCCACCAGCCGCCATGGTTGCCATTTGTTCCGCGGTAAGTGTTGTGCTCATAGGTACTGACCAAACGTTAGTTGAACCTTCACCTAGGCCTAACAACACAGGACCATTTTCGCCTGCTGCACCTTCGTGAATATGCGCCATTGTGGCAGTCATTCCCGAAATGGTTACTGCGCCCGATAACGCACCTGTTGTGGTATTCAATGTAAATGCGCCCGCACCAGTTGCGTCTGTAGCTACTGCTGGTACTTCTTGTGCACCACTTGCAATAATGCCGTACACCTGAATGTTATCTGGTGTAATTTGGCCGCGTATTTCACCACTTGGATTAGCTTCTGTGTGAATGTTAACGTAATGACCACCAGAGAGAAGCTGCGTTGCGGTTGCTTCATCTAACATAACATAGCCATCTGTCATCCACGTGCCTGCTGTCATCATACTTTCAGTAAGTGTAACAACAACACCACCTGTTTCGCCGGCAAAGCCGCTATGTATGTGCGCCATCGTGGCGTTTTCAATAGTGGTTACTGCAACAAGCGACACAGAGTTATTGGTTGTATCAAACAATGCATAACCCGAGCCTGAAGCCATAGTCGTTACCGCTGGTACAGACTGGCTTCCGCTTAAGCCAAATGTTACAACTGCTGTAGTGTCTGGTACAATTTGACCGCGTACTTCACCGCTTGGGTTAGCTTCGGTATGTACATTTAAGTACCACTCACCATTGGTAAGTGCCTCAAAATTACTTGGTGAAATATTTGTTTCAGCCAGTACGTATGTACCATTGCCTGCGTCAGTTAATGGGAAGGCAACTGGGCCATTCATACCAATACCACCATCGTGTACGTGTACGCCTGTTACGTCAGTTAACCCTGAAACATCAACAGATACGCTAAATGCCGGTAGATCTTCGTCAATTTCAACCACTGCAGTAGCAGTAGACATGGTGTCAACGGCAGGCACTTCCTGCGAACCGCTTAGGCTTACGTTGTAAGTCATGTCTGCATTAAATGCTGGTGGTGGTGGAGCAAGACCGTCAAGCAGTGCTAGTTGTGGTAGGTCGCCTTCCATTGCGCCGTCTAACGCAATAGCAGTGTAGATTTCGCCGTTTTCTAACGACAGTACACCTGTTTCAATGGCTGCAGTTTTTGTACCTGTAGGCGTAACGGTTACAACATAGTCGCCTTCAGCTAAGCTTACGTAGCCAGTCTCTACCAAATCTTCCGTCGAGTATGCAATGTCTGCAAACGCTGGGTCCACAGCATCAATCTCTCCATCTGCTGTAACGTAAATGTCTACATTACCTGCTGAAGGTGAAGCGTGAACAATACGAACGCGTGCTTCGGTAGCAACTGCGCGAGTGTTGTCTGCTAACGCATCTAACTCTGCCATAGCCAACGTGTTATTTGCAATAGCGGTGTACGACATACCAACTTCTAATGTTAGTTCGGCGTCATCAACTGCCACAACACTGTTGTCGGCATCAGCCACAACATCGATTAAATAGTCGCCTGGCGCTACCGACAAGTAATCTGTGGTACGAGGGAATTGAATTCCATCAACCAACAATACTTCGTTATTTGCTATAACGTCGACTGCAGGTGCATCACTAATGCCGTGCACAACACGAATATCGGCAGTAGCGTCTGCATCCCATACTTTGAAACTCTCAGTTCCATCGGCTGCAAGTAAGGTTACTGGCGAGTCACCAGTACCTACATTATTTGTTGCCGCAATCAATAGGTCAGCACCATCCGCAAGGTTTACCGTACCCGAATCGTATACCACTGTTGTCTCACCGGCTGGCGTTATACGAATTTGGTAGTCACCCGCAGGTACCTGTAGTAAGTCTGTGAAATCTTTAAACTCTGCTGTAACCAGAGGCTGCTCTGCTGTAATGTCAGTGTCTGGCGCGGTAACGTAAATGTCTACCGTTGGCGCCATTGACGCTGCGTGAACGATTTGTACCTGCGCATTGCCCGCGTCAACCGCTGTTTCTGAACTTGTAACCGTTAGCAACTCCAGCGATTCATCGCCCACGTTACCTACAGCGAAAATGTCATAGTTAATGTCTTCTTCTAGCGTTAAATCAGCCTGAAGTACTTCAGCATCATCGCCTGGAAGTATTCCCGTAACGCCAATGTCGTAACTACCTGTTACCACTTCAAAACGCGCTGAAGCGGTTTGGTAGTCAACATTTTCTAAATCGTTAAGTACTGCGTCATTCGCTGTAATTGTAACAAGGGGAGCGTCAGATGAAGCGTGTACAACACGAACGTTTGCGAACGTTGGATCTGGCTCTGGAGTAGGCTGTACAACGTTATCATCGTCGTCATCCGAGCAGCCGATTAAAAATAATGGTAATATGGAACATGCAAGGAGCGTCTTGGTCCTTCTCATATCTTTTATCCTCATAATTGTGTTGTGGCAAACTCGATTACGCGACTTAAGTATGAGGAGATCAAACTCCTTGCAACATTACTTCAATGTAATATTTCCAAATAAGTAACACTTTATAAACATCTAATAAGTCTTTCACTCGTATTTCATTCTATTAAGTAGAATGGTTGCGGTACATTTTTGATATTTTTATTCTGGCCCGTTGCACTAACATAGAGTCATAACAATTACTCGTGTCAAACTACGGAGCGAATTATGAAAACAGTACTAGCAATTTTCTCAAGCCTAAATGGCGAACAAGGTAACTCTTCAAAACTAGCAAACGAATACCTTGCAACACTTGAAAAGAATCATGACGTAACCGTAAAACGCGTCGACCTGTCTAAACTTGACCTTCCGCATTTATCTAGTGAAGAAATGCAGTCTTGGATGACACCGGCCGACGAAAGAACCGACGCACAACACGCGTTGGCGAAACGCTCTGACGATATTGTTGAAGCGGTTAAGCAAGCCGATGAATTGGTACTTGCAGTGCCAATGTACAACTTTGGCGTTCCCTCTAGCTTAAAAGCGTATTTCGATCGTATTGCTCGCGCTGGCATTACGTTTAAGTACACAGAGAATGGCCCAGTAGGCTTACTAGAAAATAAATCTGCCACAGTATTTGCGGCGCGAGGCGGCGTGTATGCAGGAACAGACTTTGATACGCAATCACCGTTTCTTCAGCATTTCTTGGGCTTCGTAGGTATCTCTGACGTAAAATTTGTTTATGCAGAGGGGTTGGCAATGGGTGAAGAGCAAGCGAAAACAGCATTTGCTGCAGCAAGTGAAAAAATTATTGAACTATCTGCATAACACATACCCTAAATAAATACGGTTAGTGAAAACCTCGGAAATGCGTTTTTGCTAATTAGTGTGTTCCAAGTTGAGTGTGCTTGATTGCCCCGCGTAAAAACGCGGGGCTTTTTTATGTGTGCTTTATTCGTACAGCAGAGCTTCAACATCTGCAATAAAAGCTGCGTCTGTTGGTTTTGTCGAGCTTGGGTAGTGAGTAATTTTGGTACCAGTGCTATCAATTAGGTACTTATTGAAATTCCAAGACGGTGCTTTTCCTGTAGCGGCCTTCAACATGCGGTACATGGGGTCAGCATCATCACCTTTTACCGACGTTGGTTCGAACATGGGGAATTTGACGCCATAGGTTAGCTCGCAAAGCTCTGCGGTTTTACCTTCATCGTTATCTTCTTGGTTAAAGTCGTGAGACGGAAAGCCTAACACTACAAAGTCTTTGTCTTTATAGTCGCTATACAGTGTTTCTAAGCCTTCAAACTGAGGCGTGAACCCACAGTAGCTGGCCGTATTAACTATAAGAAGCGTTTTTCCTGCATATTCATCACACAAATTCACTGTTTCTTGTGAATTGAGTTTTCGTTTCATAAATTTCAGCACGCTAGGGCATTCGTTTGCCATGCTTGGTGCACTGAACAAAGCAAACGATAGCGCTGTTAACGCAAATAATCCTCTGACTTTCATTATTGTTACCTTCTATATGGTGTTGTTTATCATTGTTTTGCTACAACATGTGAGACATCATTTTTATGTTGATTAGGCAATAACGCGTTTTGAATACGTTTGGTTCACAAACACTATCGACGAACGTTGGCTAAATCCCTTTCGCTCTGCGTATAATGTCGATGGGATAGATATAAAACGATAGAAAATAATGAAAAAATACGCTTCTTTACTTATTGCCGCTAGTGTTACGGTTGCGCTAGGGGGCTGTGCGAGCACGGCCAGTGACACAAACACACAAACAAAAAGCACCAGCGCTCAAGTAGAACAATCAACGGTTATGCCTGTTGTTGCTTTACCGGAAAACTCTTTAACAGCTACAGGTGAAATCACACTAAAACAGATAATGGCAGATCCTCAGTGGATTGGTGCATTGCCTACCAATATGGGGTGGTCAGTTAATTCAGATAAAATCGTTTTCGAGCGTGAGCGTGAAGACAGCGCATTGTCGGATGTATACATTGCCGACGTAAGCAGCCCAGAAAATGCTGTTAAAGCGCCTCTTTCTGATCTTCACAAATACCGCTTTGACGAGCGAGTAGTGCGCAACGACGGTGTGGTAGCCTATTCATTTGAAGACAGCGTATATGTGCAATTTACCAATGGCGACACGGTTCAGTTAACGCGTGGCGGTAATACACTTTCAAGTCTTTCATTTATGACCGATGGCCGTCTTATGGCGTTTAGTGGCAGCAAAGTTGTTGCTATTAATTTGGAGAATGGCAGCAGAGAAGAGTTACTTCGCTGGGAGTTTGCCGATAAGCCTGAAGCAGTAAAACCCGCTGAGGATTACATAGCAGAAGAACAGCAAACGCTTATTCAGTACATTGTGCTACAGCGTAAGAACAGACAAGACCGCCAAAATGCAATCGATGAGCTAGCTAAGGCGAATAACAGCGTAGCACCCACACCGTTTTATTTCGAAAAAAGCCACCGTTTAGCGGGCATTAGCGTGTCGCCTAAAGGTAATTTCGCCGTTATTGCAACAACTGAGAACAAGGCAACGCGCGATGATTCCGACATCATGCCGCATTATATTCAAGAAGACAGTCGTATAGCGGCTAAGCCAGTACGTCAGCGTGTAGCCGATGCCGAGCCAGTGAATCATGAATTGTGGCTGCTTAACCTTGAAACCGGCGAAAAAAGCGAACTTAAATACTTTAATTTGCCAGGCTATAACGACGACGTTTTGGCAAACGTGAAAACTGAAAATGCGAAAGCAAACGGCGAAACCTACGAGGTTAACCGTCTTCCGCGACCTATTACGCTGTTGCAAAGCTGGTATTGGACGAAGCCGTCTATTCGTTGGCACAAAAACGGCGAAGCGGTTGCCATAATGCTAGAGGCCTGGGACAACAAAGACCGATGGATAGCGACAGTAGATTTAGCGTCTAAAACCTTGGAAAACCAGCACCGTTTGCATGATGACGCGTGGGTAAACTACCGTTTTAATGCGTTTGATTGGTTAAATAACAGCGAAACACTTTATTACCAGTCTGAGCATAGTGGTTATGCGCATTTATACATTCAAAAGCCTGGCGAGGCGCCTGTGGCGCTAACAAGCGGTAACTATATTGTTGACGATTTAACGCTTACGTCTGATGACAGCCATATTTACTTCAAAGCGAATATGGAGCATCCGGGACTGTACGAAATTTATCGAGCTGATCTTTCAGATAACACTATCGACACTATGACCGATCTAAACGGCATTACCGATTATGTGCTTAGCCCTGATGAGAACCATCTGCTTCTTAGCCACAGCAAAGTAAATAAGCCAGCTGAGTTATTTGTTAAATCGGCAACCCCAGACGAAACGGCGAAACAAATTACTAATAGCACTAGTGAGGCGTTTAATGCATTACCATGGGCTGTACCACAAATTGTTGCCATTGAATCTTCTCATACCGATGCGCCTATATATGCACGCGTATATTTGCCGGAAAACTATGACAGCAGCACGCCAAACAAAGCCGTAGTATTCAACCACGGCGCTGGTTATCTGCAAAATGCACATATGGGGTGGTCGGGTTACTTCAGAGAGTACATGTTCCACAGCATGCTAGTGCAGCAGGGTTATGTGGTTATGGATATGGATTATCGTGCAAGCGCAGGCTATGGCCGCGATTGGAGAACCGCTATTTATCGTCAGATGGGCACGCCTGAAGTACAAGATCTGCGCGATGGCGTTAACTATTTAGTAAACAATGCCAACGTTGATCGCAATCGTATAGGTACCTATGGGGGTTCTTACGGTGGTTTCCTAACCTTCATGTCTATGTTTACTGCACCTGATTTATTTGCAGCTGGCGCGGCACTTCGTCCTGTTACCGATTGGGCACATTACAATACGCCTTACACAGCGAACATTTTGAATACGCCAAGTATCGACCCGATTGCTTACGAGCGAAGCTCGCCAATTTATTTTGCAGAAGGCCTAAAAAAACCACTGCTAATTAATGCGCCAATGGTTGATGATAATGTTTTCTTCCACGATACAGTGCGCCTAGTACAGCGCTTGATTGAGCTTGAGAAAGAAAACTTTGAAACGGCAATCTATCCCGTTGAACCACACGGCTTTGTTCAGCCAAGTTCGTGGCTTGACGAATATCGTCGTATTTACAAGTTATTCGAAGAAAATCTGTAAGTAATACGCATTAAATAAAAACGAAAAAGCCCAAGCAAATGCTTGGGCTTTTTACATTCTTCTTAGCCTCGCTTGGCCGTTGCGTACATGAGCAAGAAAATAATAATGCCGCTTAGTGCACCAAACAAATGCGCATCTACTGCAACTTTTGCATCAATTAAATTTGCTACCTGTTGGCTACTTCCATCTACTTGCTCGTATCCTACTTTAATGGCAAGCCCTATCAGCAGTAACCAGCCCGACTTCATCTTTTCTTTTATATCCATGCAGGCGCCCCAAGAAAAAATGCCATGTAAGGCACCTGAAAGCCCTGCATACCAAATTAAATCGGGTGCGAAAAAATAAAGACCTGCGCTGGTTCCAATACAGCACCAAACAAACACTTTTAAGAACATACCTATGCGGTAGTGGTCACCATGCAACGCCCATAACAGCAATAACCCCGCTAAGTTTAACAGTAGGTGATAACCATTGGTGTGCACCACGTTACCTGTTACTACACGCCACGTTTCAAGACCTTGAATAGCATAGCGGTCGTATGCAAGATAATTACCCGATAACGGTTCGAAGAAAAAAGCGATTACTGCGCACAGCGCAATTATTAACGGTCCAGCACTGTACTTCAGCGAAAACGGCAGTGATATCATCAGTGTTAGTTATTGTTTATTTTCAAATTTGGTCGCTATGATACAGAAATGACACAGGGGTGGAAACTTAAGTAAGCCTAATAGAATAACGATTGAAAAAAGGACTCACTATGTCTCACATCAATGCTCACATTGAAGATCAGTGTTTAACTATTACCATTAATCGCGCTGATAAGAAAAATGCACTTACCCGCGATATGTACCAAGATATGGCGCACGCCATTTTAAGTGTTAAAAACGATGGCAGCACCAAAGCCATAGTTATTAAAGGTGAGGGCGATTGTTTTACTGCCGGCAACGACATTAGCGATTTCGCTAAGCAAAGTGAATACGCAAACGTGCCTGAAACGTCTGCTTTCATGCGCGCACTAGCGGCAACTGAACTGCCTGTTATAGCGCAAGTACACGGTATGGCTGTAGGCATTGGTACCACGTTATTGTTACACTGTGATTTTGTTTACGCTACATCAGACACCCGATTTGTACTACCATTCATCAACCTAGGGCTTGTTCCCGAATATGCATCAAGTTATCTTTTGCCTAGAATGGTAGGGCACATTAAAGCGTCGGAATGGTTAATGTTAGGTGAACCGTTTTCTGCAAACGATGCTTATCAATTTGGCATGCTTACTAAAATTGTAGATGAGACCGAAATCGATTCGGTAGTATCGACAACAGTTGCTAAGCTAGTGGCTAAGCCAGCATTTTCGCTTCGCCAAACAAAAGCCTTGTTGAAAGGTGAAAACGATCGCATTAATCAACAAATGAGCGAAGAGTTCGACATATTTCTTGAGGCGTTAAGTGCGCCTGCGGCACAGGAAGCGTTTGACGCGTTTTTGAAAAAGCGCCCAATTAATCCAGAAAAATTTAAGTAAAAGGAAACCTATTTTGAGACCCAGTGTTTTGTTGCGAGCTTCAATTGTATCTCTTGCACTTTCAGCGTGTTTCGCGTTTAACGTAAATGCAAAGCAAGCGCGAGAAGTAGGGGAGCCAGAGGCCGCAACGGGATATAACGAGAAGAAAGCGTTTGAAGCCAAAGAATACATGGTGGTTGCGGCAAATCCTTACGCATCGTGGGCCGGTAAAAACGTTATAGAGAAAGGCGGTAGCGCAATAGACGCCGCAGTGGCCGTTCAGGCTATGCTTTCTTTAGTAGAGCCTCAGTCGTCAGGTATTGGTGGCGGTGCTTTCATTTTGTATTGGGATAACAAAAATAAGGTGCTTCACACCTTCGACGGGCGAGAAACGGCGCCTGCGTCGGTGAATGCGCATTGGTTTATCCAGGGCAACAAGCCCATGCGCTGGATTGACGCGGTAGTGGGCGGTAAGTCTGTAGGCGTTCCGGGTGCCGTAAAAGCCTTGGAGATGGCGCAAAGCGAATTTGGAAAACTGCCTTGGAACACGCTGTTTGACGACGCAATTAAAACGGCTGAGGAAGGCTTTACCGTATCCCCCCGCTTGGCCAAGCTGGTGGCATTAGACTATCACCCAGGGCTTAAAAACTTTACATCAAGCTCGGTATACTTCTTTCCAGCAGGACAACCTTTGCAAGAAGGTGTAAACAAGAAAAATAAAAAATTAGCAAAAACCCTCAAAGGTATAGCCGAGCAAGGCAGTGACTATTTATTAAAAGGCGAAGTGGCAAAGAAAATTGTTGAAGCCGTAAATACCGCCGAGATCAACCCTGGTAGTCTAACGTTAGAAGACCTGGCAAATTACGAGCCCATAAAGCGTGACCCGGTGTGTGGCACGTATCACGACAAACGCATTTGTGGCATGCCCCCGCCAAGCTCTGGTGGTGTTAATGTGTTTCAAATACTCAAAATGTTGGAAGAGTTTAACCTAAGTCAATATGAACCTAACTCTGTTGAATTTGCGCATTTATACACGCAGGCCAGCGCACGTTCTTATGCGGATAGAGAAAAATATATTGCCGACAGTGATTTCACTAACCTGCCGTTCGCGGCAATGATCAACAAAGCCTATCTAGAGCGCCGCGCACAAGAGATTGGCATTGATAAATCATGGCGCAGGGCAAGAGCCGGTAACCCTTACGCTGACGCAAATGTTGCTTTAGGTAGTTCGATGGAGCTGCCTAACACTTCACATGTGTCTATTGTAGACAAAGAAGGCAACGCTATCTCTATGACCACCAGTATCGAGTTTATGTTTGGCTCGGGTATCATGGTAGAGGGCTTCTTACTAAACAACCAATTAACCGACTTTTCGTTTACGCCAACGGCTAACCGCTTTCCTGTACCAAACCGAGTTGAGCCTGGTAAACGCCCACGCAGCGCAATGAGCCCAACAATGGTGTTCGACAAAAACGGTAACTTAGAGCTAGTAGTAGGCTCGCCTGGCGGCTCTAGAATAGTCAGTTATGTGGCGCAAACACTTATTGGCGTTTTAGACTTTAACTTGGATATTCAGCAGGCAATAAACCTGCCTAAAATTACCAATAGAAATGATTATACTGCACTTGAAAGAGGCACGCCTATTGCAGATTTAGAAGCGCCGCTTAAAGCACTTGGTCACAGTGTGAAAGTCGTAGACTTGAACAGCGGGCTGCACGGTATTCAGTTCAAATCTGGCAAGCTAGTTGGTGGCGCCGACCCAAGAAGGGAAGGTGTTGCAGTAGGGCGTTAGTAATAGAAATGAATGTTTAAATCGCCGCCAAAGATTAGTTGTTTAACATGGCGGCGATTTGCTTTTTAGAAACTATTATTTTCTATAAGTAAGTATCAGCTTCAATTTCGTTAACCTTCCAATCGCCGCCCTCTTTTATCAAATTAAGGCTTCGAAGGTCTTCTACTTTATTATTGTTATACATACCGCTTAAAAATATAGTTACAGTCGATTTATCTGCGAACTCACTTCGTCCTACAGAGCCCGCGCTTTGTGGAGTAATTGTAACAGTGTCGTACTTCAAATTAAGTAAATGACGTTGTACGTTACCGTTGGTGTGATATCGAGTAAGAATGCGCTTCATTTTTTTACTTGCTAGGGTTTTAGCAAAATCTAAATTGTCGTCTTCGTATATACCGCGTAAAAACGCAACGGCGGTGTATTCGGGAGTGCTGTCGTCTAGCATTCCAAAGCGTCCAAGCCCTTCTTCTTTCTCCTGACACCCACCAAGGAAGAAAAGGGTGAGAAGGCCAAATAAAGCGCACTTCATACGTGTTGTCATTGTAATAACCTTTTATACAAAAATAGAAACCATGCACCACAAGCAATGTATAGCCAAACTTTGTAGCTTCCGTCATTTTCAACGCAAGCTAAAACTGCGTGCTTAAATAGTGGACAATTATACTTGTAGGTGCAAGTTCATGGGTGAAATTAACGCATAACGTTCGCTTGGCTTAGCATGGACGCAGATTTGCCGATAATTTTCGTACTATAGCGCCCCGACTTTTGGTGCACGGCTACAAAGTATTCGATAGGAACCTTAAGTTTTAATGCTTCTTTTTTAGTAAGGATCACGTCTTTGTCGAGTGGTGATGGCCATTCTACCGTTACTGTACCTTGTGCGCTGTCTAAACGGCATGGGTAACGGCCTCCAACAAATTTGGTGGTTGACGTACCGTCAGTATTCGCAAATTGAACAGAGCATGTGTATTTGTTTACGCCGGCTTCGTAATCTTCAATGGCATAGTCGAACGTAACTTTAAATTCGTGTTCGCAATTGCTTAAGTTGTCTATTTCTTCTGACTGAACGTTAGATACCGTGGCAGTGCTGTATTTTGTGGTGTCGTTCTTCGCGGTTGATGCGCAACCCGCAATAAATAATGCAAGGGCAAGTGAGCTGAGCGTTTTCATATTTGTCCTTAAATAACTAGCCTGAAAATGCCATAGTGCTGTTTTTTAAAGACTAAGTCTACACCTTAAGTCTAAAAACGCCTGCTAAAGCACACTGCTAGGTGCCCACATAGTCTTTTAAACCAATCATTTCAAACAATAACTTTTCTAACTGAAAAAGCTCATCCTCCCGTTCAAACCCAATACAACCATGATAGTGATATACCGTCTTCTTTGTATTAGCAAATTGCAGCGTGATAACAGTGCTAGATGCGTCAGTCCATAACTCTTTGCATGGGCTTTCCTCTTCGTCTTCACCCCATCCGTAATGGTCGAGAAATTGAGTAAAGCTATGTTCATCAAGTTGCTGCACAATACGGTTAAACAGCTCTGGGTTATTTGGAAGCCTATAAACGCCTTCTTTTTGGGTATAAGCTTGGCCATGAAAGCTTATAACCCCGTCTGCGAATACATTTACTTCAAAAGCAGGGCAGGTGCCAAAACAATACGTTTTGGTAAAGGTAAATACGTCGGTCGAATTCACTTGCGTGGTGGTGCTTGTAACTAAAAGAAGAAAAGTAGCTATTAATGCCTTCACTGCGCTTTCCTTTAATTGATATGTTTCGTAAGTACAACGCGTCTTATAAATTAAAGGGGTTAAATGCACTTGTATTCAGCACTATATGATCAAAGGTAAACGTGTACAGCTACGCGTTTTGCCAATAAAGGTTATGCACGCTTATTCACTTTCCACGGTGGAGACAATCTGTTTTCACCAGCCCAGAATAGTTTTATTTTGTTTCCAGATGGGTCTTTTAAAATCGCTTCCTTCCACAAATAACGTTGTTCAGTAGGCTGTTGTTCGAACACTACGCCTTTTTGCACAAGTTCATCTACCAGTGAGTCGAGCTTTTCAGTTTCAAAGTAAATTACAGCGCCATTGCTGTAATCACCTTCATCAAGGGCAAGCGAAAAAGTTGAGTTGCCCTTTGGGCATGAAAACCTTGCATAGTGGGGAGTATCTACTATTTGCGTAAAGCCCAGTGTTAAATAGAACTTTACAGCAGTATCCATGTTCTTTACTGGAAGTGTTACTTGATTCATTTCCATTATTGCGTTTTCTCTACTTTAGCGGTCGGTTTTTTCATAACCCACAATTTTTAGAAGTTTTTTATCCGGGCTAAAAAGATAGGTAAGAATTAAATTCTGTTTGCTTTCGTATAGGTAAACAAAGCGACCGTCAGGGTTATAATTTTCATGCTGTGGTTTCCCCATGCAGCGTAAAACCTGCTCTGATGTTGTAATGCCAATGGGAAACTGCGCTTTGTTTGCAGGGCAGGGAGCATCTTTACTATCGCTGCCCATTGGTTTTATCTCAAAATTAGCGGCGTCTAGGCCCGATTCTGTAAACGTGATTAAAAACTGAGACGTACTTTTCGACGATTTTACAATCCACATTTCACGCCAAGCGCGAGAACCTACCTCGCCAACCGGTTGCTGTATAACAAATTTTAATAATTCGCTGCTATCTATAGCGCTGTTAATAACTTCTTCTAATCTGGCTTTTGTGTCTGCTGCTAGCGTTTCGTTCGCTAAAGAGCCTTCTTTCGCAACACCAGGCGCAATTTGAGAGACAGGAGCGAGGTTTTCGGTAGTTTTGCAACCGGTTAAAAGGGCAATAAATAAAGGTACAACAGCCATGTGTTTCATTGAAATTTCCTTATAGGTAATAGCAGCTTAGTAACCATAAACGATTAAAAAGGTAAGGGGAACCAAAAGATATTGAGGGCTTGGTTTATGAGTTATGAACGTCTGATTAAGTTATTACTTCCAAGGCATTATTTGGAAAGCGCTAATTATTGCTGCCAAAAATAGTTTTTCATCACCTGCAACATGCTATTCGTATGTGTGCTGCGTTAGTTTGTTTCTTTTTCAATTGCATATAGGTCTTCGTCAATTGTGCTTAACTTATTTTCAAGAACTGCTCTGGCATCATGCAGCCCTCTATTGTAAAAGTATGCACCCAACTCTTTAGAAACAAAATCTAGCAAAAACTCAGCATCAAACTGCCCTAGGTCTTGATCTAACTCTTTCTCAAAATACGCTTGCAACTTTTCAACCATTGCTTCTTTTTCTTTGCTTGTGAAGTCGATTGTAGACATTGAGTTCAATTTCCTTTTTGGTGAATAGTTTTGCGCTGTGTAATTTTCTAGTATGTGTTCCCGTGCAACAACTTGTTGGTCCTTGCTATTTTAGCTTCTTTTCTATTAGGTATTCGGCTACGGCTTGATATGCAGGCAACGACGTAGGGTCGATTTTTGCGTTTTTCGCAGTAGGAAAAGACGAGTACCGAACAATAACCATTTCGGCGGTTGGATCTATGTAAATCGTTTGGCCATGGACACCCCGAGCCGCTATGGCACCATGATCATTGTGAAAAACCCACCACATGCTTTTATAGCTGCCACCAGGAAGCGTGTTATATCCGGCTTTGGCGAAAGCAGCTTGGTCACCACCGGCTAATATGTTCTCAACAACCTTTTCAGAAAAAAGTTGCTGCCCGTTGAACTTGCCTCTATTAAGCATTAATTCTCCAATACGCCCAAGGTCGCGCAGGCTTGCGCTGAGTCCTCCGCCTGCGAACGGCATTCCTTTAGCGTCTACGGTCATATAACCATCCTGCTCTGCTCCTATCTTTCTCCAGATACGTTCAGACAGAAGTTGTGCTACGTCTTTACCTGTAACTCTGGCAATAATCCAGCCAAGTGCGTCAGTATTAATGGTTTTGTATCCAAATGCTTCTCCGTGATCCCCACTTTTTTCAACAGTTTGAAGGTACTCCAGATAGCCGTTCGGGCCCTTGTAATCTTTTGGTTTCGGTAGAGGATTTGCCGCTTTAGAATAAAGCCATATATCGGCATTAGGATCAGAATAATCTTCACTGTAATCAAGCGCTGTTGTCATATCCATAACTTGGAGGACTGTCGCACTTCCGAATGCACTATTCTTGAGCTCAGGGATGATAGAGGAGACCTTGGCGTTTTTTTTAAGCCTTCCTTCAGCGACGAGTATTTCTGCCAATAGCCCTGTAAGAGACTTGGTCATCGACATAGCAGCGTGTTTACCTGTTTCACTAAGGCAACCAAAGTACTCTTCGTAAACAATCTGACCCTTGTGCAGTATAAGAATACCGTCTGTGTAATTTTCAGATAAAGATTCAGCCCATGTCATTTCACCGCCACTATTAAGCGGCGTGAACGTAATTGAATCGATATTTTTGTCTTTTGCGTAGGTAAAAAGCTTTGGAGAACCGATGCCTCTGCTTACTTGTTTAGTGGGCATCAGCTCTCTAATGTGGCAAACGGTCCACCTCAATTTAGGAAAACTAAAAAAATCAGACTCTGGCTGCATGATGAGTTTATCTGCCGGCGGTGGAAATCCGACCATCCAATTCATTTTCACTGGGTTCGAGTCTTCAGCATTTAAGCTATTTGATGATTGACCGCTTGCGTAGCTTAAGTTGCCTAGCAGCAATGTGAAAAATAACGCCTTGAGTCTCATAGTTATCCCCATTTCTTTACTGATGACGGCCTAGTCTTGCATACAACTTTTAAAGAAGAGGCGCAGGCGTGTAGGGCATAGAAGCGAAGCGGCCCTACGTATATGCTTCCTAATGCGCTTTAAGCCTACTAAATTATTTTTTGTTATACCCCATTGCTAGCTTACTGACTAATTTTATAGTGAAAAATGTAACCGCAGTCTGAATAGGTAACAGCAAATGACAATTCCTCTATTTGCTCTTTGCCAACCATAGCGCTTACGGTTGCCTCATCGGTGGTACTAATTGGGAGTATAAATTCATTTGATCCGACACCATTTCCTTTGAAGAGCCTGACACTGGTGAATTGATACTCATTAAACTCTATGGGGAAAGCTATATCCAATATTATAGAAGTGCCATTGTCTTTACGGTTATCAAATACTTGAGATTTCCAGCTGACAAAATCCTGCTCGGTTTGATTTGGCGGTTGCTGACAGGCAAGCGCCTCAAATACTGAGCACAATAAAACAAGAAAAGTTAGTTTTTTCATGGGGTATAACACCCTGTTAAGTGGCTGATAATGTTTGGCTAAAATGTGTAGCATAGCGACTGAGCCCAAGTGTTATTGTCCCAGTGAGCTTGCTAACGGCTACAGATTTTCGTTAGCTATACTTGCCCGATTCAAACTATGAGTTAGACCAAATCAAGCCAATTTCTGTATTTTCCAATGAAAACTCTGAAAATACGCAACTATAAGACTGGGCAACGTCACACATAAAAGATACCCAGTTGATGAAATCTTCTCCACTCAATTCATTACCATAAGGTCGAGTTGTACCAGTAAGTAATTGATATCCCTTTTCGTCAGTTTCACTAATCTCAACTTCATAATTTTTACTGAGTTGTTTAGCCAACTCGTTTAATTTTGATGGAACATCACCAAAATGACAAAAATCCATCGCAAATAACGTCTTATCATTTGCTCCAGAGCCTACAACAGCATTCCAGAGTTGAGTCGCGCCATCTATTTTTTTATTTTTGATTTTAGCGTAATACTCTTACCAAGTTTTTTGTGGATTGCTCATGGAACTCCTTGTATCGCTAACCCTTAAATAAGGGAGCATGCGTGTGGGCTAAAATTTGAAGCAGCCCACATGTATGCGTCCCAGTAACCAACGGGAACGAGTTTATTTGGTTGTGAGGCATGATGCTAATTAGCGCGAAAGTCGTCTTTTTCAACATAGATCCTAAAAGGAACATTCAGTTTTTTTGACCACTTTAAAAGAAGATTGGTTATTTCGTTCTTTATTTCTTCTGATGTATCTACTGAATTAAGCCACACACCAATTGTCTTCGGAGATATCGCGAGGTCTTCACAAGGGAGCGTTAACTCTAAGTTCTTATTTTTAAGTTTAAGCTCGTGACTAAACATGTGCGCATTTCTTGTTAAGGAAATCTGCCATTGTCCAATTTTTTCTACCACGTTCCGTCGCATACTTTTCCTTTGAATGCCTCCCCCCCAAGAAGGGGCAATAATATGTGGGCTAAAATACGGAACGAAGTGACGGGAGCCCACGTGTTATTGTCCCACTTACTTGGTTTGTAAGGCTTAGTTTGCAGTATTTTCCTGCGAGTCTGACTTAAGAGGAGAATAAATGCAGGATACTCCGCCTTTTGTGAGCGCAATGCTAAATCGGTGATCACAATTCACAGCTGCAAATATAATAGGAAGCTGTTCATTACCGAAGGAGCTTGGAAGATATACAACCTTTTGGCCGACTTCACATGAAGCAGCTGTAACATCTTTTTGCCATCCCTTGACCTCACAGAGGCTTTCTTGATCTATTGCTATATTCTGCTGATTGCACCCAGATAAAGCGCATAAACTAACTGCAAACAAAATTCCTTTTTTAAACATCTAATTCTCCATTATTGCAGCTCTCTTTTACATTAGACTCCCGAGCTGATTTGAAGCCATAACGCTTTAATAATAGGCAGAAAATTATAGGCTACACTGCCGCCTCGCGGCAAGCCTATGATTTTATGTCCTTATTGATTAACTTGTTAGGTAACTATTTAAACCAACCTGACAAGTTTTCAACATCTATAAATTCACAACCATTTGCCTCAGTTAAATAGAGAGTAGAATGCACTGCGTAATCTTTTTTAATTTGAATATGGACACCGTGAAATTTGGGGCTTAAAAAAGAAACTATATCACTAGGTGAGCGATACTCTTTCTTTGCATATTCTTCATCCCAGTTGTAGACAGGTGTCGGAATATATAGCTCTGAATCTTCAGTATCTTTAAGATCGTAAATAATCGCTGCTGTATCATATTGCGAAGGAACTCTGATATATAAATCACATAGATCGGTCAAACGACCACATGACACTAATGCTTCTATCCCAAGAGAGTTTTTTTCACCTGCCTTAACTACAAAGCCCTGCATATCGAAACAACCATCTAAGGCGTATGAGCAAAATGATTGAAACATTAAAATCAACACAAGATATTTACGCATGACCTTCCCTAGTTACCTAACAATTTATTGTACGGAAAAAATCCTGTTTAAAACGCGGACTAATTCCATATATCACTAAAATAATCTTTTCACTTTCTCACGTAAATAAATCCATATCAACGCCTTACAAGAAATTGGGCAAACATGGAAAGTAAAATACGGAAATTATCTTTTTTATTTTTTCGCTTTGAAAAATAGCGCTGGTTTGTATAAATAAACAGTGCGATTTATTCGATTACAGAAACAAAAAAGCGAGGCCTAAGCCTCGCTTTCAATCCTTTTAAAAAATGCTTACTGCACTTCTTCTTGGTCGTCGAACGCACCAGCAAACAGTGGGCTACTAAGGTAACGCTCTGTACCACTTGCTAGAAGTACTACAACAATTTTGTCTTTGTTTTCTGGGCGCTCAGCAAAACGCTTAGCTGCAACTACTGCTGCACCAGATGAAATACCCGCAAGAATACCTTCGTCGGTCATTAGCTTGCGTGCCATTTCCATACATTCTTCGTTGGTAACTTGCTCAACTTCGTCAATAAGGTCTAGGTCTAAGTTGCCAGGAATAAAGCCTGCACCAATACCCTGAATTTTGTGAGGGCCAGGCGTTAGTTCTTCACCCGCTAATGCTTGCGTAATTACTGGCGAGTCAGTCGGCTCTACTGCAATAGACGTAATAGCTTTACCTTTAGTGTTCTTAAGGTAACGGCTAACACCAGTAATTGTACCGCCCGTACCAACACCGGCTACGAATGCGTCTACTTTGCCGTCTGTGTCTTCCCAAATTTCTGGGCCAGTAGTTTTTTCGTGAATAGCTGGGTTTGCTGGGTTGTCGAACTGCTGAAGCAGCACGTATTTTTCTGGGTCAGAGTTCACAATTTCTTGTGCCGCCGCTACTGCACCTTTCATGCCTTTAGGCGCTTCGGTAAGTACTAAGTTTGCACCCAGCGCTTTAAGCAGTTTACGGCGCTCTAAACTCATGCTGCTAGGCATGGTTAGCGTTAGCTTGTAGCCGCGTGAAGCTGCAACAAACGCAAGGGCAATACCGGTGTTACCGCTAGTAGGCTCTACAATTTCTTTACCTTTGGTAAGGACACCGCGCTTTTCAGCATCCCAAATCATGTTTGCGCCAATACGGCACTTTACGCTGAAACTTGGGTTGCGCGATTCAATTTTTGCGTACACGTTACCTGAAGTTACGCGATTAAGTTTTACTAGTGGCGTGCGGCCAATAGCAAGGGAATTGTCGTCAAATACGTTCATTTTTAATCCTTACCTCGTTCCTGAATTTCTAGGAAACCCCGTTCTGTCGTGATCTGTACGACCTTTATAAAATTAATAATTCATAGCGTGAATTAGGGGATTTCGTCATACCCCTATATCATTGGTCCCAATCGTGAAAATGCAAAGTGTTTTTTAGCTATATGTTATTGTTAAAATACATGAAGACGAAGAATTATACGGAGTACGACATCAATGGCTTTTAGTGGCACGTCTAATTACATCGCAACCAAAGACTTACAATTAGCGGTAAACGCCGCCATTACGCTAGAGCGCCCGCTGTTAATCAAGGGCGAGCCAGGCACTGGTAAAACTATGTTGGCCGAGGAGCTAGCAGAAAGTTTAGGCACCGAGCTTATTCAGTGGCACATTAAGTCAACTACCAAAGCGCAGCAGGGTTTGTACGAATATGACGCGGTATCGCGTTTGCGTGACTCGCAGCTTGGCGATGATCGCGTGCACGACATTGGCAACTACATTGTTAAAGGGAAGCTGTGGGAAGCATTTAGCGCAGAAAAACGTCCAGTGCTGCTGATTGATGAAATAGACAAAGCCGACATTGAGTTTCCAAACGACCTGCTTCTAGAGCTAGATAAGATGGAATTCTTTGTGTACGAAACACAAGAGCGTGTTGTCGCAAAGCAGCGTCCTATCGTTATTATTACGTCGAATAATGAAAAAGAACTTCCAGATGCATTCTTGCGCCGCTGTTTCTTCCACTATATTCAGTTCCCGAACCCAGAAGAGATGCAGGAAATTGTTAACGTGCATTTCCCAGATCTGAAGAAAAAGCTGCTTGATGAAGCGCTTAAAGCGTTTTTCGAGTTGCGCGATGTACCAGGGTTAAAGAAAAAGCCGTCTACGTCTGAGCTTATCGACTGGCTGAAGCTTCTTGTAGCAGAAGACATTCCACCAGAGGCTCTTCATTCAAAAGACGGTAAAGCAGCTATCCCTCCACTGTATGGCGCATTACTTAAGAACGAGCAAGACATTCACTTGTTTGAGAAACTGGTCTTTATGGCGCGTCGCTAATGCTTATTCAGTTCTTTTTCACGCTACGAAAATATCAGGTTAAAACCACGCTTCGCGAGTTGCTTGATTTGCTCAGAGCTTTGGAAAAGCATGTGGTGTACGCCGACATCGAGGCTTTCTACAGCCTAGCGCGCACCATTATGGTTAAGGACGAAACCCAGTACGACAAGTTCGATAGGGCATTTGCCGAGTATTTTGAAGGCGTAGAGTCGGTTGATTTATTTGGTAAAGATATTCCTGAAGAATGGCTGCGTAAGGAAATAGAGAAAAACCTAAGCCCTGAAGAGCGAGAAGCACTACGCAAAGCGGGCGGCCTTGAAGAGCTGATGGAAACGTTGAAAAAGCGCTTGGAAGAACAAGAAAAGCGTCATCAAGGTGGAAATAAATGGATAGGTACTGGCGGCACTTCACCGTTTGGAGCGTATGGCGATAACCCCGAAGGCGTGCGTATTGGTCAAAAAGGAAACCGCAAGTTTTCAGCGGCCAAGGTATGGGATAAACGCGAATTTAAAAACTTAAGTTCTGATGTAGAGCTTGGTACGCGAAACATAAAGGTGGCGCTGCGTAAACTAAGAAAGTTTGCCCGCACCGGTGCCAGCGAGCAGCTTGACGTGCCTACCACCATTGGTGAAACGGCGAAGAAGGGCGGTTTGCTGGATATTCACATGGCACCTGAACGTCATAATGCGGTAAAGGTGTTGATGTTTTTTGATGTGGGTGGGTCTATGGATCCTCACGTGAAAAGCACACAAGAGCTTTTTTCAGCGGTGCAGTCGGAGTTTAAATATTTAGAGTATTTTTACTTTCATAACTGTGTGTACGAAGAGGTGTGGAAAGACAACCAGCGTCGCAACAAAGAGCGCATTCCTATTTGGGATATCATTCATCGCTACGGAAAAGACTATAAAGTAATATTTGTAGGTGACGCCACTATGGGGCCATATGAAATTACTTATCCGGGCGGTAGCGTAGAGCATTGGAATGAAGAGCCAGGCAGTGTGTGGATGCAGCGTTTGCTTAATCACTTTAATAATGCCGTTTGGCTTAACCCGCAACCTGAAAACTACTGGCCGTATTATTCGTCTATTAAAATTATTCGCGAGATTATGGAAGACAGAATGTATGGGCTAACGTTAGAAGGGTTAACCGACGCCATTAAAGGCTTAAGCCGAAGCCGATGAGCTACAGATGAATTATAAATTAGCTGGTTTATTGCTAGCAGGCGGGCAAAGCGCTCGTTTTGCTGGCAATAAGCTACTATCACAACATCCAATTGCAAACACATCGCTTGTAACCTATAGCGCATACCAACTCAAGAACGCGTTAAGCGACGATACTGCAAGTGTGCAAAGCCACATTGAAATGCTGGTAATAACCGGAAAGTGGGATAAAAGTGTGCGCGACGCGCTTAGCCATTTACCTGTTTCAGTGATAACCAACACCAATTGGCAAGAGGGCATTGCTGCGAGTATTCGCGAAGGGGTAAGCTATTTAGCTGCAGGTAAGCCGCTAGTGGATATTGAAGATAAGCACAGCGTGGCACTTACGCATAGTGAAGCTGTACCAAGCCATATACTTATTACCCTTGCTGATTTACCTAAAGTAAGTTCTTACGATCTGCGTGAGCTTATTGAAGCATCTAAAGCAAATCCATCTCACGTGGTTTGCAGTGAATGGCTAAATGAAGGTAAAACCAAGCTAACGGTGCCAGCCATATTTCCAGCAGATGCGTTTGACGACTTAATGGCAATTTCAGGAGATATAGGCGCAAAACCTGTAATTATGGAGTACAAAAAGGCAGGTAAGTTAACGGCAGTGCCTATACCAAACGCAGAGTTTGATATAGACACACCACAAGACTGGGTTTCGTTGTATTAACAGCTTTACTAAAAGCTGTACTCTCAGTTGTACTAGCAGCGCCTCAATTAGAGCTTTGGCACTTTTTTACGCCAAACAGCATTCCCAGCGTTATTCTAATCGCCTACGCGCGCAAAACAGCGCCCGGGCGCTGAATATAAAGCAACCTTGCGCCTAACATTACGGCAGCAGCACTCAGCCCCACAATAAACCCAATCCAAAAACCCGCTGCGGCCATAGGTTCTGCGGTAACCCAACTGGTTCTTCCCAAAATAACGCCTGTAGGTAAACCAATAAGCCAATACGAAATGAAGGTAATAATAAACATGGCTGTAGTGTCTTTGTAACCGCGAAGTGCATTGGCTGATATCACTTGCACTGCGTCAGACAGCTGGAATAGCGCCGCATAAATAAGCAACGCATTCGCCAGCGTATACACGGCTTCATCACTCGTATATAAGCCAATAATAAATGCCTTGGCTAACAGAGTGAATGTGGCGGTGCATGCTGCTGTGCAAAAGCCGATAAGAATAGCCATGCGCGCTGCAATTTTGGCTTGTCGTGAATTATTTTGACCAATGCGATACCCAATACGAATAGCCGCCGCCATACCAATACTCATTGGAAACATAAACATTAGCGCAGAAAAGTTAAGTGCTACCTGATGTGCGGCAACAGTATTTGCGCCAAACGGTGCCAGCAACAACGCCACCACAGAAAACAGGGTTACTTCGAACAAAATGGTCATTGCTATGGGCAAGCCCATTTTGAAGGTGCGGTTAATGGTGCTTAGGTTTGGCGTGTAGCGTTTTCCAAACAAGTTGTATTGTTTTAGGGAAGGTGCCATACGTACATATACAAACGTGGCGATAAGCATAGTGTAAATAACAATGGCTGTGGCTACACCACAACCCGCGCCACCCATTGCGGGTATTGGGCCAGCACCGTAAATAAACAGGTAGTTGCCTACAACGTTTGCTAGCAAGCCTATAACCGTAATGATCATTGTTGGCTTGGTTTTACCCAAGCCTTCGCAGTAATTGCGCAGCCATTGGTATAAAGCAAAGCCTGGCATAGCAAGTAACACGTAAACCACATAGTCTACGGTAATACTGTAAAGTTCAGGCGCCATTGGAAACAGCGATACAATGCTTTCAGTAAAGGGTAGCAGCGCTGTAATTACCACGCCGACAAAAAACACTAAGTAGCCAGCCTGTTGCGAGGCATCGGCGATACCTGCAATGTTTTTATTTCCTTGCAGTCTAGAGATGATAGGCGGTAATGCTAGCGCTATACCTTGAATAAAACATAAAAGTGGTACAGTAATGCTAAAGCCCAACGCCACTGCTGCCATGTCGGTGGCACTGTAACGCCCAGCCATAATGGTGTCGCTTACTCCCATTAGCATCTGGGTTATTTGCGCTACAAGTAATGGCCACGCTAGTTTAATGATGTCTCTACCTTCCAAAAGGAAGCGTTTTTTATTCACTGTTGGTGTTCTCTAAAATTCTGCAAAAAGTACAGCGATTGAATATGCTAAAAATACGGCAATATAATCATTGTCAGGGGTACGCGTAACCCTCTTTGGTTAGTAAAGTGGCATTACAGGTACTATGTCACCTTCATTAAGCGTGCTTATCGACTCGTGTATTACCATTAAACAATTCGCAGCAGTAATGGATGTCATAACCCCAGAACTTTGTGTTTTAAGGGGGGTAACATGCCATTCACCACTATCGTCTTTGGTCATAGTTGCGCGCTGAAAGTCGCGTCGGCCGGCTCTGCGTTTTATGTCTCGAGTAATTTTAGCATTAACGAAAAGTGGCGCTGCGTCGCCTGTCTGGCCCTGCATTTTTTTAATGATGGGCACAACTAATAGCTTTGCTGTTACAAACGAAGACACTGGGTTGCCAGGTAAACCACAAAAAAGAGTATTGTTTATGCTGCCTAGCGCGAAAGGTTTGCCGGGCTTAACCGCTATCTTCCAAAAGTCGATATTGCCTAGCTCACTAATAATGTCTTTCACGTAGTCAGCATCACCTACCGACACACCACCGCTACTTACCATTACATCAACGCTAGCACTAGCTTTGGTAAATAGGGCTCGAAGAGATGCCTCGTTATCTTCAACAATGCCGAAATCGATAATTTCAACGTTTTCGTTGTGTAAAATACTGCTAACGCCAACACGGTTAGACTCAAATATTTGTGTGGCTAAGCGTTCCTGTCCTGGCTCTGCTAATTCTGAACCTGTAGCCACTATGCCCACTTTCAATTTTCTAAATACTTTAACCGAGCTTGTTCCCTGAGATGAAAGCAGCATTAGATGCTCGGCCTTCAGTTTCGTACCTTGTTTTATTAGCACGTCATTAACAGCAATATCGTTGGCTTTCCGGCGTATGTTTTCACCTAATTTGGGCAGCTGTTGTATTTTTACGCTGTCACCATCAGTTGCAGTGTTTTCAATCATTACTACAGCATCGGCGTTAGGCGGTACTGGGGCGCCAGTCATTATTTTAAATGCACTGTGGGGCGCAAGTGGTGTAGCCGCTTCCATTCCTGCGGTAATAACGCCTTGTATGTTAAGCGTGGTGCCATCTTCTACGTCACTGCTGTTAACGGCAAAACCATCCATAGCAGAGTTATCCCAAGGAGGTACATCAAGCGTGGCTATGGCATCTTGCGCTAAAACTCGGCCATTAGCTTCAAATAGGCTTACTTCTTCGGTTTCAACTATAGGTGTTGCTGCATTAAGTGCTTTTGCTAATGCTTCTTCAAGTGAAAGCCATTTTGACGTCATACCAACTCCCTAAAGGCAATAAAATTCAGCAGGATATTACCGAAAAAGTCGGTGCTATACCAAAGGTTAATATGCACAATTGTATGCTTAATTAAGGAAGGCTACAGCGTTTCAGGTGGCTAATATGGAAAGTGCTAATATGGAAACTGGGTGCCATGCAAAGTGTAAAGTGCAGAACTAGGGAATAGGCTAATGAATGAATAAGTGAGAAGGCGTGTGGGCCTCCTCACTATTAAAGCATGCTAAATGCGTTTCTTAGAACGCGAATTTTGCGCCAATGCTTAGTACGTCAGCGTCATCGAATGTTTCGTAAGACACTTCTACTGAAGTCGTTTCAGTAACCATGAAGCCAAAGCCGCCACCAAGGCCGAATTCCCAGTCGCTATCTGAAGATTCAGAGAACCCATTAGCGCTTGCAGTAAGCTCTAGTTTGCCGTAAGACGGAACAATGTAAACGTACATGTTGTCTGCAAGGCTGTATTCACCGCGAAGCGATACCGCATAAAAAGAGTCTAGCTCTACGTCAACACCAAATACGGTATCGTCGCTTACGCCAGTACCAATACGTACTTCAGGTACTAGTTGAAAGCTATCGTTAACTTGATATTGATAACCAGCAGAGGCAACGATACCGCCTAGGCTAATATCAATGTCACCATCGTCATCAGAAACGTTAGTGTAACCAATGCCAAATTCCCAGTTAGCAGAAGCTGACATAGAAACAGTAAGAAGCGCAGCTGATAATATTGCTTTTTTGAACATTTCAAATCCTTGTTGATGCAATGTTGTTTTTTACATTAGAAGGTTTGGCTTAGGCAATTCAGGAGGGAACGACAGCGTATCTAGGGGTTAGGCGACGTCAATCCTTTGAGCCAGTAGCATCCAATCTTCTGCCGAGGATAGTACTTAAAAAACGATTGCGTACGCAATATACATTGCGCTGAAAACAGTAGAGTTATCCTTATAATTTGTAACTAATTGTTTTTACATATTAAAACGTTAGCTGTTTACGCACTCTCTACTTATGGCGCACTCTATTTTTCGAAGCTTGTTTCCGCGTTAATTTGTTTTTAAGACGTCTAAAATGTCGTTGAAGTGGTTGCAAACCCATCGGGGCTCGCTCAGGCCTATATCTTCGCCGTAGTTGTAGCCATAAGTTAAGCCAATGCTTCTCATATTGGCAGCTTTTGCGGCCAATATGTCATTTTTTGAATCGCCCACCATCACGCAATTTTGTGGCTCTGCGTTTAGCTTTTCACAAGCATACAATAGCGGTGCGGCATCAGGCTTTTTCTGTTTTAGAGTATCGCCCCCAACAGTTACACCAAACACGTTATCCAGTAAGTAGTGGGTTAATATTGGTTGAATGAAGTCTTGCGGTTTGTTGGTTACCAAGCCTAGGGTATAACCACTCTCTTTTAATGTGATTAAGGTTTGGTGTACGCCGTCATACAGTGTTGATGCGCTACAAACGGTTTTATTGTAATGGGCTAGAAACTGGACTAGTAAGGTATCGACATAACTGTTTTGCGCCGCAATGTTGTCACTGATTTTGGTGCTGCCACTTAAGCCTCGCTGCAGCAGTACGCGGGCACCATTGCCAACCCAGTTCCTTACGGTGCTTTCAGAGTAGGTGGGTAGCCCATTGTCTTGAAGCGTATTGTTCAGCGCCAGTGCAAGGTCGGGTACTGAGTCTATTAGTGTTCCGTCTAAGTCGAAAAGTAGAGTGGTGATGGCTGTCATAAAGCGATTAATTAAAATCAGAAAATACTTTGATTGATATGAATGTAACACATGCCGCGGTATCAGTACCGCGGCATTGAGCTATTAATATTCGTTGCTACTTTCGTTGCTACTTGCTCTATTTCTCAAAGTCCTGATTACTGATCCACAGTACTTGATAGGGCTTAAGCGTTAACGCGCTATCCGACAAACAAAGTTCATCACGTGTGATTAGATCTATCCAATTATCAGTTCCAATCAAATTGATGTCGGTAAGTGCAATGGTTTGCTCTTCATCAGAAATGTTGCTTACACAAAAAATGCTCTGTTTTCTATCCAAGCTTTGTCGCCAATAACCAAATATCGTAGTGCCAAGCTGCAGTGTAAACTGCGTGGCATTAGGGTGAAATGCTGGCTGTGCTTTACGTATCCGAATTAACTGCGACACACGCGTCAGCACTTTATGGTGCTGCGAATATGGCGAATCTAGCAAGGCTTCAAGCTCGCTTAAGTCCCATCTACGACGGTTTATCGAGCGGTTTTGGCCTGTATTAGCCACTTTTTCATAATCGTTCGACGTACCCAACAAGCTGTGAATATATAAACCAGGAATACCTTCCATGCCTAACATAATGGCATGAGCGCATATAAAGCGGTCTACCTGATACTTGTCTGGGCCTTTCGTTGTGCCTTGAAGTGCATCAAACAAGGTAATGTTTATTTCATATGGTTTTTGCTGGCCATGATCCGACGCTCGCCAAGAAATTTTGCCACCAAAACTTTGCATGGTATGTACCAGCTCTGATATTTCATCATCATCTAGTAACCCTTCCGCTGGACGCAAGCCTATACCGTCATGCGATGCAATAAAGTTAAAATAAGCCGTGCCGTTTTGTGCAGGTGGCATGCTCATCATCCAACTTTTAAGGTAGGTACAGTCGCCCGTTACCAAGGTATTTACCAACAGCGGAGGCAAAGAGAAATTGTAAATGGCATGCGCTTCGTTTGCGTTGCCAAAATAGGTTAGGTTTTCTCTGTTAGGAATGTTGGTTTCAGTAATGATGATAATACTAGGGTCAACATGCTCTATAAGCGTACGCAGTAAACGAATAACTTCGTGGGTTTGCGCTAAATTAATACAATTCGTTCCAATGATTTTCCATAGAAACGCCACCGCATCTAAACGAAATAGCTTCGAGCCCTTATCAATGTAGAGACGAATGATATCAACGAAGGCCAGCAGTACCTTGGGGTTTCTAAAATCAAAATCTACTTGGTCATGGCTGAATGTACACCACACATGCTTGGTACCATCAGCCGTTTTGGTCTCGCGCAGTAATGGCGATACGCGTGGGCGTGTAACCATCGACAAATCGTCATCAGGTGAGGCTGTGAAGAAAAAGTCTGAGCCGGGACCTTCTCCTTTAATAAAGTTATCAAACCAAACGCTTCGTGCAGAACAGTGGTTAATAACAAGATCTGCCATAAGGCCGTAATCTTTCGAGATGGCTTCAATGTCATCCCACGACCCTAACGCTTCGTTTACGGTAGAGTAGTCGATAACGGAAAAACCATCGTCAGAACTGTAAGGGAAGAACGGCAAAATATGCACATTATTAACGGTGTTTTTGCAATAACGGTGCAAAAAACGATTTAGCGTTACTAACGGCTTTTCGCCTTCTGAAATTACGCTATCGCCATAGGTGATCATGACAATATCGTCTTCATCCCAGTAGTTATGGTGAGACTGCGGAGAAGCGATATCACTTTCTTCTTTTAAACCAATGGTGTGCATTAACTCAGTAGCAAGCGCGTCGTAAGACACGCTTAACGCTACATCAGCATAAATACTTTCTAAATGGTTTTTTACCTTGTCATGGAGGAGTGTCCACGCCATATAACTTACTCCATAAATTCAGCAGTATCGGCTTCAACCGCTTCAACCAAGCGCTCAAGAATATCTGGTACAGCGCTTGTTACACGGTTCCAACTAGGAATAAACGGGGTCTCCATCGGGTTCTCTAAGAAGTTTTGACCCGCTTTCATAATGTTGCTGGCAAACATTTCTACCGCTTTTTCTTCGCTGTGAATGTCCAAAGACAAGCCGTTCATTACTGCGTCGTTGTGATAGGTTTCTATAAAGTCTAGCGCAATACGGAAGTATGTGGCTTTAATTGAGCGGAACATTTCGTTGCTAAAGGTATAGCCTTGCGTCGCGAGTTTTCTAAAAATAGCTTTTGTGATGTCGATAGACATCTTTGATAAACCGCCCTGATCGTTATTTAGCGAAAGGTCCTGATGCTTGTGATCATAAATATCGCAGATATCAGCCTGGCATAGGCGATTATGTGAGTAGTTGCGGTGCATTTCCGACAGTACGCCAATTTCTAAGCCCCAGTCACTTGGAATGCGAATATCGTTGAGTACGTCACGTCTAAACGAGAACTCACCCGCAAGCGGATAACGGAAGCTGTCCATAAATTCTAAATACTCGTTGTCGCCCATGATGCGTTTAAGTGCGCGCAGTAAAGGAGTAACAAGCAAACGAGACACACGACCGTTAATTTTTCCGTTGGCAACACGTGCGTAATACCCTTTACAGAATTCATAGTTAAACTGTGGGTTTGCTACTGGATAAATAAGCTTAGCAAGTAAGTCTTTTTCGTAAGTCACAATGTCGCAGTCGTGCAGCGCAACCGATTCGGCGCGATTAGACGCTAACACATAACCCATGCAATACCAGACGTTTCGGCCTTTACCCAATTCTTTTGGCGCTAAGCCTTGTGCTTGGAGTTCTTCATCCAATGCTTTTAATCGCGGCCCGTCATTCCACAACACGCGGTGGTGCTGCGGCAATTTTCCAAAAAATTTCAGAGCGTGTTTGTATTGGTCTTTTGACGCGCGATCTAGGCCAATCACAATTTCAGACAAGTAGGGGACTTCAGTGAGCTCCTGCACAATATGCGGTAAAGCATCGCCTTCAAGTTCAGAAAAAAGCGATGGCAGAATAAGTGCCATTGGACGTTTTTTCGAAAATTGAAGAAGTTCTGCTTCTAGTTCCTCGGTAGGACGTCGAGCCAAGTTATGTAACGTAGTAACCACACCATTTTGATAAAAATCAGCCATGTGTCCTCCTGATCATAGAGATAATAGTTGAGTAAGCATTTCGTTCCAGCCTTCAGGGCCGGTGAGGGTGCTGGTATAAACCTCTTCTTTTTGAACCGCTGGTGGAGGATTTACCGGTGAAAGAATTCGTATAGGGATATGTGCCGCTTCTAGCATGGCAATATCGTTTTTACCGTCACCTAAGGCCACTGTTTTCACCTTGGTAACGTGTTGCTTTTGGTATTCGCTCGCCAACCATTTAAGTGCTTGACCCTTGTCGCAATTACCAGAAATATGAATAAAGCGGCCACCCTCTAAGGGGAATGCGCCGCGTTCAGTGATAGCGTTTAAAAAGCGCTTTTTTTCGTCTTCAGTGCCAAGCCATAACACTGGCTCACCAAATTGACGTTTGGCAGCCAATGATGCCGACTTTTCATCTAAGCCAGTGCTATCTTGAATTTCTTCAAGAGACATCTTTGAGAATTGCGTAAACTTTCCGTCGAACTCACTTCCTATTTTTTCTAGAAGCTTAATCCAATAGTTTTTGTTCGAAATAAAGGCTTTGCACCAGTAACCGTCTACCCACACAGTGCCACTGGGTTTTTGCTTAAAAAAGCCGTGAGGAATGAAAATAGCTGCACCGTTCTCTACAATGAACGGGCCATCTAAGCCAATACGTTCTCGTAGCGGCTGCAATTCAGCAAACGTTTTACTGGTGGTAGGGATTACGGGGATAGACTCAGACTCAAGTGCATTTAAGGCAGGTTTCGCAGCTTCAAAAGAGTAGGTATGGTGGTCTAGCAGCGTGCCGTCCATGTCGGTGAAAACAAGCGTTTTATTCATTTACGTACGTCCTGTTCAATAATACTTCTGCTTGAATCAAGCGTGAATACGGTGTCGCATTTATCGGGCATCGTGCGCAACGCAAACTCGGTAATACGCTGATAATGCTGCACAAAGTTTGCCACTTCATCATCACTCATTACGCCTTTGCTGTCAGACGCTGCCGACTTTGCTAATTTGTGTTCTTGTTCTAAACGCCACTTGTAAACGCAATCAAATGATGGGGCTTTTAGCATTACGCGATAGTCTATTTGATTAAACAACGCTTGATATTGATCGCTAATGGCTTCGTTTACGAAAGTGCGCCACGTAGCTTCTGAGTCTTCAATTTCTTCAAGTTCGTTAATAGGGCTTTTCAACGAGGCAGTGTCTTCAGCGCTTACACCAACACACCACCCCTCAAGAATAATAAAATCTGGAACTATCTCTATTACAGGCCATTGGGCTTTAGGAAAAGGGTTGTCAGTTGCTTTATTAAAGCGCGGCAACTGTGTTGTTTCGCCCGCTTTAAGCTGTCTAAACGTGTTTAGGGCAAGGGTAATGTCGTGAGTGCCGGGAACACCACGTGTTTTTAAAAGTGGATGCACTTTATTGGCGAGTTCATTACGGTCTGACTGATCTAGATAGAAGTCGTCAATAGATAAAGAAACAACGTTCTTATTATGAACCGATGAAAGATAGGCGTCGATAAAGCTGGTAAGGGTTGATTTACCCGAACCTTGGCATCCATTAATGCCAACAATAAGCGGGGATTTTGCACCTTCTTGGTGCTTAAGTAGCCTATCGCAAAGTGGAGTGAACCATTTTTGTGCAATTGCTGCGTAGCTATTTGGCAATTGCTGTACGGCTAAAAAGCCATGTATATCCATGTTGTCACCCTAATCAATGCAGAATACTTACACTCTAGCAGATTAGGGTTACAACATTTGTGCCATAAGAAACGGTTTGTTAGAAACGCCCGTTTTTACTTTTTGTTGGCCACTATTACGGCTCGTTGTGGTGCAGGGTAACCTTCTATGGTGCGCGTAATATCTTCCGGCATGAGAAAATCTTTCAAAGACTGCGTGTCCATCCATTGTGTTGAACGTTGCTCATCAAGCGTCGTATGATTAACATCTACCACGCGAATATTCTCGAAGCCTAACCTAGACAGCCATACAGTTAGCGCCGCAGTGCTAGGCAAAAACCACACATTGCGCATTTGAGCATAACGTTCACCGGCCATTAGCACGGTATTTTCATCACCATCAACAACCAATGTTTCTAGAATGAGTTCGCCGCCTTTTCTTAATTGGTCTTTCAACTGAGTTAAAAAGGCCATCGGATCTTTACGGTGATACAGTACACCCATAGAAAATACAGTATCGAAGGCTTTTAAAGGTTGCATGTCTTCAATACCCAAAGGTAAGAAATGAATATCATCACGCCTAACGCCTTGGTGCTGCATAAAGTGTTTAACTGCATGGAATTGAATAAGGAAAAGCTGTGTTGGATCGATGCCGATAACGTTGGAAGCCCCTTCGCCCAGCATTCTCCACATGTGATAGCCGCTTCCACAGCCAACGTCTAAAACACTTCTGTCTTTAAGCGAAGAAATGTGTGGTACTACGCGATCCCATTTCCAATCTGAACGCCATTCTGTATCGATATGAATGCCATGGATGTGGTATGGGCCTTTACGCCAAGGCATGAATTGCTTCAGTAGCCCCTCGATTTGTTTAGACGTATATTCATCTATGTCGTCACTTGAACCAGCGGTGACAGAAGACGATAAATCAACACTAGAAGGCGTAGTTGACGGCAATTTATTTAGCAGTCGGCACCACTTATCAAACTCACCGTGTTTGCCGGTTCGCTGCCATGAATCCATTAGCGCGGGTAAAGTTTGTAACCAATGTGACAGTGGGCTGTCGAGCAACGACTTGTAGCAGTCGTTTAGCCACGTTTGTTCAAGTTTACTCATATTAATCTCGTATTTGCTTTGCGCATGTTCGCAGAAATATCTGCGCTGCGATATTTTCGCTGCAATATTAGGCGCTAGGCTTTAATTGCCACCATAGATGTGAAGTTGTAGCACTTAAACCACATAACCACATCGTCGAAACCTGCACTTTTCAAGCGCGTTTCATGGTCGCTAAAGGTGTCGGTAAGCATGACTTTTTCAAGTGCAGCACGTTTTTGGCTAACTTCAAGCTCACTGTAACCATTGTCACGTTTAAACTGGTGATGAAGGTCAATTAACAGCTCATTGCCCGCAATAGTGGGGTGCCTAATTTTTTCTGACAACAATAAAATACCGCCTGGGTTCAAACCTTGGTATATCTTATGAAGCAGCGCTTCTCTGTCTGCTGGTGGGATAAATTGTAAGGTGAAATTCATAATAACCATCGACGCATTTTCTATGGCGATATCCTGAGCCATAGCTTTAGTGATGGTTATTGGGTTGGGGAGGGTGAAGGCCTGAACCACGCGTTTACAACGCTCAACCATGGCTTCAGAGCTATCAACGCCAATAATTTCACATTGTTTATCTTGTGTGGCTCTTGCTACCGATAAACTCGCGGCCCCTAACGAACAACCCAAGTCATATACCTTTGAGTTATTAGTCACAACGGTTTTAGCTACTTCACCAATAGTATGGATGATAGACTCATATCCCGGTACTGAACGCTGAATCATATCCGGAAACACGTCTACCACAGACTCGTCAAATTTAAAGTCAGCTACTTTATTGAGCGGGTTTGCATAAATATTGTCGTGTTTCTTCACAATAAACCTTAGATTTACTTAATTGGTGCGCAATTTTACCGTTTGAAATATAAATGCCAATCGAAAACACTAATTTTGTTGATATTTACGCTATTTTTGTAGCATAAGGGCTTTTAGAAATTAGCCGAAAGTATTACCCTATAGATTGAACAAGAAAAGGAAGCAGTAACGCTAATGACAAGAATTCTAGTAGCAGACGATCACCCATTGTTTCGCGAAGCGTTAAGTGGCGCTTTAGAACCCTATTTTGAGAACGCGCAGATACTTGAAGCGGGTAGTCTTGACGCGGCAATCACAATACTTAATGAGTTCGACGGCGTAGAATTAGTGCTTCTTGACCTAAACATGCCGGGTGGTGAGTATTTCAACGGCTTAATTACTCTGCGCGAGCAATTCCCAAATATCCCAGTGGGCGTGATATCGGGTAGCGATAGTGTTGAAGTTGTTGCACAGGTAATGAGCCTAGGTGCACAAGGCTTTATCCCGAAAGTATCTGCAACGCGTGAAATGGCACAAGCCATTGTTGATATTATTGCAGGTAAAAAGTGGCTACCTGAAGGCATGGAAGAAGAACTTGAAAAAGTTGACGACGAACTTAAGGTGCTACTCAAGCGTTTCCAAGAGCTTACGCCAAAGCAAATTCAAGTGTTGTCATATCTTCGCGCAGGCTTAATGAATAAACAAATAGCGCACGAAATGAATGTGACTGAAGCAACGATAAAGGCTCACATAAGCGCTATTCTGCGTAAACTTGAAATTAACACGCGTACGCAAGCAGTACTGTTAATGGACAAGCTTCAGCTAAGCTAGAAATAAACACCTTTTTACGTTAAAAAAACCGGATATTAATCCGGTTTTTTTGTTTTTAAGATAACTTCGCCGTCTTTTGTCACAATGCCAAGCCCTTTGTCGGGTATTTCATCAAACTTCTTCGATTTACGAACCAACTTTATAGTGCTGTCTTCTGGCGCTATATCAGTATCGCTTTCAAGCTTAGTTAAATAAACTGCCCAGTATTCCACATGGGGAGTACTGTAGTCTTTGTAAAAGCCTACACCAATTTGGTCTTGTTCCTGATAAAAAGGCACTTCAGCCAATAAATGTTGACGGTGGCTTGTTGACGTTTGCAGTGCATACCACACATCTTCCGCATTGATATAACCACCTGCCAATGCTTCTACCTGATTACTCATAGCATCGCCGTAGTAATCTGGAAGCACAAGGCCTGCATCACGAATGCGGCTATTTGGACTGCCGCCCAAAAAGTGTGAAACCAAACCGCGCGATGCCATATCTTTTGCTTTTTCTTCGGCAAGCTTTACCAAAGTAGGGTGGCAAACAAGAATTGGGCGCTGTTGGTTTTTATCGGTTGCGATTAAGTTAGCTAGTGCTTTTGCTTGTTCTGAGTTTCCACAGTCGAATGTTGTCGCTTCAGCTAATGCCGAGTTGCTAAACATAGCAGTGAATAAAACAGTGCAAAGCGAGGAATATAAAAATAAAGGGCCGCGAATGCGACCCTTTATAGAGTGAGTTAAATTACGCAGCTTTACCACCTCGTTTTTTAGTGGCTTTGCTGGTTGAATTAACTTGAGCTACCAATTCCTCGTGGTCAAAATCATCCACGTTGATAGTGCGCAGGCGACCGGCTTCGGTCTTGCGCATTAAGCTAGCTTCTTCTTCGTTAATTACGCCATCAGCAAGTGCTTCATCGGCCAACACGTCAAGACGTGTAAATGGCAATTTAGCTTTCTTATGGCTGCAAATACGTTCGAAGATGGGTTCGCACGCGATTACATCATCAAGCGTCTGCTCTAAATCACCCATCAAGCTGCCTTCTGTGCGAGCTAGATACTGACCATAACCTAAACGACTACGCGCAGAAGAAGGCGTTTGAAGCATTTGTGCGATAGCATGCTCGATTTTGTCAGATGGCTTGCCAATTCGACGGCCAAACGGCATTACCATAACGCGCATTGCTGTGCCTACTGCCTTATTCGGGAAGTTCGCTAGGAAATCGTCGATAGCGGTTTCAATATCGTGAAGGGTAGTTTGCATCGCCCAATGAAGCAACGGTAAATCTTCCTTCAAACGGCCTTCTTCGTCGAAACGCTTCAATGTAGTACTACCTAGATATAGACCACTTAGGATATCACCTAGACGTGCAGACAAACGCTCGCGACGCTTAAGGTCGCCACCTAACACACCCATAGAAACATCGGTTAGCAATGCTAGGTTCGCACTGTAACCTTGTAACAGCTTGTAGTAGCGCGATGTTTCGTCGGTAAATGGTGCATTACTAAACGCGCCGTTAGTTAACGAGAACCAAATGCTGCGTACTGTGTTCGATACGGCAAAGCCAATGTGGCCAAATACCGCTTTATCAAACGCTTTTAGTGCTTCTTTTCTGTCTTCAATAGACGCCGCTTGGATTTCTTTAAGCACGAACGGGTGGCAACGCATTGCACCTTGACCAAAAATCATCATGTTACGCGTTAGGATATTTGCACCCTCAACGGTAATTGAAATTGGTACGCCTTGATAACCGCGGCCCAAATAGTTGTTTGGCCCAAGCATTACGCCTTTACCACCGTGAACGTCCATCGAGTCGTTGATGACTTGACGCATTTTCTCGGTAAGGTGGTATTTACAGATGGCTGAGATAACCGATGGTTTCTCACCCAAATCAACACCGACAGTTGAAAAGCGTGTTACGCCATCCATTAGATAAGCGTTACCACCAATACGCGCTAGCATTTCTTCAACACCTTCCATATGGCCCACAGGCATACGGAACTGACGGCGAATACGTGCATAGGCACCGGTTGCAAGTGATACTGATTTTGCACCACCTGCAGCTGAAGATGGAAGAGTAATGCAGCGACCAACTGACAAGCACTCCATCAGCATACGCCAGCCACGTCCTGCCATTTTCGGTCCACCGATGATGTAGTCGATTGGAACAAAAATGTCTTTACCATTAATAGGACCATTTTGGAATGGTGTATTAAGCGGGAAGTGGCGACGACCAATTTCAAGGCCTTTTGTATCGCGTGGAATCAGTGCACAGGTAATACCAGGCTCTTTATTATCGCCAAGTAGGCCCTCTGGGTCTTGTAGTTTAAACGCAAGACCAATAACTGTAGCAACGGGTGCAAGGGTAATATAACGCTTGTTAAATGTAAGGCGCATGCCTAGCACTTCTTCGCCGTTCCATTCGCCTTTACACACAACGCCCACGTCAGGGATTGCACCAGCATCTGAGCCTGCTTCAGGACCAGTAAGTGCAAAACACGGAATTTCTTCTCCAGCTGCCAAACGCGGCAAGTAATGATCTTGCTGCTCTTTAGTACCATAGTGCTGTAGTAATTCACCTGGGCCTAATGAGTTAGGAACACCAACGGTGCTTGAAAGTACTGCACTAACGCCTGCTAGTTTCTGCAATACACGAGACTGTGCATAAGCTGAAAACTCTAGGCCGCCATATTCTTTCTTAATGATCATGGCAAAGAACTTGTGTTCTTTGAGGTATTGCCACACTTCAGGTGAAAGGTCGGCATCTTGGTGGTTAACTTGCCACTCGTTAACCATTGAGCACACTTCCTCACAAGGACCATCAAGAAACGCTTGTTCTTCTGCCGTTAATCTTCCTTTAGGGATACGGTGTAACTTGTCCCAGTCTGGCTTACCGCTAAAAATATCGCCATCCCACCAAACAGTACCTGCATCAATAGCTTCTTGTTCGGTGCTAGACATTTCAGGCATTACACTGCGGTAAAACGCTAGCAGCTTGGTAGAAATGTGCTGTTGTCTGATGTTCGACAAGGTAAATGGAAGTGTTAAAGCAAGGAAAACAACCCAGCCTAAAAGGCCGATGTCGCCGAAAAGGGTGCCTAGAATCATGACACCTGCGCCCATGGCAACTGCTGTTACCAAACTGGTACGTTGATAACTAGCGATAGCTAGCGTAACAACAACCAGTAAAAACCATATAAAATCTGCCATACTTCACTCCTGAAAAGGCGTTGAACATTACGCTGATAGCCTTGTATTTCGTGTGTTTGAACAAACACTTGTAAGCTCAAATCATGGTCTGACCAGCATGCAGTAAACCTATTATTTAATAGCGCAAAGATCAAGATTTTTACATGAATAATGCATTAATCATTGCGTTAATAATAAGCAGGCCTTCTAAGTATAGTCATGAGTGATAGATATAGATTAGCCAAAGCGATACTACGCTGAATGTTATACAAATTTTGTCTATAACAAATGGCAAGTTTTCACAACAAAAAAACTCGCTGAAAGCAAAAGCCTTTAGCGAGTTTAACTGTCTTGCGCAGCGCCAACAGCCCTGAGCGGTCTAACGACTTGACCGACTTCGCATCGGCCTTGAGCGTATTTGAATATGCTTTAAAACAGAGTGTTTATTATTCGCTTATTCGGGTTGAAACGACTTAAGCTTAATATCGCCTTGTTCGTCACCATCCTTGAACTGCTGTAACCGAACTAGGGCATAGTCAAGTGAGGGGGCAAACCACGCATAGGTTTCGCGCTTTTTTGAATCGCGTATTAACTTCACTTTAACCGCGTCCAGCTTTCCATAGGGAAGGGTAAGAGTTTCCGTTTCAATTACCTTTACGCCGTAATTACGGAGCTCGCCACGGTAGTTCACAAAGCTGTAGTCTAATTCAGTAACGCCCTTTGCTAACTGTTTGGCTAAATCTAAACGGTAAATTTGGTTGTCGAATTCGCCGTTCCAATTATAGATGTCGCCATTTTCAACCACAATTTTTTCGCCGCCTTGCTGACCAAAGGTAACAATAAGCTCTTTGTCTGGCCCTGTACCTGAGCGATTATAAAAGTACTGTGAAGGCACTACTGTAGAATCATTTAGCGTGAATATTGAATGCTCACTGCGCTTATCTGAGAGGAAAAACTTAGACACTTTAGAGGTGTAGAGAAGCGAGTACTGATTGTCGCTTAATTCTGATAGCTCTATATGCGCTTCACCTACATCATCACCCCATTTATATGCAGTGTAAGATGCTTTGTAGGGAGTGAGGGTAAATGAATTGTCAGATTGTGCCTGCGCGCCCGTTGAAAACCACAGCGCGCAAACAGTACCTGCGGCGAGTAGTTTACTCGCTCGCATAACCTGATTCTGGAAGTTCTTGATCATCTAAAACAGCCTTATTGTTTCGCATCATAAGTCTGCCGGCACTAAACCAAGACAGCACTAGCGGATAAATACGACGCTCTTGTTCCTGAACACGCTCCGCAAGATCGCTGGCCGAATCATCTTCAAATACCGGTACGCGACTTTGAATAATAACCGGGCCACCATCCAGTTCTGGTGTTACAAAGTGCACGCTAACGCCGTGTTCCTTGTCACCATTGTCGATAGCGCGCTGATGCGTATTCAATCCTTTATACTTCGGCAACAAAGATGGATGAATGTTCACTAATTTTCCAGAAAAATGGTTTACAAATTCTGGCGTTAGAATTCGCATAAAGCCAGCAAGTACAACACAATCGGCACCGAAAGCCTCAATTTGTGCTTTCAAGGCACTATCGTAGCTATCGCGATCTTCAAACGTTGTATGATCTAAGCAAACCGATTCAATACCAGCTTGACTTGCACGTTCTAAACCATAGGCACCAGGTCGATTACTGATAACCCCAGTAATAGTGGCATTTAGGCGTTTGGCGGCAACTTCGTCAATGATAGCTTGTAAATTGCTACCATTGCCCGAAATTAGCACACATATTTTGGTTGGAGTGTGACTCACGCGTTAATCTCTACTTGTTCGTCGCCGTTTTTGGCCTCAATGTCACCTATTACCCATGCATTTTCACCATGCGCTTTAAGAATGCCAAGGGCGTTGTCTACGTCTGCGTCATCAACAACAATAACCAAGCCCACACCACAGTTAAATGTGCGATACATTTCATGGCGTGTTACGTTGCCGTTTTCCTGTAACCAAGAAAAGATAGCTGGCCACTCCCAAGTAGACTCATCAATAACCACTTTTGCGTCTTCTGGAAGTACACGAGGAATGTTTTCCCAAAAACCACCGCCTGTAATGTGAGAAATCGCGCTAACTTGAACTTCTTCAAGCAATGCTAGAACCGACTTTACGTAAATGCGTGTTGGTGCAAGTAGTTGGTCAATAATAGGTTGGCCGTTAAGTTCTGCGTTTACGTCGGCGCCACTAACTTCGATAATTTTGCGAACAAGCGAGTAACCATTTGAATGAGGACCTGATGAACCCAGCGCAATTAATTTTTGTCCTGGTTTTACGTTCGTTCCGTCGATAACCTTATCAGCTTCTACAACACCAACACAGAAGCCTGCGATGTCGTAGTCGCCATCGTGATACATACCTGGCATTTCAGCGGTTTCACCGCCAATCAGTGCACAACCAGCTTGTTCGCAGCCTGCGCCTATGCCTGTGACAACCGACGCGGCTACGTCAACATCTAACTTGCCAGTTGCGTAGTAGTCTAGGAAGAATAGTGGCTCTGCGCCTTGTACTATCAAATCGTTTACGCACATTGCAACAAGGTCAATACCAACGCCGTCGTGACGGTTAGCATCCATCGCAACGCGAAGTTTAGTGCCTACACCATCAGTACCCGATACTAACAGCGGCTTTTTGTATTTAGTTGGTAGCTCGCATAGTGCACCGAAGCCCCCTAAATTACCTTTTACTTCTGGTCTGTGAGTTTTCTTGGTCACAGATTTAATACGTTCAACAAGTTGATTTCCAGCGTCGATATCTACGCCTGCATCTTTGTAACTTAAAGAGGTTTTATTTTCGCTCACGGTTGGGCCCTGGCACTAAGAGGTAGAAAAACGCGGATTCTACCAGTTCATTGCCACAAGTCCAATTTGTAGCGGTTTTTTTGTTCGGTTTTTACAGCGCTATTTTGCTTTTTTGCTTAATACCACACCAATATGCGCGCAGTGCTGTTTAGAAATTTGATAAGGCTAGCGTGCTAATCTTTTGCAATTTATGGGTGAAATTCGGGTCAATATAAAAGAGAATAGTGAAAAGTCGTCACTGCAACGTACGCTTATTCATAAGGTTTCTGCCTTTACAGCAAGAGAGAGTAAGGATTTGATATTAAGTAGGAATGGAACATCGAGTGTTACAGGGTCGTCACTTACAAAGGCAAGCCAAAAGGCAATAATTAAAGCAATGATTAAGGCAACGAAAAAAGAACATCGCTACTTAAACAATACGGTACTTTTAAATAAAAGCATTAGGCTTTTTAAAGCCGCTATTGCTACCGTTATGTGTGCATCGGTTATTTATGCGCCATTGGTAAGTGCTACGCAGCGTATCATTGTTAATGAAGCACAAATTCAGGTGGACGACCAAAGCCAACGTACTCAACAGAGCGCGCTTAAGCAGGCACTTCGACAAGTTATCGTAAAGCTATCTGGTAGCGCTGACGTACTAACAAACCCCGGTGTTCGCGCTGCGCTTTCTTCTCCGCAATCTTATTTACGGTCTTACCGCTTTGGTTTTCAAGACGGTAAGACGTTTTATATAGCAGACTTCGATCAAGCAAAGCTTTCAAGTTTACTGCAGAGAGAAATGCTGCCGCTTTGGGGGGCTGTGCGTCCTGAAACTTTGGTTTGGATTGCCGAAGAGCAGGGCAATGCATCGCGCACAATTCTAGATGAAACGTCTCCCAGTGTGCTGAAAGACACGTTGCAAGCAACGGCAAAAGAGCGTGGTGTTCCACTTAGCTTGCCGCTAATGGATTTAACAGACAGCGTAAATATTACCTCGTTTGATGTGTGGGGGCGTTTTGTTGAGCCGCTCAAGTTGGCATCTTCTCGCTACGCTACCGACAATATTATTGGTGCTCGTATTTATAAGAACGATGCCAGTGCCATTCCAGAGTTACCAGAAAACCCTGTGCCGTCTGGAACCATAGAAACGCTTGAAGATGCTATGGGTAACCAAGAAACAGGTATCGCCGATGCGAATATCGCGAATATGGCTGCTGATAAAAATCAAGAGAGCGCGTTTGGCGCACTTTCTGATAACGCTAATGTAGAGGAAGAGGTCAACGCTGAGAACGATGTTACGTCAGTAAACGTAATGGGCGACACAAGTGGTATAGACGAGACGGGATCAATTGACGAGATAAATGATGTTGAGAGCAATGAAGTTGAAACTGCTACAGCGCCTTTTACCATGGATGAATTCGAAGCTCATGCGAAACGTGCAGAGGAAGGAGACTATGCACTTGATTGGGTGTTTATAGGAAAAAGTAACGTTAGCTATGGCAGTATATATGGTGACTCGTCTGAAGCGCTTGCCGCTGAATTAGTAGATGCCTATTCAAATTACCTTTCATCGCTATACGCTGTGGTGGGAATTGAAGCCGCTGACCGAGAAGTTATTAGTATTTCCGTAGCCAATGTAGGCACCATTAATAGCTATGCTAAGGCAAATAAATACCTTAACAATTTAAGCGTAGTTGAAAGTGCAACGCTAACTCAGCAGCAAGGTACTGTTGCCACATTTTCGGTAACACTTTTAGGTACCGTTGATGACTTTTTGAACGCATTGCGTCTAGAGTCTGCAATGAAGCAGGTAACCGATGCCTATGGTCAAAAAGTGGAAGCCTTAAATTTTTACTGGAGCCAATAAAATCTAATGCAGCTACCTTTGCCGGTTACGCTACCCGTTGATGAGAACTTTGACAGCTTTGTTGCCACAGGCAACGAAGAGGTGGTAGCCGTGCTTAATTTGGTAGTTCAGGCGTTGCCTAACTGGCGTGATACAAAAACGCTTGGGCAGCTTGCTTCATTAAAACTGCCATTGGTAACACTACTAGGTAGCACTGCCACGGGTAAAAGCCATTTGTTGTTTGCTACCTGTCACCAATTAGCACAAAAGGGCGTTAGCCACCTATATCTTAACTTAAACGATTACAAAGCCTGGTCGTTAGATATTTTCGAAGGGCTTGAAGAGCTATCAGTCATTGCATTGGATAACGTGCACGCTATTGCGGGCGAACCGCAATGGGAAGAGGCATTGTTCGACCTGCTTAATCGCGTTATTGAAACGCAACGTGCATTGGTGCTGTGCACCAGTCATTTGGGGCCATCTAACCCTGCTTTTGTGCTTCCCGACTTGCGTTCTAGGCTTGCGTGGGGGGTGATTTATCATGTTAACCAATTAGATGATGCAGGCAGAGAGGAGGCGGTGAGTCTGCGAGCCCAGGAACGGGGCCTAACGTTGTCAAACCAAGCTTTGCAGTTTCTGTTTCATCACAGTGAGCGAGATTTAAAAAGTCTTATGTCACTGCTAGCAAGGTTAGACACGCGCTCGTTACAAGAACAAAAACGTTTATCAGTAGCAATGGTTAAGCGAGAACTCGGGTTAAGCTGAGACCGTGGGTTAAGCTGATGCCTAACCCCACAAATTAGTGACGTAAACCTTGAACTTGTCTAAGCTCATCTTCCATTGTCATTACGCCAATAGCATTAGAAGAAGGCGCCTGTAGAGGTATTTGAATATCAGAACCGCTCTGGGCATTAAAGCTTGCCAATTCTCTCCAATTAACACCAGCCGGTAACTCGACTGGTTCTGGAAGCTGCGCTTGAATAGCCGGTATATTCAAATTCGGTAAAATTCTACTGGCGACGTACTCTAAGCGCATAGTTAGGTTGCTATCGTTTATACGGTCACGCTGTCCCCATGTAATAACAAAGCTTTCGTCATCGATATTTTCTCTTGAGAATACCCCAACATCGGCACTTGCGCCTAAACGGTAAAGCATCATGAATCGTTCGAACAAGGTGGCTAGGTCTTCACGTTCGGTTGAATAGGCATAGAAAGTTACTGCACCGTCTTCTTCAAACCAGTTGGCTACTTGTGAAGCGGTATAACTGCGCTGTGTCGCCGAAGACTGCGCGCCACTATATCTAACATCGGCCAATGCGTGCAATTCAGACGATGTAAGCGGCATTGCATTATCAAGACCTGTACTTAGCGGATTTGAGTCATTGTAAGACGATAAAGGGCTTTCATTCATCGCCAACTCGCCCCATTCGGTGTGATCAAAAAAGTCATTAGCATGGGCCAGTTCATGATAAAGCAGATAGCCTAGCGACGCCTCAAGTTCACTGTCAGTTCTAGACAGCCTTTCGCTGGCATTACCCGTTGTGATAACAGGGTAGTAATACTCGCCGTTTTTAACATAGCGCCATGACGTGGAGAAGTTTAAGTCGTTGCCAAAACCACTTCGATAGTCTGGGCGAGTATTCAATGTGTCGCGCTCTTCAGGTGTGCGCCACAAACTACCAGCATCAAGATAGATAGCGCCGGTTGCAACCCAATAGAATGAAGGGCGTATGTCATAAGAAATGACCACAGCAGTAGTTGCTCTTAGCAGCTTAAGCATATCGTCTTGCGTTGCTGAGGTTTCCAAAAAATGTTTGAAAGCGTCACCCATCCAAGGATGCGAAACGTATGTTCTATCTAAGACATCCTGTACGGTAGGGTTTTCAGTTACTTGGCCAATCAGTGGCAAAGTAGAAAACTGACAGCTGTCTTTAACCACATTGTTATACACACAATTACGCAATGCTGAAGCATAGGGGCTATTAGGATTATATGGCTGCATGTGTGTGGTTACCGTTTCCGGTATAGCAGAGTCGTTATCGACGAAAAAACCGCCTTCGTCTATTTCAGTGTCTTTTACAACGACTTGTGCGGTATCAACGGCAGACTCTCCGTTAGAAAAACGAACAGTAGCTTGCATAGTAATAATGCTGTCTGCGCTTACAAGTGGTGCTTGGAAGAACACGCTGTTTGAATAGTCACCGTCATTGTATTCGAAACTACTTACGTTGGGTCCACCCACTTGTTGCCAATCAATGTCACTTATTTCAAGCCCTTCTGCATAAGCGGTATCTACACGCAGTGAAACCCTGCCTCCTTCAACGGCTTCGTGCCCTAGGCGCACGGTAGCTACAGGGCTAGAATTCTCTGAAATAGCAAGGGAGAGAGAGTCTGACAGTGTTTCGCCGTTATCGAATGTTGCTTGAACTTCAATAGTAGCATTACCAGAGGCCGTTACATCAAAGCCTATGGCTTGCGTATGCGCACCTAAAGGCTGTTGATTTACCCCCGTAACTTGCCAATCAATAGACGTAATACTTCGACCACGAGGGGCAGCGACAGCGAAGTCTACGGCGTCGCCGACTTGTGCACTGGTGTTACCTGAGATGGTAAGTCCTGCGGGAATGGTGGGATCTGGTGGTGTTGCCGGTATTTCAGAATCAGAACCAGAACCGCCGCAAGCAGCCACTAAACAAACAGAAACAGGTAATAGCCAGTACTTCATAATTATCCCTCAGAGTTATTTTTACCCTCAAAAAGAGCCTTCTCTTCTTTCATCTCTTCCTTGAGCTTTTTAAGGCCTAGGCCTAATTCACGTCCGCGTTTACGGGCGAAGGCGCTACATCCAACGAACATGCCGGTGCACAGTAGTATTTCCACAACGGCGTACCAACGTTCATTTGGAACAGCGTATACCACTGTACAACCATGTATTAAGTAAAACAACACCACAAAATTAGCCCACGCATGGGTATAAGGCTTACCTTTCAGTACGCCCCAATACGGTAACAATAGTGGTAACACGTAAAACAATGCAATGAAGGTTACCGAATAAGTATGATCTTTAGTAAATGTGAATTGCCACAATGTGACCCAAACAATAAGTAGAGTGTGGCTAGCAAGTGCTAGATAACGAAAAAAACGCGTATCAGACGCCATAATAGAACTCCTAGGAAGAGGTTGAAGATAGTTTTTTAGCAAGTGTTGCTAGGCGCTTGCCCTGGGCAAAACACAGTGCTTTTTCGTCATCGCTTAATTGGTTAGGCGTGGTCATATTTTGGTGTGCTACATGGGTAACGCCATACGGGCTTCCACCCGTTGTAGTATTGTGTAACTCAGGTTCACTGTAGGGAAGACCACAAAACACCATGCCGTGATGAATAAGCGGTAGCATCATTGAAAGCAACGTCGATTCCTGTCCGCCGTGCATCGATGACGAAGACGTAAAAACACACGCAGGCTTGTCTATTAACGCGCCTTTAAGCCATAAATTGCTGGTGCTGTCTAAGAAATGTTTTACAGGCGCGGCCATGTTTCCAAAACGCGTTGGGCTTCCTAGCGCCAAAGCGCAGCAATCTGCCAACTCTTTAGGTGTTACAAAAGGTGCATCATTTGAGCTTGGCTGCGCTTGTGTAGTGAACTCTTCGTTTGTGTCTTCATTTATGTTTGATGAAATTGCAGGAACAGTGCGCACAATGACGGGTACATCTTCTGATGTAACGCCTTGTGCTATGGCATCGGCCAGTCGCTTGGTACTGCCGTTGCGGCTGTAATAAACAATAAGAACAGGTTTCACTAAATAATGTCCAATACGGCTTCTGGTGGGCGGCCAATCTTGGCTTTGTTTCCATTAATTACAACTGGGCGTTCAATTAGCTTTGGTGTTTCTACCATTGCCTCAAACAGCATATCGTTAGTCACGTCTTTATCACCTAAATTGGCTTCCTTATATTCCGCCTCTTTTATACGCATCATGTCACGAACCGTTTCAAGGTTAAGTTTTTTAAACAAATCCTGAAGCTCGTGCTTGGCCAATGGCGTTTTAAGGTACTCTACAACGTCTGGTTTAACGCCGTTCTCTTCAAGTAAGGCTAAGGTTTGACGGCTTTTTGAGCAACGTGGGTTGTGTAGAATTGTGATGGTTGTCATATCGCTTTCTCGTTTTGTAATTCTTTTATTTTACGCACAATTTTTTAGGCAAAAACGGTGGTTTGGCTTTGATTTAAAAACAGTATACCGTGTTATTAGCTTATTTTCTGATAGAAAAATACAATGTTAATTGTTCCTAAAACAATTGAGGTTAAAACGGCTGTGAAACTTTGTATCTATCTGGCAGTATCGTTGTTAAAACGATAAAAAAGAATCAAAGCACAATAAAGCTATAGTCAGAACAATATAAAAAGTGAGACCAAAAATCATGAACACGTTTGTTAAGGGAATAAGTGTTGCTCTACTTCTCGTCGTTTCAGCTGCTGCAGGTTTTTTTGCCTACAAAAGTACGCAGTACGATTTTAAAACGTTAGACAATTCAACATACCGCTGGGCCGACCTTGACGATAGTTGGGTTATTGTTAATTACTTTGCGCCATGGTGTGCGCCGTGTTTACGAGAGATGCCGGAACTTAATGCCTTAAGCCAACAATTGCCTGCTAACACCCATTTGTTTGCGATTAATTACGATGCACAAACCCTTGAACAAATGCAGGAAATGAAAATGCGTTTTTCCATCGAGTTACCATTGATTGTATCTGAACCTAATACACAGCTACCGATGGAAAAGCCGCCTTATTTACCCGCAACGTTTATTATTGGGCCATCAGGGAAGGTGGTAGATACTGTTTTAGGTGAGGTTTCTGCAGGTATGCTAAAAGAACGTTTAGCTAAATTAAAAAACGCCAGCTAATTCTGGCGTTTTTGAGTTTGGTTAATTTCAAAAGCAATCTGCTGCTTTAGCGAAGCGAGGTCGGTTTTCTTTCACTTCGACCTTCTCATTTACAGTTCTGACGCTACAACCTTTCTAGTCGCTCTTCTTGATCTCTAAACTGCTTTATTCGCGCTCGAATTCGCTGCTTTTGAAGGTGGTCGTCACCTGCAAAATTATAAGCATATTGAAGTTCATCTACAGCGCGGTTGTAAGCACCGTAAAGAGCATAAACTTCAGCCTTACTTTGATGCATCTGAGAGAAACGCTGTGCTTTTTGGTATGCCTCACTCATAAGTTGATGCGCTATTTGATAGTCTTTCTTAACCAACAAGAAGTCTTTTAATAACGAAATGGCATCGTCATATTTTTGCGCACTGATTAACGCGTTGGCGTGATTAAGTGCCAATACTTGGTTGCGTGGATTGTGTGCGATATGAGGCGACAGCATTTTCACCGCATTAAGTGGCTGGCCCATTGAAATATAAATGTCGGTCATGGCGTCTAAATAAAACAAGTTGCTTTTGTCGCTTGCCAACAATTTGTCCATTATTGCTTTTGCTTTTTCAATTTCATCTACACGCATATACGCCAACGCTAAACCGTACATCGATGCTTCTTTACTCCGCTGTACGCTTTGGTCAACGGATGCTTTGAAATATTCCACGGCGTAATCGTCTTCAAAGGAATAGCGTGCTTTAATGCGCGCCTTTGCAAGTTCAAACTGCTTATTGACAGGAAGGAACATTCTTGGGTAATCAGCAGCTCGACTTCGCGCATCGGCAATACGGGTCTCGGTTAAAGGGTGAGTTAACAGCCTTGCAGGAGGCCTTGATACCATGCGGTATTCTTCTGCCATTGTGGAAAAGAAGCTCGCTGCACCAGCAGGGTCGAAACCTGCGCGTGCCAGCATGGCAATACCAATACGGTCGGCCTCTTGCTCGTTAGAGCGAGTATAGTCTATTTGCATTTGAGCATTAGCTGCGCTTCCCGCTTGCATAGCGGCGATACCCGCTTCTGGGTTTGCCATAGCAATTAAAATACCGCCAATTAACGATGCCAGTGCTAGAGGTGATGAACGTTGTTGCGCCTGCATACGTCTTGCGATGTGACGTTGGGTAACGTGTGATACTTCGTGAGCAAGCACCGAAGCCAATTCACTTTCATTATTGGCGCGGCGCATTAGGCCCGTATGTACACCGATGTGACCGCCGAAAAACGCAAATGCGTTAATGGCGTCATTGTTTACCCAGAAAAACTCGAAAGGGAACTTTGCATTGTCGGCATGCAGCACCAAACGGTTACCTAAATCTTGTAGGTATTCATCGAGTACAGGATCTGAAATAACAGGGCTCTGTCCGCGCATTTGTCGCATGACAGCATCACCAACAATCATTTCTTTATCAAGGGATATGGCATCAGACGCTACCACACCTATTTCGGGTAATGCATTTTTATTGCTGTAATTGGCATCTTGTGCGACGGCAGCCAAGCTCATAGTGAGCGCAAAGGAAAAGGCGGCTAGAGATGCAGAAAGCGTTTTTATCATGTACCTACTATTTATTTATATTGTTAACTTTCTCACTACTTAGAGCATTAAGTTACTAAACAGTTTCAATTTCTTCCAAATGAACTACAGCATAATGCACCACATGTAACGCTTATACCAGCGAGGCACTATCGAATTGTCGTACTACCAAGCGAGTTTATCGTATTTAGCGTTCGTATTTAGCTTACGTTCAAAACATCATACCAGTTTGATTTTAATAGAATCTTACACACTGCATGTTGCTAATCACTAGGGCAATCAACTATGATGCGTGTCCTATTCTTCGTAATTTCTGGGCGTTTTTATGATTAGCGTTTTTGGTCGTTGGTACCGACGCAAATTTTCCGATCCTGATGCAGCAATGCTGCTTATCCTTATTTTGCTTTCCACTGCAGTACTACTGCTGTGGGGCGAGCTTATTATGCCGGTATTAGTTGCCGCAGTTATCGCTTATCTACTGGATTGGCCTGTTACGCGGTTGGTAAACGTCGGGGTAAGTCGCACACTTTCCTGCGGCGTGGTGTTGCTAGGCTTTATTACCGTTACTATTTTAACCTTAATTGGCTTGGTTCCCATTGTTTCAAAGCAAAGCGTTAATTTAATTCAAGAGACGCCGCTTATTTGGCAGAAAGCACAAGAGTGGATTTTAACGCTGCCAGACAAATACCCTGACTACGTTCAGGTATACCAAATACACCAAATGATGGAAGGCCTTAACGACAAATTAGTAGAAGTAGGCGAGACGCTTATATCTGCCTCTTTTAGCAATATTGCTAACGTGGCGGCGCTGCTAGTGTATGTTATTTTGGTTCCCCTTATGGTGTTCTTCATGCTCAAAGACAAGCTGTTTTTCTTAGACAGCATATCGCGCCTTTTACCGAAAGAACGACGCCTTATTACGCAGGTGGGGCATGAAATGAATGCCCAAATTGCTAACTACATACGTGGAAAGGTCATCGAAATAGTTATTGTGGGTGCCGTAAGCTGCGTAACGTTTGTATTAATGGATTTACGATACGCCATTTTACTTGGCGTGTTAGTAGGGTTTTCAGTGCTTATTCCTTACATTGGTGCTGCTGTGGTCACTATTCCTGTGGCGGTAGTGGCCATGTTCCAATGGGGAATAACGCCAGAGTTTTGGTATCTAATGATAGCTTACGGCATCATTCAGGCGTTAGACGGAAACCTGTTAGTGCCATTATTGTTTTCAGAAGCAGTTAGTTTGCATCCGCTTTACATCATAATAGCAGTATTGGTTTTTGGCGGCCTGTGGGGCTTTTGGGGCGTGTTCTTTGCAATTCCGCTTGCAACCTTGGTAAAGGCCGTTATAACCGCATGGTCTTCTAACCCGTTACCTGCGCCCGAAGAGAGTGAGTAAGAAAAGAGCGCGTAATCAACAAATCTTAAAATACATGCTGCAGATGAAACGTTATAAAACCGGTTCATCTGCATCTGAACACGCACAATCTATTTGTTGAATCGTTAATAGCAGGCTAATAGCGATATTTAACAAAGACCTAAAGGTTTATTTCACAAAAAAGGGGAAGTTAGCATGCGCAGCGTTTCCCTTTCCATCATACACATAGGCATACAGTCGGTAAGCGCCAGCGTCCTGTGGCGCGGTAAGTGTAATCGTTTGCTTTCCCGCATTTTTAATTAATCCCTCGACTACAGGCGGAATCGCCTCTTGGTCGCCTCCAACTTCTGTGGCAGTGGACTCTTTTCGTACTTCCCAGCGAAATTGCAGTTCGTCATTGTCGGGATCTACTGCGTTAATTGTTGCCTCATAGCTGTCGCCTGAAAATAAATAGACATTGTCAAAAGCCACCTTTTCATCAAGCGCAATAGGGCTAACCCTGGGCGAACGATTAGCCGGCCAACTTCCTCGCCATACATAATGCATAACGTCTATAGCTTCTGTGCGCTCGCCAGAGTCTAAAAACATGCCGTACCATGTACCGGTACGCTCTTGCTTCTGTCCCCATAGAAACACGTAGTTTCCGATAAGCTGTTTACCTTCAGGCTCAATGGCTTTTACATAGCTTTTTGCGTAATTACTGGCTTTTTCTGAACTCGTTGTTTCAACAGGTGCACCCCATTTGGTTTTAAATACCTCCCAGTGACCAACAGCACCCCACTCGGTAATCATGTAGGGCCCTTCGTAACCAAATTTTCTAATGTACTTGGGTAAATTTACAACATCGGCATACAGTTGAAAGCTAACGAAGTCGAGATCTGGTGCTCGTTGTTGAATTGCCTTTAGCGCTTTTTTGTCAAACCCTGCAATGGTTGTGGTGGTAGGGTGGTGGGGGTCTATCGATTTGATAAGCTTTGCAGCGTCGTTCACTGCATCGTAAACCTTCGGATTGGTAAAATCGAAATTCAGTTCGTTGCCTATAAACCAAGATAACAGTGCTGGGTGGTCTTTGTACTTAAGTACATCCGCTTTAACTTTTTCTAACTGTGCTGCAATGGCTTTATCATCATTATAATCAAAACCATGTCGCTCTCTGGCAAAGTCGATGCCTAACGATACGGTCATCCCCAGTGAAAGTGCTTTGTCGAGCAACTCCTGTGCCGGTATTGCGCCACCGTCAATAGACCAGGTGCGAATAGAGTTCGCACCGTGCGCAGCAAGAACGGATAAATCTGCACCATCTACACCTGCACCTTTTACTACATAAGGTTTGCCATCACGCACTAATGAGTAATTGCCGCTCACATCTTTTTTTATTTCAACGTGAACAGGAGCCGCAGTTGCATACGAAACGTGTAAACCAAAAAAGCTCATTAGTAATATTGCTGCTGGGAGCCAAGCTACATTGCGTAAAATCGAAATTATAAGAACAAACACTAAAACTCCTTAATTTGCAGCTTAAAAAAACACCGCAGCAGAATTCTTTTGCGGTGTTTACTCGTCATTTTACACTTGCCTAATAACGTATGCGTATGTCGGTAGCGATACTTATTTTTAGTAGGTGTAACGTAAGCGTACCCCAAAAGTTCTAGGGCGCGTGAAGAAGCGAGTATTATCAAATTGAGTGATGATAGTAGCCGCCGTGCGGACTTCATCGAATAGATTATTCGCAAATGCTTCTATACGTAATGCACCGTCTCCATGGGTATAGCCCATACCAGCATCAACCGTCCAGTAAGGATCAACCGAGTCGTCTAATCTTCTACGAGGGTTATCAGGGTTCTGATAGTCAATACTGTTAAAGATGGTCAAAAATTGAGAATCTCGCCAACCGGTTGAAATAACGTAATCCAGTGTGCCGCTGCCCACATCAAAAATTTGACTTAAGGACGCGTTAAGTTGAAAGCGCGGCGTTCGCGGCAAGCGGTTACCATCAATCGACTGGAATACTGCTTCGTCCGGCGCTACGTCGGCTTGAAAGCGTGAATCTTGGATTTCGTCGCTATTTTCAATTTCAGCTTCTAGCCAAAGTGCTGTCCAATTGAAGTTGATATCGTATGGCAGTTCAAATTTACCATCAAACTGCATACCGTAAATAGCAGAGTCAGCAGCGTTGAAGCTAAATGATACCACCAATGCACCAGGCGTTGCGTCCAATGGGTCAACGGGTGCGCCTGAATTGAACTCGAGTGCTTGTTCAACCGAAAGCAGGTTGGTGAAAACCTGATCCCGGTAATCGTTATAAAAAGCCGAGACGTTAAACGTAGTTGGTACTTCGCCTAAATCGAACTCGTTTTTTGAACCTATTTCAAATAAGGTCACGCTTTCTTCATCATACGTTGGTGCTAGTGTGAGCCCTGTAGTTGGGTCGCTGAAGGTATCGTTGAATCCACCCGATTTGTGTCCTGTTGCAATTAAACCATAAACTAGTTGGTCGTTATTAAGGTCGTGTTCTAACCGGATACGCCAATCAACAAACTCATTATCTATACGACCATCTTGAACGGTAATTGAATTATTAGGAGAAATGGGGACAGCAAAAGAGTGGGTGCCATCTTGGTTACAAATTAGATTGTCGGTAACGTCGCTGTCGCTGCACTCGGGGCGATTTTCTGAACCACCAGGCGTGATTCCGTTGGCGAAGATATCGTCAAGCGTATCTCTGTCACCAAACTGAGCAATACCGTCAAAATAGAAGGCCAAGAACTCATCGTCTGACACGTTTCCATCGCCGTCTTGGTCAGGGTCATAAATAGACCTTCCGAAACCTGCGAATTGGAAACCTTCGGTTCCGATGCGCGCGCCCATACAACAACCAAAAGGGTTACCAGTGTTTACGTCAAAACCACCCAGTGCAAATGCATATCTAGCGTTCACGCCTTGGCGTGTTTTAGTGTCTTTTGTAAAACGTAAGCCCATTGTTAAGCGTGTATCGGCACTAAACTCATAGGTTGCATCGCCATAAATGGAAAACGAGTCGGTGTCTGTATTTGGCTGATTAAACTCTGCACCTTGGAAGAAACCTCCGCGATCTCCCGCTGATGCAAGAAACGTTTGTTGTCGCTCATCAAAAAGAAAGATGCCTGCGGTATAGGTTAATCGGCTTGCGTCATCGTCCGATAGCAAACGCAATTCGTGTATCACCGACTCAGAGTCTGTCAAAAACTGAAAGCGAGAGAAATCATCAAGAGCCTGATCTAATGGCGCAAGGGCATCAAATACGCCCGGGAAATCAGGTGACAAAGGCGTTGCGGCCTGATAATCATAAATTAAATCACGATAACTTCCGTTGTACTCTAGTTTTACATCACCAAGGTCGTAGGTAATTTCAATTTTAAACCCGTCATGAATGGTGTCTTGTATTGGGCTGAATCCACGACCAACAACATCGCGAGGGTCATCGATAGTATCAGGGTCAATGCCTAAACCCAGCGGCAGTGCGTAATTTGTGCCTGTATAACCTGTGCCTTGTTCGCGAGCAAAGTCATAAGAAACGTAAATACTTAAATCCTTATTCGGTTCATATAACGCTTGAAAACGAAGGCCCAAGTTATCAGCCGCTTCCGCTAATTCAAGGTCCAAAGGGCCTACATCGTTGTAATAAGAATCATGGTCTGTCTTTATGCCCGCTACGCGAAATGCCAGTTCATCATTAACAGGGATGTTGAGCGCTCCGGTAACCGTACGATGGTTGTAATTACCAAACTCAATTTCCGCGCTACCGTTCCACTGACCAATGGCTGGACGCCACGGAATGATATTGACAGAGCCCGCTGTAGCATTACGGCCGCGAAGCGTACCTTGCGGCCCTACGTTTACTTCAACCCGCGAAATATCGAAAAACGCAGAGCCGATACCAGAGGGCCTTGGTATATAAACGCCATCAAGGTGTGTAGCTGCCGCTGGGTCGCCTAATTCTGTGTTGTTTGAGCTACCGATACCACGGATCCAAACCTCAACATTTCCCTGATTGTTCCCAATTTCCAGTCCAGGAATTGACTCAGCGATATCAGTAATGTCTTGAATACCTTGCGACTTAAGCTCTTCACCTGAAAACGCAAAAGCGGTACCGCCCAAATCTTGAATATCTTGAGAACGACGTTCAACGGTGACTACTATGCGCTCTACGTCTGACTCATCTTTTTCAGTCTCTTCATTCGCCTCTTGGCCATAGGCTGAAACGTTACCGAAAGCTAATAGCGACAACAATGCATAGCGTCCTAGCTTATTGTTTAAACGAGAAGCCATGAATCTTTGTTTATTTTGTATATGGTTATTTTTGTTTACACGTGTCATTTAGAAGCTCCTTACTCAACAATGGAGAAATTCACGTTGTCGTAAAAGACACCGCTAGGGTTATAACTCGTTGCTGAGTTAGAAAAACCAAACTGAAGGATTTGGCCGTCAAGGCTTTCATCCAGTGTCGCCTCTACACTAAAGCGCGCCCATTCCGTATTGCTAACCGAGCTCATATCAACCCGCACATCTAAGCTGGAGGCGAAACCGTTATTGGGGTCAAGTACGCGAATATAAGCATATGCAGTTGTAGGTGGCGCGATACCGCCATCAGAGGGGGCCTTAGCATCGAAGGCAAATACATAGTTTCCTGCATCAGACGCGCTAAATACCACTTCCTGAAAACTCGCAGCTTCTATCACAAGGCCATTTGCATGATCGCCATTATTGTAGTCGCTGAAAACGTTCAAATACTGAGCACCTTGCGCATCTCCTGCTTCCCCTGTGGCGTAGCTTGTGAAGCCACCTGTATTGTTTGGCGCAGGGAAGGGTCCATAGCTATAAGCAAAATTGCCAGCATTAAACACGGCAGCAAAGCTTAACCAGCCATCGCCAATTTCCGTTCCTGCGGCGTTTCCAGATTCAAAGTCTGATTCATAAAACACACCCACTTGGGCAGGGCTGAAACCAACGTTATCTACAATAATTGCCGAAGGCGCAAAGTTTGTTGTTCGATTTGTGAAGCCAAATTCTAACAACTGACCCTGCATCGCTTCGGTAACTTCGAAATCGATTGCGTAGTTTTGCCAATCAGTGCTGTTTAGCATCGACAAATCAATCTCAACGCGAGCTGTAGTTGAAAAGCCGTTATTAGGGTCAAGTGTCTGAACATACGCCGTTGCGATAGTAGGGTCGCTTATGGCGTTTTCGTTTGGAACACGCGCATCGAAACTGAAGGTGTAGGTACCTACATCATCGGTTGTTAGTGTGACTTGCTGGAATGTTGCCGCCTCAATAAACAGCCCGTTACCATGGTCAGGGTTGTTATAGTCGTTGAATAGCACAAGCTGTTGCTCACCTTGTGCTGCACTTCCTTGTCCAACGGTTATGTTAGCAAAACTGTTACTATTAAGAGGCGTACCAAATGGCGCACCGTAGTTATACACAAAGCTTCCATCTGCCGTAAATACGGTACCAAAACTTAGCCAATTATTACCGAGCGCACTGGCACTTGGGTCAACACCTTCAAAATCAGCGTAGAAATTAAGCGGTAGTACTTCTTCTTCAACTATGTCAGTGAACGGTTCCCACCTGACATTGTCGATAGTAAACGTTGTTGTGGCATTTACGTCGGTAACCGACATAACTAACCCCGCGCTTACCGTCGTAGTATTGAGCCCTGAATTGATTAACTGTGCGAGAGGTATTTCAATTTCTTGCCACTCACCGTCAGCTGGACGCCCCAAATCTTGTGGTCCGCTAGTGCAGGGGAACACGCAGTCAATTTGCATGGTTATCGTGTTAGTGTCACTACCAAAATCTGAAACGAACAAATCAAAGACAACGGCACCATTGTTATAGCCCGCTAAGTTTTGTGGGTCGGTAGCGATAAACCAGACGCCTGACTCTCCATCTCCGTTGAAAACAATATCGATTACTTGATCACGTGCAGCGTCCTCACTGGTCACTATTTCCCATTCAATTTTGTTCTCACCATCCGGATTGGATCCGTCTGTGTATGTTTCAAAATTAGAACCACTGTCTACGGCACCAATACCAAATGTCCAAAATGGATCTACTTCGTCAATGAATACATTTTGTGGAACAGTGGTAATTTGTACGATGCCACAAGGCTCAGATTGTGGTGATCCACATGATAATGAAATATTATCGAAACGCATGGTGGCTGCGCCACCCACAGGCTCAAACACTATCAGGTTAACCACTTCTTCGATATTCAGAGGCGCTCCACCAAATGCACCAATGTTACTTTGAATGACATCGCTTAGAGGAAGCGAAACGGACACCCATTCATCTTGTGCTATATCGGCTAATGGCACTTGGATAAAGCCAACGTCAGGAAAACCACTGTCTACGGCTACTTGTAGTGCGGTAGCCTGCGTTTGCGCACTTTCTACATAGACGTCAAAAGAGAGTTCACCACCAAAGAAGGCATCATCATCAGCCCGTCCCATACCAAATAATGAAAAAGTATTACCTTCTGGATCGTTTATTTGAATGTTCCCGCCACCAGTCGTGGTTATTTCAATAACGGTACCACGAGATGTATCTGACGCTTCTACTTGTGCTACTGTCAGCGCACCTTCGTTGTCAAACACACCAATACCAAGCGGACGTTCGCTGTTTGTACCTTGGTAAAGTATGCCCGGCGCATCGTCGTATAAGGTAAATGTGTTTATTGCTACTTCTTGAGGGGGAGGTGTACCGTCTCCTCCTTGAGTGATGATGAAGGGGTCGACTTGATCGATACTATTTTCACACCCAAGTCCATCCGTCGTTGGTGGCAGTGGACATTGATAGACGCGAATATAGTCGACTAACATTTGACCAGGAAAAACGTCAGCATCGTTCGGGTTTGGTGTTCCAGCAGGATTTCCACCGACAGCTAAATTAACAATAAGGTGTTGGTTTTCGTTAAAAGGGGCATCGTCTGCGCCATTCACAAACCCTTCCGTGATATTTTTATAGTAGTAGTTCCAGTAAGTATCGCGGCTAACGGTAAAATAATGTGTACCATCAACGAACCATCTTATTCGTTGAGAGTCCCATTCAACGGCATATTGATGAAAGCCGTCAGTTGGGTCGATGTCAACGGTCTTGCTAGCGCTCACATTTAGTGGAAATCGTTGACCGAAGTGTGCCGTACCGGCAATAAAAGGTGTACTCTGCCCGAACGATTCCATCACATCGATTTCGCCTCGTGCAGCCCATTCTCCGAACGGAGACGGGTCGCTACCAAGCGTCCAAAAAGCTGCCCATAGCCCCAGCCCTTCAGGTACTTGAATGCTTGCTTCTATTCGACCATAGGTGAAATCAAATAAACCTTGGGTTCGCATTCTTCCTGATGTAAAGTCAAAATTTGGATCTGGTGAATCGCCAACGCGTGCTTCAATAACCAACGCGCCGTTTTCTACGGCAAGGTTATCAGCCGTATAATATTGTAATTCATTGTTTCCCCATCCCGGAGGTAGGCCTTCCGAGGACCCATCGCCCTCCTGTATCTCCCAGCGAGTAACATCAATGCTATCGCCATCAAACTCATCGGCCCATACTAACTCGTAGTTTGCAGATGTTGGCGGGGGAGGATTTTCTAATGAGCCACCAATGGCTTCGTCATCGTTTTGGCAAGCTGTTAATGAAATGATAGCGCTTACAATGCAAGCCGCTTTGAACTGAGATTTAAGTGTGCTCATTCGCTTTTCTCATATTTACAGTATTGTAGATGTTTGCAGCAGTATCCAGAAGCTAGTAAACAGACTGATGATTAAGATGTTTTTAGGATACGCTGACTTAACGTATAGCTAAATTCTGTAAAAAAGAAAGCGCTTGAGTGTTAATTAAATGTTATTAATGGGCATGAGGTGAAACGCCCCGTTTTTACAAGGGGCGCTGGAACATGATGTGTTATTGGTTGTTTAAATAGTCCAATACAACAATGTGATGATCTTTGGTCTTAAACTTGTTGAATACGTGCTCTATGTTTCCTTCTTCATCAATAAGGAATGTTAGGCGATGAATGCCGTCGTATTCTTTACCCATAAACTTTTTCGGACCCCAAACGCCGAAAGCGTCGGCAACTGAATGGTCTTCATCTGATAGCAGGGTAAAATTTAAGTTCTCTTTTTCAATAAACTTTGGCAGACGCTTCACTGCATCAGGGCTAATACCCAAAACAACCACGTTCTTGGCTGCTAACTCATTATTTACGTCGCGAAGCCCTTGGGCTTGAACTGTACATCCTGGCGTCATTGCTTTCGGATAAAAGTACACAAGTACTTTCTTACCAGCAAAGTCAACTAACGATACGGTTTCATCATCTTGGTTTTGTAATGAGAATTGTGGTGCTTTATCACCAGCTTGTAGCGTTTTCATTTGGATCCTTTTTTTGTTTATCTATTACTTTGCCTGTCACGTTTAACGTGTCAAACAGGTTAATGAGATCAGGTTCAAGCGCATCTAAATTATCTGAGGCTGGCAGCGACACTACGAATTTACAGCGCATACTGTCTTTACCGGTAGTTATGTCTTTAAAAGTGCGTTGGCGAAATGCACTTATCGTGGCATGGCGTTGTGCAAAAAAACCTGTTACTGCCTTTATAAGACCGGCGGCATCTTCTCCACTAAATTCCACACTAAACAGGTGTTCTAAATTCTGTTTCTCGTGATGGCTGGTTCGTTTCATCATAGACAGCAGGTCTAAGCGTTGAAAAACAGCAGGAAGAATACATTCTGCTTTTGTGATAGCACTTTGTGTACCTTCAATAATCATAGTAAGCGAGAACTCTTTACCGTAAATGGCTTGCCTACTGTCTAGGATGTTACATTGGGCTTCAGAGACCGTGGTGGCAATTTCGCTTAGAATGCCGCTTTTGTCTGTGCCAAGAATAGTAACAATCAGTTGTTGTTTAGACATTTGGTTCACTTCAAAGCTAATAATGACAGGATGTTAGCACAGAGCTTTTTTAGAAGTCAGCGCCTTTTTCGAGTGATTGGAGAAGTTATTGTCAAATACTTATCATTTTACTGGCGCTATCGCTTGTGTTTACCCATATACATAATTAACATGTGCGCTCACATTTTGCGGAGAGATTATGTTTACTGGTAGTTACGTAGCACTCGTCACGCCGATGTTCGAAAACGGCGATATTGATTACAAGTCTCTAGAGAAACTTGTCAAATTTCATGTTGAGCAGGGTACACACGGCATAGTTTCTGTCGGTACCACTGGCGAATCTGCAACACTACCTTTTGATGAGCACGTAGACGTGGTTAGAGAAACCGTTGCAATGGCATCAGGCGCTATCCCAGTCATTGCAGGAAGTGGCGCAAATTCCACTGCCGAAGCAATATTCCTTACTGAACAGCTTGGCGCGGTGGGCGTAGACGGTTTTCTAAGTGTTGTACCTTATTACAATAAGCCTCAACAAGCTGGCATGGTTGCGCACTTTAACGCAATTGCTAACGCCAGTGACCTTCCCGTTATTCTATACAATGTACCCGGACGTACTGTGGCAGACATGCTCCCTGAAACGGTTGCTGAGCTTGCTACTCATAAAAACATCGTTGGTTTAAAAGACGCAACGGGTGATATTGCTCGTTTAAAACAAACGCAGCCACTGGTGCCAGAAGACTTTGTTCTGCTAAGTGGAGACGATGGTTCAAGCTGCGAGTTTATGTGTGAAGGTGGTCATGGGGTTATTTCTGTTACCGCCAATATTACGCCTAAAGCAATTGCTCAAATGTGCGAAGCTGCGTTGAATAAAGACTTCACGAGATGTCGTGATGTCGATGCCACCATAGCGTTATTGCACAGTGAGCTATTTATTGAACCAAACCCAGTAATGCCGAAATGGGCATTGTATAAAATGGGCATGATGGAAAGCGCTGTTATGCGATTACCGATGGTTTTACCGGAACTAACAAGCCAAAAACGTATCGAAGAACTACTAAAAAAATACGCATTGATTTCTGGCTAAGAAGGAAACGAAATGAAAAGAACGCTGGCTATAGCAGGTTCAGTGGCCATGGTTGCTCTTGCAGGTTGTGCAAGCAAAGCAGATAGAAAAGCTGCATCGGGTAGTTTTGAATATCTTAAAACTAAGCAACAACAAGAACTAAAAGTACCCGAAGGGTTAGATACACCAAAAACGTCTCGCGAGTTTGCGCTTCCAGAATTAGGTAAAGGTGCAAACCCAGAGTTGGTCGGAAAATCGCTTCCTGTAAGGTCTCCATCACTGGTTTTGCCTTTGGTTACAGGTTCGCACGTGGAAGAGGGCAAGAGCTCAGCGACAATTTGGTTCGACCAAGTTGATGACAGCCAGCCACTCAGCCAAGCAATATGGAATTCGCTGCTAAGCTTCCTTGATGAAAAGGGCATTGGCGTAGACAGCTTTAGTCCAGAAAATAAAGTGCTAATTACCGACTGGATGATTATCACGCAAGAGATTGAAGGGCCTTGGTATAGCGTTATTGACGATGAGAGCGAAATTGGCCGCCGTTTTGAATTCAAGCTTGATGTAAAACCTCACGGTCGAAGTGCAGCATTAACCGTTGATTTAAAAGATTATATGCAGACGCTTGGCAATGACGTAATTGCCGAGGTAGATGAACTTCAAGAGCGTCGCGAAGAAGTTGATGTGTTAAATCAGGTTATCGGCCATTATGAATATCAAATTCAACTAGAAAAAACACGTAGAATTGCCCAGATTCGTCAAGGCTTAAGTACTGAGTTGGGCTTCAATGCCGATGGCGATGCCGCGTACATCGTGGGTGCTAAATACGATGTGGCATGGCCGCGTACCTTGTTAGTATTAAGAAAACTTGGTTTTGATGTTAAAGATTTAGATAAATCGAACGGCCTGCTGTTTGTTTCTTATAATGGTGGCGAAGACAGCTGGTGGGGCGGTTTATTCTCAAGCGATAAAGAACTACTGAAAAAAGGGGACTATCGTTTGAAAGTTGCAAGAGCGGGTGCTGAACGCACGTCTATTACTTTTATGAATAACGAGAGTAAGCCGTTTGAAGCAAATCAGGTTTCCGACCTATACAGTAGCTTTGCTGAGGTCATGTCAGAAGATAACCTTGATATATAACTGAGACTGAGAATGGAAAAACGCGACGAGCTTTACCGTGGTAAAGCAAAAACTGTTTATTACACTGATGATAGCGACAAGCTAATCCTTCACTTCAGAAACGACACTTCTGCCTTTGATGGAGAGAAAATTGAGCAGCTAGAGCGCAAGGGTGAGGTAAACAATAAGTTTAATCACTTTATTATGACAAAACTTGAGGAAGCTGGCATTGCAACGCAAGTTGAAGCGCTTGTTTCTGATACTGAGTCTTTAGTTAAAAAACTCGACATGATCCCTGTTGAGTGCGTAGTGAGAAATCTATCTGCTGGCTCTTTAGTTCGCAGACTTGGTGTGGAAGAGGGCAAAGAGCTTAATCCGCCTATTTTCGAGTTTTTCCTGAAAAACGATGCGCTTCATGACCCCATGGTAAATGATTATCATATTCTTTCATTTGGTTGGGCTACAGAAGCACAAATTGCCGAAATGAAAGCGCTGACGTTTAAAGTTAACGCGGTACTTAAAGCACTTTTCGACGAAGCAGGTATGCTGCTAGTTGATTACAAGCTTGAATTTGGCGTTGATAAAGACGGCAACATTGTACTTGGTGATGAATTTACCCCTGATGGTTGTCGTTTATGGGATAAAGAAACTCGCAAGAAAATGGATAAAGACCGTTTTAGACAAGGGCTAGGTTCTGTTGTTGAGACCTATATTGAAGTGGCAGAGCGTTTGGGGCTCTCGCTTTAATCAAGCTTGGCGCTTTGAAAAAGTCTGGCGCGTTAATTAAATTTTCATATGAAATGAAATAAAAAGAGGACCTTCGAGGTCCTCTTTTTGTTACTGGTACATCAATAACGGAACCGAGGTTGGAACACAAACTATGGCGCTTTTTTTTTGGATAGCTACAGCAATGGTTGCATTTGCAGCAAATTCATTGTTCTGCCGCCTGGCGCTGTCTTCAACAAGTATCGATCCAGTCAGTTTTACAACGCTTCGCTTATGTTTTGGTGCGGTCACGCTTCTACTCTTGAGCAGTCTGAGGCGAGTTTCTAAGACACCTATTACGTATCGTTCCATCTTTAGTACCACCAGTGTTAAAGGAGGCATTTCATTATTTCTATATGCGTTATGCTTTTCCATTGCCTATGTGTCACTATCCACCGGTACTGGTGCACTTATTCTTTTTGGAACGGTGCAATTAACCATGATAAGCGCTGGTTTGCTGAACAAAGAGCGCTTAAGTTTGCGACAGTCTCTTGGTTTTATCATGGCCTTCGCTGGTGTGTTAATGCTTTTACTGCCAAGTGCAACAACACCTTCCATTAGCGCTGCAACAATAATGGTGCTTTCAGGGATGGCATGGGGCTTTTACACGTTACATGGTAAAAAGAGTAATGCCCCCGTTATATCTACTACCGGGAATTTCGTTATCGGTACGTTACTGGCGTTTGCTGCGCTTTTAGTTAACATAGTGTTGATACAAACCGGAACGATAGGCTCTAACCTTAATATTGATACTGCAGGCATTTTGTATGCCTTATTATCCGGTGCGTTTGCATCTGCTTGTGGTTATGTTTTGTGGTACCACTGTCTTCCCAATATTCGAGCTACCACCGCAGCGCTAGTGCAGCTTTCAGTCCCAGTCATCGCTATTGCCATGGGTATACTGTTTTTAAACGAGCCTTTAACCTTATTAGTCACAATGTCATGTGCTTTAACAATTTTTGGAATTTACACAGCAAGAGAAAAGGAGCGGAAAAGCTTTCACATTCGTTAATATTAGCCAAATGTGGTAACTCATTTACTTATAACTCACTGCTGGTTTTAGCTTTGATTTTCAACGTGAAAGGCGACTATAAAGGATGAAGCTAGACGACCCCATTCTTCTATTTCTTACCTCAAGAAATTTCCCACCGATATTTTAAAAATAGATAGAAGCTTTGTGCATTCCATGACAGAAGCGAGCAACGATAAGGTGCTGAGTGAGGCCATTATTGTCATGGCTAAGGAGCTGGGAATCAAGGTGGTTGCCGAAGGCATTGAGACCAAAGAGCAGCTAAATATATGGGGTGTGACTACGGACAGGGCTATCTGTTTTCCAAGCCGTTAAGCAAAGCGAATTTTGAGACGTATTTAGAGCGTTACAACAAGTAGTGAAAAATTGTCTTAACATGCACTTGCTTGCTGAAATAACGCCGACAATGCCGCTGCAGTTGAGATTTTAAGAGCGATAGCATTGTCAGCAGAATATTTATTCAAACATTTTAATTGCTAATAACTTCAACAAGGGCGCAAAAAGCGGATTAAGACAACGTGGCAAGTGAACTTGCTGAATACGTTTGAAGTTCATCTGTACGTTCCTCTTTAATTTTGTTTACCCATTCAGGGTCTTGTAACAGGGCTCGTCCGACGGCCACAAGATCAAATTCTTGCGAGTCTAGTCGCTCAAGTAAATCATCAATAGAGCGTGTGCTTGAATCTTGCCCCTTAAAGGCGCCAAAGAAGTCATCGTTTAACCCCACAGAACCAACGGTAATTGTAGGCTTGCCTGTAAGTTTCTTAGTCCATCCAGCAAGGTTTAAATTACTATCTTCAAATTCACTTTCCCAGTAACGACGCTGCGAGCAATGGAAGATATCGACGCCAGCATCACTAAGCGGCTGCAAAAATGCTTCAAGTTCTTTAGGCGTTGATGCAAGTCTTGCCGTGTAGTCTTGCTGTTTCCACTGAGAGTAACGCAGTACGATGGGGAAATCAGGCGATGTGGCACTTCGAATTGCCTTAACAATCTCAACAGCAAAACGACCCCTGTTTTCCATATTGCCGCCCCAACTGTCTGTACGCTGGTTCGTGCCTTCCCAGAAAAATTGGTCGATAAGATAACCATGAGCACCATGTATCTCTACACCATCCATACCAATGGCTTTTGCGTCTGCTGCAGCCTGCGCGAAGGCAGCAATGACTGATTCTATATGTTGCTGTGTCATAGGCTCGGCACCTTGCTTGCCTGGTTTGAAGAGCCCTGAAGGCCCTGCGCTGGGCAATTCTGGATGAGGGGCTTTTTCAGCAACGCGAGCCATACCTACGTGCCATAACTGTGGCATAATTTTCCCGCCAGCGGCATGCACTTCGCCAACAACTTTCTCCCAACCTGCAAGAGCTTCTTTGCCATGAAACTGGGGAATATTTGCATCCATCGTGGCTACTGCATCGTTTATTGTAGTGCCTTCAGTGATAATTAGGCCCGTACCACCTTGTGCACGGCGCTTGTAATACGCTGCAACGTCAGCTGTTGGTATGCCGTTGGGTGAAAATTGGCGTGTCATAGGCGCCATTACAATACGATTACTTAATTCAAGGCTGTTACAGGCAAAGCGCGAGAAAAGACTGGCCTTTGGCATAAAAACTCCACTAGTGTTTAAACAAATTTTCATCAGTGTAAGTTATGGTTACAGCCAGTCAATTTTCAATTACTAATAGTGAGTTATAACCAAACGCAGATATACAGCTAATTTTTATTGTTTAGCTGAGCAATTATTTTGCGCTCTTCTTCATTAGCATAATGTTCATCCCAATGGGCAAGCTTCTTCTTCATAATACGAAACCAAAGCGGGGGGATTAACGCTATGCCCATAGTCGATATGTAACCACCAATCATTTCAGGAGAATCGGGTAGGGCTTTAAGTTTCACAAACGGAACAGCACCTTGTGCATGGTGATGACTATGTCGTGGTAAATTAAACATCGTCCAGCAACTTACGCGTCGATTAGAATTCCAAGAATGACGTGGTCTAACCGGCTGCTTTGGGTGACGAACTAAGCCGTAGTGCTCCATATAGTTAACAATTTCCAATGTGAATTTTGCAGTAAGCCCTAGGGCAACAAACATTAGCACACCTGCAATACCGGCTAACAAATATGCACTACCTAGTAGCGTTACGCTCATTAACCATCCGCGTATACAGGCATTTCGCCAGCTCAAAACCGGTAACGCTTTTCTTTTGAGTCGTTTCTTTTCTATTTGCCAGCCGGCTTTTTGTGTACCAATAAACGCCTTCACAAAATGGCTGTAAACGTCTCTTCCTCGTGGTGCGGTAGCAGGGTCATCAGCGGTGGCAACTTTAATATGATGGTTGTAAACATGCTCCACTGAAAAGTTAGCATCAAAACTAAAAGCAAGTAGCCAGCGCCCAAAAGTCACCGACACTGGGTTACCTATCTTATGCACTAACTCATGCGCTACAACGGTGGCAACACCGCCTAACATGAGCCCTAAAAATGGAACGGCTACGGCTATTTGCCACCACGTAGTTACCTTTTTCGCTTTAATCAACAAGGTAGGAAGGTAAGGAGACAGCCAATGCCATAAAGCACTGTCATTCGGCAATACTAACCATAATCCAGACAGATAAATCACAGTACTTAAGGGCAGTGCACTGTAAAGCATATAGCGCAGCAGCGTATCGTTAAGCAATGGAGGCTCTGACACATCGTCACCAAGTACAGCATCACCAATGATATAAAAGGCGAGATACAATGCATAACCGTAAACAATGTACATTCCTCCTAGCCAAATAGACACTAGCCCAAGTGAGACAGTAAAATAAAAATTGAAGAACTTTATATAATGCAACATGGCTTTATCCTCATTTTTTGTTTTTCTTTAGTGTGAAATAAAGCAAGAAGATATAAGAGCGTATTAATTGACAAAGTGCGGTCATTTATTGCCAATTGCGAGTAACTGATTTAGGCTGGCATGATAAGAAATTATGAAGTTGGCGAAGTAATGAAGAGTACTACTCACGACGTTCCAACATTTTATATTATGCAGTTTAGTAATGTGCTTGCTAAGCAGGGGGTGTGTCTAAGCGAGTGTTTTACTGAGTTAGGGCTTAATATGCCTGACTATACGTCGTTAAACGTTAGGGTTCCCGCGCCGGTTTTTAGCAGACTTATTACGCATATTGTAACGCAAAAAAATGTTTGCTCCCCAGGCATGTTGCTGGGAAGTGCGCTGCAGCCTATACACCATGGCTCTTTTGGCTTAGCCGTTATGAACTGTGATTCAGGAATGGGCATTATTAGGTTAGTTCAGCGCTTTATTAACGTGCTAATTCCGTACGTATCACTTAATGTCATTGAACATGGCAACCTTATTACCGTTAACGTTATCGACCGTTTTTGGAAAGATGAAACTCATTGTTTTTTTATCGATGTATTAACAGCTGCCTTCATCAATTTACATAACGGTATCACTCAGGCTGGTAACCCGCCTATTATTAAAGGTTTACTGTTCGATTATTCAAAACACACTGATGAAACAAGCAGAGACATCACGGCAAACTTTGACTGTAAGTTTCAGCAGCCTTTATGCGGCGTAATTGTTGATGCAGAAAACGCGAACAGACCGTTAATAGGAAGCGACCCAGTAAGTTATCAGTATGCAGTGCAGTTATGTGAGGCGGATAAAGAGCGTATTTTAGGAAATAGTCTTTCGCACAAACTTAAGCGTTACCTTGAAAATGAATGTCATGGTATGCCTATATTAGATGACGCTGCGAGCGCCATGAATATGAGTAAGCGTACATTACATCGTCAACTGGAGGCAGAACACACAAGTTTTAAAAAGGAGCGAGACACCTTTCTAATGCTGCGAGCCTATGAACTACTGCACATTAAAAGGTTAAGCGTACAGCAAACTGCCGATATCCTTGGGTACGCCGACCCGTCTAACTTCAGGCGTGCGTTTATAAAATGGTTTGGTTCAACACCATCTTCTTTTCAGTGAAAGTCAAAGCGTGTAAGGCTTTTATCTCCATTCATAATCTGTAACAAGCATTTACCATTGTTGAACGTTATCTACCGTTGCTTTAAGGTAAGTGTAGAGTGTGTTTTTTGCTCAGCTGGGAGTGGCAATGTTTGCATGAAGCAATGGCGGCATTGACCAACTAGACACTGTTTTTCTGCCTAAGAAAACATGGCAAAACAGTACCTACGTTAAAAGGAAAATGAAGATGAAAAGCTTAACATCAGCAAGTTTATTAATTATTGCCGTAGCGTTCTCTAACCCGTTACTTTCTCAGGAAAATGAAAGTGTTGTAAATGAAAGACTCAAGGATAAAGAGACAGTTATCAAAGAGAAACGAAAAGCTCTAGCAGAGAAAGAGCGTGAACTTGCAAAAGAGAAGCGCGACTTGCTTCGTGACATGTCAAAAAAAGAAGCTGAGCTTGAACGCGATGCAGCTAAAGAGCAAAGAGAGTTACAGCGAGAATTCGCTAAACAAGAACGAGAATCGAAGCGTGAAGCGGCAAAAGAAAAACGTGAGATGTTAAAAGAAGCGCGAAAAAACGAGCGTGAAGAAAAAAGAGCGTGGGAAAAGCAAAAGCGTGAAGCGGCTAAAGAAAAGCGCGAATATGAGAGAGAATTAAAGACTAAAATGCGCAAAAGCAAAGACGTTGTTGAAGAGATTGATCAATAGCACAGTATGCGGTTTCTAGTGTTAATCGTAACCTTTTAGTCGATTAAAAAGAATACTGGCTTACAGCGGCACTTTGATCTTCAATGGGCACTTTGCTACACAACAGCAAGGCAGTATTTCATCGTCATCGATAAAGGCCAGAGGATCGGTAGTGTATTCTACTTCGCCCTCAATTAGCTTGGTCCTGCACGCACCACAAAAGCCTTCACGGCAATGGTAGTGAATATGGACATCTGCTGCTTCAAGTGCAGTTAGAATTGTTTTATCGGCAGGGGCTTCAATAGGCCCCACATCGACAATGTCGATGCGAAGCCTGTTTGGCGGGTTGCTCATCGAACTGTAGAATTACAGTTCAAAGTCAGCAAAATCGTCTTCACTCACCGCAGAATCAATTTGACCTACTAAGTATGAACTAATCTCAGACTCTTGCGGTGCAACTTGTACATTGTCAGAGTTAAGGTAGTTGTTCATCCATGGAAGTGGGTTGCTGCTAACATCGAACGGTGCGTCTAGACCAATTGCAGTCATTCGTTGATTAGCAATATATTCAACATATTGGCAAAGGATCTCTTTATTAAGTCCAATCATTGAACCACTTTGGAACAAGTAGTCGGCCCACTGTTTTTCTTGTTCAACAGCGTTCAAAAAGATATCACGTGCCTCGTCTTTACATTCTTCAGCGATTTGCGCCATATCTGGGTCGTCTTTGCTTTTTGCCCACAGGTTAAGAATGTGCTGTGTTGAGGAAAGGTGAAGGTTTTCGTCACGTGCAATTAGACGAATAATTTTCGAGTTACCTTCCATCAACTTGCGCTCTGCAAATGCGAATGTGCAGGCGAAAGAAACGTAAAAACGAATCGCTTCAAGCGCGTTTACCGAGTTCATGCATAGGAAGAGCTTTTTCTTAAGTTCGTACATGTTCACGGTGTAAGTAGAGCCGTTCACAGTGTGAACGCCTTCACCTTGAGTTTGCCAAAGCTGTGTAGCAAATATTAGGTCGTCGTAGTATTTCGAAATGTCGGCTGCACGGCGCTTAATTTCATCGTTAACTACAATGTCTTCAAAAATTTCACTCGGATCTGAAAAGAGATTACGCAAAATGTGCGTGTATGAACGCGAGTGAATGGTTTCGAAGAACGACCAAGTCTCAACCCAAGTTTCAAGCTCTGGCAGTGAGATGATTGGTAAGAACGCAATGTTTGGGCTGCGGCCTTGGACCGAATCAAGCAGGGTTTGATATTTTAAGTTTGAGATGAAAATATGCTTTTCAGGATCGGTGAGTTTTTGAAAGTCCACGCGGTCACGAGACACGTCAACTTCCTCTGGACGCCAAAAGAAGCTTATTTGTTTCTCAATAAGCTTTTCGAAAATGGCATGCTTTTGTTGGTCGTAACGGGCAACGTTTACCGGATTACCGAAAAACATTGGCTCAACCAATGGATTTGTACTTTGCTGATTAAACGTAGTGTATTTCATGATGGCCTAACTAAAAACTTAATGATTAACGCGTGTTATTATTTGTGTTCTTGCTGCAATACTTCTTTGATAACAAACGCATTGTAATGCGCTTGTTATCAGACAGGGTAGTGCGTGCTATTGTTATATTTTACACGCACCGCCTGCACAATCATCATCTTCCTCTACTACCACCTCTTCTTGGCGAGGTAAAGGCACATTCGCTTTGGCATCTAGCGCAGATGTGTCTGATGCACCGTCACGAGTGTTATGGTAATAAAGGGTTTTAACGCCAAGTTTGTACGTAGTAAGAAGGTCTTTAAGAAGAAGCTTCATAGGTACCTTATTACCTTCGTAACGACTTGGGTCGTAATTTGTGTTTGCAGAGATAGTTTGGTCAATAAACTTCTGCATAATACCAACAAGCTGAAGGTACCCGTCGTTAGATGGAATGTCCCAAAGTAGTTCGTATTGGTCTTTAAGCGTTTCGTACTCAGGTACTACTTGCTTAAGTACACCGTCTTTACTTGACTTGATACTGATAAAGCCACGAGGCGGCTCAATACCGTTTGTTGCGTTAGAAATTTGTGACGACGTTTCAGACGGCATCAACGCTGACAGTGTAGAGTTACGCAATCCGTGCGTTTTCACTTCTTCACGAAGTGTATCCCAATCGTAATGTAGCGGCTCGTTACACACGCTATCAAGATCTTTCTTGTAGCTGTCGATTGGCATTATACCTTGAGAATACGTAGTTTCGTTAAACTTCGGACATGCGCCTTTCTCTTTAGCTAAGTTGTTCGACGCCTTCAGCAGATAATACTGCATAGCTTCAAACGTGCGGTGAACAAGACCGTTCGCGCTGTGGTCAGAATATTTAACGCCATTTTTCGCAAGGTAGTAAGCAAAGTTAATTACGCCTACACCTAATGTACGTCTGCCCATCGTTGCATTGTATGCAGCTGGCACAGGGTAGTCTTGGTAATCTAACAAGTTATCAAGAGCACGTACGGCTAGGTCTGCAAGCTCTTCAAATTCGTCTAACGATTCGATAGCGCCTAAGTTAAATGCAGACAGGGTACATAATGCAATTTCACCGTTTTCGTCGTTTACGTGTTGAAGTGGCTTAGTAGGTAGCGCAATTTCAAGACAAAGGTTACTTTGACGAACTGGTGCAACTTCTGGGTTGAACGGGCTGTGCGTATTACAGTGGTCAACGTTTTGAAGATAAATACGACCTGTACTTGCACGCTCCTGCATAAACAAGCTGAAAAGCTCCATCGCTTTTATTTGTTTTTTGCGAATGCTGTCGTCATTTTCATACTTGACGTACAGTTCTTCGAACTTATCTTGGTCAGCGAAGAACGCATCGTACAATCCAGGAACGTCAGAAGGGCTAAACAATGAGATGTAGCCATCCTTCATCATGCGCTGATACATTAGCTTGTTGAACTGAACACCGTAGTCTAGGTGACGAACGCGGTTCTCTTCTACACCACGGTTGTTTTTAAGTACCAGAAGTGATTCAACTTCCATGTGCCAAATTGGATAGAACAGGGTAGCAGCGCCACCACGAACACCGCCTTGTGAACAGCTCTTAACCGCAGTTTGGAAATACTTGTAAAAAGGTATACAGCCGGTGTGGAAAGCTTCGCCGCCACGAATAGGGCTACCTAACGCGCGAATGCGGCCCGCGTTAACACCAATACCAGCACGCTGACTTACGTATTTTACAATCGCGCTCGCTGACGCGTTGATTGAGTCTAGGCTGTCACCGGTCTCGATAAGTACGCAAGAGCTAAACTGACGTGTTGGAGTACGTACGCCAGCCATAATAGGCGTAGGTAAAGACAGCTTGAACGTAGATGCTGCATCGTAAAAACGACGAATGTAGTCCATTCGCACAGCTTTGTCATAATTCGCGAAAAGGCACGCCGCTACAAGAATATAAAGGAACTGTGCACTTTCATATATTTCACCGGTAACGCGGTTTTGAACAAGGTACTTACCTTCAAGCTGCTTAACGGCCGCGTAGCTGAAGTTCATATCGCGCCAATGGTCAATGTAGCTGTCCATTTCGGCGAATTCTTCAGGTGTGTAGTCTTCTAGAAGGTGATTGTCATATTTGCCAGCATCTACCATCTTAGCGACGTGATCGAAAAGCGCTGGCGGCTCGAACTGACCGTAGGCTTTCTTACGAAGATGGAAAATAGCCAAACGTGCAGCCAAATATTGATAATCCGGTGCGTCGGTAGAGATTAGGTCTGCCGCTGACTTAATTAGCGTTTCATGAATTTCGCTAGTGTTAATGCCATCAAAAAACTGGATTTGAGCTTTGATTTCAACTTGAGAAACTGAGACGTTTTTAAGTCCTTTTGCTGCCCATGTGACGACTTTATGGATTTTCTCCAAGTCGATTGACTCTTTTTCACCGTTGCGTTTGGTGACGAATAGATTGTTGTTCATGTTACTGGCCGTTTGTCTGTTAGCGCTTGAAGCGTGGGCTTTTTGCCCATTTTAATTTTTTAATTTGTGTTCGTTTGTGTGCGTTTTTGTTCAGAGTAATCTAAGCGCAGTCCTTGATAAAACATGCGTAAAGCGCCTGAAAACAACCCACACTGAAGCGGCCTTACCTTTGCCTATTTACCTTCTAGATAATGAGGCTTTGCGTGAAGACTACTTTTGTATTGCTACTTAAATTCGTTTCGTAATTTTATCCAGTGATAAAGAGTGGCGTATCACTACGCGATCTGTGTGATCCCAAGTTAGACGTATCAGAAAATTGCTGATTTGAACTGTGGGATCGCTGTCTGGATTAAACACAAGATAGTGAGGTTTCGTCTCGAATGCAACCCAATATCTGGTGGTATTTCAAGCACTCAAATTGGCATGAAATTTACGTTAGTAACAACTAACTTTTTAGCTTTCTAAAAGCGTAAAACAAAGGGAATGCAAGCATTTTTCGTTACATGATTCAGAAAAAAATTAATTTATTCTTAGAAACGAGTTTTTATAAAAACACGATATATGGTGTTTAAATTATCGCCGCAACCCAATATGTAGTGTTAAATTATTCTTGCGATACTGTATATAGTAGGTAATTCACATCAACGTTACTTGATGACAAGTAAAAACCTTGCGAGATAGGGTCCATATGTAAACCCGTCATATCGCGAGGAAGCAATCCTGCCTGATCCGTCATCGACATGAGCTCAGATGGCTTGATGAATTTTGAATGATCATGTGTTCCTTTTGGCACAAGCTTTAATACATATTCTGCGCCAACGATCCCCATCAAGTAAGACTTAATATTTCTATTAAGGGTAGAAAAGAATACATGGCCGCCGGGCTTCACTAATTCTGCACAGGCGCGAACTACCGACGCTGGATCTGGAACGTGCTCTAACATCTCCATGCATGTCACTACGTCAAATGACCCTTTATGTTTCGCAGCAAACTCTTCAGCAGTAGCACATACGTACTCAACTTTAACGCCAGACTCTAAACCATGTAGCTTGGCCACTTCTAACGATGCTTCGGCCATATCAAGCCCAGTTACCTTTGCGCCTGCCTTTGCCATCGATTCAGCAAGAATGCCGCCACCACAGCCAATATCTAATACCTTCTTTTCGAAAAGGCCGCCGCTGTGTTGGTTTATAAAATCTAAGCGCAGTGGGTTAATAAGGTGCAGAGGCTTAAATTCACCTTCTGGATCCCACCAACGCGAGGCCAGTTCAGAGAATTTGCTAATTTCTTGTTGATCTACATTCGACATGGATAAAACAGTCCTTAATTTTTCTCCTTTTAACATATCGCAATTTGCGGATGTATTTCACTGTTTTTGGTCAAATCTATGCTTTTTTACGCGCTGTCTGAATGAAAAATAATCGCTTGCATTTTTGTGTATTAATATGCGTAATTAAGCGCTACATAAATCTGTCATCAAGTGGTACACTCGAGACACGATTATGACCCACATAATAATAACAGTGCGCGCCTATGAGCCGCTTTAACAGTTCATGTAAAGTGGCTGCAAGGGAAACGCAGAACAAATCAAGATAAAGGGATTAAGCAGTTTATGTCTGATAACGCTAAAGAAATCCTCCCCGTTAATATTGAGGAAGAGTTAAAGAACTCATACCTTGATTACGCGATGAGCGTTATTGTCGGGCGAGCATTGCCCGACGTTAGAGATGGTTTAAAACCAGTGCACCGCCGTGTACTGTTTGCAATGAACGAGTTAAAAAACGACTTCAACAAGCCATACAAAAAGTCTGCCCGTGTGGTAGGCGATGTAATCGGTAAATATCACCCTCATGGTGATTCAGCAGTTTACGACACTATTGTACGTATGGCGCAGCCATTCTCGCTTCGCTATATGCTAGTTGACGGCCAGGGTAACTTTGGATCAGTCGATGGCGACTCGGCAGCTGCAATGCGTTACACCGAAGTACGTATGGCAAAAATCGCGCACGAGCTACTTGCGGATTTAGACAAAGAAACAGTCGACTTTGTGCCCAACTATGACGGTACAGAGCATATTCCTGAGGTATTGCCTACCAAAGTTCCAAACCTTCTTGTTAATGGTTCATCTGGTATCGCGGTAGGTATGGCAACCAATATACCGCCGCATAACCTTACAGAAGTCATTAATGGGTGTGTTGCGCTTATTCAGGACCCTTCAATTACCATTGACGACTTGATGACGCACATTCCTGGCCCAGATTTCCCAACCGCAGCAATGATAAGTGGCCGCAAGGGTATTGAAGATGCGTACCGTACGGGTCGTGGAAAAATTTATCTGCGCGCCAAAGCGGAGATTGAAACAGATGCTAACGGCAAAGAAACTATTGTCGTTAACGAGATCCCTTATCAGGTAAACAAAGCACGTCTTATCGAAAAGATCGCCGAACTTGTTAAAGAGAAGCGTATCGAGGGTGTGTCTGCACTACGTGACGAGTCTGATAAAGACGGTATGCGTATTGTTATCGAAGTTAAGCGAAACGAGTCTGCAGAGGTTCTACTTAACCACTTATATGCCAATACCCAGCTTCAGACGGTATTCGGTATTAACATGGTTGCGCTTGATAACGGTCAGCCAAAGGTATTTAACCTTAAAGAAACGCTTGAAGCGTTTATCCTTCACCGTCGTGAAGTGGTTACTCGTCGTACCGTATTTGAATTACGTAAAGCGCGCGACCGTGCTCACATCCTTGAAGGTTTGGCAATTGCACTCGCAAACATCGACCCAATTATCGAGTTGATAAAAGCATCGCAAAGCCCGGCTGATGCGAAGAAATCACTTGTTGCACAGGGTTGGGACTTAGGTGACGTAGCGCAAATGCTTGAGCGCGCAGGTGATGACGCCGCGCGTCCAGACTGGTTAATGCCAGAGTTTGGTATTCGCGATGGCAAATATTACCTTACTGAGCAGCAAGCACAGGCTATTCTTGACCTACGCCTTCACAAACTAACGGGTCTAGAGCACGAAAAGATTCTAGAAGAATATAAACAACTTCTAGAAATCATCGCTGAACTTCTTCATATCTTAAACAGCCCTGAGCGTTTGATGGAAGTAATTCAAGAAGAACTTGAAAAAGTACGCGATGAATTTGGTGACGGACGTCGTACTGAAATCACTGCGGCAAGTCACGATATTGATATTGAAGATTTGATTGAGCAAGAAGACGTTGTAGTTACGCTTTCTCGCGAAGGATATGTTAAATATCAAAAACTAACCGATTATGAAGCACAGCGCCGTGGTGGGCGTGGTAAGTCAGCAACGAAGATGAAAGACGAAGATTTCATTGAAAAGCTGCTAGTCGCAAACACTCACGATCACATTCTGTGTTTCTCTACCCGCGGTCGTTTGTATTGGTTAAAAGTGTATCAATTGCCGTTTGCAAGCAGAAATGCACGTGGACGTCCTATCGTTAACATTTTGCCGCTTGAAGAAAATGAACGTATTACTGCCATTCTTCCAATCAAAGAATTTGAAGAAGGTAAGTTTGTGTTAATGGCAACGGCAAACGGTACAGTGAAAAAGACTGATCTAAGCCTATACTCTCGTCCTCGTTCAAGCGGTATTATTGCCGTAAACCTAAACGAGGGTGATGAGTTAATTGGCGTTGATATTACCCATGGTGATGACGACATCATGTTGTTCTCTGACGCAGGTAAAGTGGTTCGTTTCAACGAAAAGCTTCGCGACAGTGAAACTGGTGAAGTAAAACGCGACCCAGAAACAGGTGAAGAACTGCTTGCGCTGCGTCCAATGGGCAGAACAGCAACAGGTGTTCGCGGTATTCGTCTGCAAGATGGTCAAAAAGTAGTTTCGCTTATTGTACCGAAGGGCGATGGACCTATTCTTACCGCAACCGAAAACGGTTTCGGTAAGCGTACACCACTAGAAGATTACCCAGCGAAGAGCCGCGCAACTCAAGGTGTTGTGTCAATTAAGGTATCTGAGCGAAACGGCAAAGTGGTTGGTGCTGTTCAGGTAGATGAAACCAACGAAATTATGCTTATTAGTGACCAAGGCACACTGGTTCGTACCCGTGTAGGCGAAGTGTCAGTTGTAGGCCGTAACACACAGGGTGTTCGCTTAATACGTACTGTAGAAGGTGAGCACGTTGTAGGGTTACAACGTATTGAAGAAGTAGAAGAGTTACAAGAGCTTGATGAAGACGGTAACCCAATTATTTCTGAAGATGCGCCAGAACAAGCAGAAACTGCTGTTCAAGAGCAAGAAAACACCGCAGAAGACGGTGATAGCTCAACGACAGAAGAGTAGGGATGACGCGCAGGCATAGTCCATGCGCATTATCAGTGTTCTTTCAAACAAGCGGCTTTTGCCGCTTGTTATTTTTTACAGGTGTTGAAACACGCAATGAAAGAGGTTTTTAATTTTTGTGCTGGCCCGGCAATGCTTCCAAAAGAAGTCATGCTGAAGGCCCAATCTGAATTCACAAACTGGCGCGACCTTGGCTGCTCTGTAATGGAAGTAAGTCATCGCGGCAAAGACTTCATTGAAATAGCAGCAAAGGCAGAGCAAGACCTTCGAGACTTACTGTCTGTTCCCTCTAATTACCACGTTTTATTTACTCATGGTGGTGGTCGAGGACAATTCGCAGCTGTTCCTCTTAATTTATCGAACAGCAACGACAAAAGCTTACACCTTGTAAGTGGCTCATGGTCGAAAGGCGCTGTTGAAGAAGCCAACAAATATAATAACGCGGTTGTCGTGGGAAATGTGTCTGAAAAAGGAGGGCTGCAATATGTTGCTAATCCTTCAATAGAAGACATTGACCAATCTGCTGCCTATTACCATTTCTGTCCAAACGAGACAGTTGATGGAATTGCGTTTGACTGGCTTCCAGACGCTGGCAATGTGCCTATTGTGTCAGACATGTCTTCAACTATCCTGTCACAACCTATTGACGTTGCTAAGCACGGCGTCATCTACGCTGGCGCACAAAAAAATATTGGCCCAAGTGGTTTGTCGGTCGTTATTGTGCGTGAAGACTTAGTAGGTAAGGCTCGCAAGGAAACGCCATCAATATTCGACTATGCGCTGGCAGCGAAGTCAGATTCTATGTACAACACGCCTCCTACGTTTTCCTGGTATCTAGCTGGCTTAGTCTTTGAGTGGCTCAAAGATATGGGCGGTGTAGAAGCAATGGCCAAGCGTAATCAAGAAAAAGCAGCGCTCTTGTATTCAGCTATCGATAGTTCCGATTTTTATTCGAGTAAGGTGCACCCTGACAACCGTTCAAAAATGAATGTGCCATTTCATTTAGCCAACCCTGAGCTTGATAAACTGTTTCTACAAGAGTCTGAAGCAGCGGGTTTACTTGCATTAAAAGGGCACCGTTCGGTAGGGGGCATGCGTGCCAGTATTTATAATGCAATGCCAGTAGATGGCATTGTTGCGCTAGTTGAGTTTATGCGTGAATTTGAAAGAGTGAATGGATAAAGATGGAGCAGTTAACATTAGACCCGATTTCAAGTGTGTCGGGCGAGGTCAATGTACCTGGTTCAAAAAGTTTATCTAACCGTGCCTTATTGCTTGCAGCACTTGCAGAAGGTGAAACAGAACTAACTAACTTGTTAGACAGCGATGACATTTCACACATGCTAAACGCGCTAACCAAGCTAGGTATTGCTTACACGCTTAATGACGATAAAACACGTTGTAAAGTACAGGGGAATGGTGGTGCTTTTGAAGTAACCAATCCTGTTGAACTTTTTCTTGGAAACGCCGGAACGGCGATGCGACCGCTATGTGCAGCATTAGCAGCAAGTAATGTGGACGCAGTGCTTACTGGTGAGCCGCGCATGGAAGAACGCCCAATTGGCGATTTGGTAGATGCACTTCGAGAAGCAAATGCTGATGTAACCTATATGAAGAACGATGGTTATCCACCTCTGCATATTAAAGGAAGAACATTAAGCGGCGGCGAGATGTCGGTTGACGGTAGCGTTTCAAGTCAATTTTTGACAGCACTGCTAATGGCTGCACCACTTTTCACAGGTGATGTTGTTATTCGCATTAAAGGCGAACTTGTTTCTAAGCCCTACATCGATATCACGTTAGACACCATGGCTAAATTTGGTGTATCGGTTGATAACGATAACTACCAAACATTTACGATATCAGGCGAGTCGAAATACGTTGCGCCAGGTAAATTTATGGTAGAAGGCGACGCGTCATCTGCTTCTTACTTCCTTGCAGCTGGCGCTATTAAAGGTGGCACGGTACGCGTAACCGGAATTGGCCAAAACAGCATACAAGGTGATATTCGTTTTGCTGATGTGCTTGAAGCGATGGGCGCAAAAGTGGTGTGGCATGACGAATATGTTGAAGTGACTGGTGCTCCGCTTAAAGGCGTGAATATGGATATGAACCACATTCCTGATGCTGCAATGACCATTGCTACTACCGCCTTATTTGCCGAAGGTCCAACGACAATGACCAATATTTATAATTGGCGAGTTAAAGAAACAGACCGACTAAATGCCATGGCGACAGAACTTCAAAAGCTAGGTGCGAAAGTTGAAGAAGGGCACGACTACATTACAGTTTGGCCCACTGACCAACTACATCATGCAGAGATAGATACGTACAACGATCATCGAATTGCTATGTGCTTTTCGCTTGTGGCATTAAGCGATACGCCAGTAACTATTAATGACCCAGGCTGCACACGTAAAACATTTCCAGATTATTTTACGCGTTTTAGAACCCTTTATTCTGCATAAAAAACGCTTTGGTACACTGACGTGAGCCAATATGCGCAAAATAAATTCGTTACTTGCCTAAACATATCAATGCCGCCTCAGTTAGGTGGCATTGCTTATCTTGTACTAAAGCGTATAATTGCGCGCGTTTTTTTAAGTAAATAATTGATGGAGCAGGTATGCATTCCACACCCGTAGTCACGGTTGACGGTCCTAGTGGTGCTGGTAAAGGTACGTTAAGTAGCTTATTAGCGAAGAAACTAGGGTGGCACTTTCTAGATAGCGGCGCAATTTACCGCGTTTTAGCAGTAGCTGCGCTACACCACGACCTTCCGTGTGATGATGAAGAATGTGTTGTTCCACTGGCAACCGGTCTTGATGTAAGTTTCGAGACGAATGAAGATACTACGCGCATTATTCTTGAAGGCGAAGATGTTACAGACGATATTCGCACTGAAGAGGTGGGTGCCGTTGCGTCTAAAGTAGCTGCACTACCACGTGTACGCGAAGCGCTACTTCGTCGCCAAAGAGCATTTCAACAAGAACCAGGGCTTGTTGCAGACGGTCGCGATATGGGCACAGTAGTGTTTCCAGAAGCACCGGTGAAAATTTTCCTTACGGCTAGCGCTGAAGCGCGTGCTGAGCGACGTTATAGCCAGTTGAAAGCAAAGGGCATGGATGTTAATATTGCGTGCCTTTTAACCGATATCAAAGCAAGAGATGAGCGTGATACACAGCGTGCGGTTGCTCCTTTGGTACCGGCAGAAGATGCTGTAATTATTGATTCGACAGACTTGGATATTGACCAAGTCTTTGAAAAAGCGATGGATATTATTTCCTCACGCCTGTAAAGACGAGAGCTGATCGCATCCAAAGCAGTGTTGCTACAGGAAGTGGCGACTAATTTTAATAACCCCTCGTTATCCGGATAAGAAGCGTGGATATCAACTTAAAAGTTATTTGAGACTTATGACTGAAAATTTTGCACAACTTTTTGAAGAAAGCTTACAAGAACTAGAAACACGTCCTGGTTCAATTGTAAAAGGTACTGTTGTTTCTATCGATAAAGACATCGTTCTTGTTGATGCGGGCTTGAAATCAGAAAGTGCTATCCCAGCAGACCAATTTAAAAACGCTGAAGGCGAACTAGAAATCGCTATCGGTGACGAAGTAGACGTAGCACTAGATGCAGTTGAAGATGGTTTCGGTGAAACTATCCTATCTCGCGAAAAAGCGAAGCGTCACGAAGCGTGGGTTGAGCTGGAAAAAGCTTACGAAGATAAAGTTACCATTAAGGGCGTTATCAACGGTAAAGTTAAAGGCGGTTTCACTGTTGAAGTTAACAGTGTACGTGCGTTCCTTCCTGGTTCACTTGTTGACGTACGTCCAGTACGTGACACTACTCACCTTGAAGGCAAAGAGCTTGAGTTTAAAGTTATCAAGCTTGACGCTAAGCGTAACAACGTTGTTGTTTCTCGTCGTGCAGTTATCGAAGCTGAAAGCAGCCAAGAGCGTGAATCACTTCTTGCTAACCTTGAAGAAGGTCACGAAATCAAGGGTATCGTTAAGAACCTTACCGACTACGGTGCGTTCGTTGACCTTGGTGGCGTAGACGGTCTACTACACATTACTGATATGGCTTGGAAGCGCGTTAAGCACCCAAGCGAAATCGTAAATGTTGGTGACGAAATCAACGTTAAAGTACTTAAGTTCGACAAAGAGAAGCAGCGTGTTTCTCTTGGTATGAAGCAAATGGGCAACGATCCATGGCAAGAAATTGCGTCTCGTTACCCAGAAGGTACTAAGATCAACGGTCAGGTTACTAACCTTACTGATTACGGTTGCTTCGTTGAAATCGAAGACGGCGTTGAAGGTCTTGTACACGTTTCTGAAATGGATTGGACTAACAAGAACATCCACCCATCTAAAGTTGTTAACCTAGGTGACACTGTAGATGTAATGGTTCTTGAAATTGACGAAGAGCGTCGTCGTATTTCTCTAGGTCTTAAGCAGTGCATTGCTAACCCTTGGGAAACATTTGCTGAGTCACACGAAAAAGGTGACAAAGTGTCTGGTAAGATCAAGTCAATCACTGACTTCGGTATCTTCATCGGTCTTGACGGCGGTATCGACGGTCTAGTTCACCTTTCTGACATCAGCTGGAACAAGTCTGGTGAAGACGCGGTTCGCGACTACAAGAAAGGCGACGAAATCTCTGCAGTTGTACTACAAGTCGACCCAGAGCGTGAGCGTATCTCTCTAGGCGTTAAGCAAATCGAAGAAGATCCTTTCAACAAGTATCTGACAGATAACAAGAAAGGTGCTATCGTTACTGGTACAGTAACAGCAGTTGATGCGAAAGGCGTTACTGTCAACCTAGCTGAAGAAGTTGACGGCTACATCCGCGTTGCAGATCTTGCTGTAGAGCGTGTTGAAGACGCAACTGAAGTAGCAAGCGTTGGTGATAGCATTGAAGCGAAGTTCATGGGCGTTGACCGTAAGAACCGCACTGTTAACCTATCTGTTAAAGCGAAAGATCAGGCCGACGAAAAAGAAGCTATCGATAAAGTTAACCAACAAGAAGATGTTGGTTTCGCTAACGCGATGGCAGAAGCATTTAAAGCTGCTAAAGGCGAATAATGCTTTTGTGGGTGTGCATATGTACACCCAATTCGCGATAGCTGTTTGAACAATAATATTGACAACGAGGTTAAGCATGACCAAGTCTGAATTAATTGAACGGCTCGCGGATGAAGCGCGTCACATTCCAGCGAAAGAACTTGAACTAGCAATCAAAGAGCTTCTAGAGCAAATGGCGCAAACTCTTCAAAAGGGTGAGCGTATTGAAATTAGAGGTTTTGGTAGTTTCTCTCTTCACTACCGCGCTCCGCGTGTTGGGAGAAATCCGAAGACAGGTGAAACAGTGAAGTTAGACGGTAAATATGTACCGCACTTCAAGCCAGGGAAAGAATTACGCGAACGTGTAGACGCGTCAATCGCTTAAAGATTTGGAAAAGCCGCTTTATAGCGGCTTTTTTTTACTTGCTAGTAGTTAACGCAAAGTAATCGTTGCCTTGTGTTCTAATATTCCACGCAACGACCTAATTGTTATATATTACATTCTCCTTATACTTTAGTAGCGATAAGTTGTTGACCCACATTCAAATTCGGTTATATATTATTCAGATAATAAGAATTAATACCTAGAACAATAATGTCCTCCGGCGACGAAAAAGCAATAATAAAACAATATCAGCCGCTTATACGTGCGTTAATACCCTACGAACAACAGAACAAGTTGTTAGAAGGCATAAACAAGTTTTCAAAACGATTACCCAGTAGCGTGCGCAAAGTTGTAAGAGAAGAAGTTATTAGATTAACGTCTTTGACTGATGCGCCTGCTGATAATTCCGCTTTTGCACGTTTTCCCGTAATGAAGTTTAAGCACTTCGGTGTGCAAATGCGCTTAGACAAAGTCGGCGCACAAATTCTTAAAAACGAAACAGCCCTTTACCGAGACCGTTACACTGTTGGTGTGTTCGAGTCGGTAATGAATTCATCGTTTTATCAAACGCAAATTAAAAAAGAGCAGTTTCAAAAAGTGGTTGATGCGTTTAACGTAGAAAGCCAATCGTTTTCAGACATTGAATTTGGCGACGATATTGCCATTAGGCCCAATTTTTCAGTGTCTTCTGCAGAATTTGAAAATGGTAGAAATTGTGCAATCAGCGCACTATCGTTTAAAGGGTTAGCCCTTGAAACTAAACGTCCACCAAACGTAAATACGGGTGAAACTATTACGTTTATGCTTCCTGAAATAGTTGGCCTGACTAAGGAAGCAACGGAAGTTTCGTTAACGTTATCTGGCATTAAATACAATAAAGAGTTAGGCAAGTATGAATCGCACTTCCAATTTGAGGATAATGTAGACTCAGCCTTTATTTCGAATTTAAAGCGTTATATTTCTCTTACTGCTTATAAACAGCCGCTGCAGCTAGATTTAGAAATAGAGCGGGCTATGCAAGATTTAGAACGCGATCGCATACTAGAAAATAGTCCATGGCTTCCTGTTTTCCTAGCACCTCATAAGTCGTTATTTAAACCTGTAATTGGTCTTTTTACAAAAGGTAATACGGGGTTTAACGATGCAAAACATCTGCTTAGTTGTTTACGTGAAAAGCCAATGTTTGAAGTACTTTCAAAAGAGCTTCAGCGGTATAGAGAGGCGTTTGTTTTCTGCGGCACAATAAAAACCAAACAGGGCGAAGTTCAAGTTGTCGCGACACACCGGCAATTACTTAAGCTCGCACAATTAAATGCGCTAGTTTATTTACTGGTAAAGGGCGGTAACTTCACTTGTATACACTGTCGTTTAGACAATATCAGTAATGAGGACAAACGTAGGGCTTTCGCTATCCACGATATAAGCGCCAATGATTTCGAATCGTTAAAAGACATTTCTCATGTAATGTACTGCAAAGACGTAACCTGTTATTTATCCAACCTTACGTTGTCTTCAAAATGCGATTTCAAGCCTCTTTCACGTTCAATTAGAGCCTCAGGCAAAGCGTGGCATATAGATTTTGTGATGGAAGAGGCTTTAGATAGACGCTCTGAAACACGCTACTTACTCGATAAGCCCGCAACAGTTCGTACAGGTTTGTTATCGACACTAGAAGCGCAAGTGTCGGACTTATCTGCCAAAGGAATGAAGATTATTGTAAAGCCGCACAGTGTCATACAAAAAGATGTGCGGGTTTCAGTGCCAGAGCTCAAACTTAAAAACGAAAAATACAAGGTGATAGACTTTAACGCAGAAACCGGCGTTGTACGACTTTGCCTTTTAGAGGAAGCGCGGATTAGTAAGGTAAGTGCAAGCGTAGACTCTATGATTGAAAAACAAAGCGCTCATTTTAAAACTCGAGATATTGCTCGGCTTCAGCGGGCAACTCACCGTTATATTTGGGAATTAGCAGTACGACATATGCCATCTTTATCGGTGCTATGCGTGATGAATCGACACACGTTAGACAGACTTAAAACGGTTTACCAAAGCGAAACATCTGACGATTTATATCCGTTTTCCCGGACCCAACGCGTGATTCCACTTCACGGTTTTTTTGCTGATAAAGGCCAAGCTAAACCGAAATCTAGATTACTAGAGGAAATGTTCAAAGAAACGACCAACAACAGTTTGGTCGTGCACTGCGTCCGTAAAAGCGACAGTAGACTTGTGTTTATCAACGAAAAAGACTTTCTGTACTCTAAATTACGATTACAAATTAGGGACCAGCTTGTTAACGACAAAATTCAACTCAGTGCCACCGACATTAGCGCTGTTAGATGTCATGGTGCGGCTACGCCACTTACTAAAAAACGATTAGCGCAGTTGTCGAAGCTAAACAAAGCGATGTATGAAAAATTAGAAGCTATGCAAGCTGGTTATACTCACTGTATTTTTCTGACCAATATGTCTGCGTTGCATCATGACTTGGTAATAGACAATTTAATTGGAAAAGCGCCAGAAGCGACTGTCGATGTAAGCGTGGTTGCGTAATCTTTACTAGAAAACGCGGTGTTTTAGCTAAGTATCAATTCTTTATGCCAAAACAAGTTACATTTTGGCTCACGCTTTTTGTGTTAACTCTTTTACCATTTTGCTATTCTTAACGCTAAATAAATAAAGAAGGCGTTAGTGTTGAAAGGGATCCTAGCATTTTTACTTATTTTGGTGCTTTTGACTTTTGCATTTGTCATTGGCTCTCAAAATGAAACTCTCATTACCGTAAACTATCTTATTGCGCAGGCAAACTTGCGTGTGTCTACACTAATAGCAATTACCCTGTCGATTGGTGTTGGAATAGGCGTACTTCTCATGCTGGTAAGTTGGTTGCGTCTACGAGTACAGCTTCTTACCGCACAGTCAAAATTACAGAGCTTGGAAAATAATCGATAATGCTCGAACTGCTGTTTCTCCTTTTACCTGTTGCTGCAGGTTACGGCTGGATAATGGGCCGAAATAGTGTAAGACAAGCACAGAGAAAGCAGTCGAGTATTCTTTCCAAGCACTATTACAAAGGCCTTAATTTTCTATTATCAGACCAGCCCGATAAAGCCGTTGATACCCTTATAAAAATGATCAATGTAAATAGTGATACGGTGGAAACCCACATCGCTATGGGCAGCTTCTTTCGACATCGCGGCGAGATAGACCGCGCTATCAAAGTGCATCAAAACTTAGTAAGCAGGGAAGAATTGCAACCTGCACAACGAGAAAACGCACTACGCGAACTTGGGCACGACTACACGCAAGCAGGCTTTCTAGAGCGCGCTGAAAATGCATTTCTGCAACTACTTAATAGTGAAAAGCATTATTTAGTGGCACAGCAACAATTATTTAGCATTTATCAAACCACTAAAGAGTGGGAACGCGCCATTGAACTTGCCGAGCGTATGGTACAGTGCCACGGCGACAACGATGACGTATGTGAGCGTCTAGCGCACTTTTATTGTGAGCAAGCTGTGGTTGAGCTTAAAAATGACAGCCAAGGCGCTGCACTAACACTTTTACAAAAGGCGGTAAATGCCGACGAGCATGCGGTGAGACCGTGGCTTATGTTAGGTGAGATAGCGCTAGACCAGAGCCGCTTTACCGATGCCGATGCGTATTTTACGCAAGTGGCGGAACGAGATATTAACTGGTTCAGTGAAGCTGTGCCAAGCCTTGAAAAGATTGCTGAAGAAACCGGTAACTGGGAAGCATTTCAGAAGAACTTAGATGCTCATTGGCAAGAATGTGCTACCTCATATTTAGCGATGGTAGATGTATTGCTTAAACGTGGTGACACAGCACAAGCGGCAGAATATCTACTCGAGCAGCTAAGAAAACGCCCTACAATGCGAGGTTTTAAAACCTTAATGGGCTTGTATATCGATCAGTTGGAAGACAAAACGACGGCAGACAGCTTACGTTTATTGAAAGAACTTGTTGAAAAGCAAATGCTGCAGCGTCCTAAATATCGCTGCCACAGCTGTGGTTTCTCGGGAAGAAAATTATATTGGCTATGCCCTAGCTGTAAAAAGTGGGGCACAGTTAAACCTATCAAAGGGCTAGACGGAGAGTAATTTTACATGCAAGACCCTAAAGTGATTGTTGCACTAGACTATGACAACAAAGACACTGCGCTAGCGTTTGTCGATAAACTAGACGCTACTTTGTGTCGGTTGAAAGTGGGCAAGGAAATGTTCACCTTATTTGGTCCTGACTTTGTTCGAGTGCTCGTTGAAAAAGGTTTTGATGTTTTCCTAGACCTTAAGTTTCACGATATCCCAAATACCGTTGCTAAAGCGTGTAAAGCAGCTGCAGAATTAGGCGTATGGATGGTAAATGTTCATGCCTCTGGCGGCGTGCCCATGATGGAAGCAGCTAAAGCTGCGATAGCAAATAGCACAAACCCTTCAACAAAGCTTATTGCAGTTACTGTGCTTACCAGTATGGATGAAGAGCAGTTATCAGGCGTAATAAGTGGTGTTACGCCACAAGAGCAGGTATTACGACTAGCTGAATTAACTCACAAAGCAGGCCTTGATGGCATTGTATGTTCTGCACAAGAAGCTGGGGTGCTGCGCACTAAATACAACGATGACTTCTTACTGGTAACGCCAGGAATTCGCCCAATAGGTGCAGACGTCGGAGACCAAAAACGCGTTATGACGCCACCAGACGCTATGCGTGCTGGTGTGAGCTATTTGGTGATGGGCCGTCCAATTACAAAAGCTGATGATCCAATTGCGGTGCTAAAAGCAGTAAATGCATCTATCTAGCCAAAGCGGCTAGAGCGGGGTTTAACAGCATAGGGTAATACTCAGCCTTCTGTACATAAGATCTCGCCCACAAATACACTCTAGATAGCAAAAAAAAGCTCGGCTATGGGTATCCATGCCGAGCTTTATATTGTTCAAAGACCTGAAAGAAAAAATATCAGGCCCTCAAGCGCGGTGTAAACTACACCGCTATATAAAAGTTATTCGCCTTTAAGCGCAACTTCTGCTGGCGTGTAGGTTAGGCCTAATTCCTCGCCCAACGCATCAACAACTGCTTTGTAGGTTACTTTACCTTCATGCACGTTAAGACCGTTCAATAAATGCTTGTCTTCAAGCATTGCTTTTGCTGGGCCTTTGTTAGCTAGTGCCAGACCAAAAGGAAGTGTAGCGTTGTTCAGTGCCATTGTTGATGTGCGAGCAACGCCGCCTGGCATGTTGGCTACGCAATAATGAACAACATCGTCCACCATGTACACAGGGTCTTGGTGTGTTGTTGCTTTTGATGTTTCAAAACAACCGCCTTGGTCGATGGCTACGTCAACCAATACAGAGCCTGGCTTCATTGCTGCAATGTGCTCGCGCGTTAACAGCTTAGGAGCTGCAGCGCCTGGAATAAGTACAGCACCAACTACAAGGTCAGCTTTCGAAGAGTAGTGCTCAATAGCATCAACTGTAGAGTAAACGGTTTTAACTTGGCCGTTGAAGATATCGTCAAGTTGACGTAAACGAGGTAGTGAACGGTCAAGAATGGTAACGTCAGCACCTAAACCTAGTGCCATTTTTGCAGCGTTAATACCTACAACACCACCACCGACAACCAACACTTTACCTGGCGCAACACCTGGAACACCACCAAGTAAGGTACCGCTTCCGCCGTGGGCTTTTTCAAGATAATGTGCGCCAGCTTGTACAGACATACGTCCTGCTACTTCACTCATAGGGGCTAAAAGAGGAAGGCCGCCGCGATCGTCAGTTACGGTTTCATAAGCAATACAGGTTGCACCCGACTCAACAAGAAGTTTTGTTTGCGTAGGATCTGGCGCAAGGTGAAGGTAAGTATAAAGTGTTTGGCCTTTACGAAGCATTTTGCACTCATTAGGCTGAGGCTCTTTTACTTTTACAATCATTTCCGCTTCGGCAAATACTTGCTCTGCGTTTGGCGCTATCGATGCGCCTGCTTCGATATACATCTCGTCGGTGAAACCAATGGCATCGCCTGCTTTTGTTTCTACCAGTACATTGTGACCATGGGTAACAAACTCTTTAACCGCAGCCGGCGTTAAGCCTACACGGTACTCATGGTTCTTAATTTCTTTTGGTACACCAACTAACATACGTGATCCTCTATTATTGCGTGAGCTTCTTGATGGCTCGAATGGATATAATGTTTATAACAACAAGGGTTTTTAAGTGTGGCGAGTATACGACAATAAAAATAGAACTATCTGCTGAAGAAAAAGCATTTGTAGAATATAATTTTGTTTAAATAGGAATTGGAAAAATATTGTATGCTAGTAAAAACCCCCAAACACCTTGACCGAATAGACAGAAATATACTGGTTCAACTACAGAAAAACGGACGTATATCAAACGTTGAGCTTGCCAAAGAAGTAGGGTTAAGCCCCAGCCCTTGTCTAGAGAGGGTTAAGCGTTTGGAAAGCCAAGGTTATATAAAGGGCTACCATGCGGTAGTAGACCCTGAAAAACTGGGTGCTGCTATGCTTGTTTTCGTTGAGATAACGCTAACCAAAACTTCAGTAGATATATTTGCAGAATTTTCTGCTGCAGTAAAACTCCATGACGATATACAAGAATGTCATCTGGTTTCGGGTGATTTTGATTTTCTTTTAAAGGCTCGTGTAGCAGATATGGGAAGTTATCGAAAATTACTCGGTGATACTTTGCTACGCTTACCCGGTGTAAGCGAATCTCGAACTTATGTAGTGATGGAGGAAGTAAAAAGTACGTCGTCTTTAAGGATTAATTTGAAGTAACGAAAGCATGGCTCAAAGACGCAATTTTATGGTAGGCTGTGCAAAAATACAGTGTTTAGTTATTTCCCATGGATACCGGGTTTACTAATCATTTGGCTTTCAACAAAGCCGCTTAGAATAATTATAAAAGTACATTTGGTTAAGCACGTAAATAATGCAAAAAATTCGCTAAGTTTTTTGCGGCTTTTACAGTTAGTGTCAGACCAAGATAGAAAAATGACGCATTTTGAAGGTTTTTTAGGGTTATGGCGCGATTAACAGGAGTTCAGCGAGTGTGGGAAGCAGGCATGATTATGGCCTGTGTTTTCGCCTTCTTTTTATTGCTGGCACTAGCATCTTTTCATCCTGGCGACCCTGGCTGGAGTCAGGCAGGCTTGCAACTTGACGTACACAACTGGGTGGGGGCTACTGGCGCCTGGTGTGCCGATTTATTACTTTTTTCCTTTGGCTATCTAGCGTATTTACTGCCTTTTGGCGCTGCATTTCTTGGCTGGTTTTTATTTCAACATATAAAGGAACTGGACGAGTTTGATTATTTAACGATTGGACTTCGCATAGTTGGTGGTTTACTCATGGCACTGGGTGCTACCGGTATCGCCAGCATTAATTTCGACGATATTTTCAATTTTTCAGCAGGCGGTTTTGTTGGTGACGTCATTAGCTCTGCGCTAGTGCCATATTTCAACACTGCCGGCACAATTTTACTGCTGCTATGTTTCTTTTGCACAGGGTTTACGCTACTTACTGGCGTAAGTTGGCTTACCATTATCGACAGGCTAGGCGAGATTACGCTATGGCTTGGACAAAAAACCATTACTGCTCCACAGCGCTTATTAGCCTTAGACATGCCTAAGCTATCTTTAGGCGACAAATCGACACAACCAACTCCGTCCGAGCTTGATATCACAACTATGCGAGCAGAGCCCGGATTTGAGAGTGACAGTGAGAACAGTAAAAAGCAGTCGAGTGACGATAACATCAATCACAGTGAACTTGATTCAATTGTTAAAAGTCACGCATCAATACATAATGAGAATGTTGATGGCTATAGCATGCCTAGTAGGGAAAGGAGCGAACCTACATTTGGATTAGACGATACTAACGTGTCAGGAGCTAGCACCTCAGAAGCTAACATCTCAGGAGCAGCGCTGTACTCATATGAAGAGCCTGCAAGTGACAACGCGGATGTAGTACCCGAGAAATCAAGTGCATCGAAAGCGCCGTTTTCATTCTCAGGCATGCGTGAGTCAATTAAAGATAAAGTGGGCCTTAATAAAAGTGCTGATGAGAAGCGCAGTGATGATGAAGTTGAGGAAGATACCGTATCTTCAATGCAAAACTCATCTAATAACGGCCCGTCTATTAATTTTGATGAACTCGATTCGTTCGATGAAGATTTACCTTACGAAACCGGCAATAAACCGACTATTCATTCTGATAGCCAAGCCACTGAAAATGCAAACGATGTAGCAGACGCCTCAAATACTTTAGCGCCACACTCTTCGAGCGACAACGCTGTGCCTCAGCAGACTCCAACGCCTCAAAGTTTTGAACCTGCGGCGCTAGGCGCTAAACCGGTGGCAGCGAGGGCAGGGGAGATCGACCCGAATCTTCCGCCTATGCCTTCTTTTGACTTGCTAGAGCGTGCCGATAAGCATGAAAACCCGTTAACACCTGAAGAAATAGAGGGTATTTCACGCCTTGTTGAAGAAAAGCTCGCCGACTTTAATATAGAAGCCACGGTTGTTGGTGTTTACCCCGGCCCGGTAATAACGCGTTTTGAATTAGACTTAGCCCCAGGGGTAAAGGTAAGCAAAATCACCGGTCTTTCAAAAGACTTGGCCCGTGCAATGTCGGCGATATCAGTGCGCGTGGTTGAGGTTATACCTGGCAAATCTGTTATCGGCCTTGAGCTTCCAAACAAAAAACGTGAAATGGTGCGTTTAAGCGAAGTTATTAGCTGCGATACATTCCAGTCAAACAAATCACCGCTTACGATGGTACTTGGCGCTGATATTTCAGGTAAACCAGTTGTAGTAGACCTTGCCAAAATGCCTCATTTACTTGTGGCGGGTACAACAGGTTCGGGGAAATCTGTTGGTGTGAACGTAATGATTTTGAGCTTGCTATACAAAAGCACGCCCGAAGACGTTCGCATGATTATGATTGACCCTAAAATGCTTGAACTGTCGGTATACGAAGGTATTCCTCATCTTCTTGCTGAAGTTGTAACAGACATGAAAGAAGCGGCCAACGCGCTTCGCTGGTGCGTTGGTGAAATGGAGCGCCGCTATCGTCTTATGAGTGCTTTAGGTGTGCGTAACTTAAAGGGCTACAATGCGAAAGTGACTGAAGCTATTTCCAATGGCACCCCTATAAAAGACCCTTTATGGAAAAATGAAGAGAGTATGGACGCTGAGGCGCCAGATCTCGAAAAACTACCCGCTATTGTTGTTGTAGTAGACGAATTTGCTGACATGATGATGATTGTTGGTAAAAAGGTTGAAGAGCTTATTGCCCGTATCGCTCAGAAGGCACGAGCAGCAGGCATTCACCTTATTCTTGCTACACAGCGTCCGTCTGTAGACGTTATTACCGGCCTTATTAAAGCCAATATACCAACGCGTTGTGCGTTCCAGGTTTCAAGTAAAATTGATTCAAGAACGATATTAGATCAACAGGGTGCCGAAACCCTACTTGGTATGGGTGATATGCTATATCTTCCGCCAGGAAGCCCTGTACCTACAAGGGTTCATGGTGCGTTTGTTGACGACCATGAAGTGCATGCCGTTGTTGCCGATTGGCAGAAACGCGGTAAGCCCGATTACATTGATGAAATTCTTAACGGTGAGGCGACAGCCGAAGTATTGCTGCCTGGCGAACAACCGGAAGGCGAAGACCAAGAGTTTGATGCGTTTTATGATGAAGCCGTTGCGTTTGTTACCGAAACTCGACGCGCGAGCGTAAGTAGTGTTCAGCGTAAATTTAGAATTGGTTACAACAGAGCCGCTCGCCTAGTTGAACAAATGGAAATGAGTGGTGTCGTAAGTGCACAGGGACATAACGGTAATAGAGAAGTTCTTGCGCCGCCCCCTCACAAGGATTAATCACCGGAAGCATTAAATGAAAAAAGCAGTTTCGATTTTTTTAGTAAGCCTAATTTCAAACTCTAGCCTCACTTACGTGAATGCGCAAACGAACGAAATCGAGCTAACGGAAAGCAAACATTTGGTTACCAAGGAAGACAGCCAACAAACAGAGAAACACTTATCTCACGAAGATCACCACAGTGGCGCACTTGTCTCTGCTAAGGATGCGTTGAAAGCACTGCTTGCTGACATGAAGCAGTACCGTGCTACGTTTAATCAAACCGTGGTAGACGCACAACAAAACGTAGTGCACGAAGCTCAGGGCGTTTTAACGATGACGCGCCCTAACAAACTTAGATGGGAAACGACGTTTCCTGATGAAACCTTGCTAATTGCTGATGGCGAAGCGGTGTGGAACGTAGACACATTTGTAGAACAAGTCACCGTGCTTTCGCAAAAAAGTGCAATTAAAGACAACCCAATTGTCTTGCTGACTGCCAGTGATGATGCAACGTGGAGAAAGTTTTCTATAACAGAGCTAAATGTCTCTGTAGAAAACGAAGCGTTGAGAAGTTTTCAGGTGACTCCTAATGAGGCCGGCGGCCAAATTGAAACACTAACGCTAACGTTTAATTCACTGGGTAACTTAGCAGCACTAAATATGTTAGATACTCAGCAGCAAATTAGTACCTTAGTATTCGACAATGTTGAAACGCGCTTTATGTTAGCGGCTGATACATTCGCAGTAGACGTGCCTGACAGCTTTATTGTAGATGACCAACGTTAATAAAAGCTTTGCGCCCTTAGCGGCGCGCATGCGTCCTACTACAATTGAGCAATATAGCGGTCAATCGCATTTACTCGGCAGCGACAAACCATTAAGGAAAATGCTTGAGGCAGGGCACTGTCACTCCATGATTTTGTGGGGCCCGCCAGGCACGGGTAAAACAACGTTAGCTGAACTAATTGCCCATTACACTAACGCCAACGTTATACGAATTTCAGCGGTGACAAGTGGTGTAAAAGACATTCGTGCTGCTATGGATAAAGCAGAAGATAACGCACGATATAATCAGCAAACCTTATTATTTGTTGATGAGGTTCACCGCTTTAACAAAAGTCAGCAGGACGCGTTTCTTCCATTTGTTGAGTCGGGCGTAGTAACGTTTATTGGCGCCACCACCGAAAACCCTTCGTTTGAGCTTAACAATGCACTGCTATCAAGAGTGCGAGTTTATGTGCTAAAGCCGCTAGAACAGCAAGCGTTGTTTGAACTGGTTGATAGGGCGTTAACTGATGATAAAAATGGCTTGGGCGAACGCAAGCTAAGTATTGCAGAGAATGCAAAAGGCGCGTTGGTTGAGCTTAGTGGCGGTGACGCACGACGTTTGCTTACTTACCTAGAGCTATCAGCAGACTTTACCAGCGACAGCGAAATTTCAGTGGGTGACATAGAGCAGGCTGTGGGACAAAAGGTTGCTAGCTACGATAATAAAGGCGACACCTTTTATGATTTGATATCGGCATTTCATAAATCGGTTAGGGGTTCCGACCCCGATGCAGCATTGTATTGGTATGCCAGAATTTTAGATGGCGGCGGTGATGCGCTGTATGTTGGAAGGCGTTTACTTGCCATCGCATCAGAAGATATTGGCAATGCCGACCCAAGAGCAATGCAGCTTTGCATCAATGCATGGGATACATTTCACCGCGTTGGGCCTGCAGAGGGTGAGCGCGCTATTGCACAGGCTGCGGTTTATTGTGCATTAGCTGCAAAGAGCAACGCAGTTTATATGGCTTTCAACGACGCTAAAGCATTGGCGAGAAAAACTGCCGATGCACCAGTACCGTTACATTTACGCAACGCACCTACTGAATTAATGAAAGAGTTAGGTCATGGCGACGGTTACCGCTATGCGCATAACGAAGCAAACGCGTTTGCTGCTGGCGAAACGTATTTTCCAGAAAGTTTGTCAGGAACGCGCTTTTACTTTCCAAACGAGCGTGGTCTTGAAAAAGCACTAAAAGCCAAACGAGATTACCTAGACACACTTAATGCGCAAAGCACTAATAAACGTTAAAGTAACGTTTCAGCATGTATTTGCTGAAAACGTTTAAAACACCTCATTCAACGAATAATAATTCAATAATAGGAGTGCCACGTTGCCTCAAGGACTAGCTTTGTACTGTTTTATTGCCATTGGCGGCGCAACGGGGGCTTGTTTACGGTATTTTGTTACGACTTCAGTGGATTCCTTATTTGGAAAACATCTACCGTTTGGTACACTAGCCGTGAACGTTGTAGGGTCGTTTGCTTTAGCCATACTATACGGATTTATAGAGCGAAATGACTTATCTGACTCTCCCTACCGTGCTTTATTGGGTGTTGGCTTGTTAGGTGCGTTTACAACATTCTCAACGTTCTCAGTTGAAACGTTAACTTTATTAGAAAATGGGCTTTGGCAACGTGCCATTGCAAATGTATTTCTTAACGTTGGCGCCTGCCTATTGGCTGGGTGGTTGGCGATTGAATTAGTGAAAGGATAATTAGAAACACATGTTAGATCCAAAGTGTTTGCGAAGCGATATAGAACAAACAGCCAAGCGATTGGCTGCCCGTGGTTTTAACCTCGACGTAGCAGCTTTCAGTTCGCTTGAAGAAAAAAGAAAAACACTTCAGTCCAGAACACAGGATCTGCAAAACGAACGTAATGTACGAAGTAAGTCCATAGGTAAAGCTAAAGCGCAAGGTGAAGACATAGCACCTTTATTAGCTGAAGTTGGAAAGCTTGGCGACGAACTAGATGCAGCGAAAGCAGAGCTAAGCGAACTGCTAGAAGAAATCAATGCTTTCACACAAGGTATTCCCAATTTGCCAGACGAGTCTGTGCCGGAAGGTGAAAATGAAGATCACAATGTTGAGATTTCGCGCTGGGGTGAGCCACGCACATTCGACTTTGAAGTAAAAGATCATGTGGACGTTGCGGAAGGGTTAAATAATGGACTCGATTTCGCTACGGCAAGCAAGCTAACTGGCAGCCGCTTTGTGGTGATGCGTGGTGATATCGCACGTTTGAACCGCGCCATTGCGCAATTTATGCTAGACACGCATACACAAGAGCACGGCTACCAAGAAATGTACGTGCCTTATTTAGTAAATGCAGACAGCTTGTATGGAACTGGTCAATTACCGAAATTTGGAGAAGATCTATTCCACACTAAGCCTGCGACCGAGGAAGGACAGGGACTAAGCCTAATTCCAACTGCAGAAGTACCTTTAACCAACATTGCGCGAAACGAAATTCTTGATGCAAAGTCGCTACCTGTGAAAATGACTGCACACACGCCTTGTTTCCGCTCTGAAGCGGGTTCGTACGGCAGAGACACACGAGGACTTATACGCCAGCACCAGTTTGATAAAGTTGAACTTGTGCAATTAGTGAAACCTGAAGATAGCTTCGATGCATTAGAAGCGTTAACGGGTCACGCTGAGGTTATTCTACAAAAACTAGAATTACCTTATCGTAAAGTGCTTTTATGCACCGGTGATATGGGCTTCGGCGCATGTAAAACCTACGATTTAGAAGTATGGCTTCCTGCGCAAAATACATACCGCGAGATTTCTTCATGTTCAAACATGCTAGATTTCCAAGCGCGTCGTATGCAGGCACGCTTCCGTAACCCTGAAACGAATAAGCCAGAGCTTCTTCATACACTGAATGGTTCAGGGCTTGCTGTAGGTCGAACGCTTGTTGCTATTCTAGAAAATAACCAGCAAGCCGATGGAAGTGTTACCGTACCGAAAGCGCTAGTACCGTATATGAACGGTCAAGAAGTTATCAGCGCGTCGTAACGTTAGATGCATTATTGTTAAAGCCCAACAGAATATGTTGGGCTTTTCTTTTTGTTCATATCTTTTATTTGGTTAGCTAGATATAGCCCGAAACACTTAAAAAGATTAGCTTTTGATATTTTTTCAAAGAGAAATTAGGACGGCGAATTCAATAAGTAACGCCTTTGCTCTTCGCTATTACTACTAGGATGTAACTATGAAAACATTTATCTCAATAACCACTGCGATAGCTTTATCAACGTTAACAATTTACTCAAATGCCAAAGAGGCACAGGTCAAAGAGCCACTGGGCAGTGACTATATTGATTTAACCAAAGCGGACAGCGCTCAGGCTTTAAGTGACTATTGGAAACTTGTGCAACACTCTCAACCCCAATTTCCGGCTACAGCAAGACGTAAAGCGCTGTCCGGTTGTGTAGATGTTCAGGTAAGAATAGACAACAATGGTCGAGCGACAGGTTATAAAATAGCGATGTCTTATCCTGAAGGGGTATTCGATGACAAAGCAGTGTTGGCCTTACATAAGTGGCGTTGGTCACCAACATCAGATAATAAAGAGCGTACGCCTGTGTTAACTACAGTGCCTTTAAACTTCAAATTGGTGGGCTCAAGAAACGCCGCGAAAGCCAAAGAGCATTGTAAATTTTAGAACCATCGCCTCATGCGCTTTTAGTAATGAGCTATGTTTGCTGAAGTTGAATTGCACAACAGATACGCAGAATGACACGCTTCTTTAGTAGCGATTGGGTTCATTTCTGTACTGGTGTGTAATGATGTGTGATTAAATACTCAAACACAAACTAGCCCAGAATCGGCACAACGAAAACGTCTTTTTTATAGGCATTATAATCCAATGCAAGATACCGTAAATACTGAGAATATGTTGGCAAAGGTCTCACTGTTGTCCAGCTCTGGCATAGATATTCACGGTTTTCATACGATTGAATATCAAATTGAACTAAAAGGCGGATCTGGAACTACTGCGCTTTTGACGGATATTGAACAAGTAGCACCAGGTACCTATATACTAGTAAAACCTTTGCCCAACGAGAATGCGTGTGTAGTTAGGCTTCGTGTAAATAGCTTTTTGTTTGAAAAGAATTTAGCTATCACAACTCATTGGGTGTCTGATTTAACCGCCAAACACGGATCAAGCATCAAGAACTGGCGAGTAGTGATAAGGGCATAAAAGCAATAGAAGCATAAAATACGAAACATGTCTTTTGAACTGAGCCTTTTGAATTGTTTCCTTTGTATATAGCGTATTTAGGGAGTGAGCCATGTGTGGCTTTATTCAGCGCGTTACTGACTCGCCAGCTGTTATCGCATTGCTAGAAGAAGTAGGGCTGCAGCACACCATTCCCCTTTTTAAAGACGAAGCGAATCAAAGCAACGTTATAAACTTTTATCCGGCTTTTGGAAGAGTTGCCACCAAGCGTATTACCAATTTAATCGTAAACCATTCGAAAGGAATTGATGCCTCGTGGTGGTTTGACGCAAAGCCTAATGGCGAAACCCTTGAAATAGGTGAACGTACCACGTTCAATGCACGCAATATAGATAGCCCATATTGGAAAAAAGCCATTTATCACCGTAGGGGAATTGTGGTGGCAACGGCAATAGGTGAGTCAAACCCTTCGCGAAGTGGCAAGGGAAAGTCTCATTATTTGATGCAGCCCGAATGCGGCGTGCTCTTACTTGGTGCAGTTTACCGAATTTTCAGCAATGGAGCGTATTCTTGCGCAGTGGTTACTCGTCCGCCCATTGATGGCTTTAGCAAATATCACGAGAAGTCAATTCCATGTTTTTTACCGCACAACAAAGACATGATTAATGCTTGGCTGCAAAACGACATGAACTATGAGGTTGAACAACTATTAGCGACTCCAAAGCTGTATACAGACCTGCGAATAACACAGGTGAAAACATTTAAAGGTGCAGAGCCTACGAGTAGTTCAGAAATACTTAGCGCTACGGATAAAGCATGAGTTATGCGTAACGATATTTCGTTTACCTAACTCGCACGGAAGCTAAAATAGAAGGGCTATAGGCACTTGGCAGGCTTTGGAAGCCCTGCTAGTTTTGTGGCTTGTTTAGCTGGTCCACGCTTAAACAGTCGCTGAAGGTACCGGCTGTTACCTTTTTCAGGACCGTATTTGTTGGCCATTGCTTTTACTAGCGCGCGTATTGCTGGGCTAGTTTCATACTCTTCATAGAAAGCACGTACAAAGCGAACCACTTCCCAGTGTGCGTCTGTCATTTCTATATTTTCCTCGCGCGCAAGTAACTCCACCATACCCTCTTCCCACTGTGTATGGTCAAGTAAGTAGCCTGCCTTGTCTGTAGCGATATTTTGGCCGTTATACGTGAAGCTAAACGTATCTTGTGTCATTAAAGCGTTACCCATTGTTTATGCGCAGCCGCAAGCGCAGCAAGCTCTTGATTGGTAATTTGAGTTAAGTTTTGGTCTACATTGACGCCACGTGAAAACACGTCCTCTGCAACAGCGTAAAAGCGTAGATCGCACTCTGTTGTTTCTTCTGTGCTTATTGATAAACACTTTTCGATTATGTTTTCGTTTGGCTGCAATGAATAGACGCCATCGCCACTGAATACAATTGCCACAGCTTCATTTGCAGAGCATGATGCTGCGAGTACATCTTTGTGAGATTCAGAAAGCCTTGCGTGAGAAATTGAGATTAACATTAGAACGTTACTACATGGTCGGCACTTTTAATAAGCGCAAGTTTCTCGGATGCTGCTAACCATTTGCAATCTAACTCATCAATAACACTGGTGTTTTGAAGTGATTCGTGGAGTCGAATGGCTTCAGCACTGGTTTTACATGCATAGCAATCGTCGATATCGAAAAGCGGCATTGATGCTAAACGCTTACTGTTATTTTTTAGGCCTTTCACCGACGCTGTTTTTACTAACTGAAGTAAGGCAAGGTCTTCAAACAGTACTTTAACGTCATGGCCATAATTGGTTGCAGCTAAAGCGAAGTCTACTCCATCTTGCGTTAACGCATTAGAGTAGGGAGGTTGCGTTAACCTTATCAAAATCAAAGCCATTAAAATTGTACCAAGTTAGTGCAACTGTGAAGCGAGGTAAAAAATTCACCTAAACCAGCTTGCTCAAAAGGAGCTTTAAGATTGACAAAGCCAATGCCATTGTCATCAGCTTCTTGCTGACTAACAATGCCCCTTTTAACAGCGGCTGTAATACATACCAAAAGCGCTACATTGTGTTCGGAAGAAAGCTTCGACCACGCTCGATATGCACTAAAGGCGTCACCCGTATCAAGCATGAGCGAATTTGCGTGATATACGCCATCACCATAAAAGAATATGTTGTTTACTTTATCGCCGTTAGCAATTACGCCATTAATAAACGCTAGTGCGCGCACAGCGCTGTCACCATTAAAAGGTGACGAAGTAATAAGTATTGAAAATTCTGCCATACAAACAAAAACACCCCGGTTAAGGGGTGTTTATTTTAAAACCTTAATCGCGAATTAATCGTCGCCACCAAATGCACCCAGTAGGTGTAGGATTGACGTGAACAAGTTGTAGATGTTCAAGTATAGCGAAACTGTAGCACGAATGTAGTTAGTTTCACCGCCGTGAATAATTCTGCTGGTATCAAACAGGATAAAACCTGACATGATGAACACAATAGCAGCGCTAATTGCTAGGCTTACTGCAGGTACCGCGAAGAATATGTTCGCTATAGCCGCCACAAGCACAACCACAAGACCCACAACTAAAAAGCCGCCCATGAAAGAGAAATCTTTCTTCGTAGTTAGTGCATAACCAGAAAGTGCAAAGAATACCAACGCTGTGGCACCAAGCGCTTCCATGATAAGACCAGGGCCTGCTACGCCAAGGTAGAAGTTAAGCGTGTAACCTAAGGAAGCACCCATTAAGCCAGTAAATGCAAATACCCAGTAGATACCTGACGCTGAGTCAGCTTTCTTCTGTACGACAAACAAAGTGATGAAAGCGCCAATGGTCATACCTAGTGACATCATAGGAGAGATGCCTACTGCCATAGCTATACCAGCACAAACCGCACTAAACGCCAGTGTCATCGCAAGCAGCATGTAGGTATTGCGCAAAACCTTGTTTGTTTGCAATACCGATGGTTGAGATGCACTTGAATACATCGAACGTTGATCCATTGTTTCCTCCAATAGGACTTATATATGACCGAAATGGTTCTTTTATTTAGTGTATGTTGTATGGCTTTTAGTTCCCATTTTCAAGTGCTTTCAGATGAAAATGGTGTTACTTGCACATAATTAGACCCGGATTGACCAATAAATAACGTATTTGTTTGAATTCTCGGCACTTAAACAACTTTTTTAAATTTATGCTTTACAGTCATAAAAATATCATTAAGATACGCAGCACTTGAGGAGAGTTGGCAGAGCCCGGTTTAATGCACCTGACTTGAAATCAGACGTGGGGTCAAACCCACCGGGGGTTCGAATCCCTCACTCTCCGCCACATTCAAGAAACCCGCACACTGTTGCGGGTTTTTTTATGCACTAAACAAAATACTACTTTGAGTGAGGGTGAGAAGCCCCGTTGTTCGACAAAACGGCACGATAGCCGTTTTGCACAGCCAAAGGCTGCCCGCAGGGAGAGCGCCATGGAAGGCGCGAGTGAATCCCTCACTCTCCGCCACATTCAAGAAACCCGCACATTGTTGCGGGTTTTTTTTGTTGTTCTACCCCGCATAATTTGAAGACTCCCAATTTCCTGCTAATTTTAACTAAAACACGCAATTCCTGTGTTTTGGCTTTTCATAACATATTTTTTTATCAACGTTTTTAACGTAACGCTTGTATTCTTCTTTCTTCGAGGGTTGTCATGGACAAAACACTACATGCAGACCGAAATTTATTTCTTCACGAGGGTTTTGAAACTGGGTTTTGGTGCCCAGTAGACCAATCGTTTAATGAAGCTGAATTATCCCTTTTGGCTTGCCGTTATCCATTGGGAGAACCTATTAGGCCGATAACGCTGTTTTCCAGCATTCATTCGAAGCTAATGTCTGAGCTATCGCGCTTTCCCCCAGAACAGAAAGGCACTTTCGATAGTAAATTCCTTGGTACGAAAGAATGTGGCGGTCTTGCGCTTGAAATGGCTAATACAATTATGAAAATTGCCAAGGGGTTAAACTATGTTGATGAGACTAGGTTTTGGTTAAATCAAGTAACACCTATTCACGCTCAAAAAACGCGGAAGATGTTGAACGAGTATCCAACATATCAGCAATTGTTTAACGTTTGGGCAACCACCGATGACGGCGCTTTTTAAACTCTCCGTGACTTTTGGTTTACGTTTAAAACAGTTTTTCAAAACTACAAAGCTGTGCGGCATCGTTTACTAATTTGTATAATCGTGCTTAATATGAGCCTATAATAAAAATAATCGTTAAGGTTCTGGTGAAAGCACGTGTATTTTCTTACGTGGTTGTATTGGTTATCTGCTTTTTAAGCGGCGGCTGTGCCTCGTTTATCGCAAAGCAGGTAATGAACCCTGGCTTAAAACGAATTGAAAGTGACCTCAACAAAGTGCTCACCTCTGAGCAAGTGTGTAGCGACGATAACCGATGCATTCAGGTTACCTCTTTTGCAGCAGACGATTCAAAAAACGATTTTATAAAAGCAAAAAAACTCTCGCTTTCCTTTAAACTCAATACAACCGACACCCAAAAAGTTTGGAAGTTTAAAAACAACAAAACCGAGCCTTTGCATACGCAAGTACTACAGGACGATATTATTGTTGTTCTACCAGGCTACATGCTAGACCCCAAATTACTGACTTTTAAAGCGCTGTGGTTACAAAGAATAACCGGAGCGCAGGTATTTGTTGCGCCAAATCCAGATGCAGAAGATTCCTTTTCGTTTGGTCTTAATTACGTAGAGCCGTTGAAAGCATTAATTGAAAAACGAAACGCCCGTCGCACTCATATTGTGGGTGTTTCTATGGGGGCTGTTGCAGCAACTGAACTCTCTACGCAAGTGAACAATGCGACATTGCACCTTATCGCTCCAATGATTAATTTCGATTATTCTTTAAATGCTATATTTAAATTATATAGCGCAAACCGATTGATACGTTTATTTGTCTCTCAAGATAATATTGATAATGCAGCAGAGATTGTACTCAAACGAAGTGGTATTACGCGAAACGACCTAGACATAATGCATAAGCTGAACACTGGCAAACCAATGCCTATTTTCATGTATGCCTCTATGAGCGATGATGTTGTTAATGCTGCGCAGATTTACAATGATAAATTGTTTAACCGCGATGATGTTTCGTTGAACGTTTATTATCATTTAGAACATGAGGAACTTGTGGCTTTATTCGATGAAGAGCTACTGGCAGATTATGTCTCTCATATTACCAATAGATCAGTACATCCGTCTCAAAAGAAGCTGGTAGGCGGATTGTGCCCAGTGAGTGATAAAGTCTGTGTTGATGCCTTAGAAAACATGTAACATTTTAATCTATTCCCAAGAATGTGTATCAGCAAAATATTCAGAAAGGAAGTCAATAAAAACGCGTAGTTTGTTAGAAATCAATTTTCGGTGTGGGTAAACGGCATATAGGCCAATAGAGGGTGGTGTATGATCATTAAGAATACTGATGAGCTCTTTATTCTTTAGTGCTCTTCCGGCAATAAATGTAGGTTGTAGCACATAGCCTAGTCCCATTTTTGCAACGTCGGTAAGTATTTCACCATTATTGACAGTAAGGCGTGGTTTGTAGCGCTGAGAGCTGGTTTTAAGTACCGGAATTAACTCTGATGTTTCATCGTCATAATTGATATAGCTATATTCCAAATAATGTTCCGGATTTAGGTCATTCGGATGCGTTGGAACGCCATTCTTCTCTAAATATTCCGGTGACGCACAAAGCACAAGTTTAATTGTTGCGATCCTCTTTGCTATGAAAGAAGAACTATTCAATTGTCCAGCTCTTATTGCTACGTCAAACCCTTCATCTATAACATCCACTTTTCTATCGTTTAGCTGCAAGTTTACTGAAACATGTGGATGTTTTTGCTGAAATGCACCAAGACAAGTGGAAAGGTGTAACGTTGAAAACGACACGGGCGCACTGACACGCAATACACCTTTGGCAGATGTATTTAAAAGCCCTAGTTGCCCCTCCATATCTTCTACACTTTCTAAGATATGCTTTGCATGCTCAAAGCACTGTTGCCCCGCCTCAGTAAGGTGTATTTTCCGTGTTGTCCTATTAAACAACCGCACATCTAGTTCTTTCTCTAGTTGCGCAACATATTTGCTCACTAGTTGATTCGACGTATCGAGACGCTCAGCCGCGCGTGTGAAACTACCTTCACGCACCACAATACAAAATGTTTTTAGAAGTGCTAATCGATCCATTCTCTATTATCAATGATTTGTTGTTAATAATTCAATATAGCACATCTTTATCAAAATTAAGGCGATGTCTATTATGTACCCATAACGTTGACTAACACCTAGCAACGACGAGATTTGAAACGACAAACACTTTATTTATATTGAGGAAATGACAATGAACAAGCAATTATTGAAAAATATTTTTACTACGAATAACAGCATCGCCAACATTATGCTTCGTATTCCAGTAGGTATCATCCTTACTGCACATGGTTCACAAAAGTTATTCGCATGGTTTGGTGGTTACGGTCTTGAGGGAACAGGGCAGTGGATGGAAAGCATTGGCCTTGCACCAGGTTTTCTAATAGCCCTCCTTGCAGGTAGCGCAGAGTTTTTTGGCGGCATTGCTTTACTGTTGGGTTTTCTAACAAGACCGGCTGCTATCGTAAGCGCATTTACCATGATTATTGCTATTTTCAGCGTTCATTTTAGTAACGGTTTGTTCATGAGTAACAACGGCTACGAATTTGCCCTTACTTTACTTGCTGTAAATGTTGCATTGGCGATACAAGGTGGTGGTAAATATTCAGTAGACAGTGCTATTGCAAATAAACTTTCTTAATTAAACACAATAAAATGGAAAAGAGCAGGGCGGAAGCCTTTGCTCTTTTTTCTTTGCAAGTGGAAGTAACGCTAAGTATTAGATTGATTTTTGTCTTATTTTGCTAAAATTTAAACATTTTGGTTAGTGATTCAGCAGTTGATTAATTTTATTGAAATTAGTGCTTTACAGAAATAATTAAATCATTATTATACGCAGCAACTTACGGAGAGTTGGCAGAGCCCGGTTTAATGCACCTGACTTGAAATCAGACGTGGGGTCAAACCCACCGGGGGTTCGAATCCCTCACTCTCCGCCATATTCAAGAAGCCCGCACATTGTTGCGGGTTTTTTTTATGCACTAAATAAAATACGTTTATGAGTGAGGGTGAGAAACCCCGTTGTTCGACAAAACGGCACGATAGCCGTTTTGCACAGCCGAAGGCTGCCCGAAGGGCGAGCGCCAAGGAAGGCGCGAGTGAATCCCTCACTCTCCGCCATATTCAAGAAACCCGCACATTGTTGCGGGTTTTTTTATGCCTTTTCAAAAGTCTCCGTTTTGATGAAATAAAAACTGATCTCATCCTTTCTTTATCTGGTAACTATGGTTCATTCCAATAAGAAATCATTTGTTGTCGCGCATTCGTCATAAAACCTTGATACAACAAATTAGATTTGCTGCTCGTCGTTACACTTTTGCTTTACTAAAGCGCGTATACACTATTTTTCCGGCGCGTGGTGTTCTGCAGTAATAAAAATATAAGAGGATAGTATGCAATCAATGTCCACGCTTCACCTTCGAAATGGCACTGTTGAGCAAAAAAGAAAGGAAATTAAAGCCTACTTTTTAGACTCGTTTAATACTTATGAATCGTTATTTTCTTGCCTTGCATCTGATAGCGCTTTTTACGAAAGACCTGAAAAACTGCGTCATCCACTCATCTTTTATTTCGGCCACACAGCGACATTTTTCATCAACAAACTTGTTTTAGCCAAAATTATCAACGAACGCATAAACCCTAAGTTCGAATCGTTATTCGCAATTGGCGTAGACGAAATGAGCTGGGACGACTTGAATGACGAAAATTACGATTGGCCAACAGTTGATGAAGTAAGACGCTACCGTGACCAAGTTAGAACGTTAATGTGTGATTTAATTGATACATTATCGTTTTCAATGCCTATTGATTGGGAAAACCCCATGTGGCCAATCATTATGGGAATTGAGCACGAGAGAATTCATCTAGAAACGTCGTCAGTACTAATAAGACAATTGCCGCTTTCATCAATTAAACCCAATGAAGATTGGCCTGCTTGCACACAGTTCGAAACAGATGAGACTGCCATACCGATCAATGCGCTAATGACGGTGCCTGCTGCAGAAATAACCAGCAATAAAACAACCGAAGATAGCTATTACGGCTGGGATAACGAGTATGGAGAACTTAAACAGCAAGTTGCTTCATTTAAGGCGTCTCGTTTTCTTGTAAGCAATGGTGAGTTTCTCGCGTTTGTGAAAGACGGAGGTTATACCAACGCTGAATACTGGGAGAAAGAAGGCAACGAATGGCGAGAGTACACAAAAGCTCGTCACCCTGTTTTTTGGGTTAAGACCGACGAGGGTTACAAATACCGCAGCATGCTGCAGGAAATAGCTCTTCCATTAGACTGGCCGGTAGACGTAAATTATCACGAAGCTAAAGCGTTTTGTAACTACAAGAGTAAAGAGAGCGGCTTGTCTATTCGCTTACCCACCGAGAACGAATGGTTTGCCATGCGAGAGCATGCGGGCGTTATTGAAGAAGTCTATAGCGACGGTTTTAATATTGGGCTGGGTAAATATGCATCTAGTGAACCTGTGAATATTAACGAGTCAGGTGAATTCTTTGATGTAGTCGGAAATGTGTGGCAATGGACAGAGACGCCTATTTATCCTTTTGATGGGTTTAAGGTTCACCCTTTATACGACGACTTTACCACGCCCACCTTTGACAATAAGCACAACTTAATCAAGGGTGGGAGTTGGATATCTACAGGTAATGAAGCAACGAAAAATAGTCGCTATGCTTTCAGAAGACATTTTTTTCAGCACGCGGGATTTCGTTACGTGCAAAGCGACAGCATGGTAAAAGTGAATGACTTCGACTATGAAAGCGACACACAAGTATCGCAGTATAGCGAATTCCATTACGGCGACGAGTACCATGGCGTTCCAAATTTTGCCAAAGCAAGCGCTGCATTTTGCATTGAAATGGCAACGCGTGCCGGAATAAATACAAATAAGGCGTTAGATCTCGGCTGTGCAGTTGGGCGTTCCACTTTTGAGTTGGCGAAGTATTTTGAAAGCGTTGATGGTATCGATTTCTCGGCACGGTTTGTTAAAACCGCTTTTGATATGCAGGAACGTGGTGAAATTCGCTACCACTTGATTGAAGAGGGTGAGCTTACCTCGTTTAAGTCGAGAAAACTTAATTCGCTATGTTTAGCGGATGTTGCAGATAAGGTGCACTTCGCTCAAGGTGACGCATGTAACTTAAAGCCACAATTTACCGGTTACGATCTTATCTTTATGGGTAACTTAATAGACCGTGTTTATAGCCCAAGGAAGGTGCTTTCAGATATTAGTGAACGACTTAATGAAGGAGGGCTGTTGATTATAGCTAGTCCATTCACATGGTTGGAAGACTACACTGAACGCAGCGAGTGGTTAGGCGGTTACAAAGATGAAAATGGGGAGACACTGAGTTCCACACAGGCACTAGAGAACGCTTTAAGCGGCCAGTTTAGTCGTGTAAATGCGCCTGTCGAAATACCTTTTGTCATTCGCGAGACCAAACGGAAATACCAACATACACTCTCTGAATTTAACGTGTTTAGAAAAAACCAATTGTAAGGCTAATGGATATCAACGCGACACCCGTTTTAGAAGCATACAAGAAAGAGGCTGATAGTTACTCATCGCTATGGGACAGTGATGAGTTAGGCGAGCAAAGTGCTTCACGGTTGAAATACGCAGGCGTACGCAAAAGGTTTCCCCAAGCACCTAGTGATGCCATTGCTATGTGGATTGCCGATATGAACATTCGCCCTCCAGAAGAGGTTATGGCGTTATTGCAGCAACATATAGTGAGTGAATATGGTTACCAAGACTGTGATATAGGGCAGGCTGTCGCCGATTGGCATTCACAGCAAAATGTGCAGTTGCCTTCGCAGATAACGAGTGCTGTGTTACCAGAACATGTTGTTGATGCGGTAAGCACAATAGGCGCAATAGACACCGTATTGCGCACTTTTTGTAGCAAGGGCGATAAGGTTATGCACTTGTCGCCCGGCTATCCGCCTCTTCAAGATATTATTGAATCGAACGAACTACAGCCAATATCGATAGAGTTACCTTTATCAGAAAACAAAGCAGCTAACTCGAGCCATATTGAGACCATTGATACTGCTTTACTTGATACTGATGCAAAAGCTTTTTTGCTATGTCACCCAAATAACCCAACGGGAACTGTGCTTGATAGTGAAAATCAGGCTGAAATTATACGCTTCTGTGAACGCCATAATATTCTTTTAATCGTTGATGAAGTTCACAGTGACTTCGGGTTCTTACCCCATGTGGCGCCATCATGCGTGCCGCTTTTTGGCGCTGCTAGAGGGCTACTATGTTCTCCAATCTTAATTCACATCAATAGCGCATCAAAAACCTTTAACTTGGCTAGCGTACCGGGGGCGTCGTATGCCATTGTTTCAGATGAGGCAAAGCGTGAAGCTTTACAGCGAGCCTTAAATCGAAGGCATCTTTATGCGAGTCATTTAAGTAAATTGGCACTTATTTTTGCTTATAAAGCATCTAGCAAATGGTTAGAACAAGTACTTGCAGCTATTGAGTTTAACCGAAACTTTGTTAATGCTTTTTTTTACCACCACAAACTAAAAGCCACCTATACCATGGGCGCAGCAGGCTACTTTCTATGGTTATCAATTTCGTCAATAACGCCACAGTTTAAAGGCAATGATACAAGTAGTACTGGGTTTACAAGGACGGTAGGTACCTTCAACGACTGCGTAAAAAATGGCGTTATAGGTAGCGATGGCAGTGCTTTCGGCAGCCCTGACTTTATACGTCTTAATCTTGCATGTTCACCTGAAACTATTGAGCGCGCATTGAATCGCATCTGTTTCTGCTAAGTAAATAAATTCTAATTAATCGAACGTATCTTCAAAATTTTTGGCATTTAGTTCTGCTTTGTAGGTCTTATAATGACTTCATACTAAAGTTTTCAGCAACGCTGAGACAAACATTTTTTTGGAGTTAGCAATGGTATATTTAAGACAAGCAAATTCACGCGGTGCCGTTGATTTTGGCTGGTTGCGCAGCAAACACAGTTTTTCGTTTGGTCATTACTACGATCCGAAACACATGGGTTTCTCTGTGTTGCGGGTAATTAATGATGACATTGTTGCACCAGGCAGGGGCTTTGAAACCCATGGGCACCGTGACATGGAGATTATTTCTTATGTGGTAAGCGGCGCTTTGAAGCATAAAGACAGTACGGGCAATGAATACATTGTGCCAGCGGGTGACATTCAAGTGATGAGTGCAGGGAAAGGCATTATGCACTCTGAGTTCAACCCTTCAAAAGACGAGGCCGTCAACTTTCTGCAAATTTGGATAGTACCGAGTGAGAAGGGAGGCGAGCCACAGTACTCTCAGCGTGCGTTTGGAAATAGTACGCAAACAGGCGAAGCTTCTGGTGCTAAAGAGCTTCTTGTGAGTCAAGATGGCAGCAATGAATCGCTTACCATAAAGCAAGATGCATCTATTACCCGCATTCAGCTAAATAAAGATGAACACATTGAACAGGTTACTGAGGGCAGAAAAGGCTATTTACACGTAGTAAGCGGTACTGCGAGCGTAATGCTAACCAGTGAAATTGAAGCCATTTCAGTAAACCCAGGTGATGGTGTTGGAATTTACGAGCACGAGACGGTAAAAGTTGTTGGTAATGAACCGTTTGTAGCATTGTGGTTTGATTTGCCAAGTTAGGCTAAATGTTCATAAATTCAATTATTTATTACAAAATGTGTATCTTCACTTCACGAAATCAATTGACGTGTTATTATAACTTTACCGTGGTATTTATGCTGCGTATTAGGGACTTTTGCTTAAAGCTTAAAAAAACTAATAACGCTGGAATACTACTTGTGGTTTTTATAGATGTCAGTGAGATACTAGAGTGATAAAAATAATCCTAGCAGATGATCATGACTTGGTCAGAACAGGGATACGCCGAATTCTGGAAGATGTGAGTGACTTTACCATTATTGCTGAGGCAAAGAATGGTGAGGACGCTGTACAGTTGTGCCGAAAAAACGCACCAGATGTGGTACTCATGGACGTTAACATGCCAGGCATTGGTGGCTTAGAGGCAACAAAGAAAATTGTGCGTATGTCGGAAAATACGCGGGTTATTTGTGTCTCTATGCATAAGGAAAGCCCAATACCTTTACAGGTAATGGAAGCTGGCGCCTTCGGATTTCTTACGAAAGATGCTGAGCCAGAGGAAGTCATTATGGCTATCCATAAAGTATTTGGCGGCCAAAAGTATATTGATAGTGAAGTCGCTAATAATATTGCGGTAGGTAAGCTGTCACCCAGTAATGACAACCCGTTTGATGACTTATCAAGCCGCGAGTTGAACATAGCACAACGCCTTACAAAAGGGCAAAACGTTAAAGACATCGCCAATGAGCTTAGTATTTCAGCGAAAACGGTAAACACCTATCGCTATAGAATGTTCGACAAGCTAGGAGTAACCTCTGACGTTGAACTAACGCATTTGGCGCTTCGCCATAAGCTTATTGACCCCAATCTACTGTAGTTAAATTCAATTCGACTATGCCAGCCTTTGATTCAGCTGCTTTCCTAAAGAATCTTACTTCACAACCTGGTGTTTACCGAATGTATAACTTACAGGATGAAGTCATATATGTAGGAAAGGCAAAAAATTTAAAGAAGCGTGTTTCTAGTTATTTTCGCACAAACGTAGACAACGCAAAGACACGCTCCTTGGTTAGCCAAATACATCAGATGGATGTCACTGTGGTTAACAGCGAAACAGAAGCGTTTTTGCTAGAAAACAACTTTATAAAGAAGTACAAGCCGCGTTATAACGTAGTGATGCGCGACGACAAGTCGTACCCCTTTATCTTTATATCAGACCACCAGCACCCAAGACTGTCTTTTCACCGAGGCCCGCAAAAGAAAAAGGGCGAATATTTTGGCCCGTATCCTAGTGCATGGTCTGTGCGTGAGAGTTTGCGCTCTATGCAGCGGATATTTCCAGTAAGGCAATGCGAAGATAGCTACTACCGTGCCCGCAGTCGACCTTGTTTACAATATCAAATGCAGCGATGCAGTGCGCCTTGCGTTGATGGTTATGTGTCAGACGAAGAATATAAAGAACAGGTAAATTTTGCCCGATTATTTTTAAAGGGCAAAAATCAGCAAGTAATTGGTAGCCTTGTTGAAAAAATGGAGAAGGCAAGCGAAGCCCTCAACTTCGAAGCCGCCGCCCGCTATCGTGATCAGATTAACGCCTTGCGTAAAGTACAAGAGCGTCAATGGGTTGCCGGTACGCAAGACGAAATGGATGTGTTTGGGTTTGCATTTAAAGGCAATATGGCGTGTATTCAAGTGATGTTTATACGTGATGGCCAGCTATTAGGCAGTAAGGCATTTTTCCCCAAGGTCCCAAACACAGCTGACGAACAAGAAGTTTTCGAGTCTTTCTTCCTGCAGTTTTACTTAGCAGGCAATAAAGTTATACCTAAACAAATTGTGCTGGCTAATGATCTCAGCGATCAGGACGCCATCATAGAACTACTTTCAAGTGAAGCCGGCCACAAAGTTGCCTTTTTTAAAGGTGCACGTGAAGAGAAAAGAAAGTATCTGCAGCTGGCACAGGCAAATGCAGTTAATGCCCTTGATGCACAGTATAGCCAGCAAAAATCAGTTTTTGCGCGCTATTTGAGTCTAGAAGAAGCATTGGAAGTCGATAAGCCACTTCAACGCATGGAATGTTTCGACATTAGTCATACGTCGGGTCAGCAAACGGTGGCATCTTGCGTAGTATTTAATAGAGAAGGGCCACTTAAAAGCGATTATCGCCGTTACAATATTGAGGGAATAACCCCTGGTGACGACTACGCTGCAATGGCGCAAGCATTGAAGCGTAGATACAAAAGCGTTAAAGAAGTACAAAAAATTCCTGACCTGTTAATTATAGATGGCGGTAAAGGGCAGCTTGCTCAGGCTGAAGCATTTTTTGAAGATTGGCCACACGATAAAAAGCCGATGTTGCTTGGCGTAGCAAAAGGGGTAACAAGAAAAGCGGGATTAGAAACACTGATTCTGGCTGGAAACCACGACGTGGTGTCGATGGACAGCCATGCACCTGGTCTTCATCTAGTGCAACACATTCGCGATGAGTCACACCGTTTTGCTATTACTGGGCACAGAAATAGACGCCAGAAAGTGAAAACCACATCAAGCCTTGAAAGTATTCCGGGTATTGGCGCTAAGCGTCGTCAGCAGCTTCTTAAATTCATGGGCGGTCTACAAGGTCTTAAGAAGGCAAGCAAAGATGAAATTGCCAGCGTACCTGGCATTAGCCAAGACTTAGCGGAAACAATTTACGACCATCTTCACAACTAAATATTGGCTGTTACAAGCATTACGTTGTGTTTTAAGGTAATGTGTTACCAGAATAATAGCTGTATAGCAGCGCTAAACGCCCAAAGCGGCAAGATATTGAGACGTATTTTTTATGTGGACTGTTCCAAATTGTATTACTTTATTCAGAGTAATCCTTATTCCCGTTTTTGTAGTTGTTTATTTTCTAGATTGGAAGTGGGCGCACGAGGCGGGTGCTTTTATTTTCTGGCTTGCAGCAATCACAGATTGGTTTGATGGTTATTTAGCAAGAAAGCTTCAACAATCAACTCCCTTTGGTGCATTTTTAGATCCAGTAGCCGACAAGCTTATCGTTGGTGCAGCGCTTTTAATGATTACGCATAGTTATGCAACGCTTTGGATAACGCTTCCTTCAATAGCGCTGCTTGTTCGTGAAATTTATGTGTCTGCTTTACGAGAGTGGATGGGTTCAAACGGTGTAAGAGACGCCGTTCAGGTTTCATTTATCGGTAAAGCAAAAACAACTGCTCAAATGTTGGCCTTAATTGGGTTGTTGTCGGGTTTAGAAACCTTTATGGGCTTTCCAATTTATTGGGTAACGCTTGGATATATTTTACTTTATATCGCTGCGGTGCTGTCAATTTGGTCAATGATTGTTTATTCAAAAGCAGCATGGCCTCATTTAAAAGGCGGGGTATCGTCAACTAATTGATCGCGCATTAATCAATGTGAATAAAAAATTAGCAAACGATCATGAAAAGCCGCATTTATCTCAATTTAAACGTTTTTTCGTATTGACAGTTTTGATTGGGTAGGTAGAATGCACCACACATTTCGAGAGGACATCACCGAAACGAAATGTAAGATTAAGGCATGCGGGAATAGCTCAGTTGGTAGAGCACGACCTTGCCAAGGTCGGGGTCGCGAGTTCGAATCTCGTTTCCCGCTCCAATCTTTAGAGGATGCTTAATCACGCGCCAGTCGCACACTGGCGGAATGGCAGAATGGCTATGCAGCGGATTGCAAATCCGTCTATCTCGGTTCGACTCCGGGTTCCGCCTCCATAAAGCTGCAACGCAGCATCAGGTTCTACACCTGACACCTTTGCTGAAAAGCAACCCGATGCCCGGGTGGTGAAATTGGTAGACACAAGGGATTTAAAATCCCTCGCTGGTAACAGCGTGCCGGTTCAAGTCCGGCCCCGGGCACCATTTACTTTTTCCAGAACACAAAGATGTAGTGTTTTTCCGTATCGAAAATGACTTTCCCTGTTATTTGATAATATCATTACTGGTACTGGTTAACGCGATTACTCAGAAAGTTTACGTCAAACGTTCGCAGCGTTATCTAACGGCTTCAAAGACTCATCAATTTTTTGTTGATCATCACCAGATAATTCTGCTTCATAGGCTTTAGGTTTGCCATATAGATAGCCTTGTAGATAGTCGGCCCTCGCGTTTGTTAACCACTGTGCTTCTTCTTCAACTTCTATGCCCTCGGCTATCACTTCAATGTCGTTCGCCTTCGCGATACGCACTAAGTTAGTGACAATATTTTGTTTGTATTCATCGATATGTACATTTCGTACTAACTCCATATCAATTTTTACGTAATCAGGGCGCAACGTTTGTAATAAGTTTAAGCCTGACCAACCCGAACCAATATCGTCTAATGCTACTTGAAAGCCCGCATTTCTGTAGAAAGCGAGAATACCCTTAAGGTGGTTTATGTCTGTTGCACGGTGCGTTTCAGTAACTTCAAACACAACGTCTTCTGGTTTTATACCAATCTCGTTAATGCTTGATGCTGTAGCGCGTAAACAGTAGGAAGGGTCGTAAATGCTTGAAGGATTAAAATTAATGAACAGTTTGCCGCCTAGTTTTGCCTTAGCGGCACATTCTACCGCCGAGCGCCTAGCTACAAGGTCGAGAGAAAACAATAAATCGGATTTCTCGGCTAGTTTAAACGCCAGCGCTGGAGGCACTATAGACCCGTGGTCGTCGCGCACTCTAAATAGCCCTTCGTGAGCAAAAATTGATTTATCTTCTACACGCACAATTGGTTGAAACCAGCTTTCATAGCGCTCTTCTTCAACACTTTCAACTAACCATTTCGCCTGAAATCGATTAAACAATATTGCTAGTGTTGTCATGCGCCCCATTTCATCTATGGTAGGAGACGTGCTAGTCTCGGTAGTTGTTACCTTGGTGTTTTCTAATTCTTTACTCTCAAGAGCGCCATTTAATGATGTTAAAAAATGTTGTATTTGCGAACTACTTACTGAACAAGATATGCAGTGCGACGATTCCTGCTGCGCGTTGAGTTGCATTGAGCCGCAAAGGCCAGCTACTTTACCAAATGTTTCTACTGTAGGAACAAAGATCCAAAAGTAGGTGGTATCAAAAAAATAATCGTCAACAGATTCGCAATCGGCACAATACATGGCAGGCAACTCCTTATTTAAGGTAATGGTTATACGCTATTACTTGAAACTCGGATTAGCACAGGCTGTTACCCTATAAAGTTAGGGCTAAGCTTCAAACTGTGATACTTTTCGCATTTTAAATGAAGCAAAAGTTTACGCCCTTGAATTCAGTCATGTCTCTTCGCTTGGAAGAGTTAAATAAAGCAGAAAGACCCTTTCATGCAAGGGGAAGTAAAGTAAAGCGTTGTGAAACGTGTCTGCTACCGTTAAGCAACTGTATTTGCAGTTATGTACCAACGCCGAGTACCGATGTTGCTGTACTTTTTTTGATGTACAAAGGCGAATACTATAAGCCAACTAATACAGGCCGCCTTATTGCTGATGTGGTGTCTGAGAACTACGCGTTTTTATGGCAGCGGACACAACCACATCCACAAGTATTATCTCTTTTAAACAACAGCAATTATGAGCCTATTGTCGTATTCCCTCATGAATATGCACAGCCTGAACGCTGCATAAACAACGTTGAAAGAAAGACAAACAAGAAGCCTTTGTTTATTTTTCTGGATGGGACATGGCGAGAAGCTAAAAAAATGTTCGTAAAAAGTCCTTATCTTCAGCGCTTACCTGTACTTGGAGTAAGTCCGGAAGTGTCTTCGGATTACCTGCTGCGTGAATCAACCCATGCTTTTCAACATTGCACAGCCGAAGTGGGGATAAGCGTGTTAGATATGGCTGGCGAGACTGACGGTGCGCAGGCTTTAGCTCAATATTTCAGCATATTTCGACGTGAGTATTTAAAAGGTAAACCGCACTTAAGAGACAAATTAGATTTTGCTGCCTCACAAGTAAAAAATGACTGTTAGTTGAGTTATTTTTCAGCGGTATATGCATTTAAACGCACTTTTATTTGCGAAACACCTGATTTACATCCACTATTTTGATTACGTTAACAATAAAATTGCGAGTGAGTAATGACGTCTCCGTTGATCAAAGTAAGTGATGTAGCACGAATGATGCAGGAACGCCCCGTAACATTACTCCGTGCGGTAATGGATGACCCTATAACAAACACACCAGATGCAAGGAATGCCATGGTACTGCCTGCATCTGTCGATTTTGATTTAGACGGTGAAGGCAGCGACCATGCAACGGGTTATCCTCACAGCATGCCCGATGTTGAAACATTATCACTGTATTTAGGCAAGCAAGGCATAACTGAAAACACTCCAGTTGTTGTTTACGATACAAGGGGAATGTTCAGTGCACCACGTGTATGGTGGATGCTTAAAGCTATCGGACATCAGGAAATTTATATTCTTGATGGCGGGCAAAAGGCGTGGGAGGCTGCTGGGCTTCCCACAGCAGAACAACAACAGTATGGAAAGCTTACTTATCATGGGTATGCTCGAACAGGCTGGTTTGTAAACGCACAAACTGTTTCAAACGTACTTAAAACAGATACCCAGCTTGTAGATGCAAGAAGTCGCCCGCGATTTAATGGTGAAGTAAGTGAGCCGCGCCAAGGTGTGCGTTCCGGGCATATGCCTGGTGCACTCAACCTGCCTTTTATGGAGTTGCTTAATAACGGCCATTTGAAAGAAGTCGATAAACTCTATGATACTTTTAAGCAGCACAGTATCGACTTAACAAAACCTATTATTTGCACCTGCGGGTCTGGTGTTACAGCATGTATCGTAGGTATTGCGGCTGTAATGTGCGGCGCTACTCAGATTTCCGTTTATGATGGTTCATGGTCAGAATGGGGAGCAGACTTGCAATATCCCGTTGTAACCACCCAGTATTAGTTTCGCAGTAGCAGTTACAGAGTAAAAACATCAGCTAAAAAGGTAGGTGGAAGCGCTTGATAGCGTTACACTATTGCGCAAAGAAAGTATGTCAACGAGAAGCGCAAATGAGTGATAATGCTACGTTTATTAACCCGTTTAAAAACCAACTGCGCAACACACTTCCTAAAATAGTTGTTCTTACAGGTGCAGGAATTTCAGCGGAATCTGGCATTAAGACATTTCGTGACAACGATGGCCTGTGGGAAAACCACAGAGTCGAAGAGGTGGCCACTCCAGAGGCGTTCGTTGAAAATCCTGCGTTAGTTTACCGTTTTTACAATGCAAGAAGGGAACAGCTTCAGTCTGCTTCTGTAAAAGCAAATGAGGCCCACAAGGCACTCGCAAAGCTAGAGCAAGCATTTCAAGACAACTTATTACTCGTTACGCAAAATGTTGATAACCTGCACGAGCAGGGCGGGAGTAACAGAGTACTGCATATGCATGGTGAACTGCTTTCTGCACGTTGTTCACGGTCAGAAAAGACCTTTATTTGGTGTGATTCATTTGATGAGAACACACCTTGCCCATGCTGTGGTGGTAAAACGCTGCGCCCTGATATTGTTTGGTTTGGTGAGATGCCGCTTTACATGGATGATATATATGATGCTTTATCTAACGCAGATATTTTTATTGCCATAGGTACGTCTGGAAACGTATATCCGGCTGCTGGATTCGTGCAGGTAGCACAAGACGCTGGCGCATACACGATAGAAGTGAACTTAGCGCCAAGTGCAACCAATGCACTTTTTGATGAATCTATAACAGGGTTAGCTAGTGCTGAAGTGCCAGCGCTTGTAGAGAAAATAATAAACAGCACCGCTGGTTTATAAAGGGTTGATATGCCGTATTTAAATGAATTTCTAACTATCGCAATAGTGCACTTAGTTGCTGTAGCAAGTCCGGGCCCCGACTTTGCAATAGTTGTGCGAAATAGTGTGTCTTATGGGCGAAAAATTGCCATGTATACCAGTGTAGGCATTGGAGCGGCAATACTGTTGCACGTTATCTATTCACTTGTTGGTTTAAGCGTTGTAATTGCTACTACGCCATGGCTATTCCAAACCTTTAGTTACTGCGCTGCCGCGTATCTTCTTTACCTAGCTTTTGGTGCACTTCGAAGCGGGCCTCCTAAGCGTTCTGATGTGGATGTAGATGCTAAAGCTTTACCGGAAATTTCACCTACAAAAGCATTGTGGATGGGGTTTCTTACTAACGGATTAAACCCAAAAGCAACACTGTTTTTTCTTACACTGTTTACCGCCATAATCAGCGTCGATACACCGTTTACTGTTAAACTGGGCTATGGAATCTACCTTGCGCTCGCAACAGGATTATGGTTTTGCTTTCTTTCGTATTTGCTAAGCACCAGTAGAGTTGCGGAGTTGTTGGGTAGAAAGGGGTATTGGCTTGACCGTGCAATGGGCGTTCTTCTTGTTGGCTTGGCGTCTAAATTAATTATTGGTTAGATTGCTAGTTACCGCCATGCAAGCATTCGATGACGTTAATTGTTATAATTGTGCCGATTTAGCGGAAAGTAACATAAAGAGTAGCGAGTGAACGACGTACAAAAAGATAAACTGCAGCAAACACTTAACAGACAATACAATTTTAATGTTAAGCAAATACTGTCTAACGCCGCATCCTTAACGAAACTAAATTACAGTGCATTACTTCAAGGCAGCGTCGTATTGTTTTTAACCTTTGTCGTCATAGGGCTATTGGCACAGCCTTATATTACGGTGAATAATGACGGCACGTATGTGTTTCAGCATCAATCGATTATTGAAATCATCGCGATATGTATTGTATCTCCACTTGTAACGGGTCTCTACATGATGGGGGTAATGAACGCGAGAGCGCAGAAAACATCGGTATTCACTGTTTTCAGCTTTTTTCCGTTGCTTTTCTTACTCGCCCTTACGCAGTTAGTAAACAGTATCCTTGTTCAGTTAGGGCTGGTGTTACTTATCATTCCAGGGCTGTATTTTTATCTTGCATCGTCATTTTCATTAATGCTGGTAGCAGATAGAAAGCTCACACCAATAAGCGCTATTATTCTATCTTGCCGAGTTTTTAATGCTTACTGGACGCAAATTGCAGCAGTTTACGGCGTACTGTTCCTGCTTTTTCTTACCGCGCCGCTTACACTTGGTTTTTCATTGATCTGGGTATTGCCTTTTTATTTCAGTGTTATGGGTTTGCTATATCAAGAACTTATTGGCGAGCAAGAGGGAGGCAAGGAAGCACCAATTAATGATGTCAATGAGTCTCGATTTGATGCATAAAAGAGAAACGTCAAAAATCGTTTTAATCACGCTAGGTGTTTTAGCGGTTATCGTAATTAATGCCATTATTTTTACCGACCAAGAGCTCGATATTTTAGAGGTACCGAAAACAGTTGAGGCCCATAAACCTGTGCCTGACTTTTCGGTTTACACTAATGTAAAAGAAAAGAAGGCAGCGTTTTTCAATTATCTTCGTCCAGAGGTTGAAAAACAAAACGCCTATTTGCTCACTCTCCGCCATTATATTCAAACACTTTACCGAAAAGTCCTGGTAAACGAGTCACTGACCGACGACGATATCGAGCGCTTAACGTGGTTGGAAAACGAGTATAGAGTTAAAGCAAAGCAGCCGCTTCAAAAAAAGTTAGAAGCACTTATGCTGAAAGTCGATATTCTTCCTGTTGAACTTGTATTAGTGCAGGCTGCAAATGAGTCTGCATGGGGCACTAGCCGGTTCGCACGTAAAGGATACAACTTCTTTGGCCTATGGTGTTTTTCTAAAGGTTGTGGGTTTGTACCGAGTAGACGTAGCGATGGTGCATCTCACGAGGTGGCGAAGTTTGAAAATGTTTCACGCGCAACGTATACCTATATGCGAAATATAAACCGACACGATGCTTATGAAGACTTACGGGAAATTCGCGGCAGATTACGCGCTAATCAAATACCTATTACGGGCGTTGCGCTTGCTGAAGGGCTAATGAATTATTCAGAGCGAGGAGCCGCTTATGTGGAAGAGCTTCAAACCATGATTCGATTTAACGAGGAGTTTTTAACCGAATGATACGTGCAGCTTTATTACTAGTGTCATCGCTGACTGGCCTAACCAGCTTAACCGCACATGCTGAAACTATCGACGTAGAGTACAGCCGTTTCTATAGCCATGTTAAAAAGTTAGATAACGAGGATACACAAGCGCTTCAATTTGCATTTGGTTTTGTAAGGGTTGGAGAAGGGCGTCTATGTGGTATAAACAACGCTGAAATAGTGACTGATAAACAAACGTTACCTCTAGAGGTAAGCAATGAAGGGCGTTTTACCGTGCCCACTGAAAAAGCCCTTAAGCTAGCCAATGCACTTGTTCGAATAGATTTGAAAGAAGCGGCGAATGTATGTGATATGTCAGTCCAGCTTGAAACGAAGGCCGAGTATCTAAAGCAATACTATTCACAGGAAGAGCTAACTTTTCTGTATGAACAATACGCAGCGTTCTTTAATGAAATGGGTAGCTTCCTGTCGTTCCTTATGCCGTCTGTTAAAGGCCTAATGATTCAATTCGACGACAAAAACTTAGATTTCATTACGCCACAGGGCGTACAAATAAATAATGGTGTACTTCAGCTAGAGCAGCAGTGGATAAGCGAAGCGAAGGGTTTAACATTACCCCGTGCGCCGCTTCGCATTACGGCTATGGCATCAAGTTGATAACTGATAGCGTATTTGCTCTGCCAATCGTGAAATAGTTTCTTCACCTTTTGCGCAGAGCTCCTGAGCCCTATGAAACTCCATTATTCCAACATCAGTAAGCTGGGGCTCGATAAGGATATCAGGTGGGTCACCGGCCAAACGTGAGCGAGTAACTCGTGCCTGCAATATTTCTAACGAAGAACTCATAACGCTCATGATCCCAGGTGGATTGCGCTTACTGGCTTTTGCTGGCACTTCTTTTACTTCTTCTTCAATTTTTTCAATTACATCAGACGCCACAGAGCCCTCTGTTTTTTCTACACCTTCCACTTCGTTTTCGATAAGTTTTTGATCGTCATCGACTTCATTCTTATCGTCTTTCGAATCGGGGGAAAACCATTGACGTAGTACGTTTTGACTTTTAGTAAAGAAGTCTTCCGTTTTTCGTTGATTTTCTTCATGATCGTTGCGTAGTTTTTCTAAGCGCATGGGCCTAAAATCAGCGTTTAAGTTAACGGCAATAACAAAGTCTGCGCCTAATTGTCGACATAAATTTACAGGTACAGGGTTAACTACTGCACCGTCCACAAGCCATCTATCACCATGTGCTACAGGGCTAAATAACGCCGGAATAGCACAGGATGCCTGAATAGTGTCGCCTATGGGGCCGGAGTTGAAAACAACTTCTCGGCCGGTGTATAGGTCTGTAGCAACAGACGCAAACGGCTTTTGCATTGCTTCATAAGTCTCTACACAAAAATCTGCTGCAAGCTTATCAAACACTTTCTGGCCGCTAGCAATACCACCACGACGCAGGCCTACACCCATGAGTGCAAGTACCTGCCAATCGCTTAGTGAACACGCCCATTCTTTTAACTCTTCAAGCCTACCACTTGCGTAAGCAGCACCTACGTACGCACCAATTGAACAACCGGCTACAACGTCGATGCGTACGCCAAGTTTTTCGAGTGCTTCAATTATACCTATGTGGGTCCAACCGCGCGCTGCGCCTGCGCCTAACGCAAGTCCTATTTTCATCTATTTGGTTTCCATGATGTTGACGACTTCAATGGAGTTATCGGTATCAACCATTTCGGCATTATTGATATCAGTAAAAGACGGTTCATCAAACCCAATGTCGCCATCTTCTACAGGGCCATCCTGAGTAGTAATTGATTTGAAGTCATGAAGATTACTGTCGATTAAGTGCGAGGGCGCTACGTTTTGAAGCGCTCTAAACATTGACTCAATTCTCCCAGGAAAGCGTCGATTCCAATCTTGTAGCATCGCTTTTATATTCTGACGCTGCAAGTTTTCCTGACTTCCACATAAGTTACATGGAATAATTGGAAACTCGACGGCCTGAGAGTACTTCTCGATGTCCTTTTCGCTGCAGTAGGCAAGGGGACGAATTACAATGTGCTCGCCATTGTCACTCACAAGTTTAGGCGGCATTGATTTAAGCTTGCCACCATGGAACATGTTCAAAAAGAAGGTTTCTAGCATGTCGTCTCTGTGATGACCTAGGGCAATTTTAGTTGCGCCTAATTCCTTCGCAGTTCGATATAAAATGCCTCGGCGCAGCCTTGAACACAAAGAGCACGTTGTCTTTCCCTCTGGAATTTTGTCTTTAACTATAGAGTACGTGTCTTCTTCTACAATTTTGTAGTCCACACCAATGCTATCAAGGTATTCTGGCAATATGTGCTCTGGAAAACCTGGCTGTTTTTGGTCAAGGTTTACCGCTACGATGTCAAAATGAATAGGCGCAATTTTCTTAAGGAAAAGTAAAATATCAAGCATGGTGTAGCTGTCTTTACCGCCAGATAAACACACCATTACTTTATCGTTGTTTTCAATCATGCCAAAATCGCCAATGGCTTTACCCACGTTACGGCGAAGTCGCTTCTGAAGTTTGTTGAAATTATACTTTTGCTTGCTTTGTGCTGCGTTTGATACCGCATCGTTAGCACTAGCACTGTTTGTGCCTAAACTCATAATTAACTTGCTTGTTTCGTTCTAAAAACGCCATTATACAATAAAGCGTGTTTTCGAAACCATGTTTGCTGACGTTAATTTATGGACATAGCGTGGTAAAACGCTACTTACTTTTTTATTTTGCTAGTGGTGAAACAAAACCATCTGGCTTTATAGCTAAAACGTCACAATTGAGTTCATCAATAACGTGTTCCGCAGTGTTTCCTATTAATGCCGCAGATATGCCTACGCGCCCCACAGTACCAATTATTACAAGCTCTGCATCAATGTCTTTGGCAACTTGCGGTATCACTTTTTCAGGGAGTCCCTCTTTCACGATACATTTTTCATCGGGAACACCATATTTAAGCGCGTGTGCCTGCATCTCTTTGTTGTGGTGATCCTTAACCGCATTGTGATAGTTCTCAGGGTCGAACTCTGGCACTTCAATTGCAACATTAAGCGGAGTGGTTGGATAGCTATTAACTAAATTCACATTGCCTTTGAGTAACGTGGCGTAATCGTTTGCGATAAGTGTAATTTTATCATTTAAGGCAGCGTGTTCGTTGTCTTCACTACCCACGTTAACTGCAGCGATTATCTCGCCGTTTTCTGGCCAGTCGTGGTCTTTTACTAATAACACAGGGCAGGGGCACTTACGCATTAAATGCCAATCAGTTGGCGTAAACAACACAGACACCAAGTCGTCATGTCGCTTTGTGGCTTTTACAACAAGGTCAACTTTGTCGTTTAGCGTATAGGAAATAATTGATTCGTACGCGCGATTATTCCACTCCACCACGATATCGGCTTCTTGGAACCCTAAAGCATTCAAGTGGTTCTTTAACCACTTAGCTTGTTCATTGGTAACCGCGTCGCGCATTGACTCACGCTCATCGCCGCTTAACATTGTGGTCATGTCGTAAGAAAGGTCGTACACCACTAACATAGCAGTAACCGAAGCGCCTGTCTTTGCGGCTAGTTCAAACGCCCGGCTTAACGCAGGCTGGCTGTCTCGTTCAGTATCAACAATCGCTAAAATATGTCTACACTCAATCATGTGATGTCCCGTTAAAACGAACCATATATGTTTAGTGTAAACGACAAACTCGAAAACGAAAGTTGAACTAGATCAATATTTTGCTAATTCAAAAGTTAGTGGGTAGCGAGCTTGTGCACAAGTTATATAGTGCAGGCCTAGCCGTTGCACACAATACTGGGACCGTTTAAAGCCTCTAGTTTCTCGTTTAAGCGGTCAAAGTTCTTGATAGTAATAAGTCTGCCGTCTACCTTAATAATATCTTCTTTCTGAAAACGACTAAGTAAACGACTAATTGTTTCTATGGTAAGCCCTAAATAATTTCCAATTTCGTTTCGTGTCATCGTTAGATGGAATTCACGATGTGAGAAACCACGCTCTTCGAAACGTTGTGATAGATGAGAGATAAAATACAACAAACGCTCTTCTGCTGTACGCTTATTAAGTAGCATGATCATGTCGTGATCTTGTTTAATTTCAGCACTCATAAAGCTTAATATTTGATGTCTTAGTTTCGGGAATTGCACCGACATTTCATCAAGAGTTTCGTAGGGGAGTTCACATACCATTGCCGTTTCCAGCGCTTGTGTATAGCTTTGGTGTTTATTCTCTCGCAGCGCATCAAAGCCTATGATATCGCCTGGAAAATGGAAGCCGGTGATCTGTTCCTCGCCTTCGTTATTGGTTAGAAAAGACTTAAAAGAACCCGTGCGCACAGCAAATAAAGAGCGAAATGTATCGCCCGTACTAATTAATATATCACCTTTGTGAAGGGGCTTTTTACGCTCGATAATGTCATCTAAAGATTCAATTTCAGTTTTATTCAGTGCCACAGGTAAACACAAATGGCTAAAACTACAGTTCTGACAGTGAATTGAAAACTGGCTTCCTGCGCTCATGACAAGACCTCACAATAGTTATGGTTATTTGCCAATAATACCGCAAGCTTTAAAGGATTGCCCGATAAATCAAAAGCACTGAATATAAAGCCATTAACACCGCAATGACTTGTCGGGTAACAGTATGTTGAGAACCACGTAGCAGAAGCTGGCTACCCGCGCTGGCGGCCAACAATGTTGGTAAGGTACCCAACCCAAAAAACAGCATTAACGCCGCACCTTGCAACGCATTACCTGCGGCTAAAGACCACGTAAGTGTAGAATAAACAAGGCCACAAGGTAGCCAGCCCCAAATAATACCGTAAGGAATGGCATGCATTGGTGATTTAAAAGGAAGAAACTTTTTAGAAACAGGTTGAAGCTTAGAAAACAAACCTTTACCAAACGATTCTAGTGCGGTTAAAACAGTCCACCACTTTCCTAGATAGCACGCTAATAACAACAGCATAATACCGCTTAACAGCGTAAGAACATAATTTGCCAAAGGAATAAATTCAGACGCCATGTGACCAATTGCACCGGTAAGCGCACCTGCAACGGTATAGCTAAATATGCGCCCCAAGTTATAGGCAAGTGTATAGGGAAGTGGGTTAGCATCTTTTGGGGAAACCATTCTTAGCGCGGCTACGATACCGCCACACATTCCAACGCAGTGCACACCGCCGGCAAGACCAATGAGAAACGCAGATAGATAGTTAATACCTTCCATATTTAGCGCTTCGATTCTTTATTTACTGTTTCTTGGTTTGCGCTACCCATGTTTTGTTTTTCTTCTTTACGCTGCAAGGCTTTTCGCTGCTCAGCGAGTTTTTTCTCTTCAGGTGGAAGGTCGTCATCAAACAAAATACTGTAACCTTGACGATCTAAATCTTCAAATTGATTAGATTTTACAGCCCAGAAAAAAATAACAATTGCCAACGCAACGATAATGATAGCAATGGGGATAAGGACGTAAATTATGCTCATTCTATTTGCCTAAAAGCCGCGTTGAATTGGTTACAACAATAATACTGCTTAACGACATACCCACAACGGCCATCCAGGGTGATAAAAGCCCAGTAACTGCAAACGGCAGAACTAATACGTTGTAGCCAACAGCCCAGCCGATGTTTTGTCGAATCTTTTGTTTCACTTTGTGTGCGGTTTCAATAAGCTGAGGCACAGACAAAAGTTGATCGCCCAGCAAAATAACGTCGGCGGCAGTTTTTGCTACATCGGTTGCGTTGCCAACAGCTATAGCAACATCTGCACTGGCAAGTACAGGAGCGTCGTTAATACCGTCACCCATCATCATCACTTTTTTACCCTGACGCTGCATTTCGACTACCGCATTGTATTTTTTGTCAGGCGTAAGCCCGCCAAGTGATTTAGTAATGGGTAACGAATGCGTGAGTGTATTTACATTGTCTTGTGTGTCACCGCTTAACACGACTAGCTCATGAGATTGTGACAGTACGTTAAGTGTTTCTTGCGTATCTTCACGAAGGCTGTCATTCACTACAAAAGCAGCCAACAGTTGACCGTTTACCGTTAAAAACACATTAGCATCGATGTTCACATTTTGCGGCGCTACATCGCAAAATAAAGCCGTACCCATTAAACATTTTGCTTCATTAATCACCCCAGCAATTCCGCCGCCAGGGGTTACTTCAAATTGGCTAACTGTAAATGCTTCAGCTTGATCATCAGGTGCTTGCTTGGCGTTCTTTTCACTACTAGTTTTAGGTGAAGTGGACTTTAAAAAGGCACTTGCTATAGGGTGTTCTGAACGAGATTCTAACGCTTTGGCAAGGGCCAACATAGTTTGTGCATCCACACCTTCAGCAAACCAGGTTTGAGCCAGTGTGAACTTGCCCTTCGTTAATGTACCTGTTTTATCAAGAGCAATAGTCGTTATGCTGGTTACCTGCTCTAACGCGTCTGCACGTTTAAGTAAAATACCTTGTCGATTAAGTTTAGCCATTGCACAGGTCAATGCGGAAGGAGTGGCAAGGCCTAAAGCACAAGGGCATGTAGCCACCAACACAGATATCGTAATCCAAAAAGCCTCTGTACTGCCTTGCAAGGACCAGTATCCATAGGTGCAAGCTGAGATTACGAGTACGGCGACGACAAAATATCGAGAAAAGTTATCGGCAAGCTGTGCCGCTTTAGGTTTACTGGCCATTGCGCTCGATTGAAGGCGAACTATTTCATTAACCAGCGCATGCTTTAGTGTTTTGGTTACTGATATTGTTAAACTACCGTCTTGGCAAACAGTACCGCCGTATACAACGCTGTTTTGTGACTTCGATACAGGATTAAACTCGCCCGTTAGCATAGACTCGTCAACCGATGCGCGACCTTCTAAAACCTGACCGTCAATGGGGATGGTCTCGCCCGGCTTTACTAACACTACATCGCCAACAACTAAGCGCTTTGCTAGCACATCGGTAATTGTACCATCGGTAAGCAGTTTACTTGCTGATACCGGCACATGCTGCATCATATTTGCTGATATTTGTGCGGCTCTATGTCTACTTCTGTGTTCTAAAAAGCGACTAAGAAGCAACAGGAATATAAACATGCAAATAGTTTCAAAATACACGTCACCGCGCTCTAAAAGGGTAGAGCGTATGCCTGCCAAATAGGTACCGAATACCGCTATGGTTACCGGCACATCCATATTCACCGTTCTAGCGCTTATCGCTTTTACAGCACCTAAATAAAAGGTGCTTCCAGAATACAATACTACAGGCGTGGTGAGTGTTAACGCTACCCAATGGAAATATTGCTTAGTTTCTAGCTCGATGGCACCAAACCAGTCAAAGTACAGACCAGTCATTAACATCATCACCTGCATGGTCATGATGCCAGCCAAACCTAATTTTTTTAAAAAGGTTTTCTGCTCTCGTTTATAGCTAGCCTCATGCTCATCAGGTTGAAACGGGCTTCCTTCGTAGCCAATGCGTTTTAAGGTTGAAAGAATTTGACTGAGCTTTATTTCAAGCTCAGACCACGTAATTAACGCTCGACGTTCTTGAACATTTACCGCAACCTGTTTGATGCCACCAACCTTAGACAGCTGCTTCTCAATAAGCCAACCACATGCTGCACAAGTAATTCCTTCAAGCGTCAGCTGAATTTGCTTGTGTTTGCCCTCATCAAAAACGAACTCTTCTTGTAGAGCAGGGTCGTCGAACAACGCTAGCTTATCGAGTTTGGTTAAAATGCCATCATCTGACTTTTTGGCCGGCTCTGTTCTGAATTGGTAATAGTCTTCAAGCCCGTTGTTTACGATAGCCTCAGACACGGCTAGGCAACCGGGACAGCACATGTCTCTTTGTTGGCCTAGTACAACGGTTTGAAACTGACCTATGTCACTGTTAGCAACAGGCAGGCCGCAGTGGTAGCAATCTTTATGTGACATTATGGGTTGAACTTTATAGCACCAGGTTGTGGTAACACCAACGTGTTTTGAATTTTCCAGTTTTCGTCAAAAGGCGTTAGAGAAACGCGCCACTTTCCATCTAGGTTTTGCTCAACAAACCCACGATAAATTCCGTTGGCATCGCGTGAAAGCAATACGCTTACATCGCGTTCTTCCAATGTAACATGATAGAAATTAAGCTTTACCGCATTGCCTTCTTTTGGAATACCAGAATGAAACTCAAGCGCAATACTGCCATCGTTGATTGTTAAGTCTGTTGTTATATTAAGGCGCTTAGCCACAGCTTCCTTGTCTAGACTCGCGTTGATTGCTTTACCTTCTTTGTAATAGTCGTCTATCACAAGGCTGTCTTCAGTAGAGATGGCCAAATTTAAAAGCACGCCGCCCATAATAAGGGTGGCTACTGGAACGGCAATTAAAAACCAGGGCCAGAATTCTTTATACCAAGGTCTGTTCATGTATATGAAATCTCGTAGTTACTGCATTAACGTTTTTATGGCAAATCTTGATTCACAAGATTTAGCATAAATACACTAGAGTAGGGTTAACACACGATACTTACTGGCTTGTATTTTCTCATAAAAAAAGCCCCGTGGTAACGGGGCTTTCGCGTCATTTTAATGATTTAGATCATTAATCATTTGAAAGGCTGTATACATAAGCTGCTACAACGTGAATCTTGTCATCACCTAAGGTCTTCTTAAATGATGGCATTACGCCGTTTCTGCCGTATGTTAGCGTTTCTGTAACCGCTCTGTGGCTGCCGCCGTATAGCCAGATGTTATCTGTTAGGTTAGGCGCACCAAGCATTTGGTTACCTTTACCGTCCATACCGTGACATGCTGCACAAGCTGCAAAACGCGCTTTACCCGCTTTTGCAAGCTGAGGGTCTACATCGCGACCGCTTAGGCTTAGTACGTAGTTTACTACTTCGTCGATGCCGTCTTCACCCATCGCATCTAACCACGCAGGCATGGCTGCTTTACGACCAAGTTGAAGGGTTTCAACAATTTTCGCGCCTGAGCCACCGTACAACCAATCGTCGTCGGTAAGGTTAGGGAAGCCGCCGTTTTGACCACGTGCATCAGAGCCGTGACACTGAGAGCAATTTTGTAGGAATAAACGCTGTCCTACTTTATTTGCTTCCGGGTCTTTTGCCAGTTCTTCTACAGGTACTGCCGCATAAGCTTCGAAAATTGGGTCAAATTTTTCTGCCGCAAAGTCTAGCTCGCGGTCATACTCAACCAATTTACCTTGCTCTTTCGCTTCAATACGCGCTTGAAGAGACTCTTCTAACGACTGAATATTCTGGTTTGAACTTCTCCAACCTAATAAACCTTCGTAAGCACCTAAACCAGGATACAGAGCTAGGTATAAGAAGCCCCAAACGATGGTAATGTAGAACATGATTGTCCACCAACGGGGAAGCTGGTTATTCAGTTCCTCGATACCATCAAACTCGTGTCCCATTGACTCGCCTTCAGCTACACCTGTCTTATTAGAAAGGCACCAGCGTAGAAGGAAGTAGCAACCAATGATTAACCCTAGAGTTATCACTGAAATCCAAATTGTCCAAAACATACTCATGAGTTTAAGACTCCTGCTAATCTTCTTTTGATTTTTCTTTTTCTTCGTCTGCAAACACTAGGTTTGCAGCTTCATCGAATTTTTTCTTGTTACGGCTGCTAAACGCCCACCACACAATACCGATGAAGCTAACAAAGACGATGACAGTAAAAATGCTGCCTACTATTCCTTGGTCCATATTATTTCAAATGTGTGCCAAGAGATTGAAGGTAAGCAATAAGGGCTTGCATTTCTGTTTTACCCTGTACTGCGGCTTTCGCGCCCGCGATATCTTCGTCGGTGTACGGAACGCCGAATCCACGGAATACTTCCATTTTTTCGCCTGTTAACTCGCCGTTAAGCGTGTTTTCCGCAAGCCAAGGGAAACCTGGCATGTTCGACTCAGGTACTACGTTACGAGGATTTAGCAGGTGAACACGGTGCCACTCGTCACTGTAACGACCACCAACACGTGCTAGGTCAGGACCAGTACGCTTAGAACCCCATAGGAAAGGGTGCTCCCATACTGATTCGCCAGCAACGCTGTAGTGACCATAACGCTCAGTTTCTGCGCGGAATGGACGGATCATTTGGCTGTGACAACCAACGCAACCTTCACGGATGTAGATGTCACGACCTTCCAGCTCAAGTGCAGTGTATGGACGTAGGCCAGTTACAGGTTCCATCGTTTGCTGTTGAAACATCAACGGCGTAATTTGAACCATGGCGCCGAAGCTTATCGCTACTAGGATAAGAACGGTAAGTAGGCCGACATTTTTTTCAATTAACTCGTGTGCATTTTTCATTATTCTGCTCCTTAACTACGCTGGCTGAGTCGCTGGCTCTGCAGCGATACTACCTTTAGGGGCACGAACGGTCTTCCATGTGTTGTATGCCATTACAAGCATACCAGCCACAACGAAACAACCACCAATGAAACGAACTACGTAGAACGGTTTAGACGCTTCCAGTGACTCTACAAAGCTGTAAGTAAGCGTACCGTCAGCGTTAACTGCGCGCCACATTAGACCTTGAAGTACACCAGACATCCACATTGCAACGATGTAAAGCACAACGCCAATGGTTGCAAACCAGAAGTGCACGTTAACCAATCTAGTGCTGTACATAGCCGGCTGACCGAACAGAATTGGGATTAGGTGGTAAATCGACCCGATTGATACCATTGCAACCCAACCTAGTGCACCAGAGTGAACGTGACCGATGGTCCAGTCTGTGTAGTGAGATAGTGCGTTAACGGTTTTAATTGCCATCATTGGACCTTCAAAGGTAGACATACCATAGAAAGACAATGAAACAATAAGGAAGCGCAATACAGGGTCTGTACGAAGCTTATGCCACGCACCTGATAGCGTCATAATACCGTTAATCATACCGCCCCAAGATGGAACGAATAAGATAATAGACATCACCATACCAAGTGACTGAGTCCAGTCAGGTAGGGCAGTGTAGTGAAGGTGGTGAGGACCAGCCCAAATATACAGAGAGATAAGTGCCCAGAAGTGAACAATAGACAGTCTGTAAGAGTAAACTGGGCGACCAGCTTGCTTAGGTACAAAGTAGTACATCATGCCTAAGAAGCCTGCAGTTAAGAAGAAACCTACCGCATTGTGGCCATACCACCACTGCATCATGGCGTCTACGGCGCCTGCATACAATGAATACGACTTAGTGAAAGATACCGGAATAGCCATGCTGTTACCAATGTGCAGAACTGCAACGGTAAGCATAAACGCGCCCAAGAACCAGTTCGCAACATAGATGTGCGAAACCTTACGGATAACGAGGGTTCCGAAGAAATTGATGATATAAGCGATCCAGACCAGTGCCAAAAGAATATCAATTGGCCACTCTAATTCAGCGTATTCTTTAGAGCTTGTTAAACCCATTGGAAGGGTGATTACAGCTAAAACAATAACGGCCTGCCAGCCCCAGAAGGTAAACGCGGCAAGTTTGTCACTGAACAGTCTTACCTGGCAGGTACGCTGAACGATGTAGTACGACGTTGCAAATAGCGCACAGCCGCCGAAGGCAAAAATTACGGCATTAGTGTGCAACGGACGCAAACGTGAAAATGTTAGCCATGGTGTGTCAAAGTTAAGCATAGGTGCAAATAATTGCGCAGCAATAAATACCCCTAGGCCCATACCAATGATACCCCAGACTATGGTCATGATGGTAAATTGCCTAACCACTTTATAATTGTAGTTAGGTTGTGCTTGGCTTATTTCACTCATTTTAATGAATCTTCCACTTCAAATGAACTATGGTATCCAACTGCCAAAATAGTGCGGTCGAGACGTGTATCAGCAAGAGATTACGCTTCACACCGAGCCCGGAAAGAGTAATAATTATTGTCTCCAAGCCAGTTGGTACGCGGATGATAAAGTTTTTAGTTACAAAAAGATACCATAAACTACTTAAGCTTGATCTCCGTCAATGAAGAAATACATAAAATTTAAGAAATGCTAATTAACCATAACAGTAAACGATCAAAATTTTTACATTCTCAGCTTCCACTGTTAGCAATTGTGGTTGTAACAGTGTGCGTTTTTCTTGCACATAAATTTCAGCAAACTGCGTTTGACGAGACAAATGTAAGTAATGGAATAGGTAATAGCTGCACGTTTGTCAATGAAACTTGCGAATTCTTAATCGGTAATGACATAGCCATTGCTCACTTTTCTGACAAGCCCGTTGCTGAAGAGTCGGTCACTGTCACATTTTCAATTCCGCCAAATCATGTAGTGGAAAGTGCCTGGATAGAGGGTGTTAATATGTATATGGGAAAAATTCCAGTGCTACTCGAGCAGGGGCCGCAGGGTAAATGGTCAGGTTGGTTTATGCTAGGAAGTTGCAGTGAACCTGTTATGCGCTGGCAGCTACGGCTAAACATTGCTTCAGAGGAATCACCTGCTTATCTTTATTTCGTTACCCAACAATAAAGCATTGATAGCGTTAGGCACACAAATTACACATAAAAAAAGACCAGCTAAAGCGCTGGTCCTTTTCTCAACATCATTACTATTACATTTGCGATTGAAGGTAATTTTGTAACCCTAAACGCTTGATAAGACCCAATTGTTGCTCAAGCCAGTGAGCGTGGTCCATCTCTGTATCGTCTAACAAGACAATTAGCATATCGCGAGTAACATAGTCTTTTTCTGTTTCGCACAGCGCAATAACTTCACGAAGTTTTGCATCAACCTCATACTCAACGCGTAAATCGCTTTCAAGCATTTCAGGCACGTCTTTGCCTACTTTAAAGCCAGTGCGCTTTGTCATATCAGGCGTACCCTCTAAGAACAGCATACGCTCAATAAGCTTGGTGGCATGACCGCGCTCGTCATCAAATTCATGGTCAATACGCTCATAGAGTTTGTTGAGACCCCAATCGAGGTACATTTGTGAATGGATAAAATACTGATCCATTGCTGCTAGTTCATATGAAAGTAGCTCGTTCAACCCATTAATGATAGCTTGATTGCCTTTCATTAGTCGTCTCCCATAACTTGTGCTTGCAGGTAGTTCTCAATACCCATCGCGTCAATTTGATATTCTTGCGTTTCTATCCAGTCTAAGTGCTCTTCTTCGTACTCAAGAATATTCTCAAGTAAATCTCTCGACACGTAGTCTTGTTTTTCTTCACACAATGCAATGGCTTCGCGAAGAAGTGGTAGCTGCTCTTTTTCAAATCGAGCATCGCAAGCGAGCATCTCTACCGTGTCTTCACCGATGTAAAGCTTGCCTAGTGCTTGTAGGTTAGGTAACCCTTCTAGAAATAAAATGCGCTCAATCAAATCATCAGCTTGCTTCATGTCTTTAATTGACTTCTTGTAGTTTTTCTCGTTTAACTCAGAGAAGCCCCAATTTTTAAACATACGAGCATGCAGAAAGTATTGATTTATCGAAGTAAGTTCACATGTTAGTACTTCGTTTAACTTTGCAATTACTTGTTTGTCACCTTGCATAGTGAAAACCCTTTTCTAGTATTTCAGCGAAGTGTAGCCCCACTCACGCAAAAAGTCAAAAATTCTTTATAAAACATACATTTACAAACGATAACGAATCTCAATTCAACCATTGTTCGCATTTAGAACTGCATTTCTCTTATGCTTGCTGTTGATGTAATTCTTGAGACTGCGCATAGGCTAGACTCTCTTCAGCAAAACCTAAACCAGCTTCGGTAAAGAAATTGAACACTTTATCTACATGATTTTCATATAAATAAGACACCTCATCTTCATAACGAGCAATTGCGGCAACCTTGCCTTTATAACCCGCGTTTTTGAGTTGACGCGTAATATTCACCGAGTCTTGGATAGATGGTAGCGCCAGTAATACCATTTGCACATTGTCTATATCTAGGTTTTCCCATAAATCTACATCCTCTCCGTCTCCGCAGATAACGTTAAAGCCTTCAGACGCGAGTTCTTTTACTTTTGTACGATCGGCATCCATACCCCAAACGTTAACGTCACTTAAATTAGAAAGCGCGTTAAAAGCACCTCTACCAACACGGCCCATCCCAAGCACTAAAAACTCCGCATTTTGTAGAGTAGGGTAAACATCTTCTTTTAGACGTACCGATTTTTCATAACGTTTAATGATATCGTTGTAACGATGATATTGCGCATGAGACGTTCTATATAAAACACTGGTTATAACAAAAGAGATAGACACTGAAAGTGCAATTACCACTAACCAAGAGTCCGCGAGTAACCCCAGTGAAACGGCAAGCGCACCAACGATTAGACCAAACTCGCTATAGTTAGATAAAACAAGGCTGCTTAAATAAGCGGTCCTGCCACGAAGTCGAAGCGACGTAAAAAGACCAAAAAATAGCGCGGCCTTTATTGGAATAAAAATACAGAAGACGACTGAGAGTAATATCATTGTGAAGTTGGGAAGGGCGGTCAGCCCTATTGTTAAGAAAAAACCAATAAGGAATAGGTCTTTAAAACTCAAAAGGGACTTTGCAAGTTCAGAAGCTTTTTCATGTTGTGCCAACATCATTCCGAAAATTAGTGCACCTAAATCGCCCTTTACATTTACCAACTCAAATAGGTGATACCCGCCAAGCGCTAAAATAAACCCTGTAAGAGGAAGAAGTTCGCCATGCCCAGATTTGTTAATCATCTTGCTGATAAGCGGCATAGCAGGAACAAGCCCAAGCAGACCCAACGCCCAAACTGAAGGCAATTTTCCAGTAGCTGCGACCAAAAACACTACCGCGAACACGTCTTGCATTACCAGTATGCCAATAGCTAGACGACCGTGACGAGTTTTACTTTCACCACTTTCTTCCAACACCTTTACAACACACACTGTGCTGCTGAAGCTTAAGGCAAAGGCGATAAGCGCAGCGGTTTCCCAAGTAAGACCTTCAACGTATTGTGAAGCTATAGCAGCAACACCATAAACAGCACATGTAATAACGCCTACCCAAATAAGCGTATGTGAAACGCTTCCAGCCCAAACTTCACGTTTACTCAAATCTCTTATATTTAGTTTTAAACCAATAGTGAATAGCATAATGGTGATACCCAAGTTTGCTATTTCAGTAAGGTCATCGGTTAATTTGTAGCCAAAAAGATTTAGCAGAAACCCTGCTATCAAATAACCAACAAGGGGCGGGATGCCAATTATCTTTACTGTTAATCCACAAACAAATGCGAAAAGAAGAAATGCATACTCCATGTAAAACCTTTTATTGCATGAGCCCTATTAACTACGCGGGTGAAAAATAAAGTAGTACAGGGCAGACTATTGATTATGTTAGAAGATTAGCACGCTACAGACGATATTGGACATAGAGAATAGCGCCAAAAGGTGCGTTATTAGCGATTTGTTGAACATACTTACCGCGAACGTTGGTTACACATAACCCTTTAGCATATGTGAAAACAACGAAGATTAAAGTGCTAATCATATATAAAACAACATGATATGATTAACTCTTCTCGTTTCTTGCTCTCAATTTATAAAGACGATAATCGCTGGTTCTGTAGGGTTCTACCCTATACTGCGCTTGCAAATAGGCTACTAGGTCGATAAGTTCTGCAACAGTGAGTTCGTCGTTTATAACTCGCATCTGAGATACACCTTCGTTACTTGTAAAGCTAGCGGGGTAACGTGGTGCTATTTTATGCGAGGGGTTAATAATGCTCGTTACTAACTCGCCATATGTTTTTACGTTTCCTTCCGTACCTCCTAACATAATGGGTTTAACCGTTAGATAGTTGTTGGTAGCGTTTAGTTTTTCACCTTCAATATAGTGACAGTCTGTACATCTATATTTATGAAAAACCGCTTTGCCATTTTCAGTGTTGCCCGTTGGCAAACTGAAGCCTTTCGATGACGAAGTTTCAACGTCACAGGAAAACACAAAGAATACCAATAACAGAACAATGCAGTTTTTCATTTCAATTCCCACACAAAAACATACAAATTAATTTAATCGTCATATCGCTGTAACGGCAAGTTACTATTTTCAAAATAGGTAATTTCAAACTTGTATGCACTTGTTTTCACAAATATGGGAAAGGCAAAACAACAAATGATAGAGAAACGCACAGGATTGCTACGCATTTTATACGCCACTCATTATTCATTGAATGGACTACGCGCTGCATTTAAAAGTGAGGCTGCGATAAGACAAGAGTTTTTTGCAATGCTTGTACTAATTCCACTAGCGCTATGGCTTGAAGTAAGTAATGTAGAACGAATACTACTTATTATGACGTTGTTTATAGTATTAATTACAGAGTTACTAAACACTGCAGTTGAAAAACTTTGCGACCACGTATCTACTGACATACACGTTTTAATTGGGAGAGCAAAAGACATCGGCTCTGCAGCCGTTTTCGTAAGTTTAGTATTAGCAACAGTTACTTGGCTAACGATTTTACTATTCTAGTTATGCGATAAGTAACTATTGAAGTTACGCATAACTGCATGCGTTACAAATCGCGCTTTAACGTTTGTGTCTTTGTGAAAGTTTAGCCATTCCACCGCGTTTTACATTGGCTTGCTTGGTATAGTGGCCTGGCATTTCTGGCGAGTTCCAGCCTCCAGCTAATTGAAGTTCAGGCAACGTTGCTCCATCTTCGGCCAGCGATACTGCACCACCAACTCTGCCACTATGCGGCGTTATGTTCTCAGAAATTCCTGCACGTAAAGCAATGCGTTTCCATATTCGATAAATACTAGAATAATCTAAAACGTTAGCAGAATATTCAGATACAGATTCGTCAAAGGGCAATAATGCGTTTTTATGATTCGACACACGACGAAACAAAATGCCTTTCGATATACGGCGAGGATCATCAATAGCCCTTGGTTGTTTAGAAGACGGGGTTAAATTGGCTTCATCAATAAACTCTTGAATCATCGACAGTGTGCTGTCAGATACAAAACGGTATTGTCCTTGGCCTGCTTGGTCGCTTTTTGACGAGACGACTAATAATGTATTATTACGCCTAGACAGATGTTCAAGGCAAACTCGAACCACTTCATCCGCCCTCAGCAATGCATCAAACATAATGTTGATGATTGCAAGGTCGCGTAATTCCAATAGCGAGTCTGGGATAACCGCATTGTTAATACTGTCTAGCATTTCAATGGTTAATGGAACCGCTTGATGACTTGAGATACTGTATTTTTTATTTTCTACCAGCGATAGTCGTATGAAGTCTCGCAGATAAGCCGAGCGGATAATCGGGTTCGGTAAACTCGCTATACCAAGATATTTGCTTAACGCTGACAATCGACGCTTAATAGTGCGATAGGCTAGGGGAGATTGGCATAGTACTTCTACATAATGCTTGATACATTGCTCGTTTGACGCAAAGTCGTTAGTAAAACCCTGATAGCCATATTGCGCACAAAACAATCCAAATTCGTTATAGTCACTTAAATATGCACGCTGTGTGTTCTTTGGCAGTTTAGAGAATATGTCTTTGTAATATGTGTTGGTGCGTTCCTTAGCTGTATTAAGTGATAGAAACTCTTCATCAGTCTGCTGATGAGTTGTTGTTACATTTGCATTCATAGAAGCGGATTCTATAGCACCGGGCTGGTAAATGAGAGATACTTTAGTGTTATTTGGCATTACGTTAACTGAGTGGAACGAATCCATTTAAATCTATAAGTTACTGTATATTTAACCAATTCACGCATGATAACTGTAATTATCATGCGTGAACTTTGGCCGACAGGCTTGCATGACTTACTGAAAACATCAGTAAACTCAAGAACTGGTGACTACAGGTTCGTTATCCTTCCAATAATACCCTAGACAGAAGTTACTGTATATTAATACATGTATTTTGAGTAATGTCGACCAATAAGCGTTATATGCCAATTTATTCCAAAAACGGCGTATATTTTTGCGTTTCGAAAATCGTGCGCTACGTGAAATCTGACAAAGAATACCAGGCATTACCCACTAGATTTTACGTAGAAGCGCGAAATAAAATAATAAGATTTACGCTTCTTTTAGCCTACATAGCCCATTGAAAACCACCAGTAATTGCATCTCACATCATTAAATTCATCGTATTTGCGACAGACACTGCTATCTATAAGGTGAGGCTTTTAAGCCACTTACATTCGTATTTTTATTGGAGCTAAATTAATTAGCTTCCATTTAAGGGAAAGTAAGCAATCTCGATTTAAAGTCACTCTTTAAAATAACGTATGCCTAAAAGCCTCATATTAATTGCAAAACGCTTAATCGTACTTCTTTATATATCTGGATGGGTCAAAACTATGACCATGAAGCAATAAGATAGAGATTTCAGTCTGAAATTGAAAGCAAATAACGTTTTGCTAATTAGCTTGAAACAATCACTTAATGTTACGGGCATCTTGTATAAAATACTTTTAGAGGCCTGCTTATAAATTTATAAATAACACTTACAACACTTAAGAGTTTTGTGCTCACATAATCTCTCAATGCCTTCATGGTGGCTTTTCAATTTCATTAAACATCTATACAGACACGCTTTAAAAGCTTACGTGGTGTTTACGAACTACGTTAACAATCTACAACATTATTAATAAGAGCAGGAGAACGGGGTGCTATCGTGGTTACCACATCACTTATCCAGTCATTTCCCATATCTAATTTAACATAATATACATTATGAGTAATTATGTATTGGTGATATTAGGGCGCAGATGTCAGCCTTTTTGCTTACCTTGTTGACTGTGATTGCTTACAGACTATTTTGCCTCTAGCGCCTTTTGTTGGCTCAGCACAGTGCGTGAAAAAACTTGCGCTCAAGTTTACTACAGCACTAACTTAGTCAATCTCTATGACTAGTTGAGCTTTATTATCGCTGCGATATTTCCAAAAAGTATTTTTAAGTGGAGTTTTCAAATGTCGCGCTACGTAAAATCTGACGTATTAGACCTCGCAAAACGATTCAGATTTTACGTAGCGCTCGAACTGCTAAATATAGAGAAATGGTGTTATCAAGATGCTCTTTGGCATTTGAGAATACTTTAAGGAGTTAAATTGAGTTCATGACTTAACTCAGAATTCTTATTACTGAAAATAATTGATTAATATCTCTATCAACTATAAGTATTGGTTAATTGAAAACTTTTATTAAAGTTTTGTTTTTATATTTACTTTGATTGTTCGAAAACTAAATTAAGCCTTTCTTTATCTTTCTCGAAATTTAAGTTTTCAAAGCATCTATCAAATGTTTCTTTTTGAAACTTAACCGCGGCCCTGTAAAAATCTCTATTAACATGTTCAAAGCATTTAGATAGCGTTATTAAAGACTTTTGAATTCTTATTGCCACTTCAATATTGTTATTACTGTCTCTTGAAATACTAGTAAATGCGTCATCAAAAATGTCATTAATTAATAATTCAGGTACAGACACACGATTATATTTAGGCTCGTGACTGTTTTTAATCATCTTTTCATTTGTAAAATCAGTTGCACTGTTTAACTTATGGCTATTATTTTGGCTATCAGTTTTATTTACACGTTTTGTCGAATGCCAAAGTAACAATAGCCTGGTAATGCTTGTGATAATTTTAATGGCTGTGCCGTGGTCATTTACAGCGGGCGACAAGGCTCTAGACGCTATTTCTGCTAAAACGATAAACCCATATCTTGGGTCTGCCTCGAACGAACGCATAGGATTAATGCTAATAGCGCACAATATTTCCTTATCAAAACCGGCTTCCGTAGCGAAACCAACAGGCTTTTCTGGTGTTACAAACTCACCAGGTAACATATTCAAGTTAATGAATAAGTCTTCTTTTTCACATAGCTGTTGGAGTCTAGCGATGTCGACAAGTTGTATGTACCCTACTTCGTCGGTATAAATGGCATGACTGCCCTGCACTGCTGCATCGTGCTGTGGTATTGCGCCTAGGTATGGCGTATTAATGCGATGTTCAATTGCGCGTTTTGTCGCTTGTTCTACTTTCAGCACTGTTGACTCTACACGCCCTAAGCGCGCCACGCTGTCTACCCATCTGATAAAGGTTAATATAACTACGATAAAAACCGTGCATGTAAGACAAAAAAGAATAAAAACGCCAGCAGTATCAAAAAATGCGAGATGCATTGCTGTAATAGCAACCGCACTGTAGATGAATGCGCCAACAAATACTGATAGCGCATACTGAGACACGTCGTCTGAGATGATCAGACTTAAACTTCTCGGTGTAGTTGAATGGCCTGCAGAGCTATAGGCATTAACCATAGTGCCAGCTGAAAATGTTGCGATAACCATCATGGTTGACGCCATTATCGATAAAAGTGTTTCAACCGATTTAGCGTTAATATTGGGTATGTGTTTCGAATCTATAAAGCTATCAGCAGCCTTGGCTGCAAACACACAGGCAATAGACAGCACACAGAGCAAAAGTGGTTTAATCCATAGCTTTTCTTTAAGTCGATACAGTAAAAAACGAAATTTATCGACAGTAATTGGCGTTTCCATTCTATAACTCTTTCCATTTAAGGTAAGGTTACTACGGTCGATGCTCGTTTTTTGTTTATGTTGCTAGTTGTTTAAGTAGCATGTAGCTCGTCTCTAATAATGCGTACACCCGCGGTTAAAGCAGCAAGTTTTTTACGTGCGACGTCGGCTGCCATTGGTGCCATTCCGCAGTTAGTGCATGCTATGAGTTTGTCAGGTGCCACATACGCTAGTGCTTGTCTTAGTGTTTCTGCAACCTCTTCTGGCGATTCAATAGAGTCGTTCGCCACATCTATTGCACCTACCATTATCTCTTTTCCTTCTAGTAGAGAAATAAGCGACAAGGGCACGTGGGAATTATGGCACTCTAGCGAAACCGCACTTATGTTAGAGGCTTTAATTTTCGGAAAGATTAATTCGTACTGTCTCCATTGAGTGCCTAATGATTTTTTCCAATCATTATTTGCCTTAATACCGTAGCCGTAGCAAATATGAACTGCCGTTTTACAGGTTAATCCATCTATGGCGGTTTCTAGCGCGTCAACGCCCCATTCGTTTACCTCATCTGGAAAAACGTTAAATGCAGGCTCGTCAAACTGAATAACATCTACGCCAGCAGCTTCGAGTGCTCTGGCTTCTTTGTTTAATATTTTTGCGAATTCGTTTGCTAGCGTCTTTTTACAACCATAGTATTCGTCACAAAGTGTATCGACCATAGTGAGTGGCCCTGGAAGCGCCCACTTTATGGGGGCATCTGTTTGACTACGTAAAAACAATGCATCTTTTTCAAAAACAAAATGTGAAAGGCTAATTGGGCCTACAATCACGGGCACTTGTGCATCATAGCGATTTCGAATTCTCATTGTTTTCTTGTTTTCACAATCAACACCGTTCAATTGTTCAATAAAGGTAGTTACAAAATGTTGCCTTGTTTGTTCACCGTCACAAATGATGTCTAAACCAGCGTTTTTTTGATCGTGAAGCGCCAATTTCAAGGCATCTTGCTTGCCTTGTTCTAGGGCTTTGTTAGCTAACTTCCACGGCGACCATAAGGTTTCCGGTTCTGCCAGCCAAATAGGTTTAGGTAAGCTACCCGCTATACAAGTAGGAATCAGCGTATTCATTAAGGGGCCTTATATTTTTCTCGTTAGAAATTAGCGTTAGTAATTATTTTGATGGGTAAGTGTTTGTTCAAGCATTGCCTTATAGGGCTTAATAAACATGGTCTCAATATACTTGCCTTGCTCTACGGCCAATGAAGCGCGCTCTTCTCGGTCGTATTTAACATGTGTATAGGAGTAATCTTTATTAAAAAGGCTTGGTTTAAAGCACGTACCAGCGCTAGAGTTCGCGTTATAAATCTCTGGACGGTAGATTTTCTGGAAGGTCTCCATGGTGCTAATTGTGGCAATCAACTCTATGTTTGAGTAATCGTTTAACAAGTCACCATAAAAGTAGAATGCTAATGGTGCTGCACTATTGTTTGGCATAAAGTACCGAATACGTAACCCCATTTTTGCAAAGTATTGCTCCGTTAGTGAAGTACCGCAGGGCGCATATTCAGCCCCCAATATGGGATGTGAATTATTTATTCGGGTGTACGTTTTATTATCTGAAACCGATAAACAAATTACCGGCGTCTTACAAAATTCAGCTTTATATGCCGATGATTCAACAAAGTGTTTAAACAGCGTGCCGTGAAAGTCCCCAAAGTTCGATGGAACTTGGAAGGTCTCTTTTCCTTCATTAAAGCGTTTTAAAACAACACTAAAATCGTAATCCCTGACGTATGACGAGAAATTATTCCCAACAATACCGTCTATAACATCACCCGTGTCTGCATCTACAATTTTAGTTTGTAGCATTTCAATGTTTGGCAGTCCGTCATCGTTTTCGCCTAGGGAGTCAAGGCTGCAATCTAATCCGCTATTAATAAATACACTGACAATCTCTAACGTTACCGAGTAACGGTTTTTATTTGAATTATCCCAGTGCGCAAGTGAATTACAGCGGTTACTTATCATATCAAGGGTATTTCGAATGTTTTCTTCCTTGTATGGACCACGCGCTAAATTAGCAAAATTGGTAGTGATTCGTGTATTTGGAGCAACACAATAGTGTTCGTTAAACGCAGTCCGTGTAATCTTAAACGAGATGTCTTGGTGCATAACAGTTACTCATTAGTGACAATGGCATCAGTTATACGCAACTTTGGTTATGAAAATAAATGGTATAAATTCATCAAACTATGAGTGGGATTCATGGTTTTACTAAGTTCAACGCTAAGTGGCACAACAGGTGTCATGCCACTGATTAACATCAACGTAAGCTAGGTATTATTTTTATTAGATGCACAACGTTTCGAGCAGTACTTAACGTTCTCCCAGTCACGCTCCCACTTTTTACGCCAGGTAAACGGGCGGTCGCAAACCGGACAGACTTTTGTCGGCAAATTAGACTTCTTCATTTTTCGACAGCTTAGTTAAAAATGCGGCTGCATCCTGTTTCATCGCATCAATGTTTTCTTCTTTCATGCGGCCGTAGGTTTTGTAGATCATCGCCATACGGTGATTATTACTCAGTTTATCTCGCTGCTTATCAATGAAATGCCAATACAAGTAGTTAAACGGACACGCTTTAGGCCCTGTTTTTTTCGATACTTGATAGCCGCAGTTTTTGCAGTAATTACTCATCTTGTTGATGTAGCTACCGCTAGCAACATAGGGTTTACTGGCTAAGTTACCGCCATCGCTATAAAGGATCATGCCAGCTACATTTGGTAACTCTACCCACTCATAAGCGTCGGCATACACAAGTAAATACCACGCCTGTACTTCTTCAGGGCTAAGTTCTGTTAACAAGCTAAAGTTACCAATTACCATTAAACGCTGTATGTGGTGTGCATAGGCATTTTGCTGAGTTTCCTTAATACACTGGCGCATACAGTTCATATTGGTTTGCGCATCCCAGAAAAACGAAGGAAGCGAGCGTGTATTATTGAAATAGTTGTCGGTTTTTAAGTTAGGCATAAAGTGCCAGTAAAAGCCTCTAACGTATTCACGCCAGCCCAATATTTGTCGAATAAAACCTTCTGCAGAATTAAGCGGTACTTGTCCGGCATGATACGCCTGCTCTGCTGCTTCTATCGCCTCTTTAGGCGTTAATAACCCGCAGTTTAAGTAAAAGCCAATGTGCGAGTGATACATCCAAGGCTTCCCTTCAACCATAGCATCTTGATACTGACCAAAGTTTTCGAGTCGCTCATCGATAAAGGTATCAAGAACCTTAAGCGCATTTTCCCGAGTTACCGCAAAGTAGAAACCATCAAGTTCACCAAAGTGATCGCTGAAGTTTTCCTCAACAAGCGCTAACACTTCCTTCGTTATTTCATCGGTTTCAAAACTACTGTGTTTAGGCACTTGATGCGTAGCATCCATAGACTCACGGTTTTGAGCATCGTAATTCCATTTACCACCAATAGGGTTTTTCCCGTCCATCAGCACATTATGCTTGCGGCGCATTTCTCGGTAAAAGAATTCCATTCGAAGCTGTTTTTTACCATTAGCCCACTCACTAAACTCGTCAGGAGTCGACAAAAAGCGATTGTCTTCTTTTATCGAAACAGGCGTATTTAACACACTTTGCCACTGCTGCATGCTTTTAAGGAGGCGATGCTCACCTGGCATTGTGCATACAACCTCATCAAAGCGCCCTGTTTCAAGGGCACGTTTTACTTCATCAAATAGGCTACCGGCGTTATCTACATCGTCGTATTTTATATAGTCAACGCGGTAACCATCGTCGCGAAGTGATTTGGCAAAATGGCGCATGGCACTAAATAGAAACGCAATTTTCTTCTTATGGTGCTTTACGTAAGTTGCTTCCTCACGCACTTCCGCCATTAATATCGTGTCTGTCGATTTATTAGCGTCAGAAATGGCTGGTAGCGTTGCGGTTAACTGATCGCCAAGAACTAAAATAAGTGCAGCCATACCCTACTCTTTTATCTCTTGAAACGCGTCTAACGCTCGTTGCCTTGATTTTTTAAGGTCAACAATTGGCTGGGGATAGGTTTTACCAAGCTCCAATCCAGCATCTTTAGCTATAACACCTGGGGTTTCCCACGGCTTGTGGATGTACTTATCAGGAAGGTTTTTAAGCTCTGGACAAAATTTACGTACATAGTTGCCTTTCTTATCGAATTTTTCGCCCTGTAGAATAGGATTGAAAATTCTGAAGTACGGCGACGCATCTGCACCCGAGCCAGCTACCCACTGCCAACTAGCACTATTACTGGCCAAATCTGCATCTAACAGAGTGTCCCAAAACCAGCGTTCACCTTCATGCCAGCTGAGCAACAAATTCTTCACTAAAAATGAACCCACAATCATTCGAACGCGATTGTGCATATATCCCGTTTGCCATAACTCGCGCATGCCTGCATCAACAATAGGAATACCCGTGTTGCCGCGTTGCCATGCTTTAAGTGCCTTCGCGTCGGTGCGCCATGGGAACTTATCAAACTTATCGTTAAAGTTTTTATTCGGTAGCGTTGGAAAATGGTACAGCAAGTAATAGCTGAATTCTCGCCAGCCAAGTTCACTTAAATAGGTATCAATACTTTTATCTTTAGTATTACCAAACTTGTCTTTTATGGCATACCACACTTGATTAGGCGACACTTCGCCAAAGTGTAAATGTGGCGATAGACGCGATGTGCCCTTAACAGACGGTATATCTCTGTCTTCTTTATAATTGCGAGCAGCATTTTCTATAAATGTTGCCAAGTTATCAGCAGCGCCTTCTTCTCCGGGCTTCCACATTTCGCTAATAGTGGTATCCCAAGAAATGGTGGGCAATAGTGCCAAGTCGTCTAGCTCAATAGAGTCACACTGCGACATATCGTCAGCATAGGTTATGCGTGCTGGCGGCGCCTTAGGGTAACGAGGCTCATCTACTTGTAGACAGCCTTTGCGGTAATACGGTGTGAATACGCGATACGGCGTTCCGTCTTTTTTCAATACCTTCATGGGTTCCCACAACAGGCTGCCATTGCAGCTAGTTGCTTCAAAACCTTCCTGAACCAGCGACTTTTTAATGTGTTTGTCGCGGTTTATTTGCCATGGCTCGTAGCAGCGATTCCAAAAAATAGACTTTGCGCCTGTCGCTTCCATTAAAGCAGGAAGAATTTCTTTTGGATCACCTTTGAGTATTTGTAAATGGCCATTTAAACGCTCATTCAATGATGTAAGTGAATGATGCAGCCACCATTTACTTGCTCCGCCTAACTTTCGACCGTCGGGTGCTTGATCATCATAAATGTAAATTGGGATAATTTTGCCCATATCACACGCTGCATTAAGCGCAGGGTTATCTTTAACGCGCAGATCTTGTCTGAACCACATTATGCTTACGGGTACGGTCACTTTATTACCTTAAAATTGCACTAATTATTAATTCTTTACGTATCGGTGTAATACGCATTAACGCGTGATCGGGATTACGAAATTATAATAAAAGTTATCTGGCAAACACTATGACAAAACAAACGGTTAAACAGGCAGACAAGATTAGCAACAGCCGCGGTCTATTCTGGTTTAGACACGACCTTCGCCTGCATGATCAACGTGCAATAAACGTGCTTTGTGACAGCGTGGATGAAATCACGTTTGTCTACGTACTTAATGATAAACATTATGTTTCAACGCCATTCGGTTTTAAGAAAACCGGTGAGCACCGTCATCAGTTTATTGTTGAGTCTTTGCATGATTTAAAATTGCGCCTAGCTGATTCAGGGCAAGAATTAGTTGTACTTAAGGGTGATACCATTAAATGTTTAACAACGCTACTGGCAAATAATGACTTTACCCACGTGGCCGTAAACAAGCATGCAGGCTATGACGAAATAGCCGAAGTAAACGCCGTTAAAAACGCCCACCCTAATATTACATTTATTGAAGAAGATGCCCTTACGTTGTTTAACGAAGAAGACGTTCCATTTTCAATAAACGACATGCCAGATGTGTTCAGTCCGTTTAGGCGCAAAGTAGAAAAGTTTCTTGAGCCGCAAAGCCCTGCCGCAACTTACACTGAGCTTAAGCCACACTTTGCTCCGATGATACCGGAAGAATTCATTTACGAATTAAAAGGTACACTGCCTACACCGAAAGAAGACGGTTTTGTGGGTGGTGAAACTGCTGCACTCACACATCTTGATACGTATCTATTTTCATGGCGCAGCGCAGCAACGTACAAGGAAACACGAAATGCGTTAGACACATGGCGTCACAGCACTAAGCTTTCTCCTTGGTTGGCACATGGAAATATTTCCCCTCGTGAAGTTATGCAGCAAGTGTATAAGTTTGAGGAAACCGTTGAAAAGAACGATTCCACCTATTGGATTTATTTTGAACTATTGTGGCGTGAGTTCTTTCATTGGCTGCAACGCAAGTACGGGGCGAAGTGGTTTAAATTTGACGGTATTCAGCAGCGTTTACCAAACACACGTCACGACCAACGTACGTTTACTAAATGGTGTAATGGTGAAACCGGCTACCCTATTGTAGATGCATGTATGCGTCAACTTCGCGAAACTGGCTATATGTCAAACCGCGGTCGTCAGCTGGTAGCAAGTTGTTTCGTACACGAGCTTAAGCAGGATTGGCGCTATGGCGCAGCATGGTTTGAGCACCAATTGATAGACTATGATGTAGGTAGCAATTGGGGAAATTGGTTGTATTTAGCTGGTGTTGGTAGCGACCCTAGAGGTCACCGTCAGTTCAATTTGCAAAAGCAGACTGATACCTACGACCCTAAAGGTAAATTTCGAGATAAGTGGTTGTAGCGCGATACACCTATGCAAAAAGAAAGCATTACTGTTATTTGGTTAAAGCGAGACCTTAGGCTTCGTGATCACGAACCACTTTTTACCGCATATAACAACAATGAACGCATTGTTTTGCTTTACTGTTGGGAGCCCTCGGTAATTGAAGACCCTCACATGGACGAACGCCATTGGCGCTTCGTCGGTGAAAGCTTAAACGATATCAATAACCAACTACCAACAGATATAGAAATACTGCAGCTTCACTGTGAAGTGCTTGATGCTTTAAACGCTATTGAGCAGCAGTATTCTATTAGTGCAATAAGAAGTTATGAAGAAATAGGCCTACTTGTTACATACAAGCGAGATATGGCTGTTAAACAATATTTGGCAGACAAAGGCATAGTGTTTGAAGAAGCCCAACACGGCGCCGTGCTTAGAGGGCTTCCTTCTCGTCGACATTGGCAGAACAATTGGGAAGCGCACTTTAATGCTCCTACCTTTGATATTCCTATTACTGATGCAAATTGGGTAAATTGGAAAAATACGCCATTAAATAAACGCGCGTCTACATTTGAAGCGGTGGCTATTGAGTATGATTGGAGTACTAAGCTTTCAAATATTGAAGCTAGCCAGCGCTCATCAGATGAACAGCCTACAAAACAGTTAATTAAAAAACCTGCAATGCAAATTGGTGGTGAGCGCAGAGCGTGGCATACCCTAAAGCACTTTTTTGAAGAACGCGGCAAACACTACCATAAACACATATCTAAACCACACGCAGCAAGGCAGGCCTGTACTAGACTTAGCCCTTACCTAGCATGGGGCAATATGTCGATTAAACAGGTATATCATTTAGTACAGAAACAGCGAGCGACTATTAAGCGCGAAAACGGTAAAGATAAAACACAGTGGTTGCGCGCTATATCGGCGCTTACGTCGCGTCTTCATTGGCACTGTCATTTCATTCAAAAATTTGAAAGCGAACACAGTATTGAATGGCGAGCAATGAACGAAGCGTACTCTCGGTTTCCATTTATTGATGGACCTGAAGCTACCAGGCGTTTTTACCACTGGAAAAAAGGCAAAACTGGCTACCCGCTTGTTGATGCATGCATGCGAGCTTTGGCAGAAACGGGTTATATAAACTTCAGAATGCGCGCTATGGTTACCAGCTTTTTATGTCATCATTTAAATGTACACTGGCTTCGCGCTGCACATTATTTGGCGTCTCAGTTTTTAGATTTTGAACCCGGCATTCATTATCCGCAAATTCAGATGCAGGCAAGCGTAACTGGCATCCATACGGTTAGGTTATACAACCCTCAAACGCAGTCAATGAAGCTAGATCCTAATGGTACATTTATAAAGAAGTGGGTGCCGGAACTTGCGCACCTTCCAGACGATGCAGTTCACGCACCGCATACACTGCCGCCCCTTGAAGCGATGATGCTAGACTTTGATTTAGAGCGGGATTATTTTGTGCCAATAGTTGATATTGCGGCAAACAGTAAGCTAACAGCAAAACGACTGTGGGATTACCGAGACCGCGATGACGTTATTGCTGAAGCAAAGCGAATAATAAAACGCCATACAATGCAAAGCAGTCCTAGTCGTGGATGGCTTAAGAAGAAAACAGGCTAATTACAGGCAGGTATTTAATTCGTTTATATTTAATTTCGATGCCCGTGCTACTTACCTAGCGATTGTTTTTTCTCAGCCATTCATTTAACAGCTTGATTTGTCCGCACTTGTACGCCGCATACATAAGGCGCATGGCGTTAGACATGGCTTCACTGTCAGTCCAACCGGTTTTGTCTCTTATTTCGTCATAACAGGCTTTCGCCTCTGGCGAGACATAGCCGCGAACCAGCTTTTTACCAGCTTCTTTCTGACGCTCCCTAAACCGCTTTTGCTTATCAGCATTGGCTTTTGCTTTTTCTGCAACGCTTTTGACTGCGCGCTTGTTTTCCGTTTTTTCTGTCATCGTTTTCACACATTTTTGAATTACTTTAGTTTAACACGCGTTTTTCTTCAGAAAAATGACTGTTCAGAGTTGTTTAGCTTACAACTGTTCGCTAAATTAACATCGAGGTTTAACATACAACAATGAGTTGGGAATGTCAGAGAAGAAAAATAGTTTTAGTAGAGACGATTTACTTGCGTGTAGCCGCGGTGAAATGTTTGGTCCTGGGAACAGTCAGTTACCTGCACCAAACATGTTAATGATGGACCGCGTGGTTTCAATTACCGAAGACGGTGGTGAACACGGTAAGGGTGAAATTGTTGCCGAGTTAGATATAACCCCTGATTTGTGGTTTTTTGATTGCCACTTCCCCGGCGATCCAGTAATGCCTGGTTGCTTGGGCCTTGACGCAATGTGGCAACTCGTCGGCTTCTTCTTAGGTTGGAGCGGAGGTCCGGGCAAAGGTAGAGCGTTAGGTGTGGGTGAAGTGAAATTCACTGGTCAAATTCTTCCAACTGCCAAGAAAGTTACGTACAAAATCACCATGAAGCGCGTAATTAAACGAAAATTATTTATGGGCATGGCCGATGGCATCGTTGAGGTTGACGGCAGAGAAATATACGTGGCTAAAGATCTAAAAGTAGGTTTATTCCAAGACACTTCAAACTTTTAATTGTAGACGTGTGAAACAATGAAAAAAGCCCCTTTTCAGGGGCTTTTCCTTTTGCATAATCAGTTCTAAAAGAGAAAGTATTATTTAACACTTAAACCTAAGTGCCTATCTTCTACTGCCTCACGCCACCCACCTAACCACTGTGAACGTGCATCGTTTTGCTGAAATGGACAATTTTCCTTAGCACGACCGCTGATACCAGCTTGATAGCCTTTAGCATGTGCGCGTGTCAGTTTATCTCTTTTTTGTCTTTTCATTGATTAGCCTCTTTCGTTTGTTGAATGTACAACAAATAATTTTCTCGAGCGCTCTACATCTTTTTTGCCGATAGTGCCGGAAAAGTTATTGCGTACCTTTCTTTGATAGTGCAATTGCTGAATTGGTTCAAGAGAAATTTTGAATTAAAAAGCTTGACAATCTTTAAATAAATGAAGTTTCGATGAAATTAATGTTACATTTTTTATGCATAAATGTTTCAATTTTTACTAAGTTTAGGCATAAAAAAAGCTGCACGGGCATGCAGCTTTTTATTTGTTGGGTAGCGGGTTTCTACTTTTTAATGCGTCTTCTAAAGAGCATTGCACCAAACATGCCTAGTAGCGCATACCAACCCGTAGAGGCACCCTGTCGCTCGTAGGGCAATTCATCTTCAGGGACTTCACATTCTTCAACTTCACCGTTAGGAATTGGAGAAAGTTTCACAGCTACGATAGTGTTAACTTCTTCAGTTTCTCCCGCATCGTTGATGATGTCGTTACCTGTTACGTACTTACTGGTGGTTCTGATGCGCGCATTAGCGATTATTTCGTTGTTATCGTTAATATCGACAGCTTCTAGCAACTCGAACGTGTTGTCACATGATACAAGTGCATTTAAATCAAGGAACTCTTCAGTATCGATGTTATACATAAACGCTGCGGTTTCGCGCTGAGTATCACTTGTTGCATCAATATCAGCCAAACCAACAACAATATTGTTGTTGTTAATAGCGTTAGCAGTTACGCCTGCACTTCTAAAAAATCCATCTGGGTAGCGTTGCTCTTGCGTATCTAAGTTGTAAGCAAACAAACGCGAACGCGCTACACCACTGGTTTCACGCAGCACTGCACCTGTTACCCAGTTATTGTCGTTAATGCTAATGGCTTGGCTTAACAGGTTCTCATCACGAGGTAGAAGCTCTACGGTTTCACCGTCTCTAAATACTGTGGCTACACGTTCACTTTCTAAAAGGGCTTGCGCATTTGGTCTTGCAACTCTTACCGCATCGCCCGTAAGCCCTTCACCAACCGCAATGCCTTGGTTATTTATATCATACGCATAAGTATAGAAGTGCCCAGTTTGTTCTTCTTCAGGCTCGAATAACAGTGGGTATGTTTCAGTACTGATCACGTCGCCAGTAGCATCTAGTTGCCAAACAGTTGCATTTATTTCTGATAAAAGCACATAGCCAGGAAGAAAATTCGTGCTTGTATTTGCAAACGCTTGCGATATGCGTGGAACTGCGAAGTCGCCATTATAAACGGTAAATAAACAACGCCCGAATGGTACATCACCACGTTCTTCTTCAACACCGCAAGACTCTACGGCATTAGGTACGTCATCTTGAAACGATACCGTACTAAAACCAGCAACTTGTAAATTTGAATTGATGGCACGCGCAGAAGCAAATCCAGTTGCAGTATCGTCTACAGGTGGCAAGATTTTGGTTTCACCAGACACCTGAACAAACGCCTGCTGTCCTGATTCAGGGTAGGTATAATTTACCGTGTCGCCGTTTTCATTTTCGTAAGGGTCTAAAACAACGAAACCCGTTGAATCACCAACAACAAAATTACCGTTTAAACTGTCGCGACCAATTGATTCTACTGAACGAGTGAATTCACCAAACTCTTCTGATACCTGGTCAAGGCCCGGTACTACAGATGCGTCTTGTGTATCTGCCTTAAACGTGCGGAACTCAGCGATTTTTTGACCAGTGATTCGGTTTGGAGAAGAAAGTAAAAAGTTTACAATCGCAGTGTAATCGACGTCACTAAATATACCGTTTCTTACATCATCTTCGTTCTCTAGGTTTTCACCTATATCCGCAAAAAACGTTGTGTCGTTTTCAAGCTGCTCAACATCTATAGGCGGGTTGTATTCCAATTGAACAACCGAAAGCATTTGACCTGCATCATCAATTGAACGGCCAAAGTTATTTCTAGCGGTATCCTGTAACGGAAGAGGTGTTACTGAATAGGTCGCGGCAAACGCCGAAACACTACCTGTTGCCAACAGAACGGCGGCGGCAAGCTGAGTTCGTTTCATTAAAAATCCTATTTACTGCTGATTATCTTCCAGCATACTTTCTAGTTCATCCCAGCGCGCATATTTCTGGGAAAGTAATTCTTCTTTGTCAGCCAAGTCACTTAACGCTTTGGCCGTAGTTTCGCTGTCTTGTTTGAAGAAGTCAGGATCATTCACCTGCTCTTGCATTGCCTCTAGTTCAGCTTCAAGGCGTTCTAACTCTTGAGGCAGCGATTCTAGTTCACGTTGATCTTTGTATGATAGCTTTTTCGTCTTACGAGAAGAAGACTTAGCACTAGGACTGTTCGAAGCTAAATTAGTTTCATTCTTTACCTTGGCTTTTTCTTCTTTTTCAATTTGTAGACGCTTTTCAGTTTGCTCTTTATACCAGTTTTCTACGTCTGTGAAACCCCCAATAAACTCTCGCAGTAAGCCATTGCCCTCGAACACAACAGAACTATTGGCCACGTTATCAACAAATTCCCTATCGTGGCTAACCAATAACACGGTGCCTGTGTACTCATTTAGTAACGTTTCAAGCATTTCAAGCGTTTCTACATCAAGGTCGTTTGTTGGCTCATCGAGTACAAGTACGTTACTAGGCTTCAGCATAAGCTTGGCCAGCATTAAACGGTTTTTCTCACCGCCAGATAACGATTTTACGGGCGCGTTTACACGCTCGGGCGTGAAAAGGTAGTCTTGTAAGTAACTGATTACGTGTCTTGGGTGGCCGTTAACCATTAAATCACGCTTGCCATCACCCACTGCATCAATAACGGTTTTTTCTAGGTCTAAACCGTGACGATGCTGGTCAAAGTAAGCTACTTCAAGATTAGTACCCTGCTTACAGTTACCGTTGTCTGGCGTCAATTCACCCAGAAGAAGTTTAATTAGCGTACTTTTCCCACTACCGTTAGGACCAATTAATGCCAGTTTATCTCCACGCAGAACGTTTAGATTTAGGCCTTTAACTATAGGTTTCCCTTCAATGCTGTAGCTTAAGTCTTTAACCTCGAACACCATTTTGCCAGAGCGTGCAGCTTGATGCTGATTGACTACAGCACTTCCTTGCACGGCACGTCTTGCTTTACGCTCTTCACGAAGTTTCTTGAGTGCTCGTACGCGTCCTTCGTTACGCGTTCGACGTGCCTTAATGCCTTGACGTATCCATACTTCTTCTTGAGCCAGCTTTTTATCAAACTCTGCATTTTGACTCGCTTCTACTTCTAGGTCGTGTTGCTTTTTCTCTAGGTATGTTTCGTAGTTTCCAGGATAGCTAGTAACTGTGCCTCTATCTAAGTCAACAATACGCGTGGCCATTGCACGAATAAATGCTCGGTCGTGGCTTACAAACACAATGGCGCCTTTGTAATTACTTAGGCTAGATTCAAGCCAACGAATCATTTCAATATCAAGGTGGTTTGTTGGTTCGTCTAATAACAACAAGTCTGGAGAGCGAACCAGTGCCCGTGCTAAAGCGGCTTTTCGACGCCAACCACCCGACAACGTAGATAACGAAATATCTGGGTCAAGTTTTAGCATGGTAAGCGTTTGCTCAATTTGCTGTTCAAACTGCCACGCATCGCGCGCTTCCAGTGTTTCTTGTAAACGCTGCAGTTTGTTTAAATTCGCTTCGCTTGGATCTTCACCAACGAGACGTGTTTGGTGAAAGTAAGCTTTTAGCGTTTCACCAACGTCTGACAAACCTTCCGCTACGTAATCGAATAACGTTACGTCAGTGGTTTGAGGCGGGTCTTGTTCTAAACGTGCAACAACGGTGTTGCTTTCAATGATTCTTTGGCCATCGTCAGCAATAATGTCGCCAGCAATGACTTTCATTAACGTACTTTTACCACTGCCGTTACGCCCTACCAAGCAAACTCGCTCTTTCGGCTGAACGACTAACTCAACGCCGTCTAAAAGCGGCGGATTTCCATAAATAACAGTGATGTTTTTTAACTGCAAAATACTCACTGAAGAAACTCCTCAAGGTCGGCAGATGAAAATGGCCAACCAATCTCTTTATTATTATCTTCGCGCTTCAGCACAGGTATACGAGCACCATATAGATGATATAGGTCGGTGCTGTTCCTAATATTTACTTTCTCTATCTGAAGCGTTGCATAGTGCGTCGTAGCCTTAAGCTCTTCATCGGCTAAGTCACATAAACTGCACTGCGGCCCGGTATAAAAGAATAGCTTCATGCGCGCAATATCCAACACTGATGAATTTTGCCTTTACGTGCGAAATCTTCTGGAATGGTCTCATTTGTCACATTCTCTACAGATAGACCTAGCGCAGACACATTGTCTTCATCCAATTTAAAGCCGCGTTTGTTATTAGAGAAGATGATAACCCCTCCGTCTTTTAAACAACGTTTAGCGTCTGTCAGCATTTTTACGTGATCCCGCTGAACGTCCCACGTGTTTTGCATACGCTTAGAATTAGAGAACGACGGTGGGTCTATAAAAATAAGGTCATACACGCCTTTGTGGGTGTTCATCCACGTAGTGCAGTCGGCTTGTATGAAAGCGTGTGGACCGCTTAGTTTGTTAAGTGCAACGTTCTTTTTCGCCCATTCTAGATAGGTATTTGACATATCTACCGTTGTCACTGATTTTGCGCCACCTTTTGCGGCAAATACCGACACACTGCCGGTATACGAAAACAAGTTCAGAACGTCTTTACCTGCTGACATTTCCATGACTTTTTGTCGTGTATTACGGTGGTCTAAAAATAAGCCGGTATCGAGGTAGTCAGTAAGGTTAACAAGGAAGCGAGCTCCGTTTTCATGCACTTCCATCATGTCGCCAGACTGATTGATTTTCTCGTACTGCTTGCTGCCTTTTTGCTGACTACGTACTTTAAGTGCAATGTGCTTTGGAGACACGCCAGTTACAGCAGGTAAATGCAAAAGCACTTCTTGAAGACGTTTGCGCGCCTTATCTTCTGATACCGTTTTAGGTGGCGCATATTCTTGTACCACTAGCCAATCGCCGTAGCGGTCTACAGCAACATTGTAGTCTGGTAGGTCGGCATCATAAATACGGTAGCAGTTTGTATTGGCTTTCTTTATCCAGCCTTTCATTCGTTTGAGGTTTTTCTTCAAACGATTGGCAAACTCATGATTACCAGCATCTTCGCTAAACTGAATCGTATTTTGTTCGTCTAGCACATAGTTTGCTAAACGACATTCCAGCTTACCGTTATTCATGGCGTAGTCTTTTGTAGCGCGAAGTTTTAATACGCGCAAAAGATCACGGTTACTGCTTAATAACGATACATGCCAGCCTTTCCACGCTTCTTTAAAGCGTTTACCCCAGTCGCTAAATAGTGGGATAAGCGACGTAAGCTCACCTAGGCGTTCACCATAGGGCGGGTTTGATACCACATAGCCAGGGGTAGATACCGGCGGTGAAGACTTTGTAGCGTCTTGTTGACTAAATGAAATGTCGTTAAACACACCAGCAAAATCGGCGTTAGCTTTGGCTATTGCCACCATTTTCCGACTAAAGTCGCCAGCATAAATGCCACCACATTCTGGCTTTTGCACAGAAATAGCGTGTTCAATAAGGTTATCCCAAATACCGCTTTCATGGCCTAGCCATTTGGTAAAGCCCCAATAGCTTCGCTTAATACCCGGTGCGATGTTTCGCGCAATATAGGCCGCTTCAATAGCAATGGTACCCGAGCCACACATAAGGTCGACTAATGGCGCACTTGTATTTTCCGTCCAACCGCTTCGCATAAGCATGGCACTGGCGATATGTTCTTTTAATGGCGCGTCACCGGTTTGTTGACGATAGGCACGCTGGTGCAAACTGGCGCCAGCCAAATCGATACCTATGATGACGTTATCTCTGTGCAGTCTTGCATAAACAGAAATATCAGGTGCCTTGCGCTCAACCGATGGTCTGGCTAAGCCCTGTTCTACAAATGAATCAACAATAGCGTCTTTCACGCGAACCGCGCCAAATTGCGTGTTTTTAATGGCAAAGTTGGTGCCGATAAACTGCACTGACAACGTGTGTCTTGAATCCATCTGCATTTGCCAGTCTACGCTCATTGCTGTGTTATACAGTGCTTGTGCGTCACCCGCTTTGCCTGTAGCTAACACCCATATAACGCGGTTTGCCAGTCTTGACCAAAGGCAAATTTTATAAGCATCTTCTTTTGTGCCCTCAAATTGAAGTGTTCCCGGACCCTGTTTAATGTCGGCATGGGGGCATAGCGAAAGTACTTCGCTTTTTAGCAGTTCATCAAGACCGCGACTGGTAGTTACCAGAATTGTATTCATTTAATTACCTGTTTGACTTGAGTGCACGATTTCAATTGCGTAAAAGATATGCGGTTAAACCGTGCACTCAACAATGTGCTTCGTTTGTATTATAACGCGTTTACAATGCGTTTAACGAGAGATGGGCCTTGATAGATAAACGCTGAATAAACCTGTACTAAGGATGCTCCTGCGTCTAGGCGTGCTTGCGCTGCCTCTGGCGAATCAATGCCGCCTACGCCAATAATCGGCATAGCTCTATCTAGTGCATTTGCCAACTTACGTGTTACATCTAGGCTCATTTGAGTCATAACTGAACCACTCAAACCGCCCATTTCTTCAGCATGCTGAAGGCCTTGTACCGCGTCTCTCGACAAGGTTGTATTGGTGGCAATAACACCGTCCATTTCAGACTTAATCAAAGATTGAGCAATGCTTTCAATTTCAACATCACTTAAATCAGGAGCAATCTTAATAAACAACGGCACATATTTACTGTGCGTTTGTGTAAGTGTCTCTTGTGCAGCTTTAAGGCCAGCGAGCAGCTTATCTAATGCTTCACCATATTGAAGATTGCGAAGCCCAGGTGTGTTAGGAGAAGAAATGTTTATTGTAATATAGCTTGCGTACGGATATACCTTGTTCAAACAAATAAGGTAATCTTCCAGCGCCTTACTTTCTTCGGTATCTTTATTTTTGCCAATATTGATACCGATAGGGCCTCTAAATTGCGCGCGCTTCACTTGCTCAACAAGGTGGTCTACCCCTTTGTTGTTAAAGCCCATACGATTAATGATAGCTTGCTTTTCTGGAAGTCTGAACAACCTTGGCTTTGGGTTTCCTGCCTGTGGTCTAGGTGTAACAGTACCAATTTCTACGAAGCCAAAGCCCATGCTTGCAAACGCATCTATACAATCACCGTTTTTGTCTAAACCTGCCGCTAGACCTACTGGATTATCAAATGTCATTCCAGCTACGGTTACCGGTTTTTTCAACGTTGGTGTGCTGTACATCCATTTCAGCGGGGTATGTTGGGTCTTATTTAACCAATTAATGGTGAAATCGTGACTTTTTTCGGGCTCACACTGAAGTAAGAGTTTTTGCACTAGTGATTGCATGGCTTTGAATTACGCTCGCTAATATAAAAAAGCCCTGATGAACAGGGCTTAAATCATTAAGGTGCGTGTATTCTAATGGTTAGACTTCACGCTTAAAAGCATCAATTCACGTAAAGCGACAGAAAATTTCGCAAATTCGTGTGTCGTGCTGGTTTTAAACTCTGACATCATATGATACCAGCGCTTAAGTAGTACCTGATTACTCTCTATCCACTCGTCTAAAATCTGATTAGGATCGTTAATATCGCTTCGCGATTGCAGTAAATTAGCGGTAATTGAACGCTGTTGCCAATCTAACTCTTCACGATATGACGCACGTGCAAGTGCTTGCCAATGGTTGCTTACTGCTTGGTTATTAATTTGATCTAAGAACCAGTGTAACTCAAGTTTAGAGCCCAATTGATAGTAAAGCTTCGCTACTACGTCAGTATCATGCTTGTCAGTTTCAACAATCTGCGCTAGGTCGAAACTTGAGAACATGTTCGAGAAGCTTGCCACTTGATAAGCGATATCTTGTGGTACGCCTTCGTTAATGTATTTCTGCGTAGCGGCTTCAAGCTGCGCATATTCGTTCTGTACTAAATAGTGCTGCAAGTTTTTAGACAGCGTATCAAAGGTACCACGATAGCTCACAATGGCTTCTTCAATAGACTGCGCCTTGTTGCCGTGGCGAATGTACCAACGAGCTGCTCTTCGCATAATTCGGCGAGCCTCGTCTAGCATGCGAAGCTGAAGTTTAGCCGGAATTACGTTATCTAGCTCTTCAATGCGCTCCCACAGTGTTTTCATGTTGAAGATGCCGTGAACGATGGCATAAGCTTCGGCAATTTCACTCACACTTGCACCAGTTTCTTCCTGCATTCTGAACACGAAATTAAGGCCCATGTCGTTAACCATGTTATTGGTTAACTTTGTAGCAATAATTTCACTGCGCAGAGGGTGCTGCTGCATGTGATCTTTAAACTTGGTGCGAAGCACTTCAGGGAATGCCTCTACAAGTAGCTTACCGTGGTAAGGGTTATCTGTTATTTCAGGGATATTAAGCGCGTCTTTTAGCACCATCTTTCCATAGGCGATAAGAACGCTTAATTCTGGACGCGTTAGGCCCTGATCGCTGGCAACGCGGTCTGAAATTTCATCGTCACTTGGGATGAACTCTAATTCCCTGTTTAACTGGCCTTCACGCTCTAAGCCGTGAATAAAACGCAGTTGCTCTTTAAGTTGTTTAACACCCGCAAGCTCAGTAATTGAAATAGACTGCGTTTGGCGATAGCAATCTTTCAATACGATACGTGATACATCGTCAGTCATATCGTATAAAAGCTTATTGCGCTGTTTAAGCGTGAGTTCGCCGTCATTAACAAGACTATTAAGTAGAATCTTAATATTTACTTCGTTATCAGAGCAATCAACGCCGCCAACGTTATCAATAAAATCAGTGTTAACGCGACCGCCGTTAGAAGCGTATTCAATACGGCCTAATTGAGTAAGGCCTAGGTTACCGCCCTCGCCCACAATTTTAGCCTGAACATCACGGCCATTTACGCGTAAATCGTCGTTTGCACGATCGCCAACTTCAGAATGAGACTCTTTCTTACTCTTAATGTACGTTCCAATACCGCCGTTCCATAATAGGTCTACAGGCATTTTAAGAATGTTGTGAATTAGCTCATTTGGCGTCATGGTTAACTGGCGCGTACCCAACCATTTTTTCATTTCAGGCGTAAGCTTAATTGACTTAGCCGAACGACTGAAAATACCACCGCCCTTAGAAATTAACTTAGCGTCGTAGTCTTCCCAGCTTAGGCTTGGGTTTTCAAACAAACGCTTACGTTCTTTGTAGCTAGCCGCAGCATCTGGGCTTGGGTCGAAGAATATATGTAAATGGTTAAACGCAGAAATCAATCGCGTGTGCTCAGAAAGCAACATACCATTTCCAAATACGTCGCCGGCCATATCGCCTACACCAACAGCAGTAAAATCTGTGGTTTGACAATTAATACCAATTTCACGGAAATGACGTTTAACCGATTCCCAGCCACCGCGTGCTGTAATTCCCATTTTCTTATGGTCATAACCAATACTACCGCCAGATGCGAATGCGTCACCAAGCCAGAAACCGAATTCTTCGGCAATGCCATTAGCAATATCAGAGAACGTAGCCGTTCCTTTATCTGCTGCTACAACCAAGTAAGGGTCATCATCGTCAAGACGCACAACGTCTTTTGGCGGTACTATTTCGCCATTAACGATATTGTCGGTAATATCTAACAAGCTAGTAATGAAGGTACGGTAGCACGCTTGACCTTCTGCTTGTATTGCCTCGCGTCCTTGACCTACTGGCAAGTTTTTACATACAAAACCACCTTTTGCACCAACGGGTACAATTACGGTATTTTTAACTTGCTGTGCTTTTACCAAGCCTAAAACTTCAGTACGGAAGTCTTCTTGGCGATCAGACCAACGTAAGCCACCTCGCGCTACTTTACCACCTCGAAGGTGAACACCTTCCACACGCGGGCTGTATACGAAAATTTCAAATTTCGGCAGCGGCAACGGCATCTCTGGAATAAGTTCAGGCATCATTTTAAACGATACATAAGACTTCTCATTACCGGCGTCGTCTGGTTGATAGAAGTTAGTGCGAAGCGTAGCCGACATCATGTCTAAGTAACGACGAATAATACGGTCATCATCCAAGTTGCTTACGTTATCAAGCTGCGCTTTGATAGTGTCTAAAATCGTTTCTTCTTTTTTCTCGTTTCGTTTCTTTTTAGGATTGAAACGCTGGTCGAAAAACTCAACCAATAAACGCGCGATATCTGGGTAGTTAGAAAGCGTGTTAGCGATGTAGTCACGGCTAAAAGAGCTACCTGTTTGACGCATATATTTTGCATAAGCACGAAGCACAGTAACTTTACGCCCTGTCATATTAGCGCCAAGAATAAGGCGGTTAAATGCGTCGTCCTCTAACGTTTTGTACCACACTTTAGCAAACGCGTCTTGGAACAGTATTTGGGCATTTTCCATGTCAAAATGCTGGCCACTTTTATGCAGCATAGTGAAATCCATCACCCAGTTACGCTCGCCCTCTGAACACGTGATTTTATAAGGGCTCTCGTCGATTACGCGTAACCCAAAGTTCTCAAGCATTGGCAGCACATCAGACAAGTGAATTGGCTCTGCTCTATGGAAAAGCTTGAGCTTCACAATTTGGCTGTCAGCATCTTCTTCTTGTGGACGATAAAACAGCATATCAAGTGTGTGGTTATCGTCTAGCATTTCTAATTTGTCGATGTCCACCAATGCCGCTGACGGAAGGTTGTGCTCCATATAGCTGCGTGAAAATGCATTGTTGTATTTGCGTTCTAGTGCCTTTCCTGATGCTTCACCGTGAGCAGCTGAGATTGACGCAGCTAGTCTGTCATTCCACGTTTTGGTAAGCTCGATAATATTTTGTTCTATTTCCTTCACATCGAATTCCGCGTTGTTATCGTTAACTCGAGCTATGTAGTGCGTGCGTGCATACACAGATTCTGAGAAGAAAGTAGTAAACTCTACTTCTTCTGTCGCGCCTAGTGAGGCTTTCAAAAGTGCTTGGGTTTCTTTACGAAGCTGTGTGTTATAGCGCTCTCTCGGCACAAATACCATACAAGAGAAGAAGCGACCAAACGTATCTTTACGAATGAACAAGCGTGAAATACCACGCTCCTGCATTTGAAAAATACCCATAACAATTTGCGCTAACTCTTCGGCAGGCGTTTGCAGCAGCTCGTCGCGCGGATAGGTTTCAATGATATTAGCGAATGCTTTATGCGCATGTGTGCCCTTCTCAAAGCCTGAAAGCTCACAAATACGATTTATTTTTTCACGCAAAATAGGAAGCTGAGTCACGCTGTTGTTATAGAACGAGGCAGAGTACAAACCCAAGAAGCGATGCTCGCCAACTACCTGGCCTTCTTTATTAAACACTTTAACGCCAACATAGTCCATGTACGCTGGACGGTGCACGCGAGCACGTGTGTTGGTTTTAGTTAGAATAAGTGGGTTTTTGCTTAACGCTTCTGCTCTTGCCGATGCAGGTAGCTTCGACAACAGGCGTTCGCGGTCATTCACTGAGTTTTTCAGCAAACCTAAGCTGGTTTCATTTTTCGGGATCCATCTGTGATCACCTTCAACGGCTTTCACTTCATAGTAGCGATACCCCATCATGGTAAAGTTATGATCGCTTAACCACTCTAAGTATGCTTTAGTCTGCTTTTTCATGTCTGCAGATGCAGGCCAATTATACTTACTGCTACTTTTTATGACATCCTGCAGTGTTGTGGTCATGCCCTGCCAGTCTTGAACCGCAAGTGATACTTCATCCACCACAGAGAATAATTCTTTTGTTAAACCGTCTATGTCTTTTTTAGAAGTTTGTCGGTCTACTTCAATAAAGATAACCGTTTCTTTTTTGGCGCCATCAACTGCTTTTCCTTGCTCAGCAAATGCTTGCACTTTATTAGCATCGTCACGCTTAATGCCAATAGGGCTGTGAAGGAAAAGATGCGCAGTAATATTTAAACGGTTTAGAAGCATGCGTACTGAATCAACCAAAAACGGCATATCAGTCACAATGATTTCTACAATTGTGTGGCTAGAATGCCAGCCATGCTTTGCGATTTCAGGGTTAAAAACGCGAATGTAAGGTGATGCATTATCGAATTTCGCTAAGCCATTCCAAAGACTTAGTGTTGCACCATAGAGGTCGCTGTCGTTTCGATTTTCTAAATCGTCGCTTGAAATGTTTTTATACAACAGACGTCCGAATTGCTGCACAAGAGACTTCTGCTTGGTATCTACTTTTTTGTCGATAAGTGCAAATACGTTATCTAGCAGTACTGAGTGTCGCTGTGAGGTGACTGTCATTTGTTAACCTTTTATTAAATGTCGTAAGTGCCGAGTACTACATTATTTTCCCTAATAAATGGCACTATTGAAAGCCTAATTTTAACCTTATTTTAACAGGATAGATAAGTATGCAGAAAACGCATAAAAAAAAGGGCCAAAGGGCCCTTTTTTGTGCTTAGCTATGCAAAAATAATTTACGCACTAGGGTCGTTTCTATTCCACCATAGCAGTCTAGCCAACGCAGGCAGTACAATTATTGCACCAAGCATATTCACAACGAACATAAAGGTAAGCAAGATGCCCATGTCCATCTGGAACTTAAGCGATGAGAATACCCATGTACTTACGCCAATTGCTAGCGTAATACCGGTAAACAACACTGCGCTTCCACGTTCCTTCAATGCAGCAAAATACGCTTCCTGTACTGTTGCTCCCTGCTTCAACATTGAGCTCTTAGTAGATAGGATATAGATACCATAGTCTACGCCTATACCCACGCCCAGTGCGATAACCGGTAACGTTGATACGGTAAGTCCAATTTGAAGATAAGTCATTAGCGCCTGCGCAAGTACAGATACCACATAGAGCGGAATAACAACCACTAACGTAGCGCGTACCGAGCGGAAGCTGATTAAGCAAAGCGCAATAACTGCACCGAATACGTAAAGCATCATTGGGTGTTGAGCTGCACTTACAGCTTCATTGGTAGCGGCCATTACGCCAACAGGGCCAGATGCTAAGCTAAACTTCATATCATCAGTTTCGTATTCACTGCGATATTCTTTCACCGCGTCCACAACACGAGAAATAGTTTCTGCTTTGTGATCTTCCATGAATAGGATGATAGGCATCACTGAACAATCACCATTAAGCAAACCTGATGATGTTGGAATGCGTGAAATAGCTTGAACCAATGTTTGCTGATTGCGAGGTAACACCTGCCATTTAACATTCCCTTCGTTATAACCCGCATTCACAATTTTAGCTACTGAAGCCAACGAAACTGCTGACTGTACGCCGTCAACATTTTCCATTTTCCATTGGAAATCATCCATAGCTTTCATTACAGGGTGAGACGTACATGCTTCAGACGTGGTCTCAACAAGTATTGAAATATAATCAACGGTGACCTCGTACTTATCTGTAATCAAGAAAGTGTCTTGGTTGTATCGAGAAGTTTCGTGAAGTGCCGGCGCACCTGCATGCAAATCGCCAATTTTCATGTTCTGCGCTTGGAAGTGACCAAACACAAAAAGCGCTGCCGTGATGATAAGAATTACCGCTGCAGGCTTTTTATTTGAACACGATGCAATAAGTTCCCAGAACTTTGCATTTGCGTTTTCCTTACCGGCAAATTTTTCTACGTACTTTTGGTCAAGCTTAAGGAAGCTCATAAGCACGGGAAGCAATAGCAAGTTTGTTAAAATAATAACTGCAACCCCCATACTCGCAGTAATAGCAAGCTCGCGAATAATGCCGATATCGATAACCAGTAGCGTCATAAAACCTACGGTATCAGAAAGTAGTGCAATACCGCCCGGTACAAGCAAGTTTCTGAATGCAGCCATGGAAGCTCGCTTGGCACCTATGCCTGTCACCGCTTGTTTTTCAACGGCATTGATCATCTGTACGCCGTGGCTCACACCAATAGCAAATACCAAAAATGGTACTAAGATAGACATAGGGTCCATGCCAAAGCCAATAGACGTAAGCAGGCCTAACTGCCAGATAACCGCAATGATTGAGCACAGAAGCGGTAGCAAGGTAAGCATGATGCTACGCGAGAAGAAGTACACCATTACTGCAGTAATTGCGATAGCAATGGCAAAGAACACCAATACGTCTTTTGCACCGTCAGCCACATCACCAATCATTTTTGCGAAACCAATAATGTGAATAGACGTTTGGTCGTTTTCGTATTGGCCGCGCAACTGCTCTTCAAGCTCAGCCGCTAACTTAAGAGTGTTTAATGGCTCGCCCGTTTGCGGGTCGATATCAAGTAATTGTGCTGTAACCATTGCACAGCTGTAGTCACTTGAAACTTGACGACCAACAATATTTGCTTTTTCAACGTTTGCCGCCACAAGCTCTAGCGCCTTTGGGCTAGAAGAATTGAAATCGGCTGGTATTACTGGACCGCCAGCAAAGCCACCTTCTACGATTTCAGTGAAACGTGTAGACGGAGAGAATAAAGAGATAACCAGAGAACGGTTTACACCGTTAATAAAGAAAAGTTGATCGTGCACATTTTTTAATGTGTCGAAGAAATTCTGGTTGTAAATATCGCCGTTTTTATCACAAACCGAAACAAGTATATTATTCGCACCACCAAAGTCCTGACGATGTTCAATATACGTTTTCATATACTCGTGATTAAGTGGAATGTTTTTTTCAAAACCTGCGTCAAGACGCATTTGAGATGCTTGATAACCTAAAAACACCGTTGCAAGGGCAAAAATAGCCACAACCAATATTCGGTTACCGAAGACAAGTTTTTCTAGAAACTGTGTCATTGTTCTTATACTGCCTTATTTAAGCGTCAACGTTTTAATGCCATTAGCGGTAACGGCAATGCTTGAACCATTGAACATCGTTGCATTGAGCAACGCGGCTTTATCTGCAACCTGAGTTACCTTAATACCATCATCTGCCTCGCAATCTGCGGGGTTGGCATATGGGTCACGCATACTCGTTGGCAATGGACGTGTTGCACTTACCATCATTCCATTATTACCAAGCGCAAAAACCTTTGACTCAGAACCAATCAAAATAGAATTAAGCGTACTTGATGAACACGTATTAACGTATTCCCATTCGCCTTCATCGCGGCTAACAAAAATGTTTCCGCGCAGTCCAACAGCCATAACAGTTGAATCGTCTAACGGCTTAATATCGAAGAAGGAGCCCGTGTAATCAACAGAATATCGCTCCCAAGACTCACCTAAATTATCACTTCGTGCCAGCAAACCAGCTTCACCGGCTAGGTAAAGCGTATCACCTTCTAACGTAATACGATTCAAGTGAGGCAAAATAGATTCAAGCTCTTGCTGATAGAACTCTTCGTTCTCTTCCCTAATATCTTCTAAGTACTCACGGTCGTATGGATCTAACAAGCTAGCATGACGCTCTGCAGTCCAATTTTCGCCGCCATCAACAGTTCTATAGAACAAACCATATGCACCCGTAGCAACACCGTGCATGTCATCAAAGAATAAAACGTCTAGAAATGGGCGTTGAAGATCAGGCTGGAAATTTTGAATAGTCCAGGTTTCGCCCTTGTCTGAAGAATGAAGAATGACGGCATCGTGACCCACCGCCCAAATTTTATCACCAACCACGGTAGTCGCAGTAAGTGTAGATTGTGTTGGTACACGCTTTTGAGTAAAAGCTTTTCCGTCTTGTGAAACTAGTACATGGCCTCGCTCACCAACAATAACAACAAATTCATCAGCGTCTATGTCCAACAGAACAGATTGCTCAACCAAAGGTGCCATAAATGCTTCTTCGGCAGTTGCAGTAATTGAACAATTCACTGCAAAACTAGCGGCAATGCACGCTGCAATGGTTTTTCTCATAAGTAACCATTCCCCCTATTAATATTGGTCTGTATACAAAAACGGTTGGCATTTGCCAACCGTTTGTTGTTTAGGCGATTAGCGCATACCTTCACGTCGCAACGCCTGAGGCGTAAACTCAACGTCTCTTGGACGTACAGTGAAGTCATACATCTCCTCTTCGTTATCAAGGCCAATTGCCAAATAACGACGAGAGTTTAAGTCGTGGTATGTATCAAGCGTAGACCACTGAGTTGGAACTTCATAGTAGTTCACCCCGTAAGCTACACCAACTCGATAAAGTTCGCCACGGTTATCATACATATCAGCAACTTGGATTTGCCAGCTGTCCTCATCAATAAAGAACACGCGTTTTTGATAAATATGACGGAAACCTTCCTTAAGTGTTGCCTCAACTACCCATACACGGTGTTTTTCCCAACGCGTCAGGTCTGGGTTAACATGGTTAGGCGTAAGAATGTCAGCATACTTTGCATTATCTGAATGCAGTTTATAGTTATTGTATGCAACATACATTTCTTTCTTGCCTTTCAGCTCCCAGTTATAACGGTTTGGAGAACCATTAAACATATCGAAATCATCAGTAGTACGCAGGCCATCAGCCGCAGTTCCTGGAGTATCGTATGCAATGTTTGGTGCTAGACGAACACGACGCTGACCGGTGTTATATGTCCATGCTTTACGTGGCTCTTTTACTTGGTCTACTGTTTCATGAACAAGCAGTGCAGTACCTGCTAAACGTGCAGGCTTTGTCACTTTCTGCTTAAACATGAATAACACGTTTTCGTCAGTCAGCTTTTCTGGTGTTGCACCTTCTTCTGCGTATTTGATAAGCAGCTGCTCGTCGAAACCAATAACGTTGTAGTCGCCACCGGTAGTAACCGCAGCTTGTCCACCGTTACGCTGTACCGCTTCGCCGCGATAGCGCAAAATGTGGTTCCAAATAGCTTCAAGACCATTCTGTGGAATTGGGAATGGAATACCCAACACCGCACCTTTGATACCGTTACCGTCATCTAAAAGTTCAGCATTCATTGCATTTACTTTAGTGGCATCGTAAATAGATTGTGGGTTAGATGCAGAACGACGCGTTGGGTATACAGGCATACGGAACGTATCAGGGTAAGCCTCAAAAAGCTTAATCTGACCTTCTGAAAGATAATCAGCATACTCTTTATAGTTTTGCGCTGTAATTTCAAACAACACTTTGTCTTCTGGGTAAGGGTCTTGGTGGTGGTCGCCCACAGTGTACCCCGCTGGCGCAGAGGTAATACCCCCTGTCCAAGCCGGAATACTTCCGTCAGCGTTACCTGCTTTTTCTGCACCAAGAGGAGTAAGAGCGCCACCTAACTTATTGGCCTCTGCTTCTGATACTTTTGCTAGCGCACTCGTGCCTGACAATGCAAGAGAAAGTGCTGCGGCAATAATTCCTATTTTTCTAATCATGATTACCACTCTTTAGATTGCGTATTTGATGTTAAATGAAACGAAGTCTCTGTCGGCCAGTGCATTAGTAGTACCAATGCCGCCCCAGAATGCACTGTAAGAAGCCGTTGCAGACCACTTGCTTAAGTAGTCAAACGTGAACGACAGTGCTGCAGACTTAACATCTTCAGTGAAAAGGAACAATGGATCTGGTGTTGTACCTTCAACATCATGAGAGAACGTTCCGCGAACACGAAGGTTCATACCTGCAAAGATTGAGTTGTAATCTGCAACTGCAAGTAAACGGTAGCCCCATGCGTCGTCAGTAGCAAATGGATTTGTCTCTGGACCGTCAGACAAACCAATGTGTAGACCTTCACGGTTATTACCACTAGGCGTAGGTTCTAGTGAAGGAGTACGTGCTGTACCTGGCGCATTTAGACGCAGAATTTCAGGGTCTGGCATATCCACAATGTTTACATAACCCGCTTCACCTAACAACACAAAGTTATCGGCACCAAACTTAGGACCGAACACGTGTGAAGCAGTAAATTGGATTTGATAGGTGTCAGAGAAAATAAAACCTTCAGCAGTTTCACCAGGACCTACAGCTCTACCAATATTGTTTAGTTGAGAGATGCCTGCAAGGTCAGGGCGAAGACCAGCATTAGCAAGCTGCTCAGGCATACCCATGTAAAGCAGCTCAACATCATCAATTTGAAGAGGCTCGTCTACACGGTAAGCAAATTCACCTGCAAGTGCCGTTGTACCAATATTGGTGTTAAAGCTCATGCCGTAAAGCTTGATATCTTCTGGGAAGAAAAACTCAGACTTAGTAAACGCACGAAGGTCTGTGATGTTATCACGCGTTATTTCATTAGCAGCCATAAATGCAAGGTCTGCACCAATACCCGCTTGGGTGAAATCTGACGTAATACCTGAAATAAGTGGACGTTGGCTATGATAGTTAATGTGATAGAAACTAAACTCAGTTTCGTTCAAATCTTCAGCAAACCACGTAAGACGAAGACCATACTGGCCTTGGTCGTCAGCGTCGTTGCGCACTTCATCAGCGAATCCACGAACAGCAACTTTTGTTGGATAAGCAAGGTAAGCTTGAGAGATATCTGCTGCGTTAGCGCCCGCACGAAGTGCGTCGCCGTAGCCATTAAGTGCAGACAGTAAGTGTTCTAGGTCGATATCAGGGTTACCACTAAAACCTAACTGGATGTTCTGGCGTTGACCGCCCTCACCTGCAAAGTCATTACCGGCAAAGTAACTGCCTGATACTGGTAGCCAGCTTTCTTGCCATTCATATTGGTAGTAGCCAGAAATGCTAACTGTGTCAGTTAAGCCTAAAGACGCGTAAACCATACCTACAGGAAGGAATACTTCACGAAGTTCTGCACCCGGTGCACGGGCACGTGTAACGTCTACAGGGTTTGTAGTGTTAATACCGTGCTGGATAAAAGTACTTTCACCCCAACTGATCACCTGACGGCCTACACGTAGTGTTAAAGGTTTATCACCAATCCACCAGTCGCCGTAGAAGAATGCATCGTAAAGTCGTACGTCAGTACACAGAAGGTCTTCTGCTTCAGGATCTTGACAAAGGTCGTACTGATTGCCTGTGATTGGGTTCGAGTATGGGCGGTCACCATCCATTTGTTCAAAATCGTAGAACCAAAAACCACGTGCAAAGAAACCATAGTCACCAAAATTGATGTCTAGTTCATGCGTGCCTGAAACTTGTGTTGCGAATGCTTCACCTGGATCATGAGCTAGGTTACCTAAATCACCGTTGGTCGAATAACCACCGTCGGCCAGCGCCCATACATCAGCGCTCGAATAGATTGGATTGAAAGCAGCGTGATAACCAGTCCAGTCAAATTGAGGATGGTTACTGTTACCGATAAGATCGTAATCTCTTGCTTCGGTACGAATACTGGTTGCAAGTGTGAACGTTGAATCTAATGTAATGCTTACATCACCAACCTGCCAATTTGCAGCGTGTGCAGGTACTGCGGCAGCACCTGCTAACGAGATAATTCCCGCTGCAACTGGTGACAATTTAAAAGCGCTAGGCCTGTTTTTCATATTTTTATACTCCCAAGTCGACGCGATTGTATACGTGACATCATGACCAACCATAACGATTAACAAAATCATTACATCATTTTGCAAGAACCGCAAGAACTAATCCTACCAGTTAACAATTTTTACAACATTAGTGGTATCAGATAGTTAATGGTTTATCGTCAGTATAAAAACGATTTATATTGCTATGTAAAAAATTGCCCCAAAAAGACCAAAAAACAAGCAATAGTAAAAGTGGAAAAGGACCACTTAATTTGCGCAAAAAATCTACTCAAATGGCGACACTTAGAAGCATGTTCGCTGCACATTTCAGAAAAGCCTACCGAAGCTTTTCGAACGCTTTAATTTTCTTATTGGCATCAACAATCATGCGATAACGGCCTTTCACTCCCAAAGATGTCACAAACTGTCTTAAACGACTGGTAGGCACCTGAATATTTAATCCAGATTCGCTCTGCATTACCACGCTAGGAACTGCGGGAGAATATAGTGCCTCACATTCATTGTAAGGCACGTTGATTGAAAAGTAATAAACAGTGTCAGAACTACTAATGTTTATCATAAGCAAGACTTTTACTTACTTTTTCGAACACGTCTTTACTAAGCCCTTTATGATTTAACAGCCTTCCAAGTTGTTCTTTCATTAACACTTGATGTGCTTCTGAATACCCCTGCCACTGTGTAAGTGGTGTCACTATGCGCGCTGCTACCTGAGGGTTCACGCTATCGAGCTTTAGTAAGTAGTCTGTAATAAACTTATAGCCACTACCGTCTAGCGCATGGAACTTCTCTGCATTATAAAATGCGAAACTCCCCATTACCGCCCGAACCCTATTAGGGTTGCTCATAGTAAATTGAGGGTGTTCGCACAACATGGTAATTGTGGCGAAGATATTTTCTGAAGGCTGAGTAGCGTGCAGCGCAAACCATTTATCTAGTACTAATGGATTGTGGTTCCATTTTTGTTCAAACGCTGCCATGAGTTTTTCGAATACACTTTTATCGCTGTATTGCGAGGCGCTCAATGCCCCTAGCGTATCAGTCATGTTATCTGCGGTTTCAAACTGCGCTGTTAGCTTATCTGCATGTTGCGGCAGTCTAGCCAAATGGCCTAATACAACGTTTTTGCATCTACGACCTTGTATTGCCGCCTGTTCGTATTGGTACGTACCTTGTGGTATCTGTTCTAGAATAACCAGCAACTCAGTCTCTAATACAGTGGCAAACTGACTGCAAAACGCACGTCTTGCTTCAAGTAAGCTGTGAACATCAACATTATTACGGCTTTGACAAAGTGTTTCAAATGAAGGTATTACCAAACACTCACCCAAAAGCTCAAGGTTTTTGCTTTCCAAGGTAAGCGCATGCTTAATACCATCCCACACTGCAGTGTCTATAACGCTGGTAGGGTCTAACTCTAATTGACCTATGCATTTATCATAAATGCCCTGCATAGCATCCCAGCGATTAAACGCGTCATTCGAATACTTAAATACTGTTAGTAACGAGTCAATATCTAGCGTGTTTTCAACTTTGGCTGGCGCCGAGAAATTACCTAAAACAACAGGGGTGATTTTTGATTCTGCAGTTTTTGCCTTCACTTGAAGTGATAAAGTTTCCGAGTCTAGAATAACCATACCATCAGTAATTGTGCCCTGCTCGTCTTCATACTTGTTGCCTTGCTCATCAATTATCTCGATGTTTATAGGCATATAAAGCGGTTGTTTGTCGTTTTGATCTGACGTTTTCGGCGTATGCTGACGAAGAGTAATTGTGTGATTACCCTTACCATCATCTAAATGCTCAACGCTAATTACGGGCGTTCCTGACTGACTATACCATAGAGAAAACTGTGTTAAATCCAAATCTGTTGCAGACTGCATCGCAGATACAAAGTCGTCACAAGTAACCGCTTGGCCATCGTGACGCTTAAAGTATTCATCCATACCAGCTCTAAAGCGTTCAGGCCCAAGCAAAGTATGAAACATTCGGATAACCTCAGCGCCTTTATCGTACACGGTAACCGTGTAGAAGTTATTCATCTCGATAACTTCTTCAGGGCGAATAGGATGGCTCATCGCACTCGCATCTTCAGCGAACTGATGCTCTCGCATAACGCGCACATGCTTAATACGGTTACTCAACGCAGACGTCATATCTGCACTGAACTGCTGGTCCCTGAATACCGTCAACCCCTCTTTCAAGCTTAACTGGAACCAATCACGGCACGTAACCCTGTTTCCTGTCCAGTTATGAAAGTACTCGTGCGCAATAACCGATTCAACATTGAAAAAGTCATCGTCTGTAGCACTATCTTGGTCGGCCAAAACAAATTTGCTATTGAATACGTTTAGGCCTTTGTTCTCCATGGCGCCCATATTGAAAAAGTCGACAGCAACAATCATATAAATGTCGAGGTCGTATTCTAAACCAAATACATCTTCGTCCCACTTCATTGCGCGCTTTAGTGACTCTAAGGCGAAGTACCCCTGGGATGCCTTACCTTTATCTACGTACAGCTCTAAGGCAACGTCTTTGCCGCTTTTTGTTTTATAGGTATCACTAAGTAGATCGAAATCGCCGGCTACTAGCGCAAATAAATAACAAGGCTTTGGATGAGGGTCGTGCCATGTAACAAAGTGCTGGCCATTGTCTGTCGCGCCCTTGTCTATAGGGTTCCCGTTAGACAACAACATGGGTATTGAATTTTGAGCGACTACAGTGACCGTGTAAACAGACAGTACATCTGGCCTGTCCATAAAGTAGGTAATTCGTCTAAAACCTTCTGCCTCACATTGTGTGCAGTAAGCACCGCCAGAGAGATAAAGGCCTTCTAGCGCTTTGTTGTTTTCTGGCGCGATAGTGGTAACAATTTTTAATTTATAACTATTTAGCGGTGAATTTACGATAAGGCTAATTGCAGTTTGTTCGTAATACTGATCTGAAGCTGGGTTCTTACCTAACTCGTTGTCATCAATACTTACGGCATTTAGAACAAGACTGTCACCATCTAAGACTAGGGGCAATTGATGTTCACCCTCGCGCTTAATGGTGAGTTCACTGACTACTTTTGTTTCTGTAGGGTGAAGTGTAACGTGAAGTGTAACCGTTGAAATTGAAAAAGCAGGCGGCTGATAATCCGCCCTGCGCTTTGCTTGAAGTGACATAGAATCTCCTAAAAGAAAGCCTACGAGCTAGCAGCCAAAGTACTGCTAGCTTAGAAAGTGTTAGATTTTATCTTCACCTGTTGTAGTAACTTTCGGCGGCGTAAGACGCAATATTTTAATACCTAGATACGCATAGATAATCGCAAGGATCGGATTGATAACGTTGAAGAAAGCATAAAATATGTAATCAAACGGATTAACAAGTAAAACACTGTGCATGTATGCGCCACAGGTATTCCAGGGAATAAGAGGTGATGTTAACGTACCACCATCTTCCAAGCTTCGAGAAAGATTTAGCTGATCAAGGCCGCGTTTTTTAAACTCTTCCTTGTACATACGCCCTGGCATAACAATAGAAATATACTGATCTGCCGTTACTAAGTTGGTTCCAAAGCACGTTAAAATCGTTCTGCTTACCATATCACCAGCAGACTTCGCGCCTAGCAAGATTGCAGATACAGCGCGTTTTAACAGCCCAACACGTTCAAGTACTGCGCCGAAAGACATAGCACATATTATCAGCCAAATGGTATTCAGCATTGACGACATACCGCCACGTGACAGTAGGCTATTTAAGTTCTCATCTGGTGTAGAAAAGCTTACACCGTCAAACAACGCTGTCCACACAACCTTCAGTGCACCGATGTTTTCAGCGTCATCTGTACTTGCCATTGCGACAACCACATCCCACTGAAAAACCACAGCCCAAACACCACCTAACAGCGCACCAATAAACACTGCAGGGAACGCAGGCATTTTTTTAATAGCAAGTGTGAGTAAAACAACAAGTGGGACAAGTAGATGCCACCCCAAATCAAAAGAGGTATTTAAAAGCGCCTGCATTTCTTCAATACGCTGTGCTTTGGCATCGCCCACTTCGCTGAAGCCAAGAAAAGTAAACAAAACAAGCGCTATAACGAAGCTTGGTATTGTAGTCCAAAGCATGTAACGAATGTGCTCGAAAAGGTCAGTACCCGCAACGGCAGGTGCTAAGTTTGTGGTCTCCGACAATGGTGATATTTTATCGCCAAAATAGGCACCAGAGACTACCGCACCGGCAGTAATTGCAGCCGACATTTCCATACCCGCAGCTACGCCCATTAACGCAACACCAACTGTTGCGGCGGTAGTCCACGAACTACCAATACTCATTGCCACTACGGCACATATTAAGCACGCTGCGGCGTAGAAAAATGACGGATTTAATAATTCAAGACCAAAGTAGATTAGCGTTGGTACTGTACCCGCTAGCATCCATGTGCCAATAAGCGAGCCCACTGCAAGAAGGATTAGACATGCCCCTAACGACATTGAAATACCGTCTACAATGCCCTTTTCAATCGTTTTCCAACGGTAGCCGTTTTTCATACCGACAATGGCGGCTATTCCCATTGCGAGTAATAGCGCAATTTGATTAGGGCCGTAAGACGAGTTGTCTTCAAACAAATAAACCGCACTACCCATCATAATCACAAGGGCGACGATAGGTAGCATTGCATCAAGTAACGATGGCGTTTTTAATTCTTGATTCGACATTATTATTATTTTAAAACCTTAGCTTTGACTTTGAGTGCTTAAAAAACTGAACGATAAAACATTACTGCGATAACGACGGGGCAAACAAAACGTACGTACCAAGGCCAGATTTTCCAAAAAATACTGTGCTCAGCGTACTCATTACCTTCTTTTAGTTCATCGAGTATCGCGTCTCTACGCCATACCCAGCCGGCGAAAATACATAGCACTAAACCAAGTAACGGTTGGCTGTATTCCGTGGTTAACGCAATGACAAAACCGAACAAGGTTTCAAAGTTGAAGATGATGATACAACTAAGCGCAAAAATGATAGAGGCCATTAACACTACTGCTTTTTTACGCTTTAATCCTTTGCTTTCTACCATGTAGGCCACGGGTACTTCTAGCATAGAAATAGAAGATGTTACGGCTGCAATTGCCATAAGCGCAAAGAATGTAAAGGCAACGAACAGGCCAACGGTTCCGATAGTATCAAATAGCGCCGGAAGCACTTTAAATATAAGCGTGTCACCTTGGATCAGCGCCCCCTCTGGCGTGAAAATTTCTACGCCATTGTTCAATGCCACGTACATTGCAGGAATAATCAACATGCCTGCGATAACCGCAACACCTATATCGACTAACGCAACGGATGCACCGATTGTTGGAAGGTTTTCATTTTTACTAAGGTAAGAGCCATACACCAACATGGTGCCTACACCTAACGACATAGAAAAGAACGCTTGACCCATGGCGTTAATAAGCAACTCTGGATCTAATACTCTTGAGAAATCTGGAACAAGATACGCGCTCCATCCTTCAACCGCACCTGGTTGCAAGCTCACATAAACAATCAGTGCAAGAATAAGAATGACCAGCGTAGGCATTAGTCTAACTGACCACTTTTCGATACCCGACTTCACACCGCCTACAACGATAAATGCGGTTAACCCCATGAATAACAGACAAAATACTACGTTACGCGTAACCGACGAGGTGAGCAGCCAATCGCTTGCAGATTCCAATCCGACAAGGCTTACCGCCGCGTCAGCAAAATAAACCAGCATCCAGCCACCAACAATGGCGTAGAAAGCTAAAATTAGCGACACAGTAACGCAGCCCCATAGGCCGGTTGCTCTTCCAATAAAGCTACCTGATATTTTACCTAGTGCGTCAACCATATTAGAACGCGTGCTACGGCCTATGATTAACTCAGCCATTAGTACAGGGTAAGCTAGAACGAAAGCGAGGAGTAAATAGACAAGTACGAAAGCAGCGCCGCCGTTACTTGCTACCTTCGTTGGAAAGCCCCAAATGTTGCCTAGACCCACTGCTGAACCAGCTGCGGCCAGTACAAATCCTATTCGAGAGGAAAATTCGCCTCTGATAGCCATGTTATTTCCCTTTTATTATTCTTTTAGTCGTTTTGTTTTATTTGTAGACACAAAAAAAGGGCTGGCCACAGACCAGCCCTTCTTTAATATCGTTTAATTTCTCGTGATAGCGTAGCGGCCCGTTCCAATCATATCGAATGTAATATTGGCTGCTTCATCTAAGAATGGGTCTAATTCTTCCATATCTTCTGGTAGGTCGTCCAATGATGCAACTGATTCAAGGCCCATTCGCTGTAAACGTTCGTTAGCACGCATCAACGCTCTCTCTTCAGCCTCTTTCTTGTCTGCTTCTCGCTCGGACTTAACTAACGAGATGTAGTTCTTATCTTTGTTCTCTTTGTACTCTTCAATATCTTCATAGATATAAGAAAACTCAGGATCTTGCATAATGCGCTTGTTATGCTTTGCTGTTAAAACATCTAGCGCAGCAGTACCGTCAGCAAATGTCGTATAGTTCGCACGGTTTATGCTATCCCAAGGAAGAGCATTCTCTGCCTGGCTCTCGCCCCACTCTGACGGTTCAACCGCGGACGGGTATAAAATATCAGGGATAACCCCTTTATGCTGGGTACTGCCACCGTTAATACGATAGAATTTAGCAATCGTGAACTGAACACTGCCCAGTGGGTTGTCGTACAAGTCATAGATTTTTCCTAATCCACGATGCTGCTGCACAGTACCCTTACCGAAGGTTTGCTCTCCGATAATTAAAGCGCGATTATAGTCCTGCATCGCAGCCGCAAAAATCTCTGAAGCCGAAGCGCTGTATCTGTCGACTAATACAGTCAGTGGTCCATCATAAGCAACTTCACCGTCGGTATCGCGATTTACACTCACCTTTGTCTGCCCATAGCGTATTTGAACAACTGGGCCCTTTTCAATGAAAAGGCCGGTAAGCAAGGTCGCCTCTGTAAGCGAACCACCACCATTACCGCGCAAATCGACAATTACGCCTTTCACATTTTGCGCTTTAAGACTTTCTATTTCTTTTGCTACATCTGCGCTTAAGTTATTGTAGAAGCTTGGAATGGTAATAACGCCTAGCGGCTCACCAGCATTAGGGCCTGTTTCTGGCGTATAAACTTCAGACTTTGCAGCTCTGTCTTCTAATTTAATTTTATCTCTTGTTAGGCTTACAACCGATGTTGTTTTCGCGTCAGATGCGCCTTTTTGAACTTGAAGACGAACTGTACTTCCTTTAGGGCCTTTAATTAGCTCTACAACTTCGTCTAAACGCCAGCCAATAACGTCTACAAATTCTTCGTCGTCTTGTGCAACACCGATGATCTTATCTTCTGGTTTTATAGCACCAGACTCATCGGCGGGGCCACCCGGCACAACACTTTTGATAATAGTGAAATCATCTTCGCTTTGCAAAACTGCGCCAATGCCTTCAAATGACAAATTCATATCCATTTGAAACCGTTCAGCGTTGCGAGGTGATAAGTAGCTAGTGTGCGCTTCAATAGTACGTGCGAACGCATTCATTGCCGTTTGAAACACATCTTCGCTTTTAGCTTGAGTGGTACGTTTGATAGCGCGAATGTAACGCTTTGTTAGAAGCTCTTTCGCTTCTTCCCAGGTCTTATCCGCCAAAATCAAATTTAGCGCATCGTACTTGACGCGCTGGCGCCAAATCTCATCAAGCTCAGCCTTCGTAGTAGGCCATTCAGCATCTTCGCGATCGTAGTAGAACTTATCGCCCTCTTTTTCAAAATCAAACGGGCCTTTTTCTAGCACGCCTAAGGCGAATTCGTAGCGCTCAATACGGCGCTTGGCACTTACGTTGTACATATCGTACGCCACCGACAAATTGCCTTTGCTCAAAGCATCATCAAATAGCGTGCGGTATTTCTCAAAGCTCACGACATCAGATAAAAGTAAAATCTGCTTGTTGTGGTCAAGAGATTCGATAAAACGTTGGTAAACACGTGCAGAGAGTGCGTCATCCAACGATATTTCCTTATAGTGCGCTCGAGTAAAAAGCGCGCTAACACGCTTTGCAGCAACACTGTGCTGCGACTCTTGTTGTAATATAGGTAATTCGTCAACGTCAGGTGCAGAAGTTACTGCCCCTGCGCCAACACCCACAGAAAGAAATGCACTAGCAATGGAAATTCGAAGGATGTCTCTCATATTTACGACCTCTTGGTGCGAGCCAAACGTAAAGCGTCTGCGTTTACTTTAACCACCATGCCTGAATCTAGCTGAACATGAATACCGTCTTTCGCAACTTCTGTTATTACTGCTGGCATGGGCGCCTTACCAAGCTTAACGGTAACTTGCGTGCCTTGCTGTAAATCACACTCTGTTAATTTCGCAGGTGGTATATTGTTTGGTCTGTTATTTTTCGGTTTAGTTCCGCGCTTACTATCAGCTTGGTCCGAATTTCCGACTTTTTCACCTTTTGGGCGATTAAATTGACGTTTTTCTTTTCGCTTTGGCTGTTGAGCTTGCTTTGCCTTTCGCTTTTCAGCTGCTTTAGCTTTACTTTCTTCAAGCTGCTGCTGAGCGTGGTCTGCATGCTCTTTTTCGATAGCGTCGCCTTCAACACCGTCTAAATCGACGCGGTTGGCGCCTTCCTTAACGCTGTATAGATAACGCCAGCTATTCGTATAATGACGTAGCGTAGAACGTAATAACGTTTTACTTACACGTTCGTCATCAGCTAAGCGCTCTGCAAGATCTTGAAAAATTCCAATCTTGAGTGGACGGGCCTCGCCTTCAACACTAAAACATTGAGGAAAGGTATGTGCAAGGAAAGCAATAACTTCCTTACTATTAGTAAACTTCTCTGGTGATTCCATTAACTTTCTAAATTATTTAGGAGATTTCTTCGTTGCTTTCATCATCCCAAGTTGCCAGCGTGTGGTCAACCCAATCAAGCAATTCGTCGTCATCTATTTCTAATAAATGCTTGTCTTGTTGCCAAGATTCCCAAGCATGGTGCAAAATTTGTTCTAATCGCTGCGTTTCAATATCTTCATCTGCGGTGTCGTATATTGCGTGAAGAATAAAGTTTAAACGTTCAGATGCCTCGTCTGGGTCATCGTGAAAGTCTTCCATATCTTCAAACGTTGATAGGACAACATGAATGTCTACACTCGATTTCATGGCTTATTACCGCTGTGATTCAACTAAGGCATGTGCGATTTTAATTAGCCCCTTTTCATCTTCTTCATCAAACCTATCAAATTCAGGGCTATCGATATCAAGCACACCGATTAACTGGTCATTAAGAACAAGGGGAATAACAATTTCCGAGTTAGACGCCGCGTCACAAGCGATATGACCTGCAAACTGGTGTACGTCAGCAATGCGCTGAACTGTGCGTGTTTCGGCACTAGTTCCGCATACGCCTTTACCTATTGGTATTCGGATGCAGGCTGGCTGACCTTGAAATGGTCCAAGAACCAGCTGCTCTTCTTTGAACAAGTAGAAACCCGCCCAATTAACCGATTCAAGATTATTGAACAATAAAGCGCTAATGTTCGCCATATTAGCGATGAGATCTCGCTCGCCAGAAACCAAGCTTTCAGCTTGGCTAATCAACTGGTTGTAGAGTTGTTCTTTCAAACGTTTTTTCCTGCTATTGAACAAGCTTAAAAGTTACGTTAACACGCGCTTCTGTGGTTTTAAGTCCTGGTAACGATACGGATGTATCGCTGGCAAAAGCTTCGGCGCGCATGATTGGAACGGGCATATTGCCACCTGTTTCAGATATTGCAACCACTTCGCCTATTTCCACCGATAATTCTTTTGAAAGTAGCTGTGCACGATGCTTTGCATCCTTCACTGCCAGTATTAATGCTTTCTGATAAGCGTTTTCATCGTTCACTGAAATAAATTCAAATTGTTGAATGCGATCTACACCACGTTTTAACGCGCCGTCTATTACGGCATCATAGTTTTCAATATCAAGGGATGTGATGGCTATTTCTCTCGTTAACACGAACCCCTCCTGTATGCGCCCTTTAGGCGTATTGTTGTATCTAGGGTTTAGCCGAACCTGCATGCTTTGTATGTTTTGCTCTGCAATACCCTGTGATAATAAAAAATTCACAATGCTGTTCAGTTCTGCGGTGACTTGTTGATTAAGCTTAGACACCGTTGCGCCTTGTTCTTCAACGATAAAGGTTACTGAATAAGCGTTTGGGGTTGAGTGTATTTTACCAATACCTTGAACATTGATAACCGCATCATTCGCAAAAGAAGCAAACGATGTAAAAGTCATTATTACTATAGAAATACAGCGTTTAAACTGTTCTAAAACGTGCTGACGAGTGTAAATTGAAGCCATAAATTCATTCCTTTTTTGACGTTTAATTGCCGTTTTATTTTGCACAAGAAATATGAATATTAAGTGAACAATGTAGTTTAAGGTTACCTTACAAAAGAGTTAGCAGCGACGTAATACAGAGCGTTACAACGTAGGAAGAGAGTAATGTTTTTCTAATCAAACGTAAGGTTTTTACGTTGAGTGGTCTTATTTTAAGGTCAATCAAAAAAGACTAGCCAACAAGACTAGTCTTTTTTAAATAAAATCAACGCTCGTTAAGCACAGTTATTCGCGTTAACGAGCTACCGTATCAACGCAAAACCTGTCTAAGAGCGGCAAGACAATGGTCGATGTTTCGAGGCTTACATGCGTAACCCATAAGACCTATCCTCCAAACTTTTCCTGCATGTTCACCTAAGCCAGCGCCAATTTCTAAGTTAAAGTCTTCTAGCAACTGTTTTCTAACGCTTGCGTCATCCACACCATCTGGAATTTTTACAACGTTCAATTGAGGAAGTCGGTAATCGCTATCAACGGTTAATTCCAACCCAAGGTCCTCAAGGCCCGCTGCAAGTTTTGCATGTCCATCTGCGTGGCGTTGCCATGCATTTTCAAGCCCTTCCTCTTTAAGAATAAGTAGCGACTCATACATAGCATACATACTGTTTACCGGCGCAGTGTGGTGATAAGCGCGTTTTGCACCCTTACCCCAATAGCCCACGATAAGGTTCATGTCTAGAAACCAGCTTTGTACTTTAGTTTTTCTGTTTTGTATTACGTTCACTGCTTTGTCGCTAAACGAAACGGGCGAGATGCCGGGAACACAACTCAAACATTTTTGAGAGCCCGAATAAATTGCGTCAATTTCCCAACCGTCAACGTCAAGTTCTATACCGCCAAGCGAGGTAACGGCATCAACAATGGTTAAGCAGTTGTATTGCTTCGCAAGTTGGCAAAGCAACTTCGCTTCATTGCGCACACCGGTTGACGTTTCAGCGTGAACGAACGCTAAAACCTTGATATCGGGATGCGCTTTCAATATATCTTCAACGGCATTGAGGTCGGTTTGCGTTCCCCACTCGTTTGAAACAGTAATGGCTTCACCGCCACAACGCTCGACGTTTTCAACCATACGCAAACCAAATACACCGTTTATACAAACAAGTACTTTGTCGCCTGGCTCTACTAAGTTTACAAAACAAGCTTCCATTCCCGCTGAACCCGGCGCGGAAATAGGCATCGTTAAGGCATTTTCTGTTTTGAAGGCATATTGCAGTAACGACTTTGTTTCATCCATTAATTGAATGAAAAGTGGATCTAAGTGACCAAGTGTTGGTCTTGCCATGGCATTTAAAATGCGAGGATTTACATCGGATGGCCCTGGTCCCATTAAAGTGCGTTCAGGCGGAATAAAAGTTGAAAGCGATTGCATAATCCATCCTCATCAGTTTTACAAAATTCATTGATAGGTATTTGTTATTGACCACATAGTACGTTGTTAAACATGTTGTACAACCGTTTGTAGCGAACATAAACATTATGAATGTAATGTGAGGAATGTATTTTCAGCATAACAGTGGATAAATTGTGAACAATCAGTGCGTAATTTGTGCACTGCAAAAGTGGCTTGAAAATAGGAAAAGAAACTGGTAAGACCAGGGCGTACTACATTGAAAAATAGAGTGTATTTTATCCAGAGGGCTAACAAACAAACAAATATTTTAAAATAAAGCGCCAATTTGTTTATAAAACGTACAAATGTAATCTATACTCATTGTCCGTTTGAAATATTTTATTTAAACTCTCCCTGTAAAAGTTAGCGCACGGCTCAGCAATGAGCCATTCCCCTAGGCCCGGAACGTTTGTTCTGGGCATTTTTTATGTAGCGCCAAGTGTTTTCAAGCCGTTTTATATAGCGCTCAATGACTTTTTATAACGCTTTGCATTCTCAACGTAATGCGCTGCCGATCCCTTCAGTTTCGGTTCCACGCTCTCGTCTAACGTCTTTACCACTTTTCCTGGCGAACCCATCACTACGCTGTAATCTGGTACTTCCATGTTTTCGGTTATCAATGCGTTAGCACCGATAATGCAAAATCTTCCAATTTTTGCACCGTTAAGTACAACAGCGTTTATTCCTATTAAAGAATAATCGCCTATTGAACATCCGTGTAACATAACTTTGTGACCCACGGTAACGCCCTTACCAATAGTGAGAGGAATTCCAGCGTCAGTGTGAAGCACGCTACCATCTTGAATATTGGTGCTTTCGCCAATAGTAAGTTTATCCATATCGCCACGAAGAACGCTGTTAAACCAAACACTTGAACCTTGCTTTAACTCTACATTTCCAATTATGTGAGCGCCAGGAGCAACAAACACATCATCGGCTACAGTTGGTTTTAACTCATCCAATTGATAAATCATGGGGGTTCCTTTTAGTTTGTTTTTATATCTCTTTGCTCAACGGATTTAATACTTATCTGTGCTCTGACAACAGCATACACTTAATCAACTTTTCGCATTAAACCTTCTTGCGTAGTTGAAGCAACAAGCTCACCTTTTTGATTAAAGATCTGCCCTCTTACCAACCCTCTTGAACCACCGCTAAATGGGCTTTCCATAGCGTATAATAGCCACTCGTTCATATTTACCGGGCGATGAAACCACATAGCATGGTCAATGGTCGCAATACGCAGAGATTTATCGGTTACTGCCACACCGTGCGGCTGTAAAGAGGTACTCAAAAAATGATAATCTGATGCATACGCTAGCGCTGCTTGGTGCACCGATAGGCCGCCTTCAAGTGTGTCTCTCGCTTTCATCCATATATACCGTGTTGGCTCTCTTTTTACCGGCTGGTAAGAGTTAGCCGCATCTACGGTACGTATGTCTACAGGTTCATGATAACTAAGCGCTTCGCGCATAGGGCGCGCGATTTTATCAAAGTGCGCTTGATAAAACTCAATATCGGATTGCACTTCTTCAGGCGGTGGCACATCTGGCATTGTGGGTGACTGATGTTCCATTCCTGCATCGGGAACTTGAAACGACGCCGTCATATAGAAAATATTACGACCGTTCTGTATCGCTTTTATACGTCGTGCAGAGAAACTTCGTCCATCGCGAACAATTTCAACGTCATAAACAACAGGCTTTTTTGCATCGCCCGGTAGAAGAAAATATGTGTGAAATGAATGTGCGACGCGGTCTTTTTCTACGGTTTCATAAGCGGCTGCGAGGGCTTGTCCCAGTACCTGTCCGCCAAATAAGGCCCTAAAGCCTAAATCCCAACTTTGACCACGATAAATACCAGCCTCAACGGTTTCTAGCTCAAATAGTGATGATAGTTTTATCTCAGACATTAATTTAGTTCTCTTCTTTAACCGCTTTAGGGTTTCTAGGATAATATTTCTCAGGTAGTTTTGCCTTATGCTCGAAAAAGCGAGTGTCTTTATAAGGCAGTTTCATGAAACCTGAAATCCCCAGTCCATCAATTAGCGGAATCTGTTTTACCAGTTTTGCTAGTAAGTTTGTAAAACGTTGCTCTTGGCTATGATCTAGCAAAGTATAATAGTTATGTATTTTTAGGTGTTTAGGTAACGCTTCGAAAATAATACAACCTGTGTGATGAATTGCATTGAGTTGCTTAATGGTTTCAATAATCTCATCCGGTAGTTTTAGCAATTCGTCTGGATCATCACCATCTTCAAAATAAGAGTGCGTTCTGCTGTCATCTTTTTGGGCAGATACCTTCGAAAGCTCGTATCGAATTGATAGCGATTGATCGGGTGTAAAGGAGTGCTCTTCACTCTCTCTTTCTATATGCAGCGTATTTTTAGCATTGAACATACAGCATTTAAAAACGGCAGGCTTGTGAATTGCCCTCGCTAAATTAATCACATTATTGACCGCAAGTTCGAATGCTGCTTTTACACTTTCATCATACAGGTTCAGTGATGAATCAACATAGATACCTTCCGGCTCCCATCGAACAGCCATTCCGCCCACAACAGGGTATCGTCCCAAACGACTTATTGCAGACACAAATGCTTTTTCAGTATCTCCCATGCCTTGCAGATAATTCTTATAGTATCTGTCAAATTGAGCATCATCGATATAACGAAGTTCGTCAGCATCTTGCTGGCCCAAAATAGCCTGCTGGCGTAAATACGATTTACGAGAACTATAAACTACGGTTTCAATTTGCTCGTCACTTTTTGAAAGCCACGTAGGAATTAATGGCGTGTAAGTTACAGCGGTATCTTGGATAAACACCATGTTCTTAAGCACATGCAAGTGGTTGAAAAAGTAATCTCCACCTTGACGCCTTTGTTTAGGATCTTCACTTAACATATACTCTAAAATATTCGCCAACATTTTAGGTAATCCCAGAGAAGATGGTGTAATCACACGACTTCCATAACGGCAAGACTGTCCAGAAGCCAATGCATATAAGGTACTCGCTAAACCTTGTTCATCAAACCGAGGGCTTGATAACGCACCATTTAATTGTTCCTCACCAATAAAATAAACATCGCCAAGACGCGCATTGGTTTGATGAAGTTCGCCAGACATCAAGTCCATCACATTGTTGCCGACGTACTGACCATCGATATCGGTTTGCGCGAATACCGATGATCCCCAATCGATAAGACTAATGGTTTCGCTGCTCTCATCCCACACAAGATTAGATGGCTTAATGTCGCCGTGCACTATTGGCTTAATTTCACCGTGGTCCGTATGACGCCTGAATGTAGATAAAAGCTCACCAACCTGCACGGCTATTTTAACAATGATGCGCGGCGGAAGTGGTCCTTGCCTTAGGCTTACTTTCTCAAGGTCATCCCCAGGCGCTCGTTCCATTACTAAAATAGACTGCTTTCGTATTTGCTGATACTCAATAAACATTGGAACATGCTCGTGCTCAACATGAGAGAGCATGAAAGCTTCTTCTTCTAAGCGGTCTTGGACGTGTTGTGGCAGCGTTATTCTGGAAAACTTAAACACCCGCTCACGGCCGTCAGGTGCTGTGCCAGCGAACGCGAAGCCAAAAGCGCCCTTGCCTAACAATGAAATAGCGGTATAGCCCAGACCCTCTAGCTGTGATTTACACAAATTTACCCAGTCTTTAAGCTTTTTAGCATCAGCATGTGATAGCAGATAAATTGATTGCTCATCTGGAATGTAGAAGTGCTTTAGGCCTTTAAGCTGTGACATAAGTTACGCGTCTTTATTAAGCCATGTAAGGTTTGTTGAAGCCACTGGTCCCATATGCTTAACAGCTTCTAGTAGCGCACAAGATAATTGCTGGTCTAATTGCCATGGCGGATTTATCACCAGCACTCCAGAACCATACATACCCGCATCATGTTCATTTTCAGCAATGCAAATTTCGGCTTTGAAGCAAGGACGCCCTAGTTCAGTTAGCTGCTCAAGCATTTTTTCACTGGCACCGTGTTTTGCGCCGGCTCGCGCAGATAGAAGTGGATACCACACCACTATTTGCGCCTGTTGCCATCGCTTAAACACATCCTTAACGCCTTTTAGCACATCATTATATTCCGAAGCACGTTCATAGGGTGGATCTATTAAAATAGCCCCCCTATTGGGCTTTGGTGGCGTCAGTGCACGAAGTCCCTCATACCCGTCCCGTTTATGTACGCAAACATTTTTTACGCGTAACGCCTTGATATTTTGCTCAAGCTTACTGTGCTCAGCTGGATGTAATTCCATCAGGTGAAGCACATCATCAGAACGCTTTTCAGCTGCACTAATCGCAGGCGAACCGGGGTAACAGTTTTCTGACATAAAGGTGTTGCAGAGCGCTAGATATTCACGCAATAAATCAGCGGAAGGAGTGACATTGGCCAACGCCGAGATACCGGTTAAAAATTCTTGGTTTTTTGCCGACATGTCGTCTTTTAAGTTATACGTCCCTGCACCTGCATGAGAGTCGTAGAGTGTGAAGGGTTTATCTTTCTTTTTTAAAGAATTTAGTACGCCCATCCAGCACAAATGTTTTACCACATCTGCATGGTTTCCAGCGTGAAATGCATGTTGATAGCTAAGCACGAAGCCTCTATGTTTGTCGAATATCACCTTAATACACTAATGATAACCTTATCTTTAACGTAGGTACATTAAACAAAAAAAGGTTGATGCTTTTAACATCAACCTTTTTCTTGCTTTTAGCTGTTAAGCATTACTTTAAGTGCATAAGCATTTTTTCAGGCTGGGTTAAGTAGCTCATCCATAGGTTGTTAAACTTAACCATTGTAGCACCGTCGATAATACGGTGATCCCCAGACCAGTTAACCGCCATAATATGCTGTGCAAACACATTGCCCTGCTCGTCAAAACGAGGAAGTTTCTGCGTCTTACCTAGCGCCACTATTGCAGCTTCTGGTTTATTGATGACAGGCGTGGCTGTAATGCCGCCAATTGCACCGATATTAGAAATACTTATAGTGCCGCCTTTAAGGTGCTCGCCTGCAATGCGACCTTCTCGCGCTTGATTGATGATTTCCTGCATCTGCAAGGCAATATCAAGTAATGACAGGTTTTGAACACCTTTGATATTAGGCACTAACAGGCCGATTTTAGAGTCAACGGCGAACCCTATATTGTGATCATCAAAATAGGTCAATTCGCTTGCATCATCATTTAGCTGACTATTAATAACAGGGAATTCTGTTAAGGCTAATGAAAGTGCTTTAACGAAAAATGGCATAAAGCTGAGTTTGATAGCTTTTGCTTCAAACTCTGGCTTAAGCATTTTTCTTAGCGTCATCAAGTTATCCATAACCACTTCATCGCTTACTGTGAAGTGAGGAATAGTGTAAACAGAAGCCGACATTTGTTTAGCCATAGCAGCCTGAATACCACGTACTTTTTCAACGCGTACACCACCAGATGTGCTAGTTGGCGTTATCGTACTGCCCTGTGCAGTTGCAGTAGAAGTTTCGTTAAGTTCTTTAGCCTTGGCGTTACTATTATTAGCATTAAGCGAGATAACATCGGCTTTAAGAATGCGCCCTTTTTTACCCGAACCAGTTACGCCTGACAAATCAATATTATGCTCTCGCGCAACACGTCGTACCGCAGGGCTAGCTAACACTTTGCCCTCAATAACAACGGGTGGCTCGTAGTCACCCTCTTTGAATTTAGACGGCGTAATGTCTGCTGTTGGGTTGGCTTTAGACGAGGTACTCTGTTGGCCTTTCGATTCACCAGTTTGAGTAGATTCAGCGTTAGATGCAGCACCTTGTATTTCTTGATTCGAATCTGCACCAGAGCCTTCACCCGCAACTAAAAGTGCAAATAACGGAGTATGTACTTTAGCAATGTCTCCTTGTGCGTGGTAAAGCTTGTGTACAACACCAGCATTTTTAGCAGGAATCTCAACTACCGCTTTATCGGTCATTACTTCAACAACCGCCTGATCTTCTTCTATTTGTTCGCCTTCGCTCACGTTCCATTTAACGATTTCGCATTCAACAATGCCTTCACCGATATCAGGCAAAATAAAGTCTTCGACAACTCCTTGCGCAGATTCACTTTGCGGAAGATTGGCGTTTAAGTCTGAAATCGTATTTGAAGCGTCTTCACTTGGCTCGTTAACACTGTCCTGATTGTCGGACGCACCTTCAGCATCATCAGGTTGCATTGCAAATAGTGGCTCGTGAACTTTAGCAATTTCTCCAACAGCATAGTGAAGCTTTTTTACAATACCGGCGTGCATAGCCGGGATCTGCACTGTAGCCTTGTCGGTCATTACCTCAGCTACGGGCTGGTCTTCTTCAATGTGCTCGCCTTCTACAACCAACCATTCCAATAACTCGCACTCAACAATCCCTTCACCGATGTCGGGCAAAATAAATTCAATTGTCATTATTCTTCCTCCCAACTTTAGTAGTGCAGTGTACGTTTAATGGCTTCGTACGTTTTTGTTTCATCAGGCATGTATTCTTTCTCATGCGCTAATGGGTAAGGCGTATCAAGGCCACAAACACGGGCAATGGGCGCTTCTAAGTACAAGAAACAACGCTCCTGTATTGATGCTGCAATTTCACTCGCGAAGCCACCTGTTAACGGCGCTTCGTGGTTAATAAGCAAACGGCCTGTTTTCATAACAGATGCCATTACGGCCTCAACGTCCCAAGGAAGTATGCTGCGAAGATCGATGATTTCACACGATACGCCATCTTCCAGTGCCATAGCCGCTGCCTTTTGAAGGATTTCTATCTGTGCGCCCCAACCTAACAAGGTTATATCGCTACCTTCTTGAACAACGTCTGCTTTTCCAAGTGGAAGTTCATAATCTTCTTCTGGTACATCAGCAACAGACGCTCGATACAAGCGTTTGGGTTCCATGAATAATACGGGGTTTTTGTCACGAATAGACGCAAGAAGTAGGCCTTTCGCTTGGTAAGGGTCGCGCGGCATAACAATTTTAAGCCCAGGGCAATGAGCGAAAAACGCTTCTGGCGACTGACTGTGATAATGTCCGCCCGCTATTCCACCACCGTATGGTGTTCTTATAGTAAGAGTGCCTACATCGAATTGCCCACCCGAACGGTAGCGCCATTTTGCAGTTTCATTCACAATTTGATCGAAAGCAGGGAAGATATAGTCACCGAACTGAATTTCAGCTACCGGCACTGAGCCTTGCGACGCTAAACCATTTGCAAAGCCTATAATGCCTTGCTCCGTTAGCGGCGTGTTAAAGCAACGCGCTTTACCAAACTTTTCTTGTAAATGGCTAGTCGCGCGGAATACACCGCCAAAATGCCCCACGTCTTCACCAAACACCATTACCTTTTCGTCTTCGGTCATAGCGGTGATTAGCGCATTATTTATCGCCTGCAATAAATTCATTTTAGCCATTACTTCACTCTCCCTGCTGTTTTAGGGTACATCTGAGGGTACTTTTTAATATGCGCTTTTAATTCATTAAGCTGCTCTTTTAAATGCCAAGGCGGCGTGTCGTAAACATCTTCAACAATGTCATCAACATCACAAACGTCGGTTTTCTCGCAGCTTTTCATTGCGGCTAAAACGTCTTGACGCGCCTTTTCAACGCGAGCTTGGTTTTCTTTTTCATCAAACCAGCCTTTGCTTTCGAGCCATTTTGCCATTCTCGCAATAGGGTCTTTTGCGCGCCATTTATCTTCCTCTTCTCTTGAACGATAGCCTGTAGGGTCGTCAGATGTAGAATGAGCCGCTAATCGATAGGTCATAGCCTCTATTAACACTGGGCATTTTTCTTCTATGGCTATACGGCGGGCTTCTTTAGTGGCTGCGTAAATCGCTAACGCATCATTACCATCAACGCGAATTGTCTTAATACCATATCCAAGACCGCGTGAAGCGATACCGTCACCAGCAAACTGTTCCTCTGCAGGTGTCGAAATGGCATAACCATTGTTTCTACAGAAAAATATTACTGGACACTTCAGCACAGCTGCCATATTCAGACCAGCATGAAAATCGCCTTCAGATGCGGCACCTTCACCAAAATAGCAAATAGTAACGACGTCTTTGCCAGACATCTTTTGTCCGTAGGCATAACCTGACGCCTGTGGAATCTGTGTGCCCAGTGGCGACGAGATTGTCATGAAGTTTAATGGTTTATCGCCATAGTGAATGGGCATTTGGCGCCCTTTATTTGGGTCGGCTTTATTACTAAACATTTGGTTCATGAACTGTTCAGTTGTGTATCCGCGGTATGCCAATGCACCTTGCTCGCGATACTGCGACATAACCATATCGTCCATAGTCAACGCCGCCGCGCTAGCAACAGACGCTGCCTCCTCGCCTGTGCTTGCAAGATAAAAACTGATTCTTCCTTGGCGCTGCGCACCCACCATACGCTCGTCGAGTACACGGATGTACTCCATAGTATTATAAATTTTTAATGCTTCTTCTTGCGTTAGTTCTGGTTCTACCGCGTCTTCGGCAACACCACCTTCAGCAGTAAGCACTTGTAGCATTGGTATATCAACCACGCCATTAGAAATGATTTCGACCTTGTTTGTTGTTTTTACTGAGGCCAAATGGTTTCTGTTTTCCACACGCTTCCCCTTAAAAATGAGGGTTAAAAATCGACAGTTACAATATTTACTATGCTAGTAGACTCTGAGAAGGAGCGTCTTTTTTATTGGTGTAATTTTTTGATTGGCAAAGAGAGTAAAAATTTCAACAAGAGACAATAAAGAGGACATCCATCCTAATAAAGTAAAACTTATGTAAATTTTATGATAACGAAGTAGGATGGGCGTTTTCGTTAACAACTTTAAATGCAGGTAAATTAGTGTAGATAACCTTGTGACAATTGACCGCTTTTCACACTGAAAGACTACATTTTAAACAAAATACGCCCTGCTTTTTGCTGCTGTTTCAAATTAAACAGAATGTATAAATGTAACAAAATGTGTAAATTGTTTATTTCAGAAATACCCGTTACAAATCGAAACAAAGTGTGCTAGATATAGATACACCGACGGTAGTGTGCACGAGAGAAAAGGCGAATGACCTTTGTGTATACGAATCAAAATCGTTGGGTTCCAGGGAACTATTCACACGAGAATAATTATGAAAAAAACAATTCTTAGCGCCTCTATAATGATGGCACTATCTGCAACTTCGGTTGCTGCATCAGACAGAGTAAATCTAAATACCCTTCTACAATCACAAGTTAAAAATGCAACGGTTGAAAGCTCAGCGCTTGAGACTCAAGGCACAACTTGGTTAGTGAAGGCGAAAGGTGACACGGCACTTTCTCGCGCAGAAGTTGCCTTAATGAAAGAGCAAGGCCTTTCATCTGTAGGTTCAAACTCAGATGTTACGCTAGATACAGACGCAGGTCTTGACCTTCTTCAACAGCAAATTGAATCGCTAGGACTTGACGTAACAGTTACATCAAGAACTAAAAACCTTGTTGCTGGTTTAGTAATTGACGGTTCTTCAACTGCAGTTGCTGAAATTCAAAAATTAAGCGGTGTTGAAAGCGTTCTTCCAGTGTTCAACTCTAAACTTCACATCGCAGACAGCGCGGAATACATCAAAGCAAGCGGCCTTGTTACAGCAAACGTTGCTAGCGGTATGGGTACTCGCGTAGCTATCCTAGATTCAGGCCTAGACTACACGCACGCTGCGGTAGGCGGCCCAGGTACAGCTGAAGCCTATGCAGAAGCGACTGCTGATTTAGCAGATACGCCAGCATGGCCAATCGGTCAGGTTATTGGTGGTTTCGACTTCTTTAACGGCGACCCTGATCCAATGGACAATAATAACCACGGTACGCACGTTGCGCACTCAGTGTTAGGTGTTGCTCCAGACGCGGAAGTTTATGCATACACAGTATGTGACCAGTCTTGCCCAGGTGCTGCGCAGCTTGCAGGTCTTGAAGCTTCAATGGATCCTAATGGTGACGGCGACATTTCTGACCGTGTAGACGTAATTAACATGTCACTAGGTGGCGATTTCGGTACAAATCGTGGTGGCGCTGTGGCAGAGCTTATCGACAAAGCTGTTGAGCTAGGCGTTGTTGTAGCAATCTCTGCAGGTAACGATGGCCCGACTCCTTTCATCGTTGGTGGTCCAAGTACCACAACTAACGCACTTTCTGTAGGTGCGATGACGCACCCCACGGTTGAATCTGCAGAAGTATCAGCGACCCTTGGTGATCAAGCAATTATTGCTGCAGCAGCAGGTTTTAACCCTGAGCCGGAGTTTTCTGTAGATAGCACTACGCCAATCATCTATGCGGAAGCAGACACAAACGCTACGGGCTGTGCTGCATACACCACAGACCTTACTGATTCTATTGCGTTAATCGACCGCGGTGGTTGTGCCTTCACCACTAAAGTACTTAACGCACAAGCAGCAGGCGCTGACTTTGTTGTTGTTGCTAACAACCAGCCAGGCGCAGGCGTTATCACTATGGGCGGCTCACCAGCGTCAGAGATCACTATCAACTCAGTTATGATCTCAAACGAAGACGGTGCGGTTCTTAAAACTGCTATCGAAGCTGACACGGCAACGTATGCATTCGCTTCTGAGCTAGTCGTGAAAGATGGTGCAATTGCAACCTTTACTTCACGTGGTCCTTCAGTTGACGGTTTACTTAAGCCGGAAATTACTGCACCAGGTACGGCGATTGACACTGCTGCTGTTGGCACAGGTGACGGTACTTCTCCAATTAGCGGTACTTCATTCTCTAGCCCAATCACGGCTGGTGCAATGTCTATGCTTGCTGAAGTATTCCCAGGTCGTAACGCGTTCGAACTTAAAGCAACGCTAATGAACAACGCTAACCTTGATGTAACAATGGAAGCGCGTTCAGTTAACCCTGAAGCAGAACTTGCGCCAATCAGCTACATCGGTGCAGGTCTTGTTGACGTAGAAAAAGCGTCACAATCAACAACTGCAGCTTGGGATAGCGCAACTAAGCAAGCAGCACTTGCGTTTGGTCTTCTAGGTCTAAGCGAAGAATCGTCTATCACTAAAACAGTAACGGTTAAAAACTTCTCAAACGAAGCGAAAACCTACACGCTTTCAGACGTAGCGCGCTTTGCTGATGATGCTGCAACTGAAGCGCTTACTATGGACTATCCTTCTTCAGTAACAGTTCCAGCTGGTCAGACAGTAACATTCGACGTAACAGCAACTATCGACCCAGCGAAACTTCCTGAGTGGAATCTAACGGGTGACGAGTCAGCTGCTGACGGCACTGCTGCACTTACAAACGTTGAGTTTGACGGTGCTCTAATGCTTACTGATAGCAACGATGTTTCAATGCACCTGGTATACCACGTACTACCTAAAGCGTACGGCTCGGTAACTATCGGTAGCGAAATTACTGAAGACGGCGTTGTTCGTACTGTAACAAACACTGGTGTAACCGACTTTGGTACAGCAATGGTACCTCTAATGGTTGATAGCGGCGTTGACGAAGATAAAACTTTCGACATCGTGAACACATCACTAGAGTACATCAGTGTTCCAACTGAAACGTGTGCTGAAGGTGCGATTGTATTCACAAATATCACAATGCGTGACCCAATTGCCTCACTTCACCAGTTAGGTTGGTTCATGGACGTAGATGCTGATGGCGATGGTGTATTTGACTTTACTGCGCAAACACTAAATGAGTCTGCGTTCGGCCGTGACTCTACAGCGGTAGTAACATTCACCCGTCCATTTGACGCACTTTCTGGTTCACTATTTGGAACTATTCACGAGCCAGGCAGTAACGTTCTATCAATGGTTAGCTGTATTGAAGATTTAGGTCTTACTATTGCTGACCTTGGTAATGCGACTGCAAACGTTGCGTTCCGTGTTGAAAATAGCGCGTTTGACTTCTTCCCTTCAGTAGCATGGGATGAAGACCTAGTAGTAACTAACTACTCGTTCCCACTACTTTCTACACCTACTGTAACAAACGCTGCTGGCGAGCCTGTAGCATCTCTTGCACCAGGTGAAGTTGGTGTTCTGAATGGTGTAGGTACTGGTGGCTTTGCATTCCTAGGTGAAAGCGGCGCTGTAGTATCTAGCATTGCTCGTGACGGCGGAAACGCTCCAACAATTGAAGCGCAAGCATTTGACGTAGACGAGAACGCAGCAGACGGTACCGTAGTTGGTACAATCACTGCTACAGACGCTGATGGCGTAACTAGCCCAGTATCTGAAATCTTTGTACAGTCTTCTACTTCAAACGCGTTCTCAGTATCGCGTGCTGGTGAAATCACTGTTGCAAACTCTGCACTTCTAGATTTCGACGCTGGTTTCGAGTCAGTAACAATGGAAGTTGTTGCTATCGATACTACTGGTAACGTATCTGAAGCAGCTGAAGTAACAGTATCTGTAAACAACCTAGCTGATGAAGCAAGCGAACAGCCTGCACCAGCTGAGCCAGTTGAGCCACGTCGTAGCTCTGGTGGTTCTATGGGTTGGATTGCACTACTTCTTGCTCCAGTAGCATTCCTACGTAGACGTGTTAAGCGTTAATAACGTAGTTAGTAAAGTAATTTAGAATATTTAAAAAGGCCGCGAAAGCGGCCTTTTTTGATTTCTAATTTCTGTTATTTATTAGTGTTATTAGAGGAACTGCCTACTCATCACTTAAATTTGCGTTAACACTGTCAGGAAGCTTCTTGTTTGGCTGTACACCTAATTCTCTAAATCGCTCAATCTGCCGCACTATATTGCCTCGACCTGAAGATAGCTTACCCATTGCACTATCGAAGCTAACCTGTGCACTATCTAATGACTTACCTACTCTCTCCATATCATTAACGAAGCCGACGAATTTGTCGTAAAGTTTTGCGGCATGTTCTGCAATGTGTTGCGCGTTCTGATTTTGATATTCGTACTGCCAGATGTTGTTGATTGTGCGAAGAGCCACTAACAAATTAGTAGGGCTAACAAGCATGATATTGTGATTTAACGCAAGCGATACTAGGTTAGGCTCTTCTTCAATAGCCAACATAAATGCAGGCTCAATAGGAATAAATAAAAGCACATAGTCTAGCGTCTTTAACCCCTTCAACGATTGATAGTCTTTTGCGCCTAACCCCTTTATATGGCCTTTAATCGAAGCTACGTGTTGTGCTAGATGCAGGCTGCGCTCTACTTCATCTTCACAGTTATAAAATCGCTCGTAAGCCGCCAAACTTACTTTTGAATCTATTATTACGTCTTTTTCATTAGGTAAATGAACAACAACATCAGGTTGTAGCCGTTTACCGTGTTCGGCGGTAACCGAAACTTGGGTTTCATATTCATGGCCCTTTCGAAGGCCAGATTCTTGTAAAATACGTTCTAAAACTACTTCGCCCCAGTTGCCTTGCTTTTTATTGTCACCTTTTAGTGCATTAGTGAGGGCTGCAGCCTCTTCTGTAATCTTCTGATTGAGTGCTTTTAAACCCAATATTTCTGTTTTAAGTGAAGCGCGCTCTTGCCCTTCCCGTATATGCTGATCTGATATTTGCTTTTTGAATCCTTCTAATTCGTTTTTGAATGGTGCCAACACCGCTTCGATATTGTTTTTCGTTTGTTGGGTATAGCGCTGCTGCTTTTCTTCGAAAATTTTATTCGCTAAGTTTTCAAATTGTGTTTGTAAACGCTGTTCTGACGCCGCCATTGTAGCCAATTTGTCTTCATGCGCTTCATGAAGCGCTTCAATGCGCTTTTGCTGCGCATCGTTTTGTGCTTGCGTGCGTGCAACAATGATTCGTTGTTCATTTAGTTGTTGTTGTAATGATTGATTCTCGTTTTTCATTGAATGCAGTGTTTCATGGCTTACTTGTAATACTGCGTTTTCTTGCATTAATTCAGAGTGTGATGCTTGCAGATTAGTGTATTGCAGATGAAGGTTTGACACTTCCTTTTGTAAGTTTCGCATTCGCCAGCACACTGCTGCCGTTATTGTGAGTGAGGCTGCACCGCCAAGTGCAATTAAAGAGAAATAGCTGGGGATATCGTCAAAATTCATAGCGCAGAATCTTACTGTTATTTTATACAGCACTATAAACAAAATTCACAAATAAAAACAGGTACTCTTGGTACCTGTTTTTGTTATTTAGCTAAATAGCAGTTAGCGATTAACTAAACGCCTCTGCCCTTAAAAAGCAATATGGCTATTATTTAGAAAGTGACTTGTCTAAATCTTCAATCTTCGCCTTCCAAATAGCTGGGCCAGTTTTATGTGCGTTTGCACCAGTACTGTCTACAGCAACCGTAACCGGCATATCTTCCACTTCAAATTCATAAATGGCTTCCATACCCAAGTCTTCGAATGCAACGACGCGCGATTTTTTGATGGCTTTCGATACAAGGTAAGCGGCGCCACCAACAGCCATTAGGTATACTGCCTTGTGTTTAGCAATGGAATCTACCGTTGCCGGTCCACGCTCAGCTTTACCAATCATGCCAATTAAGCCTGTCTTCTCAAGCATCAAGTCGGTGAACTTATCCATACGTGTAGCTGTTGTTGGACCTGCTGGGCCTACAACTTCATCGCCAACAGCATCAACTGGGCCTACGTAGTAGATAAAGCGGTTTGTTAAGTCTACACCCTCTGGAAGGCCTTCACCGTTATCCATCATAGTTTGAATGCGTTTGTGTGCAGCATCACGACCAGTAAGCATCTTACCAGATAGCAATACAGTCTCGCCCACCTTCCACTCTTGAATATCTTCTTTAGTTACTTCATCAAGATTCACACGGCGCGTGTTTTCACTTACTTCCCATGTCACTTCCGGCCAGTCTTCTAATTTTGGTGGCGTTAGCTCTGCTGGGCCAGAACCATCAAGGTAGAAGTGTGCATGGCGCGTTGCGGCACAGTTGGGGATCATCGCAACAGGTTTAGAAGCTGCGTGAGTAGGTAGCGACATTATTTTTACGTCAACTACGGTAGTTAACCCGCCAAGGCCTTGTGCGCCAATACCTAGCTTGTTTACACGCTCAAAAATTTCTAAACGCAGTTTTTCATCGGTAGTTTGCGGGCCACGCTCAATAAGTTCTTGAATATCTACAGGGTCCATTAGGCTCTCTTTTGCCAATACTGCTGCTTTTTCCGCAGTACCGCCAATACCTATACCCAACATACCCGGTGGACACCAACCCGCGCCCATTGTAGGGAGTGTTTTTACCACCCAATCAGCAATGTCATCGCTAGGGTTCAGCATTACCATCTTAGATTTGTTTTCTGAACCGCCGCCTTTTGCCGCGATCATGACTTCAATTTTCTCGCCCGCTACCATGTCAATATGCACAACAGACGGTGTGTTGTCTTTTGTATTGGTGCGCGCGCCTGCTGGATCAGCAACTATAGATGCACGCAACGGGTTATCAGGATTGGTATAGGCTCTACGAGTACCTTCATCTACCATCTCCTGTACAGTCATATCTGTTTTGTCCCATGTCACGCCCATGCCTACTTTAACAAAGCAGGTGACAATGCCCGTATCTTGGCAAAGTGGACGTTTGCCCTCAGCTGACATACGAGAGTTGATAAGGATTTGAGCCATCGCATCTTTTGCGGCTTGGCTTTCTTCTTTATTGTACGCCTCTTCAACTGCTTTAACGTAGTCTAGTGGGTGATAGTAGGATATAAATTGCAGGGCATCTTCAATGCTGTCAATGAAGTCTTGTTGACGGATAACGGTCATGACATCCTCTTTTTTATTTGGCTTTCGTGGTCTTAGCTCGCTAAAAAAGCGTATACTAGCGCATCTCTTAACGTCGCACCATGTAAAAACTAACAAGTAATACACAACAATAACTTATAGTCGTTATGGCGCGGCGGCGATGTAAACACTTATTCAACGCAATTTACGACAAGAATTTACGTAATATACAGTAAAAGTATAGTAAAACAGACCTATGACAACAGCTGCTTCTTTACAAGTTCGTGTGACCCCATTATCCGATGCCACACTGAGTAAACTTGTACATTCAGAATCCTTAGAGCGCTCTTTAGTATTTAACTCTATTTTTAAGCGCATTGCTCATCACCCTTGGTCACTATTGCTAGATACATCTGGTTCTCAACAAAGTGATGGCCGATATAATATCATGGCTTTTGCGCCTTCAATGACCGTTACAGCATCAAAAGGTAATGTTTATTTAAACGACGAAAACGGCACCAAATGTGTACCAGAAACGCCTTTTGAAGCGACAAGAAAGTATCTTCACAGCAAAGTAGCTAATACAAGAATTATTAGTGAACAAAACATAGATGGTTTGCCGTTTATAATCGGTGTCGCAGGTATGGCAGGTTATGACGCTGGTCGATTTTATGAAACTTTGCCAAGCGTGGCGAAAGACGATTATGAAACGCCCGACTTTGCTGTGGGGCTTTATCTCTATTCCATTATAGAAGATACTCAAACGGGCACTTTCTACTATTGTTCTTGTGATGGAAGTAAGTACCCTCACTTTATTGAAAATAGTTCCGATGGCATCTCAAATGGTGAGCAAGATTCCATTCAATTTAAGTTAACGTCGCCTTTTTCTTCAAACCTGTCTAAGCCACAATACACTGAATGTATCGACAAAATTCACCATTATTTAAAGGCAGGTGATTGCTATCAAGTGAACATGGCACAACGCTTTTCTGCGCGTTTTGAAGGTGACGTATGGGAAGCATACTGTGAATTACGCAACCAGAACTCAGCACCATTTTCTGCGTTTTTCCGCACCCCGCTAGGCTGTGTTGCATCCATTTCACCGGAGCGCTTTTTGCGCGTAAAAAATGGTAAGGTAGAAACCAAACCTATCAAGGGTACGCGACCGCGTTATAAAGACAGCGTTAAAGACGCCCAAAGCGCGTCGAGTCTGTTAAATGCTGAAAAAGATCGCGCTGAAAATCTAATGATTGTGGATTTGTTAAGAAACGATATTTCGAAGCACTGTAAAGCACACAGCGTTGAAGTTCCTGCATTGTTTGCGCTTGAAAGCTATAAAGCGGTTCATCACCTTGTTAGCACAGTTGTAGGCGAGTTAGAAGAAGGAACATCTCCGCTTACGCTGTTGGCATCGGCCTTTCCTGGTGGTTCTATAACAGGTGCTCCTAAAATTCGAGCAATGGAAGTCATTGACGAGTTAGAGCCACACCGACGTAATATCTATTGCGGCAGTATTTTCTATATGGGTTTTAGAGAAGATATGGACTCGAGCATTTGTATAAGAACCGTACTTGCTGAAAACAATACACTTCACTGCTGGGCCGGTGGAGGCATTGTGTTAGACTCAAGAGCTGACGACGAATACCAAGAAACCTTGGATAAAGTCTCCAAGATAGTGCCTGTGTTAACTGCATTAAATAAGTAGATTTCGTGACCAGATTTGAATTTATCTCTCAATTTCAACATATACGACAGCCTAAGATAGAGCCAGATTTTCCTCTGCGTAAAACTGGCCGGCCTGCTGCGGTATTAATTCCGCTGGTTGATTACGGAGATAAACTTAAGGTGCTACTTACCGAGCGTGCACATCACCTCAAACACCATGCTGGGCAAATAAGCTTTCCTGGCGGCGCCGTTGATGAGACCGATAAAGGCTATTTTGATGCAGCGCTACGCGAGGCTGATGAAGAAATAGGGTTACCGCCACAAAACGTAGATATCGTTGGTATGTTACCCCGCTATCGTACAATAAGCGGTTACGAGATTGCGCCTGTTGTGGGTTTTGTTGACCCTAATTTTACGCCAGTGATTGATAAAAATGAGGTGGAAAGTGCGTTTGAAGTGCCGCTTAATCATCTTTTGAATAGAAAAAATCATTTAATTCACACTACCCATCGCGGAAATCAGTCATTTCCAATATATTTCATCCCCTATAAAGAGCGTATGATATGGGGCGCTACTGCAGCCATGCTGCGCAACTTATCTCATCACATTCATCCATAAGCTATCCCTTGCACTAGTCTTCCTTTACCTTTCCTACTACCTTTCGTGATTGCTGGTGTTGGACTGTTTATAGCGAGAGAACTATAAAGCATCAGGTTGACTATAAATATTTGTTTACAGGCTATTAGCAAAACTAATCACGCTATTAGCTTTTCTTTATTGTAGTTATTACCTTGTGGATGCATGATCATCCCATTAACTTTGTTTAACAATGAAGAGTTTATGATCAGCGTATTTGATATGTTCAGCGTGGGCATTGGCCCCTCAAGCTCACATACTGTGGGCCCTATGAAAGCCGGTGCGGAGTTTGTCGGTGAATTGGCACAACAAGACGCGTTGTTCGAAAAAATTGATAGTGTGAAAGTAGAGCTATTTGGCTCGCTTGGTCAAACTGGTATCGGCCATGGTACAGGAAAAGCCGTTATTCTAGGTTTATTAGGTGAAATGCCAGATACAGTAGATGTGGATAGTATCGACAGTGTTTTAGAAAATATTAGAAATTCTGAGACGCTTGCACTTAACGGTACGAAAGAAGTCAGCTTCCCAAATAAAAATGCCATTGTGTTTCATCGTCGTAGAACCTTGCCTAAGCATGCTAATGCCCTCACCTTTTTTGCCTATGGTAATGGCGAACTATTAGCAGAGCAAACCTACTATAGCATTGGTGGTGGCTTTATTATTAAAGACCAAGATTTCGATGCTAGTAAGGCGCACGCTGCTACACTTCAAGCTGCAGTGCCTTACCCTTTTAAAACCGCTGGTGACCTTCTTAACTTATGTAAAACTAACGGTTTAAGTGTTAGCTCACTTATGCTGCGCAATGAATCTACATTTCGCCCAAAACATGAAGTAAAGCAAGAGCTTCACAATATTTGGCTGGTTATGAAGGCCTGTATTCAGCGTGGTATTGAAAGCGAAGGAATATTGCCTGGCGGACTAAAAGTTGTTAGAAGAGCACCTGGATTATATCGCCGTTTGCAAACCGAACACACCACAGACCCCATGCAAACCATGGACTGGGTTAACCTTTTTGCATTGGCTGTAAATGAAGAAAATGCAGCTGGCGGTCGCGTTGTTACCGCACCTACCAACGGTGCTGCAGGAATCATCCCTGCGGTATTACAATACGTTGACAAATTCATTCGTCCAGTAGATGAAGAAGTCGCTAGCCGCTTTTTGTTAACGGCGGGAGCAATTGGCATTCTGTATAAAGAGAACGCGTCTATCTCTGGTGCAGAAGTGGGCTGTCAAGGTGAAGTGGGAGTTGCCTGCTCTATGGCCGCTGGCGCTTTAGCAGAAATTATGGGCGGTACCGCAGCCTCTGTTGAAAATGCAGCTGAAATTGGTATGGAGCACAACCTAGGTTTAACCTGCGATCCAGTAGGTGGTTTGGTGCAGGTGCCTTGTATCGAGCGAAACGCCATGGGCGCAATTAAAGCTATTAACGCATCTCGTTTAGCGTTACGTGGCACGGGTGAACAAAAAGTATCGTTAGACAAGGTTATTAAAACCATGCGCGACACAGGTAACGATATGAAAACAAAATACAAAGAAACCGCACGAGGCGGTCTTGCAGTTAACATCATCGAATGTTGATGCTATTAGGTTAATGAGGCAACAAAAAAGGGGCAAATGCCCCTTTTTTTCATTTAGCACACTCAAATAAAACGCTATTTAACTGGTAATGTAACGCCCTTAAACATCTTTTCAACTTCATCGTTGTTTTTCAACATCATGGCTTTTTCAACTTTGTCTTTGGTTAAATGAGGCGCGAATCGTTCGATAAAGTCATACATATAGCTACGTAAAAACGAGCCTTTTCTGAATCCTATTTTCGTAGTGCTGTAATCGAACAAGTGGCTGGCGTCTATTTTAACTAAATCGTCGTCCAGTTCTTCACTTACCGCCATTGAAGCGATAACGCCAATGCCCACGCCTAAGCGAACATAAGTTTTGATCACATCTGCGTCGGTTGCTGTGAACACAATTTTAGGTGTTAAACCCGCTCTCTCAAATGCTTGGTCTAATTCAGAGCGACCCGTGAATCCAAATACATAGGTAACCAATGGATATTTTGCGATATCGCTGATGTCTATTGTTCCCTTTTTGGAAAGCGGATGGTCTTTATTAACAATCACGCTTCTATTCCAGTGATAGCACGGCAACATTACAAGGTCGTTGTACAGATGCAGCGCTTCTGTGGCAATGGCAAAATCTGCCTCGCCTTTAGCGGCTAAGTCACTGATTTGAGAAGGTGTACCTTGATGCATGTGCAAAGACACTTTGGGGTATTTATTCATAAAACCCTGTATAACATCAGGTAACGCGTAACGCGCCTGCGTATGTGTAGTTGCAATATTCAGCTTGCCTTGGTCTGGCAAGGTATGCTCGCGAGCAACGGCTTTAATGCTCTCTACTTTAGCCAGTATTTCGCGAGCAATATTTATAACGTCGTTACCCGCGTCTGTCACATGCGTTAGATGTTTTCCACTACGACCAAAAATTTGAACGCCAAGCTCATCTTCAAGCATTCTTACTTGTTTGCTAATTCCTGGCTGAGATGTATAAAGACTTTCTGCGGTTGCAGAGACATTCAAATTATTATTTAGAACTTCTACGATATAACGAAGTTGCTGTAGTTTCATTGTAAATACCAATTCTTGCACTGTGGTTATACTGTAATCGTTTCTTATAACCAAAACTACACTTTTTTGCGTTCGTATATTACGAAAAAACAAACTTTGCGGAAAAAACAGCAATTTATTGCTATTTTTTACTCGTTTACATCGCCTTTTCTACAATTATTGTTCATTATGATATGGCAACATTTTATTCGATTAGTAAGAGCAAATGGACGATAATACTCACGCAACTTCTACCATCGATTTCTCCACAGTGCTTGCGGCTGCCGTGCACGATATGAAGAATTCTTTATTTCTGCTTATCCAGTCGATTGAGAATTTAAGCCAAACACTCGATCCTGAGAACGAACAAGCACGGAATCAGGTAGCCAGTGTGCATTATGAAGCCACGCGCTTAAACACCAACTTAGTACAAATACTATCGCTTTATCGCGCTGAACTAGAACGATTGCCCATTACTGTTGACGAGTGTTTTATTAAGGACTTAATTGAAGACATTATTGGTTCAAATGCGTTGTACATGGACCAAAAAGGTATTCGCCTAGACATTGAAATTGACGACGATTTAAGCTGGTATTTAGACAGTGAGCTCGTATTTATTTTGGTGAACGATGTCATTATTAACGCAATGCGTTATGGCACCTCTATAATAAAAATTAGTGCTGAATCGGTTGATGGCTATTTAGCACTTAGTATTGAAGACGACGGTCCTGGTTACCCAGACAGCATGCTCAATAAAAGCCATGATGAATTAGCGGATTTTGAATTAAGTCAGGGACGCACCGGACTTGGGCTGTTCTTTGCCAAGCTAATAGCCAGCGCTCATTCACAGCATGAAAGATACGGTAGTATAGAATTGTCTAATGGTGGCGAACTTGGCGGGAGTGTATTTCAAGTAAAAATACCGTAATATTGACCGATAACTATAAGAACTCTATAAATAAAGCAGTACCTTCGCGCTTACTGCAACACAAAAGCTACAAAGAACTGACGGAAACACACGAATGTCTTACGCCATTATAATAATATTAATCGTCGCTTTGCTGATTGCAGCCATTTTTATTAATGCTGTTCAGCAACATAGACAGAAGCAGGAAGCTGAACGTCGAACCGAACTTGCAAAGCAGCGTGGTGTGGTTGATGAAACTGAAAGCGTTATAGCCGCTACCGTTAACATGCCTGTATCATCCCGTTTAATTGGGGTCCTTCATAATAGAGCGCTTAACGCGCTTAGGGTAATGAACGAATACGCAGGTACATCAGAACTTAAAAATCGTATCAATAATACTGAACAAGCTGCTGCAGCTGCACTTTCAGATGACTCTAGCGCGCCTTCTGAATTCACATTACCTGACAACGACAAAATGATTATTCAATACATTCAGGCAGTGAAAAAGCTTCGTATCATACTTCGCTCTGAGCACAGCAAAGGTCAAATTGATTCAAAAGTATTTCTAGATGAAGATAAACAATTAGAACGCTTACAGGTTAAAGTTAACGTGGAAACGCTTATCAAACGCGGTCGTGCAGCGCTTCAAACAAATATGCTGGGCTCTGCCAGACAGTATTTTGAAAAAGCTAAAATTGCGTTGGAAAACCAAAACACTCAAGACGATTACTCATCCACCAAACTTGCTCAACTAAATGAGTGGCTAAATGAAATTCAGAGTAATTTGAAAAACGTTAACGCTCAAGACAGAGCTAAGAAACAAGAAGAAGAAAGAGACGAGTTGGACGAATTGTTTGCGCCTAAGAAGAAGTGGTAGCATAGGTCTGACCAATGCTAACATCGAGGTCTGTTATTTATGAAACCCTACATCGGTGTAATAATCTTTATCAGACCTTCATCTTTTGCGTATTATTGTTCATCAAACCCCGCTCCTATTGAAAGCGGGTGTGAAAAGCAAATATCCCGTTAGTTCATTCTGTATATCTTTTTACTATCAAGTCCCACAATGTCTGTGCCGGTACTGAAAGGCCCTTACGGGCATTTCTTATTAGGCCAATCTGCTTAATTAAAGGGTCGCTATTTACTTCAATTGGAATTAACCCCAATGTTTTCATGTGATCTCCACATATCGAGGGCATTATTGAAATACCCATTCCGTGCTTTATAAGTTTTCCCAGCGTCGCTAACTGTCCAGTTTCAGCCACAATATTTAGCGCGCCATAAGAAGCCAATTTAGTCTCTGTCCATTGCCGCACGGCAGAACCTCTGTTCATCATCACCAATGGATAAGCAAGACAGTCTTGCCAATGACATATTTCATTTTCAGCCAATTCGTGTTCGTCGTTAACCACTAAAACGAACTGATCTTCAAATAAACTTTCAAATATGAGTCCATCAGTGCGCTCGGGCTCAAACGAAATGCCAAGCTCACAGCGCCCGGTTGCCACTTCGTTTATCACCTGCTCCATCACAATATCAATAACCCTTAGATTGATATTGGGCGCTTGATTATGGAATGTGCTTAATAGCGCGGGCAGGTGAGACTCGGCAAACGATGGCATGGCACAAATGGTTAAATGCCCTTTTTTAAGGGCAAATAAGTTCTGAATGTCATTAAATGTATTATCCCAATCTCGCACTAACCGCAGCGCATTTGGAAACAACACTTCCCCTTCTGGGGTTAAACCTACATTTCGTGTATCTCTATTAAATAGTCGGCCGCCCACTTGTTGTTCAAGTTTTTTTATTGCAGAAGACAATGCAGGCTGTGTAACGTGAAGATTGTTCGCCGCCTCTGCAAAAGTGGATGACGTAGCGACTTCTATGAACGCCTTTAATTGTTTGTAGGATACTTCCATAAGATTGATAAAAAATATTTATTAATAATTAGATTAATTCGATTTTACATAACACGCAACAATGTTGATACTTGTTATTAACATTCATGTATGGAGCGTTTTAATGGCGGGTTTTAACAAAGTAGTGCAAAACTACGACGAAGCGATGGCTGGCTTAACAGACGGCATGACGATAATTGCTGGTGGTTTTGGGCTGTGTGGTATTCCAGAAGGACTTATTAGCCAAGTGAAAGCAATGGCAGTAAGAGAACTTACCGTTGTGTCTAATAACTGTGGTGTTGACGGCTTCGGTTTAGGTTTATTGCTTGAAGATAAGCAAATCAAGAAAATGGTGTCTTCTTATGTAGGCGAGAACGCCTTGTTTGAGAAGCAACTGCTTGATGGAGAACTTGAAGTTGAACTTACTCCACAAGGTACACTTGCCGAAAAAATGCGTGCAGGTGGTGCTGGTATACCAGCTTTCTACACAGCGACAGGTTACGGCACACCTGTTGGTGAAGGCAAAGAAGTAAAAGAGTTCGACGGACGCCCCTACATTTTAGAGCATGCTATTACCGGCGACTTTGCGATAGTTAAAGCATGGAAGGCAGATACTTACGGTAACTGCATCTATCGTCACACCGCGCAGAACTTCAACCCAATGGCGGCAACTGCAGGTAAGATAACCGTCGTTGAAGCAGAAGAGATTGTTGAAGCTGGCTCATTGAATCCAAGTGAAATTCATACGCCGGGAATTTATGTTAATCGCGTTATAAAAGGTAACTTTGAAAAGCGTATTGAAAGACGTGTAGTTAGTAAGGAGACCGTATAATGTTAACTCGTGATCAAATTGCCATGCGCGTTGCACAAGAATTTAAAGACGGTGATTATGTAAATCTAGGTATTGGTATCCCTACCTTGGCTGCGAACTATGTGCCAGATGACATAAGCGTAATGCTGCAGTCAGAAAATGGCCTTTTAGGTATGGGGCGATACCCAACCGAAGAAGAAGTTGACGCTGATATGATTAATGCTGGCAAAGAAACAGTAACTGCCATTACTGGAGCATCTATTTTTAACAGTGCCGAAAGTTTTGCAATGATCCGCGGTGGTCATGTTGATTTCACGGTATTGGGCGCCTTTGAAGTAGATGTGTCAGGAAATATCGCATCGTGGATGATCCCAGGTAAATTGGTTAAAGGCATGGGCGGCGCAATGGACTTAGTAGCTGGTGCGAAAAATATTATCGTGACCATGACACACACTGACAAACACGGTAATTCAAAGCTTTTACCTGAATGTACATTACCACTGACAGGCGTAAACTGTATCACGCGAATTATTACCGACTTGGCAGTATTGAGTGTAGAGAATGGTGCTTTCGTACTTCAAGAACGTGCGCCAGGCGTTAGCGTTGAAGAAATTCAGGAAAAAACGGCGGGAAAACTTATCGTATCTGGTGACGTACCAGAAATGCAGTTCTAACAAGCCATTTTAAACAATAAAAAAGAGGGCGATATCATGCCCTCTCCTTTCATTATGACTATCATTAAGGGATAATGCGCCGACTTTAGATTCCCGTGAGGCACCCCTTTGCTAGTTACCGATTTACCTGTTCATCATAAGATTATTTCGAAGCTTGAAACCAAGAACATTTCAACGCTAACAGAAATTCAAGAGCGCACTATGCTGCCCGCTATTCAGGGTAAAGACATTATTGCGTCTTCTAAAACAGGCTCAGGTAAGACGTTTGCTTTTCTAGTGCCAGCCATACACCGCTTAATGTCGCAAAAAGCGCTAAGCCGTCAAGATCCTCGCGCACTTATCTTGGCTCCAACCCGTGAACTTGCAAAGCAGGTATTTTTAGAAACAAAATCGCTTTGCTCTGGCCTTAACTTAACGTGTTCGTTGGTTGTTGGTGGTGAAAACTATAACGATCAGGTGAAAGCCCTGAGAAGAAACCCGCATATTATCGTAGGCACTGCTGGCCGAGTGGCCGACCATCTTCTGGACAAAAGTGTCTACCTAAATGGCCTAGAGCTTCTTATTTTTGATGAAGCCGACCGTATGCTTGATTTAGGCTTCGCTGCTCAGCTTAAGATGATTAACGATTACGCCGATCATCGTAAGCGTCAAACAATGCTGTTTTCAGCGACTTTGGATAATATAGAGCTTAAGCACATGACTACTCAGCTTACAAAAAGCGCTGTACGCGTTTCTGTAGGCGATGCCACTGCCGAGCATGGTGATATTGAACAGCGTTGTTATTTTGCTGACAACGTAGACAGTAAAGACAACATTCTGCGCGCCGAACTGAAAAAGCGTGACTTTAACCAAGCGATTGTTTTCACGGCAACCCGTGAAGACACAAACCGTATTGCAGATATGTTGAACGAAGAGCACCTTGAGGCAATTGCGCTTCGTGGAGACCTACCTCAAAACCAACGTGCAGCAATTATGAGCAGTTTCGCCCGTGGGCAGCAAAGTATTCTTGTTACCACTGACCTTGCATCGCGCGGTTTAGATTTATCAAAAGTGGGGTTAGTAGTTAACTTCGACTTACCCAAGAACGCGGATGAATATATACACCGCATTGGCCGTACTGGACGCGCGGGACAGAAAGGCGAAGCGTTTTCGTTAATAGGCCCGCGTGACTGGAAAAGTTTTGAGGGTTTAAAGAACCACCTGCAATACGCTTTAGAGTGCACTGCACACCCAGACATTCCGGCTGAATTCAAAGGTTTTGCACCTAAAAAGAAAAAAGCTACACAATCTGGCAAAGCGTCTGGTAAAAAGCGTGTTGCTAAGCCCGTGAAAGCCCCCGTTAAAAAACGTGTAAATACGATGACGGGAGAGGATATAGGAATGGTGCCGGTTAAACGTAAGCCAAGAAAAGATAACAATGCGCTTGATGATGAAGAATAGCTCTTTAAGCGAATGCTAATTTGAATTGGTATAAGCAACAGATACAAAAAAGCGAGCAAATGCTCGCTTTTTCTTTATGTGTCTATCAACATTCGCTATGTATTTAATATTCCCACCAGCACTCTTGCCACCAAGCAAGAAACTCTTCGAAGTCGATAAAACCATCGTCATTACTGTCGATAAGTTTAAAGCCTTCCTGTACATGGCTTGCTTTCGTCTTCGGAGCGATAACGGTTAATAGCTCAATAAACTCAGGCAGATCGATTTGACCATTTCCATCTTTGTCAAAGAAACTAAAATCTTTTTTAATCTCTTCGATTTTTGATTCTGAAAGTTGAGTGCTCACTCTCATTCCTTAAATTCAACTGCAATGAATAAGAGTGTAACGCCCTTCAATCAGCCTGTCTATGCCTGATTTTCTTTTGCCTTAAGTGCGCGTAAACGTTGAGCTTCCGCTTTTTCTTGGCGTTTTTGTTCCATGGTTAAGCGCGCTTCAGTTCCAACGTGTTCTTGCTGTCTTGCTTTAGCAAGATTTACTTGCTTTTCACGCTCTCTGAATCGCTCTAACTGCGCTTCTGTATGTGTTCCAAAACAATGCGGGCAGCTGACACCAGGCTCGTATTTGTCGCTTTGCTTATCTTCTTCAGTAATAGGTAAGCGACAGGCATAACACTGTTCGTAGTGGCTTTTTTCCAAATCGTGGTTTACCGCAACGCGATTATCGAAAACGAAGCAATCACCTTCCCACATCGACTCCTCTTTTGGTACGTCTTCTAAGTACTGCAGGATACCGCCTTCTAAATGATAAACCTCTTCAAACCCCTGCTCCTTCAAGTAAGCAGTAGATTTTTCACAGCGAATACCACCGGTACAAAACATGGCCACTTTTTTGTTTTTCTCAGGATTTAGCTCTTTCGCCACGTATTCTGGAAATTCGCGGAACGTGTCAGTCTTAGGATCAATGGCGTTTTTAAATGTACCAATTTCAATCTCATAACCATTTCGAGTATCGATAACCGTAACGTCTGGATCGCTAATTAATGCGTTCCAGTCTTTTGGTTTAACGTAAGTACCAACGGTCTTTCGAGGGTCTATTCCCTCTACACCCATGGTTACAATCTCTTTCTTAAGCTTTACCTTGGTGCGGTAGAACGGCTGTTCGTTGTGAAGTGATTCTTTGTAAGAAATAGGATTGATGCGAACATCATCGTTAAGGTAGGTAAGCAGCGCATCAATGCCTTCGCGACTACCAGAAACGGTTCCGTTAATACCTTCGTGGGCAAGTAATAGCGTGCCTTTAATGCCATTAGATTCCATAGCTTCTAACAGCGGCTGACGCATTTCTTTGTAATTTTCAAGCGCAACAAATTTGTACATTGCGCAAACAATATATTTAGACATAATTTTTTAACCTTTGCTGATTGGAGCGTAAGACCAGTGCAAAATGCGGCGCGAATATACCAGATGATGTAAAAAAGGTCTAATGGGAACTTAACTTTTAGGGGGAATTGGGTTCGAACGAGATGATTAATTGATCTTACGCAAACTGCTGCTCAATTTCTTTAAATAGATCTGTGTGCTCTTCAACAGAATTAATAACGTCATAAATCATCGTGTTGTCTTCATCCATGGTACTACGATATTTCGCCTGTAAACGCTTTTGTGCCGCTAGCGTAGTATTGTTTACCACATCGTCATCAAGGCGAAGCGCATCATTGGTCTGAGCCAAAGGTTGTGGGTACATGGCTTGAAACAATAATGCATTTTCCATGTCGGTTGCCATTAGGTTCCCGAGCGTTGACATGGCAGTCCAATCGGCCTCCTGAGCGGCTATACCCGGCCGGCGATAATAGTTTAAGGATTGCAACGCACGCGTTGTAACATCTTCCTCTTTTGAAGCGCTTGTGTTTATTCGAATTGGTTCAGCTACCGAGGTAGCGTGCATCGCAAGATACAGTGAAAATACTGCCCCTTGATGGGCTGCTCTCGCAAGAACACCGTTCGACTCCCAATTAATACTGGGGTCTATAGGTTTATTGTTCATATTGTGAGTAGCTTCAGTACTCATGCCTAACTTCACACCGGTTTACTATAATTTCTTATCGGCAAGATAATGTATTTCTTAACTTTCTCGTTGCTCTTCTTGAACTAATCTATAATCATAGTCACAGATGTTCAGCTTGCTCACGGAATGGAAATGCAATTAGGTAACAAACAAGTGTTGATTGTGGAAGACCAGCGCCCTTTCCTTTTGTTACTCAAAGGTCTCATGCAGTCAATGGGAGCAACCGATGTCGTCACAAAATCTTCTGCCGAACAGGCAATCTCTTTGTGTAAGCGGCACAAGTTCGACATCGTTATTTCTGACCTGCATTTAGGTGCTGATAATAAAAATGGCTATGAGCTTGTTGAAGAACTGCGTGTCAGTAAATTAATCTCTCCTGCCACCGTGTTTATTCTAATAAGCGCCGATAGCGCTAGACCAATTGTGCTTGGCTCCATTGATAAACGACCCGACGACTTTTTAATAAAACCCTTCTCACAAATACAGCTTAAGACCCGTATTACGAGAGCATGGAAAAAACGCCAGTTCTTGCTCTATGCCTACAAACTTATAGATAAGCAAGAAATAACCGAGGCAATTGAACACCTGAAAACTCAGTTAAGCGAGCCTTCTCATTATAAAGGTCACTGTGAGCAATTATTGGTTGAGCTTTATTGGCAGACGAAGAACCCTAAAGCGGCACTAGACATCTTAGAAGGGTACACAGACGGTAAACCTGTGCTGTGGGCTTATGTTGCCTTAGGTAAAACCTATTTGAAGTTAAAGCAGTTCGATAATGCAATAAACGTGGCAAAGCGTATTTTAAAGCAAAACCGATTCAATGCAGATGCACATGACATTCTTGCTCACGCTCACCTTGCGCAACATCAGGAACAAACTGCCATAGAAGATATCAAAGAAGCGATAAGGCTTTCTCCTTTTTCGTTGCAGCGACATATAGACGCTTGCAATATTGCGCGTGAAACCGCTGATTTTCATTTAGCCGCAGAGTCTAGCCAGGCTATATGGAATCTTTCCAAACGATCTGTTTACAAAAACAGTTTGTTTTGGTGCGGCATGATAAGAAGCCTTTTAGACGTTGCTGAGCATACAGAAGATAAGAAACAGAAGAACAAATTCCAACAAGAAGCACTGCTTACATTGCAACGAGGAAAGTTTGATGACCACCTTCAAAGAATGGACAGAGAGTTTGATGTCGACATTTTCGGTAAAATCATCAATGCCAGGGTAAGCGCGATTGACGGTAAGCTCATTGATGCAAAACGCCACCTTGATGCGTCACAGCGTGATCTAGACGAAAAATATGCTGAACTTCCAACCGCGTATATACCTGACAGCCTTAATGTAATGTATACCCTTGGTGAGTTTGATGATGCAGTAGAACTTGCCAAACTCTTAAAGTCTAGAGGCGAAAAGCTAGATCAAAACAGTGAATCAATGCTGGCAAAACACGAAGCGCTAACAGAGAAAAACCTTGCCAGTTATCAGCAGTTTAACCGCGAAGGTATTGAACATTATCAAAATGAAGATTATGAGCGCGCAAAAGCGTCTTTCGCACTTGCGCAAGGTTTTGCACCTGTAAATACTGGCGTGGCGCTTAACTTACTTCAATGTTTATTACAGCTGGCTAAAAAGGCAAATGCCGCCGATGCAGAAGTGGTAACCGAGTGTAAGCGCCTATTCAAACTTATCGATGACATGACGCTTAAACCACCTTACAAAGAAAAGTACGATAGCCTGCGAGACGAGCTATCAAAATTTATTGGTTTCTAGTTAATTTCTAATCCCAGCGTAAGTCCTACGAAGTAAGGCCTTTATCTAGGTACCGCTTTTTAAATCCATATTGACGGTCTCGCTATAAAAACTGCGCTTTGGAAGCCACGCTTTGGAAGCCACGCTTTGGAAGCCACGCTTTGGAAGCCACGCTTTGGAAGCCACGCTTTGAAACATGACATTGCGCTTAAGACCTTTCATGCTCAATTTATTGTTGGAAGTTCTCTATAGTCTCAATAAACTCATCAATATTTTCAATCAACGTTTCCTTTTGTTTAGTCGATAACGTTGAAGCGACTTCGGCAATCATGGTTGCCATAGTTTTGGTGTTATGCTCACTTGCTTCATTAAATGCTTTACTTCGATAGGTCTCTGGCTTACTCATCAACTCGAGTAGCTTATCTTCAAAATCGGGATCTACATGCCTTGCCACAAAAAGCCGTCTGGCAGCATTTTGAATATTTCTCCTGTAGGCAATCCACTCTTCCATGGTAGGTACGAATTGGTCAGCGTAAGTCGCAATAATTTGCTTTTGTTCATTAGACAACTTTCCAATACGCGCACTAACGTTCTCTTCCATCCTTTCAATTCGTTTTTCATTACGCGCTTCTGCGGAATCTTCTTTAATAGAAGCAAGCTCTTCCTCTTCTTCCTTATTCTCTTTTTCTAACGCGGCGAACAGCGTGACAACTTGCTCATCGCTTAGATTTTTGGCCATTTTTATTAATTCGGGACTAACTTCATTCCTCACTCTTGCCCAATGTGCTTTAGCTTGTTCGAAATGCGTTGTTACTTGTGTGTAGTTCAGTTCGTCATTTGTAACTTGCTGTTTCATCTGTTCAAGTTGCGCTTTATATCGCACCAATTCCGAGGTTTTGTGCCATTGAAGCCAGCTATCTAAATAGTCGTCAAATTGTGCCTCTTGCTCGCTATTAAGTTCTATGTAGTCGTCTAAATACCAATATACCCACCAGTTAATATTGTCATAGGCAAATTTGGAGCTGCACGAAGACAGAAACAACAAAGCAGCTAAAGCAAAAATCACTCGCATAGAACGTATTCCCAAAGTAAAAGACCATTGTAATTGGACATAAAATAACGGTGGCTTGCACCATCAAACAATAAAAACGTAGCGGTACCTTCTTATAGACATCATAGTAGTGAAAAGTGCAAAAAAAGTTTTAACAATAGCACTTTACCAAGTTTTACCGATAATCTACTTTAAACAGATGGGCGTGTTTTAGGCTTTCATAAAAGGATTCATTGTGTCGAAGCGTATTGCTATTTTAACATCTGGTGGTGATGCACCGGGTATGAACGCTTGTATAAGGGCTGTCATCATCGCATGCCAAAAAGCGGGCCATAAACTGTATGGATATCTTCACGGATACAACGGGCTAGTAAATCAGGAATATATATCACTTTCGTTTGATACAACACACAACCTCATTCAACAGGGAGGCACTATTTTACACAGTGCACGGTGCAAAACGTTTGAAACAGACGATGGCGCACAAAAAAGCGCAGAAAACTTATCTAAACTCGCTATAGACACACTCATAGTAATAGGTGGGGACGGCTCTTTTCGAGGGCTAAAGCATTTGAGTACTTTTTGGTCCGGACAAACCATTGGTATTCCGGGCACAATTGACAACGATATCAACGGTACCGATGCCACCATTGGCTATTACACCGCTATAGACACTGCTATGAGTTCTATCGACAAGGTGCGCGATACCGCTGACGCATTTGAACGCGTTTTTTTGGTAGAAGTAATGGGGCGTCATGCAGGCTTTCTTGCTTTAAATGCAGCGCTCTCTTCTGCCGCAGACTACGTATTGCTTCCTGAGCTATTCGAAGGCTGTGAACATGAGCTAAACAATATTATTTGTCAGATTAAGGCCCAGCGAGCGCTGAAAGGCACTGTCAGCTTTATTGTGGTTGTAGCAGAAAATGTATGGCCAGGCGGACTGAACGCGTTATCGACAGCCCTTAATGCAAAAGGTATTGAGGATGTAAGGCCTGTTACCTTGGGACATGTTCAGCGTGGAGGTTCACCCGTAAGCGAAGACAGGTTACTTGCAACACATCTAGGCGCTTATGCGGTATCGTTAATTGGCAGCGAGAATACCAATATTATGGTTGGTGAAGTGAATAAGCTTCCCGTTGTAGTGCCTTTAGATACCTGTTGGCAGAACAAGCCGCTAAATCCAGCGCAAGTAGACATAATTCGCTCATTAATGAATGCTCGTTATGATTAGCGGGTTCACACTCATAGTATTTACGACTAGCTTTATTGCTTACCACTACGCATAAAAAAGGCGCCTCAGGCGCCCTTTCTACATTTTCATCGCCGCTTTTACTTTATCTCGGTGACTACGGCTTACCTTTAGCTCGGTATCATTTTGTAATATAAGATGATACTCACCGCTAATATGGCTCACTAATTTTTTTACAAAACGAATATTCGCTATAGCAGAACGGTGTACCCTTACAAAAAACTGGGGGTTGAGCTCTTGCTCTAGCTCTTTCATGGTTTTGCGCATTATGTGCATGCCATCTAGTGCATGAACACACATGTAATCGCCTGCAGCGTCAATCCACTGTATATCTTGTACATTTACGCGAGTAACCTCTGAACCGTCTTTTATTGCAAGCACGTCTGGATAAGGGTTTGTCTCAACAGGCTCACCATTTGCTAACTTTCGCAGTATTTCTTCACAGTCATCACCTGTGAGTTCCGCAACTAAACTTACTAATTTTTGCGATTGCTCATCTTGATGCTGAGTAGCGAAGTATTCACGTACCTTATCTAACGCCGCTTTAAGTCTTTCGTCATCTGCAGGCTTTAATAAGTAGTCTAGCGCATGAACGTCGAATGCTTTTATCGCATAGCTATCGTACGCGGTAACAAACACTATCATTGGAATAGGCTGTTTTAGCTCACGGAGTTTGTGAATTACTTGAAAGCCATTTAAACCCGGCATTTGAATATCAAGAAAAACGAGGTCTGGGCGATGTTGCGATATGGCACTTACCGCCTCAAGTCCATTTTGACATTCAGTAACAACCTGCACATCCTCATGACGCTCAAGTCTTGCTCTTAATCCTCTTCTCGCTAAAGGCTCATCGTCAACAACGATGGTTTTGATCACTTGCTTACTCATTTATGCGTCCTTAACGTCATAAGGAATACGAATTCTTACTCGCACCCCTGATGGCTCATTATGTTCTATCGAAAATGCAAAGTTACGATGATAGAGCGACTGCAAACGCTCCTTGATGTTTGCCAGGCCTACGCCGTTTTCACGGCTAAGCTGCCCATCTTTTATATCAGCACCTGGGCCATTGTCAGCCACATCCATCAATAAATCGTTACCGAACGTACGCGCAGTAATATTAATCTTACCGCCGTTCTCCATTTTTGAAATGGCGTGTTTAATTGCGTTTTCAATGATAGGTTGCAAAATCATGCTCGGCACAAGCGCACTTTCACATTGCTCGTCAATGTCCCAAGACACCTCAAGCCTGTCGTCAAACCTTACCTTTTCAATTTCTAAGTAAAGCCTTAGCGCTTTAATTTCCTGACCAAGTGGCACCCTTTTAATTGGGTCGTTATCTAAAGAGTAGCGTAAAAAGTCACTTAGCCTCGACACCATTGCTTCGGCAGTATCATTTTCTTTAAGCAAAATCAGCGTTGAAATAGCATTTAGCGTATTAAACAGAAAATGAGGGTTAAGCTGGTAACGCAGCATCTTGATATGCGCTTGGTGCGCCATGGTGCTTGCTTTGAGCGCATTTTGCTTCTCTTTCTGAAGCATTTGGAAGTTTTTAATACCAAAATAAACACCGCTCCAACAACCCACCATAATGAGTGAGTTAATGGTATTTGTGAAATACATGTACCACTCGTCTGGACGGTAGCCGTGCTTATATATTTCCCAATAATTAATGTTTTTAACCACTGCCCATACAAGCGCAATAAGGTAGCAAGACACGATAACAATAATCAGCATATTGAGCGGTGATTGCTTTCGTGCCCACCGGTAAATATACCTAAGAGGAATGGTTAAGAGCCAACCTGCGTACGCATTAAGAAGAATGATAAACACCCAAATAGGACGCACGTCATGTAGAAAAGAACCGATATAATAAATAATTGCGAAACCGGCCCACCCTGCGCTGTGCAGAGTCCAGAATAAACGCTCATTACTTTCTATTACGCGCTGAAAGCGACTCACATGAATACCAATTTAAAAAACTAATTGTTTGATTATACGCCAGCGATGTGTGAACCCAAGCACCTTGGTCGTGCCTCTTATGCGTCTGGTCGCAGTAAATTTATATCTTAAACCACGTGTTTTGTGTGTAGTTAATCAGTTAATTAGTAACTAATTTTCATTCGTTTAAGCCAGTGGGCCCACCACCACACAGGACCAATTAATAAAAACCTCAAATCGTCAAAAAAAGACGGTTTCTTACCTTCGATTTTATGACCAATGAACTGCAATACCCACATAACAACAAAAAGCGCTAAGCAAAATACCCATACCGTTATGCCAGCATTTACAAGCAGTTTAATAACGCCAAAACATGCAATGGTTAGCAGGGTCATAGCCGCACCCACTGGGCCAGACAAGAGGAAATAATAGTACAACACGGGAATAGCAAGTACGTGAGCCCACGTTACATCGAACTGAGACAGAAATGAAGGCACCGGCAAACACCATATCAACCCTAGCGTAACAAGATAAATGCTCGGCACTGCGATAGCATGAATAACAACGTTCGTTTTGTTTTGATGACTTTCGCCATATTGAATAAGCAGTTTGTCGATTGTTCTCATTTTACTTTTCTCCTGCCGGTATTTTTATCGTTATCTTTTATTATTGTTTTGCAAACGTATTCACGTTAAAAGTGTGTGCCTTGAAAGCAATGTTTTTATAAGCTTTTCATCACAATTAAACGCTAAACCATAATAAGCAAAGTCTTTTTCTATACGGTAATTTTTAACTACTGCTGCTAATTTTACTTCTTTTCCATCTAAAGAGTACGCTATATCTACCGCAGTATCGTCTTCCAACACGGGTAGTTCTGCTTTGCTTTGTAGCGCAACTTTACATCCCTTAGCAGACAAGTCCACAATGATGCCAGCTACTCCCTCTTCGTCGGGAAGCGCTTCACAAGTAATATCAATAGACACGCCTAACTGACTTCTTTTAACTGAACGAAGACCAATGCTTTCTATTTTTTTAGGGAAGCTAGCGATAAGAATGCCTGTAGGGTTGGAAATAAGCTTTAGCACTTTGACTCGAAAAGCAATGACCTGCCCAGTATCACCTTCAAGCACAGAGCGAACAACCACATCATTCCCTATCGTTAGTGCGTCTCTCACCGTTATCCACTTCGCACTGGTGGGTATATGGAACATAAGACACTCATCTATCAACATGCCCACATATTCTGTTTTGACGCGTTTTGGCGCTGCTGGCATTGAAATTTGTAAATCGACAATATTGCCAGGAATAAGCGTTCGTAATGCAGCGATTCCCTGTGCGTTTAACACATTACTTTCTATATTTTCAGTCATTATTATTTTTTATCAGCAGCTATTTGTTATCGGCAGCAAGGTTTGCTGCGTATTATTTTTGTTCTGAATACTTATAGTGCCAATGTAACCTGTTTTTTATTTCCTGACAAAACCTTCAAAAATACAGTTTCGGTGAAATATAAAAAAAGCACCAATAAGCAAGCGCTAAAGTCTACGGTGTTGTAGTATTAACTACATCTGTTTAACCGTTTTTTCTTTGGGTACTCATGTCTTTATCACTTCATTATGCGCTTTGTTTATCTAACTGGCGCGCCCATGAATTTTCAGTGTCGCTTTCTATTCCTGCTCACCAAAATGATACGTTGCTATTATCATTACCAAGCTGGATCCCAGGCAGTTACATGGTTCGTGATTTTGCTAAAAGTATTGTCTCAATCTCTGCCTTTACAGAGCACAATCATCAACCGTTGACTATCGAACAGAAAGACAAGCAAACGTGGCTATTGCATACAAGTGGTGAAGCCTGCGTTGTTACCTACATCGTTTATGCGAATGACTTATCAATACGCAGTGCATTCATAAATCATGAATATGCGTTTATCAATGGAACTAGCGCGTTTTTACAAGTGTCGTCATTTGAACAGCTACCTCACTCGCTAGCCGTTTCTGTTCCTCAGGATGATGCGCATTTATCTGAATGGCAAAGCTACACGTCAATGCCTATTGCGCGAGATGACTCACAAAACACGCCTAACCAGTACAAGGAAGCGTCAGAGAATCGAACATGGCATTACCGTTGCGATAACTACGACGACTTTATCGACCACCCTCTATTTATTGGCATTGCTGATACCTACGCCTTTGAAGTAAATGGCGTGTCTTTCACACTATTGTTCTCTGGTAATAATAATATTGACTACGCAAGAATTGCTGACGATTTAGCCCCCATTTGTAAGCATCATCTGGACCTATTTGGCGCACCGCACCCTATTGATAGTTATTTGTTTATGACATTGCTTGCGGATAACGGATTTGGCGGCTTAGAGCACAAACACTCAACCGCATTGCTATACCCTAGGTATGATTTACCACTTATCGGCGAAAGCAATGAAAAGACCGACAGTTACATAACATTCTTGAGCCTTTGCAGCCATGAATTCTTTCATACATGGCACGTGAAGCGAATTAAACCCGAGGTGATGGTTAACCCTGACTTGTCGAAGGAAACCTATACCAATCAGCTCTGGATATACGAAGGTTTCACCAGCTTTTATGACGATGTTACGCTGGCGAGAAGTGGTGTAATTGCACCACAAAAGTATTTAGACATTGTTGCGCAAAACGTCTCACGGCTGCTTCAAAACGCAGGTCGAATGAAACAAAGTGCGGCTGAAAGTAGTTTTAATGCGTGGACAAAGTTTTATAAACAAGATGCAAGTGCGACAAACAACATTGTGAGTTACTACACAAAAGGCGGCATTGTTGCGCTTGGTTTAGATATTTTACTTCGCCAAAAAAGCGCGGGCGAAGTAAGCCTAGATAACGTTATGCAGCTGCTGTGGCAACATTATGGTATCGCAGAAAGCGGTACCCCTGACGACGTTATTCAAATGCTATGCAAAGCGCACTTCAATATTGATGTGTCTGAATACCTTAACGCAGTTGTTTACGGCACAGAAGATGTGGCACTTGAAGCGCTGATGCCGCTCATTGGCGCTGAGTATGAAACCCGTGCGCGAACGACTGCGGAAGATAAAGGTGGGCTTTCGACAAAGCCTCAAATTGTAAATCAACTGGGCGCGACGGTGAAACCCGCTTCTTTGGGTGTAACAGTAGCTCAGGTGTTTGAAGGTCTAGCAGCAATGCAGTCAGGTTTGCTGCTGAATGATGTCATTATTGCCATGGATGGCAACGTAGTAAATCAGGCAAAATTACAGCGACTACTTGATAGTGCAATAAGTGACGAAGTGACATTGTCTGTCATTAGAGATGGGAAATTACTTTCGCTTGCGCTGCCAGTAATTAAAGCACGAAAAGATATGGCGTTTTTCACCATAACTGACGAGGCAAAAATGAAAGAATGGCTTAATGTAAACTAGGTTATATACCATGAAGGCAGGCATATCAGCCTCATGTCTGCCTTTTTAATCCATGCGATCTTTGCCTAGTGGTCTTTGCTATCTTAACTAATGTTTACCTATCCAAATATCCGTTTTATATAATACGCACAGACGCCATGTTTATTCGGCTATCTCTGTATGCCGCCCCGTACTTGCACTGCTTAAATCAACCTTCGTCTGGTGTACCTGACACCACGGTCTGCGGATCTAGCCTTACCTTGCCTAAGTTTATTCGCCAGTCTAAATGCGGCCCAGTGGAACGCCCTGTTGACCCAATAGTGCCAATTTGATCACCTTGGTTTACTGCGTCTCCCACGTTTACGGTAATCGTATCTAAGTGCAGGAAGGTAGAAAACACGCGCATTCCGTGATCGAGTATCAGCGTATTGCCCGAGTAGTATAAATCGTCGGCGAGGGTTACCACACCATCCACTGGAGCAAACACAGGTGTACCCGTTGGGGCGCCAACATCAACGCCATAATGTGGCCATTTAGGCACACCATTTAAAATACGCTGGCTTCCATACACACCAGTAATAGGGCCTTTAGCCGGCCACTCAAAGCGTGTAAACAGCGCATCTAAATTGCTATTGCCGCTACGCGCTTTGGCAACGTTGATGTTGTCTTGTTTAATTCGGGCAGTTACTTCAGCAGGTGGAGTAACCATTTTTTGCTCAAGACCGTCTATGCGTTGTATGTCATAATCACGCTTTTTAAGGGTAATTTCGCGTACAAACACTTCACCAGAAGATAACGTGACTGACAACTTATGGTTGAGTGGTGCTTCGCGTTCAAAACCTATAACAAATTTGCCTGCTGCATTCACAAGCACAGGCTTTTCGTTAAGTGTAACGTTTGCGCCAACAGGTACCTGCCCTCTAACCAGTGCACCTTGTGTAAGCACACCATTAAGCGTAAGCGGGCTTTCTGCTTTTTGCTGGGTGTTAGCAAAGGCATTGTCTTTGGCAACAGCAGTAGGCATACAGAACAAGCATGAAACAATAATGCCTATTGTTACGTAAGCACGTTTGTTCGTTTTGCCAGTAACTAATGTATTTGTAACCTGCATATCAACATCCATTTTTAACCACACTTAAACTATTACCTGTATGGCCGCACTTACCTTAATACCCGCAACCGTATACCGCTAACTGTTAGCATTTAAGCAAGTATTTGCACTGTCGAGCCTATCGAGAAACCATCGCCCCTTTACCTACACCTTCATAAGCAATAACCTGGCAAATGCCATCTGGCGTGCGTTTCTTTTGCTCATCAAGAAGATACTGTGCTAAACATTCCACGGTGGAGTCTGTTTCAATTACTTCACAGTCAGACTTTGGCATTAATAGTTCAAAATAGCCCTGAGACGACTCATACGCAAAGCAGAAGTATTCTTCTGGGTTCGCCACCACACCTTTAAGCAGCCTATCGCTGTATGCAATTTCGTCTTCTTTTGTCGCAATATAGATATCTTCCCAACGCTTTGCCCAATAGGCCTGCTCTTCAAGGTTGGGTTTACCATCAATAATAATATCGATTTTTGAGCGATGGCCGTGCGCTATACGCTGACAATTACCATCATGCTTCTTTAGCCCGTGCGTGTAATGGTAAAATGGCGTGTTTATAACTTCTTCGCGAAGTGACAAGGTAAGGTTATCAACATTTTCAGGCAAATGAGTTGCTAACACTTCTTTTAAGTAAACGCCCACAGAATTCATGTCTATTGTATCTGAATAGACAAAGGCGTAAGCCTCTGCCGGGCAGTGCAGCATAATGCTTCTGCCATCTGTACAGTTGAAACGCACTTCAACTTGTTCGCTTTGTTCATCATGTAAAACTTCTGCGCCTGCATAATCGGCAGGTACCAGAAGCTTGTGGTCTACGTATTCGTCAATTAACCGTTTCAGGTTTTTCTTCACGTGACCGAAGTCTTGAACCATGCTCTCTTCGTTAAGCTCACCGTCCAAAATTACATCGACAATCCAGCTTTCACCTACCATGCCGCGTTTCGGACACAGGTAAGAGAAGTCCATCACTGTCAAATCATTTACAAATAATTGCATAACACCCTTGAATCGAGTTTCTATTCTGTTTGCTAGTATACGTTTTTTATTGAGGTCGCGCAGTCATTAGTCCATCGAAGATTGACGATTTAACTGATCTTTCAAGTTGGGTGGAATTCCTCTTATCGTCAACGTGTCTGTTGCTGGATCGTAAAACACGCGTTCGCCCATAAGTTTTCGCTCAAAACTTATAGACACACCACCACCTTGTCCCGTGAATTTAGCCAACTGTTTTAGCGCAGCTGGGTCTGGCTGAATCTCTTTTTCTAATGGAACCTCAAGCGTTTGCGTAAACGCCGTAAAGTTTGCACTGGTTTCCTCGTTGCTTGGTAAACGATTAGCTAATTCGTCAACCGACAAACTTTCGCCCGCATCAATTTGTTCTTTGAAATAGCTTTTTACTTGTTCGCGATGCCGGTGCTGCTCTTGCGGGTCGAGTGACTCACTTGCAAGATACGCATCAACAGTAGATATAAGCTGTTTATTTTGTTGCTTGACGTCCACTAATTCTTCGCAGCCAACAAACTGCATAAAGAAGTCAGACACTTTTCGCCCCATTCTACCCTTAATAAAGCTAACGTAGCGCTGCTGTTCTGGCTGCACTTCCCACTGTGTTAAGTCGAAACGTACTGCCAACTGCATTTTAGCTAAATCAAGATGCTCTCGTGCAGACAAGTCTAGTGAGTTAGTTACCTCCACATGCGAGCGCGTGTTTAATAACGTAATCATAAGATACTGCGTAGCGAGGTATTCATACTGAGTAAAAATAAGAAAACCGGTCTCTACCGTACCTGTGTCTGCAAGCGTTTTTACCAGTCGATTTGCTGCAGAAACAGAAAATGCGTGAAACGCTTCTTCTACGTTATCACCAGCGGCTTTTTGCACTTCCATATACTGTTTAAGTCCAACAGCAAATTCAGATACATCTTGAATACTTTCCTGTTTTGATGTTTCACCGTCTTCATTTTCAACTTCAGTTGTGCGTGCAACTTCATTAACAAAATGCCCTACACCCTTGCCTGGCTTTGTATTGAAACTGTGATTAATTTGGTGGGCAAGAAGTTCTATCTCTGGTGTAACCGCTAGGCAGTTTTCACGAGGAATGGCTTCTATTTTTTCGTCTTTGTTTACGATTAAACGATGTACAACAAAGTGATGAATCAGTGCACTCATAGATGATCGGGTGTCCTGTTGCTTAAAAAATGTCAGAAATATTCAAAGAATCGCGGGATTTTAGAATGAATGATTGTACTCAATCGAACAACGATTATAATCATTTTACGAGTAAAACCATTCTTTTTATCAAAGAAATCATAAAAAAGAGGCGTGGCAATGCCCCAACAAAGCCGTTACACCAACGACGAATTCGAAGCGCTAATGAATAAAGTTATCCTAACCCTTGAAGAAGGCGGCGCAAATCGTGACCTTTCTCTTATGGTATTAGGTAACGTTATCACCCATATTCTTAATACCCAAGTAAGTCCGGAAAACCGCGAAGCAATGGCAACTCAGTTTGCCGATGTGCTAAAGAAAAGCATAAAAAGTAGCTAGGTCGTCGTTATGATACTAGCCGAATCTCCACGACGTCAGCGCGTTACTAAACTCGTTAACTGGGGCCACTGGTTTGCACTGGCAAACATTATTATCGCGATTGTTATCGCGTCAATTTTTGTTTTCTCCTCCCCATTGCCGGGAACAGGTGTGGGAACACTGTATTTGCTAGCAAACTGGTTTGGTCATATCAGTTTTATGACGTTTTTCGGCTTTGTTATTTTTATCCTTCCGCTGTGTTATTTAGTAAATAATCCCAGCGTAATTAAAGCCAGCGCATCAGTGATTGCCGCCGTTGGGTTAGCACTGTTGGCATTCGATGCGCTGCTTTTCAACCGAACCGGGTTTCACTTTAGTTTTCACGCCGCGGATTTATTGCGAGACGAAGCGCAATCGCAAATGGCTATAGAAGGCTGGCAGCAATGGGCGTTCTTACTTTTGCTGTTCATTGTTTGGCTTGGCTTCCAATTAGTGCTGGCCAATGCAATATGGAAACGGGTAGACCGGTTCACAAAACACAAAATTGGCGTGCCTGTAGCAACGTTTTTCGTAAGTTGTTTTGTAACTAGCCACGCTATTCACGTGTGGGCTGATGCAGGGTTATATCAACCTATTATCAAACAAGATAACATGTTTCCTCTGTCATATCCGGCCACAGCAAAAACCACTATGTCGCGCTACGGTTTGCTTGACCTAGCGGCTTATGAGGAACGCAAACAGCTTCAGTTCAACCCTGATATTCATAGTATTACTTATCCGGCTGAGCCTGTTTATTGCTCAATTGAAACAAGCAAAAACGTTACGGTTATTGTTCAAACAAGTTCAGACACTTCTGGCCTAATGAAAGGCGCCCTTGAGAATGAAGCGCTTTTTGATAAGGAGAACCTCAATCGTGTTGGCAACTACTACTCCACTGCAAGTAGTTTACGCGGTCTAATGACAACAACCCTATTTGGGGTACCTGAAATTTATGAAGAAGCGCTAGTCAATAAACGCCCCGTTATGCTTGCACTTCCGCTCGGTTCAGGTATGCCGGTGTCTATTCATAGCGAAGATACCCTGCCACTTGCGCAGCTTTCAGGATATCAACAGCCTCTTTCAAATAATCATCAAGGGTTACACATCGCGTTCTTGCCGCATAACAAAGTAAACAACTACTTGGATAGCGCATTAGAGCGCAAGCACGATGTTATTGTTGCCACGGGATTTGGCGAACCAAACGGAAAAGGCGCGCTATTTAGCACCTTGCCATTGAAAGGCAATTTAGCCAGCAGTGAAGATCTTGCACCTACTATATTGAACGCGTTGGGTTGTACAGCTCCAAGTACGTTTTATTCAACGGGCCAGAATTTGCTTGACCCCACCCGCCCTTGGCTCGTGAGCACTTCAGGTGAGCGCATTGTCGTATTTCACGACAACAAACGCACAGATGTATTAAGTAACGGCAGTTACGAGATAAGCGAAATTGCATCTGGCAAACGCAGCAAAGATGCGCTTAACGTAGAGTTATTAAGTCAAGCTATTAAACATCTCTCTCGCTTTTCAAAACAGAATTAAGATGAAGTGTAAATTAGGGTGGTGAACGGTTAGATAAGACACCGCTCACTATCCTTAAAGCGAGTGCAAAATCAGAACTAATACATAGCTAAGTACAAGCTAACTCAAACACATAAAATATGCTTTTACTAATGCCTCATATACATTAACGCCTCACATACTATAGCCTAGCCTCCATCTTCTTTCGTTTAATCAATGAAGGATGCAATTGAATGTAATGAAACAACGTCCACTAGTTATATTTATCACTATTACACTATGCCTTATGGTGCCGCTGCTAGAGAGTTTAAACGTTTCAATATTGTGGGGCCTGAATCTGCATTCACCTGCGTTTATGGATCAACTCACCCCGTATATTCGTGGCATCAAGCTTATACTTGTCATAGTGGCTTTGTATTTGTTAAACGGCAAACAATGTGAATTGCGTGCACTTATTCCCAACGTGGTTTTGAATTCCATATTCAAGTTTTTCTCATATGGTCTGGCTAGTTGTTACGGGCTTGTACTTGTTTTCGGCATTCTTTTTTCGATGTATATTCTGCCAAATTACGACTATATTCACCGAGAAAAACAGTTCAGTAATACAACGATATATGTTTACACGTTTGACCCAGGCGCCATGGGTAAGGCCTATCACTATTTTTCAGTTAAATGCCCTCTTGCTTTCAACCGATACAAATTAAATTACATAGCGCGCACAAATTGGATGAAAGATTTTGAGTTTAACGTGAAAGAAAAGACGCTGATAATTACTGATGGTCGAGCGCCATACAATGTCACGACGTTTGATATCAGCGAGCAACAGTGCGATTAGCGGATTTCTCTAAACGAGTCTGATAAGAGAGAGTAATTGTTGATTATCAACACGAAAAAGGCTATGAAATTGGTTACGCATAACCACTTAATACCTTTTTAGACCAATAAGTTAATTGGTAAAGCACAAAAAACCGATAAAGGCACCACATTTCAACATAATTTCAGCCGAAGGTGGCAAAGAGCTACATGTACCTATCTAGATTTATCGTCATAGGATGATTACTCACCACACTTTTTCCATAACTGCAGGTGAAAATCTGCTGTCACGCTCTTTAGCGCTCTGACCATATCATCTATTCGTCCAGGCGGTAGCTTCCAATAAAAAGGCGTCATTTTTATCAGTGCCAGTGCATGCTCTTCGCTTTTAAGGGGAATAGGAAAGGTTAGTATTTCGCTGTGAAGCAGCTCGAAACCATCACGAGGTGACTCGTCAAGTGTGTGTTTTCGCGGAGCGTCATACACTTTTGCTTTCACTTCAAAAAGATGGTCTGGTGCTGGATTAACGGTAAGTAACAACCCATTGGTTTTAAGCACTCTGATGTACTCATCGTTACTACCCGGTGCGAATACCTGCAGCATTACATCCAACGTGTTATCAGCAACGGGTAACTCAAAACTACTGGCTACAACAAATTCGTGTGACTTAAATGCTTTTGCTGCCAATTCCACTGCTATTTTGGAAATATCGCTGCCTGCACCTTTAACGTTAACCTTTTCATTCGCAAGGCCCTCGCACAACGCATTTAAATAGCTACCTTCCCCGCAGCCTGCATCGTAAACATGCAATGGGCTATCACTAACCCTATTTTTAACGGCATCACTTACAAGATGAAGCATTTTGTCTTTTAGTGGTTTGTAGGCGTTTAGGTTATGAAATTCCCGCCTTGCTTTTACCATCGCTTTGTCGTCACCGGGTGACTTCGACTTTTTGAATTGAACGGGTAGAAGATTTACATAGCCCGCTTTAGCCTTATCAAAACTATGACCGTTATGGCATTTGATTGGGGTTGTTGTAAGAGATATAGGTGCATTACAAAGTGGGCATTGCCACATAGCAGAATAACTTTCGAAGCTTTAAATTACGGTAATTGTAACAAAGCGAACTTTAAAGGTCATGTGGAACGAATAGGCCCGCTATTGAATGCGGGCTTATATACTCACTCTAAACCTATATAGAACAGAGTTTTAATATGAGCTAAGCAGCAAGCATGGAAGCATGGAAGCATGGAAGCATGGAAGCAAGCCTACTAGCTGGTTAAGTACTAGCTTTTACTTTTCCAAACTATTTTACAAACTTACTTGCCCAAGCTTGCAAGCGGATGGGATTGTTCAGGCCAGGGTGACGTGAAGAAATGCTCAATGGTTTCAGCAGGCACAGCTTCTACAGTGGCGTACTTCCATTTTGGTGTCATATCTTTATCAATTAATAAAGCGCGTACACCTTCCTGAAACTCTCCACTTTCACCGCATCGGCAAGACATCGTTGCTTCCATTCTGAAACAGTCCTCAAGCGACATAGATGCACCGCGTTTACATTGCTCAAATACTAGGTGCATAGTGATTGGCGATCCTTTGGCAAGCGTAGCCTGCGCGCGGCTTAACCATTTATTGTCACCCATGTCAGCGGCAAGAATATTGTTAACAATATCGGTAGCTGAATTACCTTCACATAACTCATTGATCAATGGCATGTTGGCCTGAACATTCGAAAGAGGTGGTGTATCAGGTTTACTTAACTCAGCTAAAACAGAGGTCACTTGTTCATCAAGCTTTGTGGTGGCGCTCCATTGATTCTGAGCTAGCTTATGCAGCATGTCACTTTTTGCATTGCTGCTCACTAAGTGATCGCCTAAGCCAACAAAGCACGCATCAGCACCGTTCATTTGGCCACCAGTGAGCCCTAAAAACAGTCCCGATTTGCCAGGTAACCGAGGAAGGAAATAACTTCCGCCAACATCTGGGTACAAACCAATAGTGATCTCTGGCATCGCCAAACGAGAGGTCTCAGTGACAACACGATGACTCGCACCACATAGCAACCCCATGCCCCCCCCCATTACAATACCGCTTCCCCAAACAATAATTGGCTTGCTGTAGTTGTGAATGGTGAAATCTAGGGTGTATTCTGTTTTGAAGAAGTCTTCAAGAAACGAAGGAATAGCGCCGTTCGCCTCTATCATGGCGTTGTACATTGAGACAATATCGCCACCAGCACAGAAGGCTTTGTCACCAACCGCATCAACAACAACAGCGACAATATCGTCTCTGTCTTGCCATTGAGTAAGTGCGTTTAACATCATAGACGCCATGTCTAAATCAAGAGCGTTTAACGCTTTAGGCTTGTTTAACGTTAGTTGGCCAATAGTAAACGAACCACATTGGGTTTTTAACTCATTGACCAACACTACTGCGTCAGACTGACTCATGTTTACTTCCTGTTATTCACTTAAAAATTTTATATTCGTGTTTTGATGTACGAAGCTAAAAACGATACATTTAACACACAAATGTTTGAACGCAGTGTTTATAACACACTGCGCTCGTCTGCTAGAAGCCTGCGGCCAATAATGACGCGCATGATTTCATTGGTACCTTCCAGTATCTGATGAACACGCACATCGCGGAAATGGCGTTCTAACGGATACTCTTTTATATAACCATAGCCACCGTGCAGTTGCAGCGCTTCGTTACAAACGTTAAAGCCAACATCTGTTGCAAATCGCTTTGCCATTGCACAATACGTGGTCTTGTCAGCATCGTTATTGTCTAGCTTACACGCTGCCATTCTTACCATTTGACGGGCAGCTACTAATTCTGTCGCCATATCAGCTAATTTAAACTGTAGTGCTTGAAAGCCAGCAATAGGCTTGCCGAACTGTTCGCGTTCAGTCATGTATGCGCGGGCCGTTTCTAGCGCCTGTTGCGCTGTACCTACTGAACAGGTAGCAATATTTATTCGACCACCATCTAAACCTTGCATAGCCATTTTAAAGCCTTGACCTTCATCGCCTAAACGCCAACTTTCATCTAGGTGCACATTATCAAAAGTGATCATTCGAGTTGGTTGCGCATTCCAGCCCATCTTTTCTTCTGCTTTACCATACTCAATGCCCGCAGTATCTGCTGGAACGGCAAATGCGGAAACCCCACTTGGGCCATCGCCGCCTGTTCTTGCCATTACCACTAAAACATCGGTGCTGCCAGCGCCCGAAATAAATACCTTTGAGCCACTCAGTGAATAGCCGCCATCTACCTTAACCGCTTTTGTTTTAAGGGATGCAGCGTCAGATCCAGCGCCCGGCTCTGTTAAGCAATAAGAAGCTAGCTTATCGCCGGTAACTAATTGTTCACACCACTGTGATTTAACAGCGTCGCTGCCCCATGTTGCTATCATCCACGTTGCCATATTGTGAATAGTAAGCATGGCCGTTGTTGTTGTGCAGCCCATAGAAAGCTGTTCGAAAATAATTGATGAATCTAAACGCGACAGCCCCAGACCGCCCTCACTTTCCGGCGCGTACAAGCCACAAAAACCTAGTTCTCCCGCTTTTTTAATAGCTTCAACAGGAAAATGATGCTCTCTATCCCACATCGCTGCATTCGGCGCCAATTCTTGTTGCGCAAACTGTCTAGCGGTTTCTTCAAAAGCGAGTTGATCGTCGGTTAAATCAAAATTCATAGCGATTACCTTCAATTGGTTTAACTAATTGGGTTCAGTCTTTATACTCACACCTTAACGAATAGTTACCCCTTACGTAAACGTAAAGGTAAATATTTAATTAAAACAAATTTGCACTAACGTAAATATTATGTGACGAGATTCCCTACTCACATTTCGCTTTCCTAGTGACAGTTATTATTTGTAATACGCTTATTACTTTGAAAAGTGGTATTTTTTCGATGCACTGATAAGCTTATTTATAGCTAGTCATCACTAATGAGAAATCGTGGAATTTAGAATAGCCATTGTTGAAGACAACGCCACCGCGCGCACTGCACTGCGCGGCCACCTTTTGTCTATCGATAACTTAAATGTAAGTAGCTTTACCTCAGGCAGTGAACTGAAGTCGGCGCTGAAAAAACAGCATTTTGAGATGTTGTTGGTAGATTACCATTTAGGTACAGGAAAAAATGGTGTAGAGTGGATCCAAAGGTTAAAAGAAACTGGCTATATCAGACCCAGCACAGGCATAGTATTTTTAACGTCAGATCGAGCGCCACAAACCATCGGTAGGATCATGGATTTGCAGCCCGACATTCTACTTATCAAACCTTACACAATTGCTTCGCTTACCCGTCAAATAACGCATTTTCTTGGTTACCGTGACTACATAAGAAATGTTCTTCAGGCTTTAGATAGTAAAGAATTAGACCGCGCAATCGATATTTTACGCAGCAAAATTAAGGAAGGTATCCCCTCAAGACTTATTGCCGATGTGCGAAAGCTATACGCACGCTTATTGTTTGATCAGGGTGAAATTCATCGGGCACAGAGTATTTATGACGATATTTTAATGCGTTCAGACAAAGTGCTTTGGGCACAGTGGGGAAAAATTAAGTGCCAATATGCGTCAGGACAATGGCCTAACTGTAAAGACCACCTCAATGAACTATTAAATTCTAGTTTGGCCCGAGACAAAGCGTTTGAATGGCTTGCCTCTATTTCCTTCGAGCAGAGCAACTTCGAAGATGTAGAAGAACATCTATCTCAAATTAAATTCAGCGAACTGTCTTTACCAGCAGCAAAACTGAAAAGTTTAGCGTTTCAAAAACAAGACAAAGTACTTGAAGCCATCGATTTACTTCAGAAAAAGCGAGCTATGCACAGCAGTGCAAAAGACCGCTTTAACGATTTTACCTTTGAGTTAGCCGAATTCTACTTGTTGCTCGCTGAAGAGTCGCCGGAAACTAATAGATCTGAAAGTTTGTCGCAAGCAAGAAAGTTGGTGGGTATTGCAGGTCGCAGTCAAGGCGACCCGCAAACGCTTCAAAAAAGAGACTATTTGTTAGCTTTTTCAGCAGTGCTAGATGACGACCCAGATAAAGCAGCGCACTTTCTAGAGTCAGATTACATGGCAAACTTCTTCCAAACAGAACCGTCAATGCTTGTAATTGCTGCGAAGGTGCACCATCGATTAGGTGATGAGAAAAAAGCCGCTGAACTACTACTAATGGCAAAAGAGAAAAATGCAAATTTGCATGCGATCTCAGAGCAAGTCATGAATGACGAGCTAATTTATACTGGCGGTAAGCGCCTAGACCTAAATCACGAGCAAGCACTTATTATTAACGATGCGGGTACAAGATATTTCGTTGATAAGTCGTACAACAAAGCGCTTAAACATTTCTACGACGCGTTCCACCTTTCTCCAAACACAGGTGCATTTGGACTGAATCTGCTGCAATGCATGATTGATTCAGACACGGGAGTGTATCGAAAGTTCGACGTTAGGCAGCTACTAGAAAAGCTCAGTAGTATGACGTTAAACGAAGCAAACCAATCACGCTTAGCGCAGCTTATCCTCTCGCTGAAAGAACACACTTCCAATTAACTCTCGTGTATTACACTAGTGTGTAAATGTCATTTCAATCTTGTCAGTAGACTCGAAGTATCCCAGCGACCACCGCCAAGCTTTTGAACATCTGCATAATATTGATCAACTAGCGCAGTAAGCGCCAATGTAGAGCCATTTTTGCGCGCTTCATCTAATGCAATTCCTAAGTCTTTTCGCATCCAATCCACGGCAAAACCAAAATCAAAGCTATTATCTAACATAGTGGTAGCACGGTTTTCCATCTGCCATGATTGCGCAGCGCCTTTACTGATAACGTCTATAACGGCATTGCAGTCTAACCCTGCACGCTGACCAAAATGCAGTGCCTCAGACAACCCCTGCACGACACCCGCAATACAAATCTGGTTCATCATTTTAGCAAGCTGCCCACTGCCTACTTTTCCAAGCAACTGGCTATGGCGCGCGTAAGTCTCCATTATTGGCTTGACCTTATCGTAAACCGCGTCATCACCACCTACCATGATGGTTAGTTGGCCATTTTCTGCACCAGCTTGTCCACCTGAAACGGGTGCATCTAGAAAACCGACTTGTTTCGCCTGACAAGCATAATAAAGCTCTCGAGCAACGTCTGCAGACGCTGTAGTGTGGTCTACTAACGTACTGCCCGTACGCATTACGCTAAGTGCTTTATTACCGATTTGCCTTACGTCGTTGTCGTCGCCCACACACATAAAAACAATATCTGCGTCTTCAGCTGCTTGTTCTGGTGTTTGTGCCACGTTTCCCTTGTATGCTTTTGCCCATTTTTGAGCCTTCTCGGCAGTGCGGTTGTAAACGGTAATGTTATACCCAGCATTTGCTAAATGCCCCGCCATAGGAAACCCCATCACGCCTAAACCAAGAAAACTTACTTTTAAATCTGTCATACAAAATATACTCTTGTGTTTTACGCCCTATTTCGAGCAGTTAGCAATTTGATCTACATAGTGAAAATGTAACACATCTATATGTGTTCGCTGAACTGCCTTTGGCAATAACAATAAAATAAATAAGGTAAAATCAGTGGGTATTTATCAACACAACGTCACGCTAAATAACGGACAAGCGACAACCCTTGAAGCTTATAAAGGTAAAGTTTTGCTTATTGTAAACACAGCCAGTAAATGCGGTTTTACACCACAATACGAAGGGCTTGAAGCATTGTATAAAAAGCATAAAGAGTCTGGCTTGGAGGTTCTGGGTTTCCCATGCGATCAATTTGGTCACCAAGAGCCTGGCTCAGATGACGACATAGCGCAATTCTGTACAATGAATTTTGGCGTTACCTTTCCACTTTTTAAGAAGACGGAAGTGAATGGGCCTAATGCCAACCCGCTATTTGTTGAACTGAAGGAAAAAGCTCCCGGTTTGCTCGGTTCAAAACGCATAAAGTGGAACTTCACTAAATTTCTTGTTAACGCAGAGGGCAAAGTTCTTAAGCGTTATGCGCCAACAGCAAAGCCTTCAGACATCGAGAAAGATATAGTAAAGCTACTCGGATAGTTTCCTACTAAAATTGGCGGATATACGAACGATATTAATCGTGTGAAGTTGTGACGGTTAAGTTGTGCTAGTCAAGGATTGCGCTTGTAGGTTGGTCTCGAAGATTGAGCCTCAAGGACTTCGCTTTAGAACGAAACAGCTAAGGAGAAACGTATGCAGCGCACTGACGCTAAAGATAACGTTGAAAGTAGCATTGAATCCAAAAACATTGCGTTTTTCAGTACACAACCATACGACAAAGCCCCCTTTCTGCAGCAGGTAGCTGTCGCGGGGCTTGATAACGAGTGGAATATTCAATTCCACTCTTATTCTTTAACCCCATCAACAGCACATCTTTGTAAGAACACAGAAGCGGTAGTTGTTTTCGTAAATGACCAAGTAGACGCCGAGTGCATCGCCATTTTATACAAGCATGGTGTAAAGCATATTGCGCTTCGATGCGCCGGCTTTAACAATGTAGATGTCAAAGCAGCAACGTCGAAGGGTATTTCTGTAAGCCGTGTACCTGCCTATAGCCCACAGTCTGTAGCTGAACACACGTTAGCGCTTATATTGACGTTAAATCGCAAAACCCATAAAGCCTATAACCGCGTGCGCGAGGGCAATTTTTCCCTAAATGGATTAATGGGTTTTACACTGCATGGTAAAACTATAGGTATCATTGGTACTGGAAGTATTGGAAAGGCAGTAGTAAGCATTCTAACCGGCTTTGGCTGTAACATTCTTTGTTACGATATTGTAGAAGACAAGACGATAGTAAACGCAGGGGCACACTACGTTTCACTCGACACCTTGCTTACTGAAAGCCACATCATATCGCTTCACTGCCCGTTAAATGAGCACACTTTTCATATAATCGATAGTGATGCAATAAATCGTATGCCAGATGACGTAATGATAATTAATACATCACGAGGAGCGTTAGTAGACAGCAAAGCAATTATAAAGGGCTTAAAATCTAAAAAGATTGGTTTTCTTGGGTTAGACGTGTACGAACAGGAATCGGAATTGTTTTTTAGCGACCATTCGGGAGATGTAATTCAAGACGATGATTTCCAGCGACTGACCACCTTTCCAAATGTTGTGATAACCGGCCACCAGGGCTTTTTTACCGAAGAAGCACTTCGTGAAATAGCGTCTACCACTGTAAGTAACATACAACACTACCGAAGCACAAAAACCGGTCAAAACAACAATATTGTTTTACCCGACAACTAGTGAATACATTTATGTAGGTATGCAAAACCGGTTGCATGCGACTACACATTAATATCACTCTGAAAGTTCATAAACGTATCGCAATCATACGAATACGACTACTTACGTAATATCAGTTGAAAATACTTACCCAGCCAAAGATATGGCGGTTGTTTGTGATGTTTGCGCTCTAACGCAAGCAGTTCGTTATATTTGCTTTCTTGATGACTAATATCTCTCATGTAGTCATGGAAACAGCGAATACCCGCTTTATCAACCACCTGAAACCCAATGGATTCACAGAATTCAATAACTGCCAGCGCGCCCAGAGGTTGCTTGGGATTCAGTCGTACTTGCTTCTTCGCCTTCATGCCTTTCTCGATGTAGTCGAAATTACCATAAATAGCATTGGCAAATAGGTTGGCATCTTGGTTAAAGAAACTCACGCTAAGTGTGGATCCTGCTGCCATATTGTTATAGAAATAGCGCAGCGCTTCGTACGGTTCATCTAGCCATTCAAGTACAGCATGACAAATTAAAACATCGTATTCAGAAAGGTCTGAAATTTCTTGAAGATACTGATGACGAATTTCAACATTTGGAAAATTTTTAAGATTTTCCCTTGCTTCATTCAGCACATCCTCAGACGCATCGGTAAGCACTACATCATGACCTAACTCAGTTAAGAATGCCGCCATTACGCCAGTGCCACCACCTATTTCAATTATGCTGCTTTTGGCAGTTAGATGTGGCGTGAGTACGTCACACAAAAGCGTGTGGCGAAGTTGCCCTTTTGTAGTGCCGTATATGTTTTTGCTGAATTTATGTGCTATTCCATCGAAGATATGATCGTTTTTCATTTGGTATTTTCGTTACGCCGGATTGTCTATATCGATAAACTCAACGTCGATATCAAAATGGCTGTGCAAATGCTCTCCCAATGCTTTAACGCCATACCTTTCAGTTGCATGATGCCCGGCTGCAAAAAAGACAATGCCCATTTCTCTTGCCGTATGGATGGTTTGCTCAGACACTTCCCCTGTTACAAACGCATCAACACCTAGTTCTGCCGCTTGTTCTATAAAGTTTTGACCACCGCCCGTGCACCAAGCCACTGTTGATATCGGAGCAGAGCTATCTCCTTCGGCTAAAACGCTTCGCTTTAACACTTCGGATAATTTTTGTTGTAGTGATGCTGTGGTGTGTTCAGATTCAAGCTTTCCATGCATTACTACACCGCTTGGTTTTGCGTTTGCAGCAGCTGTTATGTCTGATGCACCTATTAACTCACCAAGTTGACGATTGTTACCTAATTCGGCGTGCACATCTAAAGGAAGATGGTATGCAAAAAGGTTTATGTCATTAGCTAGCAATGACGCAATACGACGCTTTTTCATACCTACAATAGGTTGGCTCTCTCCTTTCCAGAAGTACCCATGGTGAACCAATAGCGTGTCGGCCCCCTTGGCAATGGCTGCATCAATTAACGCCTGAGATGCCGTTACGCCTGTTACGATTTTCTGCACACGGCTGCTACCTTCCACTTGAAGTCCGTTGGGGCAATAGTCTGCTATTTCATTAGTTCGTAGCAAGCTATCAAGGTATGTTTTTAATTCAAAAGACGTTATAGACACAAAACCTCCGGTTGAAAGTTAGACAAATTGTTCAAAAAGCGTTATAAAAACACGCGAACGTTTACCATTATACCCTGTAATGCAACAAACGTGTGTATACGTAACAGCGAATAGAGTGTCCCATTAAAAACGGTAAAGTGCAGTTGATATGAATTTGCACTATGGTGATTTGGCACTCACCACGCATTGTTTTTATTGCAGCATATATTGAAACGCCAAGCGTTCGTCATCTAAACAAAATAAAGAGCATAAAAAGCATGGCAAACCTAGACAAAGACAAAGTGATTGCAGACTTCACGAAAGCGTATACCAATGCCAACGGTAAGGCGCCAAGTATTGAAGCTAAAAGCGGCTGGTACAGCGTTGATGGTGGTAAGAATGTGCGTTTAGCGCAAATTCAAGAAATGACTGAAGCGCTGTCAGGTGGCGTTGCTGAAAAAGTTGAAGCGCCAGCGGCCAAAGCACCAGCAAAGAAAGCTGCTAAACCTGCTGCAAAGCAAGCAGCTAAACCTAATAAAGCGGCGAAAAAGAAAGCGAAAAACAGTGGGTTTTCTGTAAAAGATTTTTGGGCAGAAAAACTTAAAGCTGAAGCACCTGGCGCCATACTTCCGCGCTAGTGTACCAAGCGTTCCCTTGATTATATTTTGGGGAACGCTTAACACGCTATAAACAACATGCGCTAGCTATACAACGTCCTCAAGCGCTACACTCCCAGCAAGTCCTTGTGCGACGAAAGGCACTAACTGGTGCATAACCTCTCCTATTTCCACGTGTTTATGAAAATCTGACTCAGCTATTTCCGTAAGTGCCTGACTAGATGTCATAGAAAATACAAAGCTACCTATGGCAAAGTGCATTCGCCAAAAAAGCGTTTCTTCTGGCAAGGTAGGCAAACAGCACTGAATGCCACTAACCAACGCTCTTATGCATTTGCCATAATCGTTCATTATAAAACGACGTAAATGCCCCTGTGTTTCGTTGTATCCTCTTCCAAGTAGCTTTACAAACGTTGCTGTGCCATTTTCAGACACAGTATTTAAATTAAGCATGGGAGGAATAAGAGAGAACAGCAACAACTCCACGCCGCGAGTGCCTTCCTCAACCCCCAACGAAGCAAGACTTTTTTCAACATCTGGCATGAGTTGATCGAAATAGCGTTTAAAAACCGATTGGATCAGGTTTTTCTTGCTTCCAAAATGGTAATTAACAGAAGCCAGATTTACCTGCGCACGGTTTGTTATTTCACGCATAGATGTTTGGGCAAACCCTTGTTCTGCAAACAAGAATTCAGCCGCATCTAGAATGTCGTTTTTTGTGTGGCGTGCCATATTTTTATTATCTTGTCGTTTTTGTTATGTATATCAACACAGGGCAAAGCCCTTAACTGTTTTCTAAAACCAGTGGCGAGCTTTATTCATTCCTTTCATAAAAATACGCTCAACTACGCTTGCTGCAGACATGCCCAGTTTTTCAGCAACATTCTTTTTAATGGCATACTTAACGCTGAAAATTTCTCGTTTAGGATAGTGCGAAAGAATGTAGTCGTCAGACGTTGCTATTTCATCTACTAAACCAAGCTCTTTTGCTTTAACACCAGGCCAATATTCCCCGGTAGCAACCTTATCGATGTCCATATTAGGTCTTTGACTATGAACAAAATCTTTAAACAGAACATGAATCTCTTCAATTTCTTCTTTAAATTTTGCTCTACCCTCGTCATTATTCTCTCCAAACACAGTTAGCGTGCGTTTAAATTCACCCGCGGTGTGTTGTTCAAATTCAATGTCGTTTTTCTTCAATAGTTTGTTGAAGTTTGGAAGCTGCGCCAACACGCCGATACTTCCAATATAGGCAAATTGTGAGGCAATTAGTTTATCACTCACACAAGCCATCATGTATCCGCCGCTCGCGGCTACTTTATCTACGGCGATGGTAAGCTGAATTCCCTTGTTCTTTATACGCTGTAGTTGCGATGCCGCAAGGCCATAGCCATGGACCACACCGCCGCCGCTTTCAAGGCGCACCAATACTTCATCTTTGGGCTCTGCAACACACAATATGGCGGTAACTTCTTCACGTAGATGGTCTACTTCACCTGCATCCATTGAACCATTAAAATCAATAACGAATAAACGGGACTTCTCTTCACTGTCTTGCTGTTTGTTTTTCGCTTTTGCTTCTTTCTTTTGCTCTTTTGCAAGTTTTTTCATTGCCGTTTTATCTAGCAAAACTTGCTTGGCATATTGCGTAACGTCTTTCAATTGATCAGAGATTGACGTGATCTCAAGATGCCCTTTTCCCTGTTTTTGTTTACTTGCTGCACCAACTATTGTGGCCACAACCACAACAAACGCCACTACCAAGGTGACTGCTTTAGCCACAAACAAACCGTATTCGTACAAAAACTCCAAACTACACTCCTAGTAAAACAAAAGGGGAAACCTCCCCTTGAACGTAAAACGCGCTTTCAATATACCTACAACAAACATCGAAAGCGCGATACTTATAGATTTGCAGTTATAATAACAGCCTCAATTTATTCTGACGATAGTGTTACCGTTTCAATTACGTTTGCGGCAATTTCTTCTTCAGTAAAGTAAATATCGCGCAATGTAGGCTGCTGCGAATAAAGGCGAGTTTGATCTAGATAATGCTCGCTATCAGCTTGACGCGATTGTGAGTATGTCAAAATACCTCTTCCTTCTGGACCCTCGTCGGTAAAGCTAATAACCATTGCCCAGCTGGTACCATAATTAATGTGATAGCCCTGTGCTTCAGCACTCATAATGGTACTGTTATTTACCCTTGCGTACTGATGACGAGGAAGTAAGGTCTCGTCTCTACCTGTAATGGTATCAAACACATTGAAGCCACCTTCAACGTTGTGTGCACCGCCCCACGGTAACTTTTCACCTGATGGTGCGCCATTTGGCAGACTGCGCTCTACAAACTGCACGTCACCAAACTCTGCATCAAAAGCAACGCCAGCAGCTTCAATGACTTGTACAGCCCTTGCGAACTGTTCAAGGGTAGTATCATTCTGCAATAGCCCAGTTGGTGTTGTCACAGGTGCTTCAAGTGAGAACGGCACTTCCCACTGCGGAGCACGTCTAAATTCGAATGCAAATTCTCTGAACACATGAGCGCCTATACTTGCGGTGTTCATTGTTCCATCCCACCCAGCCAACGCATTACACGCTTGTGAAATATCTACATCCGTTTCATCTACGTTAACCGGCGTATCCCCTTGGGTTGTGCAGGCTTCAAGCAAACTAGGCAACACATCTTCAGCTAAATAGCTTCTGTTGTTCAATAACAACGCCTCTACTTCTTCTGCAGTAAAAGTACCGTCGCTGCCCGCTTCATTTTCAATAAACTTCTGTCCCATTCTAGACCGTAGCGATTGTTGATTATCTACATTGCCATACATGGGGTTTGCTACTCTTATCGGCGACGAAAGATTTGTTAACCAATAGCTATCGTTCGAATTTTGAACCGAGTCGGTACCTTCATATTTTGGTGCCTCTTCATACGGTACAGGGCCGTCAAAATCAAACTGTGAGATATTACCGGGTAATACCGTAAAACCTGCCGCCGCTTTAGTTTGAATAAGTAACGGATTGGAAGTGAGCTGCTCTATGGCTACATCCGTTAAGTTAGGTACAGTAGAGTCATCTATGTAGAAAACTTGGCCGTCACTTGACGCCGCCATCGTGTTATTGAAAATAACGCCATCATAGTCTTTGAATGCTTGTTTAAACTCATCCATTGACGTTGCCATGTTCATCGCTAACCAGTGATCAACAATGTCAAAATTCGGCAGGTTAGCGTCTTTAATTGCAAAAGCATTCGTGTCGTTCCAATCGAAGTTCCCTGGTACTTCAATCATTGGGCCGTAATTAGTGAAATAGGCCGTTTTATTGAGCTTAATGGTTTGCCCAGGCGCAACGGCAACGTCTATTTGCATTTCTTTTTCATAAATGGTGCGACGATTGCCATCTACAATGTGAGTTAACCCAGCCTCATCGTCACCATCAAGGGTTAGTTGATAAACGACAAAATGTTCTGCCGTTGAAAACGTGTGTGTCCACGCAACATTTTCATTAAAACCAATATTTACTGCACCAGGTAGCCCCATAAGTGAACTACCGGTCACATTTAAATGCCCTGGAACTTGTGCATGAAAATTCCAAAAGCGAAGGTTCCCTGTGTGAGGAAAATGCGGGTTACCTAGAACGAGCCCTCGACCATTAGTGGTTTTATCACTGCCTAACCCCCAACCATTTGAGCCCATGTCCTGCGGATTTCTATCAGGAACATCAACGTCTATAGACGGTGTCATACTAAGCGCTGATGCTACCGCTGCTGGTGTTGCTGCAGCTGGTGTAGGTAAATAGCTCTCACCTTCTGGCGCTGCCAAAAACATTGGGCCTAGGAAATTAGACGCACCAGGCAATAATGCAACACCCAATGAGTAAGTAAGCAGATCAACACTATCAATGTCTGTTACCCATGGCTGACCCGCACATTGTGGGTCTTGATCTTCAACGGGTGTCTCGTTTAGATATCGATTGTATCCAGCCGTATAACCTTGGAACATTGCGCGAGAATTGGCAGACATACGCGGTAAATTTTCTTCTGCAAGTTCTCTTACACCTAACGTTAAATAGCCAAAATCATTTATGAGATGTTCAGAGTCGCCACTGCCTGGTACGCGATCAGGACCAAAAAATCTGGCACGCTGCGAATTATATTTAACAATTTGATCAGCAAGTACGCACATGTTGTCGCGCGCAAACGCATATCCAACACCGTAGGCCATGCTTTCTAGACTATCTGCTTTAACATGAGGGACACCATAGGTTGTCCAACGTATCTCAGCCTCTAACTCGCCATTCGCAGCAAATGATGGGATGGGTGTGGGAGTAGGCTCTCCAACAGGTGGTGTAGGTTCAACCTGCTGAACATTATCAAAATCGTTATCATTACCACCACAGGCTGTAAGTAATGCAGTAACTGAAAGCGCCACTAATGATTTAGCAGGATTGAGCTGGATAAATTTCATCTTCTTTATTCCCTGAATTGATGTTAACTCTCGAGATATTCCATTTTTAACCTTGTATCCCCTCGCCCATGCAAGCAAAAAAGAAACAAAATGATGTAGTACTAATATATGGTAAAACACCTCAACAGATCCGACCAATTAACACTACATTAACATAAAATAACATTCAATTAGGATTGCAGTTTAGGCATAAAAAAAACCGGCAAATGCCGGCTTTTTAAACAAAGAGTGTAATTAACTATTAGTTAGAAATTACGGTTGTATCTGTAATAGGTAGCGCTGCTGCATCAGAAGCGATGTAGCCAGCCACTTCACGCTGCATTTCAGCTGTAACTGCAGCATTTGCAGTAGGACTTAAGCTTGATGCATGTGCACCACTATTGAACAACACAAGACCGCTCACAGGGTCAGCGCTTGGACCTTGTGTTTCAACAACTTGGTCTAGACCGATAATTTGCGCTAGTGGTAGCTGACCAGACATTGGTAACGCAGTAGACACTGGAATTACTTGGTCTGGGAGGTTTTCTTCGCTTCCATCGCCCACAACAGTCATCATATGAACAGGCGTTGTCTCACCTAAAACAGTAGCGTAGTTAGTTGGGTCACCAGCGTCCATCACCGTTTGAGCTGCAAACGCAAATTCAGCAAACACGGCATTTACCGCTGCAAGCTGTTCTTCAGTCGCGTTGGCTTCAAACGCGTTAACTGCTGCAACAAGCTCTGCTTCAGAAACATCTGCAGTGCCATAAAGCTCTACGAGTAAACCTACGAACTCTTCAGAAGCCTGTGACATTAATAAACCTCGAATAAGAGGGCCAAACGCCGGAGACTCAAGAAGGAACTGAGGTAAACCGCCTCCAGGAGATTCTAGTGATGCTTGTTTAATTGCATACATACCGTCAAGTGCCGCAAGATCGCCGCCCATTGTAGTGTTTGCTACAGATGCAGTGTTACCACCTGTAATCGCACCTAGTGAAACACCCATAATTGAAACACGGCTTGTATCAAACTTAACGCCCTGCATAGCTGTTGTATCAACAACTGCATTTAACCCCAGACGCAAACCTAAAAGGTCTGAAACACTTTGACGAAGGTTATCACGCGCTGTAGGTAAGCTAGCCAAGTTCATATAGTGCGTTGCACTAACTGTGGTTGCGTTAAGGTCGTCATTACCGTCACCATCTAGGTCAAAACCACGGCTGCCGTGTAATGGTTGATCGATAGCAACCGATGCAATACCAGCAAGTGATAACGTACCAGTAATAGCAAGCATGTCTTCTTTTTGGCTAGTAATACCGTGAGCTAAAATAACCACGGGCCAACCCGCTTCAGGCATTGCAATTGGGAAACCAAGTGCTCCTGCAATAGCTGGGTTTGGAACAGTTACCTGAACATCTAGCTGTTCAGTGCCCATGTTACCGCCATTAGGCTGAGGGTATGGGTTGAATTTAGTAATGTTACGTGCGCTATCTAATTTTTCACCATTTACGCGCAAATCTGCCAAGCCAAGTGCACTACACATTTGTGCATTTGGACCAGGCGTCGCTGCGGCTAGCACTTCCTGAGGTGCACCAGCAAGAACGATTCCGCTATCACACGCTGCTTGCCAGAACGTATTCACCGGTGCAAGTGGGTTTTCAGCACTTGGGATACCAGAGAAGTATGGAAGCGAAATGTTACCTTCATAGCGTGTTGCTGCACAGAATGGACCAGCTTGCGCCAGGATGCCCGTAGAAACTGCAATTGCGAAGTCGTTTACTGGCCCCCACTGCGCCGCTAGTTGACCACTTACTGTGCCAACAAGGCCTGCGCAGGTTTGAAGCGCGCTAAAGTCTGTTGCATCAATTGCAGGAATGAGTGGCGCCGCCTCTGGTGGTAAGCCTTGCTTACCTAAAGCAACAGCACCAGCAACAGTTTCAGCAGTCACTAGGTTCAACGCTTCCATAGCGGTTGGCGCTGAATCTACATCACCTACAACAATGGCAGGTAGTGCCTGCCCAGCTGTTGGGTCGCCAGCCGCTGCACGTGCTGCAAATTCGCTAACCATCACTTTCTTAATGGTATCAAGTGAATTCGCGATTGACTGAGTTGTAAACGCAGAAACATAAGTAATGTCTTCACGCTCAAAACCTGCACCTAGAAGTGGATTAACTAGTGAGTTAACTAAGCCTTGTAGCTGAAGCTGGCTATCACTTGAAAGTGGGTTCGTATTGATATCTTGACGCGTAAGCTCCCATGAAGAAGAGCCCTGAACAGACTTGCCTGAAGAGTCCTTCAAGTCAGTCGTCATAACAAGCATGTAGCCTTGAGCTGGCTTAAGCGGTTTCAACGGTACGAACTGTACAGTGTTGTTATCTGCTAATGTTAAAACATAATCAACGCCGAAAGTAAGCTGATCGCCTAACTTACACCCAGCTGAAGGTGTAGTAATTTGTGCGCAGTCAGGGTCAGACTGATCAAGACCTAGCGTTGCTTCATACAGTAAAATACCTGCAGAAAGCGTAGAAGCGTCAAGTGATGCACCAGCAGGCGTGTCAACATTAATCACAAACGGATGTTGTGTAGACCAGCCGTCTAAGATATTAAGTGCATTTTGTGGGTCACTGAAGTCTGTTGGGTCAGCTACAGGAATATTAAGCGTATAATCGAAGAACCCATCGTCGCCAGGGAGCATCAAAAGGTCATTAGGAATGTTTAAGTTCCCAGCTGCTGGGTCGAATACGACTCTAGAAAATGGCGTTTGGATTTCTGTATCGGCTTGAATGTCGTCAAGGGTTTCATCGGAGCCACCACAGCCTGCTAGACCCAGCGCAAGGGCCACACTGGAACTTAATACGAGTTTTCTCATCTCTACTCCCTACAAGCATTGTTGTTATTTTTGTTAAAATCGAATGTTTATAAAAATGTGTGCCTTTGTATCCTGATAAGACACAAAAATCGACTTCAAACATGTTAGACCAGTTGTATCTAGCTCAATCTTATTGACTTTGTTGCAACTTTGCAAAGTTTTGTTAACCAGTTTTGTTAACTTTTTTTACGTTCACCACGTTTTTTGAATCATTGTTTTACTTGTGCGCCAGTGTGAGTATGATCGGGCATCATTAATATTGCTAAAATTTATTGCATTTATCTTACGGATTCTAAGGAAAAAAATGAACGACTATGTTGCCCCACTGCAATTACTCAATAACAAAGTCATCCTTATTACTGGCGCTGGTGACGGTATTGGCGCAGAAGCAGCAAAGACCTACGCTAAATACGGTGCAACCTGCATCTTACTGGGTCGCACTGTTTCGAAACTGGAATCTGTTTACGACGACATTGTGAATGCCGGAGGCGCAGAACCTGCTATCGTGCCGCTTGATTTGAAGGGTGCTACACCTAGCCACTACCAACAAATGGCACAAACTATCATTGACCAGTTTGGTCGCCTTGATGGTGTATTACACAACGCATCGGTTTTAGGTCATTTAAGCGCATTTAAAGATATTGATTCGCAAGAGTGGCAGGACGTAATGCATACTAATGTGAATGGCATGGTTTTCATGACCCAAGCACTTATTCCGGCGCTTGAAAAAGCAGATAAAGCCTCGGTAATATTTACTACGTCTAGCGTTGGCCGCAAAGGTCGTGCTTTTTGGGGTACTTATGCGGTTTCAAAATTTGCAACAGAAGGTGTTATGCAAACCCTTGCTGATGAATATCAAAACAAATCGCTGCGCTTTAACTGTATAAATCCTGGTGGCACTCGAACAAATATGAGAGCCCAGGCGTTTCCTGCCGAAAACCCTAATACGTTAAAAACACCCGCTGATATCATGCCTATGTATTTATATCTTATGGGTGATGATAGTTCAGATGTTAACGGCCAGTCACTAGACTGTCAGCCAAAGCGTTAAACGCCAAAATGTAAACGCTCACAAAAAAGCCGCGTAATTCACGCGGCTTTTTTTTATTTGGTAAAGCGATAAGCAGACTAAGTGCTACTCGCCAATCTTCGCCCATGTATCGCGAAGACCTACTGTGCGATTGAACACAGGCTTTTCGTCAGTGCTGTCTTTATCAACACAGAAGTAACCGGTTCTTTCGAACTGCCAAGCACCAACATCTGGTACATTGTTGGCCAAGCCTGCTTCTACCCATCCTGTTTTGACTTCAAGTGACTCAGGGTTAATTGCGTCAGTGAAATTTTCTTCAGCCGCTGGGTTAGGTACGTTGAACAGTCTATCGTAAAGTCTGAACTCAGCGGGTTGACCTGAAGCTGCATCTACCCAATGAATTACGCCTTTCACTTTACGTCCGTCTGCTGGATCTTTGCCGAGCGTATCAGGGTCGTACGTGCAGTAAACCGTTGTAACGTTTCCGTCTTCATCTTTCTCAACACGATTTGCTTTTACTACATACGCATTACGAAGACGTACTTCTTTATCAAGCACCAAACGTTTGAACTTCTTATTAGCCGATTCGCGGAAATCTTCTGCTTCTATATACACTTCTCGACTGAAGCCGATATTGCGTGTACCCATTGTTTCATCGTTAGGATGATTAGGTGCAACCAGTGTTTCAGATGTTCCTTCCTCGTAGTTTTCAATAACCAGCTTGATAGGATCTAACACGGCCATCGCGCGCGGCGCGTTGGCATTAAGGTCATCACGAATACATGCTTCCAACATAGACATTTCAACCATGTTGTCCATTTTCGTGACACCAATTCGCTTACAGAATTCAACTATTGAACCAGGCGTATAGCCACGTCTACGTAAGCCAGCGATGGTTGGCATACGCGGGTCATCCCATCCATTAACGTGGTTTTCTTCAACTAATTGAATAAGACGACGCTTGCTAAGAACAGTGTACTCAAGGTTCAAACGAGAGAATTCGTACTGACGTGGCGTACAGTCTATTGAAATATTTTCAATTACCCAGTCGTAAAGTCGACGGTTATCTTGGAATTCAAGTGTACATAAAGAGTGCGTAATGCCCTCAATGGCATCAGAAATACAATGCGTGAAGTCATACATTGGGTAAACACACCACTTATCACCTGTTTGGTGATGGTGAGCATGTTTTACACGATAAATAACCGGGTCGCGCATGCACATGAACGGCGATGTCATATCAATCTTAGCACGTAAGCTACACTCACCCTCTTTGTAGTCACCCGCAGTCATTTTTGCGAATTCGCGTTTATTTGTTTCTACATCAGTGTCGCGATAAGGGCTGTTTTGACCTGGCGCTTTCAACGTACCGCGCATCTCACGCATTTCATCTTGAGATGAAAAGTCGACATACGCTAGACCTTTGTCAATTAACTCGTTGGCATAAGCATGAAGCTGGTCAAAATAATTTGACGAGTAACGCGCTTCGCCATCCCAGCTAAAACCTAACCACTCAACGTCTTCTTTAATCGAGTTAACGTAAGTAATATCTTCTTTTGCCGGGTTAGTGTCATCAAAACGTAAATTACACGTACCTGTGTAATCTTGAGCAATACCAAAGTTTAGACAAATTGATTTCGCATGACCGATATGGAGAAAGCCATTTGGCTCTGGCGGGAATCGTGTCTTAATAACGTCGTGAAGACCACTTGCTAAGTCTTTATCGATAATTTGACGGATAAAATTGGTCGGACGATGTTCAGTCTCGGCCATTCGCATGTTCCCCTTGTGCACTGAATACTTAAAATTTTCGCTGAGTATAACACTGTCGCAATTAGAACAACCATGTTTTATTGCGTAAAGGGCTTACAAGTGACGGAATATAAAGCACGGATCACATTAGGCATGTTAATTTGCTCTATTAAAGCGCTTACAAGCTACCAAAAAACATGTAACTACAGAAAATTGTGGTAACCTAATCACGATGACAACAGTGTCGTTGCAGCAAAACATGGTGTCTATGAAAGAAAAAGCAACCTCTTTTGATATTGCCCACTTAGCCGGCGTTTCTCAATCTACAGTCTCAAGAGCATTAAACAACAGCCCTCTGGTAAATCAAGAAACCCGCGATCGCGTTCAGCGCATCGCTCGTGAACTTAATTACAAGGTAGATAAAAATGCCAGTAACTTGAGAAAACAAAAGAGTAGCACCATTGCCCTACTTCTTTTCGAAGATCCTACCTCTGACGACTCAATGATTAATCCGTTCTTCTTGGCAATGCTAGGCAGTATTACTCGTGCTTGTGCGCATGCGAACTATGACCTGCTTGTATCGTTTCAAAATTTGGAAGACGACTGGCACGCAGAATACGAAGACTCTAATAAAGCTGATGGCATAATATTGCTGGGATATGGTGACTATACTGATTATCAAACCAAAGTGGCGCAATTAGAATCACAAGGCACACACTTCGTGCGTTGGGGTGCCCCTGATGCCGCACACCCGGGTGTAAGCATTGGTTGTGATAATTACCAGGGTGGTCATAGTATTACCGAACATTTAGTTGCGCTTGGAAAATCGTCGTTTGCATTTATTGGCGATAACGGTGCGCATGCGCCAGAGTTTAAAGCGCGCTTTGACGGTTACTACGACGCATTGAAAAAACATAACCTTCATGAAACTAGCGTTCAACACAATGCCATTTCTACTGAAGACGCTGGCTCGCAAGCAGTGCGAGCACTACTGGAAAAAAACCAGTTACCGCAGGCGATTGTTTGTGCATCAGATCTAATCGCAATGGGTGTTCTGCGAGCCCTGCGTCAAGCCCAAATTAGTGTTCCTGACGATGTCGCAGTGGTTGGTTATGACAATATTGCAGTATCCGCCTACACCACGCCATCGCTGACTACAGTTCAACAAAACACCAAACTAGCTGGTGAACTGTTAGTTTCAACACTGCTTAAAGCTATTAATAATGAAGAAGTAGAAGACTTTCTTATGCCTGCAGATATTATTGTTAGGCAGTCTTGCGGCTCTGAATAAACAAAAAAGAATAGACTCGCGCTTTCAAACAACGCGCTGCAGAAAATAAAAAAGCACGGCCCAATATCTCAAGCCGTGCTTTTTTTATGATTAAGATTACTACTGACGCGACATTTGATCTTCTATCGTTTCAAGAAAACGTGCATCTTTTACTGTGTCATTTACAACCCATACTTGAACACCATTTGGTTGCACGCTAGCTTTTAGCCCATCACCTTCGCCAATGCGCTGCGTTTGACCACTAAGCTGCTCTTTCCAAGTACCAGCTTGCATGTAATCAGCAATATCGAACGTTTCAGTTGTATCACCCTTGTTCAACAATACCAACGCAATTTGCTGTGTATCTGCAGTTTGAACTACACGATAAAACGCTGCGCGATGACCGTTTAATTCCACATTTACCTGAAGGCCACGCTGTAAAGCAGGTGTTTGCTTCCTCACGTTAGCAATGGTTGTAAGCGCAGCATGAATAGCGTGTCCCTTCGCTTTTTCTATATTTTCTTGACCAACGTAGTTTCGGTTACCAGCATGCTCAGCCGTACCGCGCATGTAACCAATTTCTGACCCCATATAAACAACAGGGATCCCGCGTACGGTAAACAACCAGTTGTGGGCATTGATAAAGCCGTCATCCGTAGCGTTTATGCGCGCCATATCATGGTTATCGTAAAATGTCGTTAGGTCATATGGGTTGTGATACGGACCATGTGTTAGATAAAGCACTTCTTTTAAGTCGGCAAAATCAGTTTCTAATGGCTTTTCAAATACCGACACCATGGCTTTTTGCATTGGGAAGTCCAATACACTTACGCCACCATTTTTGGGTAGTGTATGTTGTGCAATAGCTTTGGCATCGTAATTAAAACTCTCACCGAACATAAAGAAATTCGGGTTGTTTTCACGAATTCTATCTGCCGCTTCACGCCAAAACGCATGAGGAACGTGTCTGATTGTATCGATTCTAAAAGCGTCGGCGCCCTGTGATATCCAGTACAAATAACTCTTAATGAGATAATCGCGAAGCGCTGGGTTTTCATCATCTAGATTTGATAGTTTTACAAGATCTGGATAGTTGTGAAAGAACGCATGTAACGGATTGTTCTTCGGGTCCAACTCTTCAGGCGCCAAGTTTTGGTGGTCAGCCACTAAATTACCGTTTTTATCATATAGTTCGCCGTACCCAGGCAAATCACTTTCCATAGTAAAACTAGGGCTTCCATGGTTGGCAACAATATCAAAAACTGATTTCAAACCAAACTGCTCGCGCATTGCAGTGGTGTACTGTTTTACGCTTAAGTCTTCGCTTGTCAAATGTTCATCTGGTTGGTAGAAGTTTGTAGCCCAATAGCCGTGATAGCCCGTTTTGCCACCATCTTTAAACGCACCACCATAGGTAATTGGCTCATCGCCATTAAAGGCATAGTCTGGATTATCTACCACTGGCGTCATCCAAACAGCAGTGAACCCCATATCTTTAATGTATTGTGCGTTGTTAAGAATCCCCTTTAAATCGCCCCCCATATAACCCACATAGGCTTTCTTGCCATCGGGCCCCTCTAAAGGAAGCTGCCATGTGGGGTAATCGCCCCCCTGGTTTTCATGGTTATTGGCTTTATCGCCATCGACAAAACGGTCGGTAACAACGAAATAAACCGCCTCACTAGCGAAAGGCGTAGTAGTTCCTAAAATATTCTGTGACTGCGCTACTGAGGATGTTGTTTTATCAACGGTCGTGCTTGCACAACCTACAACTAACAAACCAGAAAGAGCTACGGCAATTATCGAGCGCTTAGCTTTCATTTATTCAACTCCTTGTGTAGCGTTTGCGGTATGCGTATCAGTTTCTTTAACAAAGAATACTGCGATAGCACCAATAAGCATTGAGATACCAGCAACAACAATAATGTACTTGGCATCGTTATCAAAGACACTGCTTAAAATCCAACCTGCTGTTAAGCCAGACACAATTTGAGGCGCTGCAACAGTAAAGTTGAAGATCCCCATGTAAACACCGGTTTTGTTAGCAGGTAACGAGCCCGCCAGCATAGCGTAAGGCATTGCAAGAATTGCGGCCCATGCGATACCAACGCCAATCATAGGTATTAGTAGCTTCACGGCGCCAACTGGGACTGTTACTTCTGTAATTAGCAGGTCCACATTTACCATGGTTAAATCTTGGAACGCTAAGAAACTGACATAGCTTAAACCACCAAGTATAAGCGCCCCAGCGTAAACCGTTTTTCTGCCCAGCGTATCAGCTAGCTTGGCTAAGAAAATTGAAAAAATGGCTGCGAATACAGAATAAGCGGCGAATAGAATACCTACCCAATCACCAGCCGCCCCCATTGCAATACTAATTGATTCTGGAACAGTGCCAACAGACGCAAGGTATTCTGGGTCGTACCATTTCTTATCGATATTCCAAATATGTTGTGTAATTGCAGGCGTGGTGTAGACCCACATAATGAAAAGTGCAAACCACGAGAAAAACTGTACTACAGCAAGCTGTTTCATGGTTTTTGGCATATCCCGAACCAACTTAAAGAACTCACCAATTCGCTGAGATAATGGCGCTTTAGCTTCTTGTGGCTCAGCCGTATCTGCATCAAGGCCCTTATAGCGATTGTACTCTTCAGGTGCATATTCCTTAGTACGAATAACCGTCCAAATAACAGTACCTAATAGTACGGTTGCACCAACGTAAAACGCCCACACTACCGAAGGTGCTACTTCACCCATTTGCGCCGTATTTTCTAAACCAATCACGTTGGTTAGCACAAAAGGAAGAATTGAACCGATTACCGCGCCAATATTAATAAGAAGCGACTGAACAGAATACCCAACGTTACGCTGTGATGCCGGGACCATGTCAGAGACCAGTGAGCGGAACGGTTGGAAACATACGTTAAACGAAGCGTCCATTAACGCCACCATAAGTGCGCCCATTATCATTGGCGCAAGAAAGGCAACAAAAATTGGGGCATTAGGCAATAAAATCATGCCAATAAATGCAGCAATAGCTCCACCAAGAATGAACGGACGTCGTCTTCCTAAACGGTTCCACGTTCTATCCGATGCTGAACCAACAATAGGCTGAACAATTAAACCCATAATGGGAGCCACTAACCAGAAAAGCGAGAGTGAATGAAGGTCTGCGCCAAGGCCAGTTAAAATTCTACTTACGTTTGCGTTTTGTAAAGCAAATCCGAATTGAACACCCAAAAAGCCGAAGCTTACGTTCCATATTTGCCAAAAAGAAAGGCGTGGTTGAGAAGTCTGCATATAATGCTCTGTTATTAGTTTTTATTAAGTTAATTACGTTAGCGCACAATAAACACTTGTGCTGACATTGCTTCTATAGAAACCTTATCGTCTGTGGAGAAAACTTCGCCAGTACTCACTTTTGTGAGCGTTTTAAAACCCGATAGCATTTCAGCGTATTCGCTTAATGCAACAGACTGCTCTTTTTTAGACAAAACTGTCATCAACAATCCATCTGACGGAGATGCTGGTACGCGGAAGTAAGTGTAAACGCCCTCTTTTGGCGCGTAGTGCTTTAACTCGCCTTCAAAAAAACTTGCGTGATTACGACGTAAGTTAAGTAGCGTGCGGACTCTTTGCTTCGCCCATTTTTCGTCTTCGCTTAAGCCGACATCGTTAAAGCCATTTTTTTGATTATCTTGGGCCCACCCACTAGGAAAGTCGGTTCGAATAATACCGTGATCATCTGTATCTGGGTTACTCATCAAAATTTCAGTACCGTAGAACACTTGCGGTATACCACGTGTCGTTAAGAACAAGGTCATTGCCATGTTCCACTTTCTAACATCGTGATCAACCTGAGTAAAAATACGGCTCATGTCATGATTGTCGGGAAACACAACAAGGTTGTTCGGATCACCGTATAAGAAGTCGGTGGCAAGTGTTTCATAAATGCTAATAAAGCCACTGTTCCAACTCTCATCAGACGTTAATGCTTCGACAACCGCAGCTTGTAGCGGAAAATCCATTACAGACGGAAGCGCGCTTTCATAATCGTCATGTCTATGGCTACCCGCTTGCCAGTAAGCAGTAATTGCGGGGTTTACAGACCACTCTTCACCCACAATGTTAAAGTTCGGATATTCTGCCATTAGCGCTTTTGTCCATTGCGCTAAAAAGTCTTTATCGGAATATGAATAGGTGTCTACGCGAATGCCACTTAAATTGGCATACTCAACCCACCAAATAGCGTTTTGAATGAGGTAATTAGCTAAGTGAGGATTACGTTGATTCAAATCAGGCATGGTAGGTACAAACCAACCGTCACTAAACCCTTTTACATCGCTCGCAACAGCATGAGGGTCGTGAAGTGACTCTCGTTTGTGAGTTGTTCCCTTAAATGTGCCTTTGTTGTTTATCCAGTCAGTAGAGGGTTTATCTTTCATCCAAAGGTGATTACTTCCAATATGGTTTAGCACCATATCCATGATAATACCCACACCTTTCTCTGCTGCGTGATTGCTTAATCTGACATAATCTTCATTCGAGCCAAAACGCGGATCGATTTTGTAATAATCTGTGGTCGAATAACCGTGATAACTATACGCATCCATCGCGTTTTCTAATAACGGCATTGTCCATATTTGGGTAAAGCCCATATCGCTTATGTAGTCGATATGATCAATGATCCCTTCAATGTCTCCGCCGTGACGACCACCTTTGTTTTCCCTATCAACAGGGTCTGCATAGCCATCAACGTTATCGTTCTCGATATTGCCATTTGCAAATCTATCGGGCGCTATTAAATAAATCGCATCCTTTGCAGTGAATCCTTGACGCTGAGAAGACTTTGCACTGCGCGATTGCAGTGTGTATTGTAAATTCCTTTTAGTGCCGTCTTTATCTTCCAACGACAGTACTATTTCACCGGAACGTGCATCTTCAATGTTTAGCGTTACAAAAAGGTAGTTGTTACTATCAAGCGCTTGAACCTTTTCAATTTTCACGCCCGATTTCTCGCCCGGCTTTACGTCCGACTCTAGGCCATTCTTAGTGACCAAGCGAACGGTGTCATCTGCTACGCCCTCACCGTGTATCATTAACTCTAATGTAGGTGAAGCCATACCCGCCCACCAATTGGGTGGTGACACACTAAGTTCATTACCATTTGCAGAAAACGATACCGTTGTAGCCATCATACTGCTGAGTAATAAAGCGACAGAGTTTTTACTTTTTGGGAACGTGAACACTAACAAATACCCTTTTGTTAAAAATACGTTAAACGAAACGCTAACGTCGAATACTACAATGGAGAGGAGTTAACACCAATGCACTGCATACGTATTCACGCCCGTGCATTGGTGAAAAAGGTATGTAACCTTCGACGGCTAGAAAGCGAAAACCTTTGTTTCTAGTGGTTGAAGGTCAACAGTAATGTTGTAGCCATTTTCCTTGTCCTGCAAAGTCACACCCGTATGGTCAAGCAGCGGTAACAATTCTTGATTTGCTGAAAACGTGTTTGAGAAATCACTAGAAAGCGTCAACACAGCGTTATTTACCGGCACAGTATCAAAGTTAGCTACCACAATGAAACCGTGATTGTCTTTTACTCTTGCAAAAGCAAACTGACGTTCTGAATAACTAGAGTTGTTGTTTAAGCTGTCTTTATGAAGGCTTATAAACTCGCCGGTTACCGCTGAATTAGTGGCGGCAATGGCCATAACCTGTTCGTAAAATTGACGAAGTGATTTCTCTTCTTCAGTAGATTGGCCACCATCGAACGCACCTTCATTCATGAAACGTTGATGGGCAGGAACACCTACATAATCAAAAATTGAAGTACGTGTTGGGTCACCAAAACCTGTTTCTTCACTACCGTCTTCACCAACATCTTGCCCGAAATACAACAGTGTTGGAGAGCTACTAATTAGCGCGCTTACCGCCAATGCTGGCTTGCCTTTCTCGGCACTTCCGGCAAAGTCAGGGCTGGCAATTCGCTGTTCATCATGATTCTCTAGAAAATGAAGCATGCTTGGTGCAATATCACTCACCTCGTTATGAATGGCAACCAAGTCACTTACTTCACCCGTTCCTTGCATAATGCTTTTCAGAGTATCGTAAAAGCCTACTTTGTCGTAAAGATAATCCATCTTCCCTTTATGTAAGTAAGCTCGGTATTTGTCTGGCTGGTAAACCTCTGCAAGCAGAAACGCATTTGCGTTCTTTTGTTTAATACTGCTGTTTAAGAACGACCAAAATTCTACAGGTACCATCTCAGCCATATCATAGCGAAAGCCATCAACACCTTTGTCTAACCAATAGTGCGCGATGTCTCTGAATTTAAACCATGAATCTGGTAATGCTTTACCTTCCCAAAAAGCGGCGTGAGCGGCGTAATCCTTTTCTGAATAGTTATCGGGAAGTACAGGGAAATCGTATGAACCATCAGGCTTTACACCGTAGTTAACCTTAACGGTCTCATACCAATCGTTGATATCTGGTTGTGCAGCACGTGCACCGTTTCCGGTCCATTTAGCAGGCACTTCTTCGAATTTACCGTCCGCTAAAGGATGAGGATTACCGCCTAGCACTTGGTAGTTGTCTGCTTGTGGCACTTTAAATGCTTCGCCAACAACGTAGTAAAAGTTGTTGTTTTTCGCATATTCTACTGACGTATCATCATTTTCACCGAAATCTGACACACCTTCAGGGGCCGACAATGACGTGTAATCGCGTGCAACGTGGTTTGGCACGATATCAATTATAACCTTCATGCCCGCCGCGTGCGTGCGAGCAATCAATGCCTCAAATTCTTCTAAACGCTTTGCAGGGTCTGTAGCGAGATCTGGATTTACATTGTAGTAGTCTTTAACAGCATAGGGAGAGCCCGCACGGCCTTTAATGACATCAGGATCATCGTTTGAAATGCCGTATTCGCTGTAATCGTTTACTAATGCGTGATGCGGAACACCAGTGAACCATATATGACTGGTACCTAAGGCCTTGATAGATTCAAGCGCTTCTGGGGTAAAATCTTCAAACTTCCCTACACCATTATCTTCAATAGTTCCCCAAGGCTTATTGGTACTGTTTGTATTACCAAATAAACGGGTAAACACTTGATAAACAACAGCCTTCCCTTCTCTCTTTTCACTTGTCATTGCATCATTGTTGCTATCTTTAACATCTTGCACAGTGACCTCTTGAGCGGCTGTATTGTTCGATGTTTGAGGGGATTCGCTACACGCCATTAAACCCGCACAAAGCATAGCAGCAGTTAATGTTTTTAGTTGAAAAGAAGAGTTTGTATGCATGACAGTTAGGTCGTTAAATTAACATGCAGTAAGGATACGCGTTAACCGTATGTTAAAAAACATGCATACGTATTCAAAAACAAAAAAGCTACCAATTACGAGTAGCTTTGTTGTTATTAGACTAAAGAACAAACATTTAAGTGGCCTTTTGGGGAAAACCCAACATTTGCTAAGCCGCTTTTATAATCCCTAAAGATGCATTAGCCGAATTGTTCTTTGTAGAATTTTGCGCCATGTATTCATTCTGCTGAATATCATCGACTTCCAATTGATTAGGCTGTATTTGATCGAAAGCAGCTTGCGTCTCATTTTCAAGCGCCTTATCAATTGATTGATAAAACCCTCGCAGCGGCTTTGCCAACTCACTGACCAATACCTTCGGGTCTATACGGTAAGGCACGCGCTTTCCATTAAATTCTACGCTGCTGCCTATGTCTTTAAAATCGATGCCAAATGCCTTCATTCGTCTGGCAAGCTTTGGTTCCATAAGTACGTAGGCAAAACGTAAATCGTGCCTTATGCAAATGCTCGTTGCCATAAGGTATAGGGCAATAGACAGATACGGAAGTTGGTCGATATTGACATTGCTCTTGTTACTTGCAACTTCCGCTCTAGACGACAGAATCTTCGATCTAAACTGCCTTACTCTGAAGTCTTTAGGAATAGCAAGACGTGATATTTCACAAACGCCGTGGCCAGCTTCTTTCGACGGTAAAAGCGACGGGTCTTCAAAAATATCTGAAAACTTATCTTCAACAGGTAAACCTTCGCCGTTTAGCTTTGGCAGCACCAACCGAATAGTGCCAGCACATTTTCCCGTTGGGAGATGTTGAATATGGCAGCTTATTGCACGCTCGTCGTAAGCGTCTTGCTCAAGTGCACGTTCGTTCTCGGCCTCGTAACGCATTTCTTCACAATACACTTGATGGCGGGTTTCATAACCTACCTTCTTTTCTTTACTGTCTGACGCAACGACAAGCTTATAGCGACTAAAGAAAAAAGACGCTATTAGCTTATCTAGGCTCTGGTGTTTCTTCCCATCAGTGTTCGGCGTGTTTTTAACATCATTTGTGGGCACTTTATTCTCGTGCCTTGCCTGCAACTGGATATTCTCTGATAAACAATTCAACATTAAGCTCCCAAAAGATTTTTTACAGGTGTGTGGGGAACTTCCTAGTTGCAACTACACCATTCACTGTTGTTTTAATTTTGTTTTATTATTTTTATCACGGCTGTTTCTTATCAACTCATTACCGCGTTCAAATTCCGACTTTGCCATTCTGTCGTAAAGTAAGACGTTTGCAGTTGCAGCCACATTCATACATGAATACGTGGGTACATAAACCACATGGTCACACCATGACAAAACGTCTTCGCTGATGCTTCCGTCTTCTGGCCCTAATATGTAAAAAGCGTTGTCAGGATGCTCAAAATCGGGGAGCGGGCTCGCACCTTCAACCAATTCAATGGCAACAACACTGGCTCCCATGGGCACAACGTCACGCAGGTCATCTACACCTATCGTTGGTATTGTTTTATGAAACGCTTTTGTATCGGCATTGAAATCTTTTGCAAAGCGAAAGCGTTGACCCGTGTAAAATACGCTGGCAACCCCATAACATCCTGCCGCTCGCAGTATTGAGGCCACATTCACAGGATTTTTGGGGTTTATTAATCCCAACGACACTTTCTGATTTGCTAATTGCACTTTTATTCGCTCTTTATCTGCTGCTTTAATTGCGCGTTTTAATTAAGTCGCGAATAGTGCCATGTAATGCGTTTTACTGCCATTGCTTATCGTGTGTTAGTCAATGGCTGTCACTCTATTTCTCATTATTGTGAAAAAGTACTGAAAGGTTAATTCCAACGATATATTCGTTTGCACAACGATACTCTTTCCCTATGTGCTCTTGGCAACACATAGATTTTGCAACATATACACCAGTTTTTTACTTTGCTATTCCAACTAGCGCCTGTAACTCAAAAAGTGCATAAAATTCAGATGTATAAGTAGAAACCACAAAACCAAAAAGGATGTTACGCGTAACCCAACTTTTTTTACTGTTCCGTTATAGACTTAAAAAAGCGCATGTAGCGTTGCAAAATAAACACACTACCAACACACTGTTTTATATATACTTTTTGAAAATTAGAGCGTTACTGAGTTCAATATTTAGCTGAAAATACCAATGTGTTCCGAATAAGTAACATCTATTGATGCTCAGTCGCAATAATTCGACCAATAAATATACTCGCTCAAACTCCACCAATGCTTAAAAAGCTGTTACAGAAATAAAAAAGCCGCGCTATTAGAGCACGGCTTTAAACAACAAAATACTATGTATTAAGCGCGTTATATCTTAGTAACAACTAGCCATGGGGCATTGCCATCAGGACCATTAACACTAAATAAATAGGTGCCTGTTTCAGGTACGTCCATCACTAGATTATTGTTACTGCCACCTAGTATTTTTGGCGTTCCCTCTTCAACCACATTTGACGCAGCATCGTTGGGGTTTCCTAAGTTAACTGTTGCCCAATCTTCTGAAGCAACTTTAAACTCTACCGTGCCAGCACTTAATTCTACTTCGGCTGTATAAACACCAGCACCTTGGTAACTAAAGAGATCAACTGCACCCCAGCCATTCATGCCACCACGAACAAACACTTCTGTGTCGCCCCAGTAGGCTTCTTTGAACACGCCAACGGTTGGCGCATCCAACGAAGTAACATCGAAAACAAACACATAGCGGTCGGTTTCTTCTATCGTCAGTACCAAATTATCGTTGGTTCGAGCCAGTCCCACTGTTTGTCCTGGCGACACATTTCGGTCTGCATCATCAGATGACACCGCACCAAAATTCACCGTATTCCAGTCTTCCGATGCAACTTTGAACTCGTAAGTCCCTGGCTCTAGGTCTCTCGCAAAGGTGTAAACTCGCCCACCTTGATATTCAAACTCTTCGTCAGTGCCCCAACCATTCATTGCACCACGAAGGAAAACAGGTGTGCCTACGTAAGGCTCTTCGTTTTCGACAGTGATAACTGGCGCTTCACTGTCTGTTGCATCAATGGTAAACAAATAAGTGGCATCTGCAGATGGCGTAAACGAAAGGTTAGTATTTGTGCGAGCCAGAAGTTTTTCTTCGCCTGCAGTGACTACACCATCGTCGCCATCTGGTGCACCAAAGTTCACTGTACTCCAGTCTTCAGAAGCAAACTTAAAGCCATACGTAGTACCGCCCTCAAGGGCTACAGCAACAGTATAAATACCATCACCTTGATAACTAAATGCGTCGTCTGTTGACCAACCGTTCATGTCACCTCGAAGGTAAGCAACAGTGTCGCCATACGGCACTACATCAGGGGCGCCTGCCGTAGCAAAAGCAGATAATCCCGTACCTTGTGCACCTGATTGCGGTTTTACAAATACCGCAATAGACAGCGCTGGAACCGTAAACGTACCGTTGCCATCATCGCCTTCTGTAAAATAAGCGCCACGCACCACTTCATCAACAGAGTTCATTAACGTAGGGTGAAGTGAAAATCCGGTTGCCGTATTCACAGTAAGCGACTTTTCTTCGTATCCTGTATTCACTAGCACCATCAACGCGTCATTCATTGGGTCTAGATCGCTTTTAGGCATCTCACTATCTGATGAAACGCCATCGTCCAGACTCATCGCTATCAAGCCACGCTGTTGGCGTGAACCAATATTATGGAAGCCAACGCGGTCAATGATGTCTTGTGATGTCGTTAATCTAAATAGCGGGCTTGTCATTCTTATCGACAGCAGTTCAGCAAAAACATCCGAAGCAAAAAGAATATCTGCAGACGAGGCTGCGCGCTCTGGGTCGTAGATAAACTCGCCCATTTCTTCCCAACGCCCTTCATTGTCTTGCGCTATTGGCAAACCTACATTCCAGTTATTCGTTTGATAAGTGAAATCTATGTAGTTAAACCAGTCACCTGAATCATAGGTATTTCTGTCCATTGATTTAGAGCGCAACATATCGCCGCCCATTTGTAGAAATGGAATGCCCTGAGAAACAAGGTTGATACCCATTGCTACATTTTGCGCTCGAACACGCTCTTGCAGACTAATATCGTGAGGAAGCACGTAATTAAGCTGATCCCACAGGGTTTCGTTATCGTGTTTAGATACATAATTTATAATGTCTGCTGGATCGTCAGCATAACCACCTAAATTGCTCGTTGCGCCTGCACTGCCCGCCGAGGTTTCCAAGATGTAGTCTTTGAGCGTACCAATCATTCCCATTTTAACGCGGTCTTGATCGCTCAACAGCGCGTCAGAATCTGGTCGGAATATATTTCCTTGACGAATAGCTTCACGGATACGATCGTTAAACGTACCTATTTCAGTACCCGCCATGTTTAGCTGGCTGGCCTGCTCATAACCACGGTCAATCTTCGTCCAGCCTTCACCGTAGAAGTAATTGTCTTCATCAACGGTTTGAACTACGTCACGCAAACGTACCATCGTGTCTTTGGTTGCTTGGCTCATGATGTCGAAACGGAATGAATCGTACTTGTAGTGCTCTGCCCACATCAATAACGAGTCTTCCATGAACTTTTCCATCATGATATTGCGAGGCTCTGTGTCGTCGCAGCAGGTTTCACGCACAATGGCACCCGAATCAACTTCATAACGATGGTAGTAGCCTGGCACCACTTTATCGAGTACAGACTTAGTAAAAACACCCGACGCGTTAGTATGGTTATACACCACATCTAAAGCCACTCTTAAGCCCATCTCATGAAGCGCTTGTATCATTGCGCGCATTTCTACAATTCGCTCTACCCCTTCAGCACTGGATGCGTAACTGCCCTCTGGTGCATTGAAATGGTGTGGGTCGTAACCCCAGTTGAAGGTATCAACATTACGCAAATCATTGGTTAACTGCTGCGCCTTTGCCGCTTCGGCTAGTGGATCATAGGCGTTGTAAACATCAATAAGAAGCGTGCTGCTATCCTCTTCGTCACATACGGCGGCATCTTCATTCAAACGGCAAAACGCACCAACAGTATCGTAAAGGTCTATAGTTTTAGATGGGTCTTCATCAATAGTGGCAATGTCGTTAGCAGGCAAAACGTGGAAATAGTTAAGACCGGCATCAACAAGCTTTTTAAGATGTTCAACAGGTGCACTATTCGTTTCGGTAAACGCTAAGTATTTACCACGGTTAGCCTCGGATGTAGACATATCACGTACGCTAAAATCGCGAATATGCCCTTCGTAAATTACCGCATCTTCAGGGTTTTCAACGGTAGGTATAGTATGAGTATCCCAACCTTCTGGCTTCAGGTCATCATCCGTTAAGTTAACAAAACGAGAAAAACGTCCGTTAGTTGAAAGTGACACCGAGTATGGGTCAGTCACAAGTAATGTTTCAATATTACCTGTATTCGGGTGGTAAACTGTTATCTCATAACGATAAAGCGCCCTATCAAGCGACATATCACCTTCATAACGCCATACGCCTGACGCAACATCACGTGTCATTGCGATACGCTGATTTAGTGTTTTGTTATCGTTGTATAGCATCAAGTCAACGTTACTAGCCGTTGGTGCCCATACCGCTGCTGTTATTCCCGAGTCAGTGTAAATACCGCCGAGCATAGCTTCATTAGCATCATTTTCACCAGACGTGTAGAGTGCATCAATGGCATTCGCTAGCTGAATGCCAGTTGCTACAAGCAATGTACCTTCTGCATCGTAACCACCTACAACGGCTTGCGTTCTCAGCACTGCTTTAGCATCGTCTTCAGTCCAATCTCCTTGCCACGCTTGCATTGAAGAAAGATGTGGCGCTCGTGCTTGCTGATCTTCAGTTAATGAAGTGGGCATTAGCGAAACCGATGTTCCGTTTATCCCTCCTTCTAGCGTGCTCTCAAGGTCGGCATCTGCTGAATAGTGCAGTTTTACCTCAGAGACCGCCTCTGGCACATTCCACAAGATGGTATTGGCATCTAGCCAATGTGCACCAAAGCCTTCGATATCTGCTGCTTGCGGCCCAAGTGATAAAATAGGATATTCGAAAATTGTAGGCTCGCCTGACAAAGTGAAATTCATACGGACAAAGGTTTCGTCGTCTTGAATTAGCGAACCTTGGAAGTCGCCTCCACCCATTTCTTTGCCTGCATCGTCAGTACCTTTGTGAATAATAAAGTTATGACAATCACCATAGCCTTCTTTTAACTCTAATACCCAATATGCTCCGTAGTTAGGGTCGATACCGTTGTGTACTCGGCCATTTGCCCAATCGGTATCGGCATCGGCATACGCATCGCAAGCATCGTTATTCCACGTGTGAAGACGCCAGCCTTCGTACATAGGGTCGTTTGCAGAATTGTCTGCATCAACTGACGCTCTGTTGTAGTACAGCACAGCCTGATTAGACGATGGCGTGAATACTGGCGCAGGTAAAGTTGGATCGGCACCGACTATACACGCATCGTTGGTTTCATTTGGCACAGTGGGCGCATCACACTGAATAGGTGGAGGTGGCACACATTCAGTGCCAGTTGAATTAGGCACATTGGGTACGTCACAAGTAAGTAAATCATTGGTGCCCGACTCTACATCAGAGCCACCGCAACCCACTAATGTAACCGCCCCTACAAGCAATAGCGCTGCGCGCCATGCTGTGGTTTTAGTAAACATAGAATTCTCCCAAAAACGGTTTTGTGATGGTTTCACCGCGCTTTCTTTCATTGACCTGAGGATTAGCTTTTTCATAGTTGGTATGTCATCCCTAGGAAGTATTGCGTTCCGAAATACTGAATGGTTCCTGTTTGTTCCTGAGAGGAGAAATAGCTCTTGGTAGGCTCATCAGTAAGGTTGTTAATTTGGAATAGAACGCTCCAATTTTCATCGACCTCATAAGAGGCTTGATAATCGATAACCAGTTCTGAATCGAAGTTAACAACCTGATCGTTTACCGCAACCTGCTGAGAAACAAATGCGTCTCTGTAACGGCTAGAGACACGAGTTTCAAAGCCCTCGTATTCCCAAAAAACGGTGAGCGTTGCTACATTCTCAGATAGTCCGGGAAGATTTGTAGCGTAGACACCGTTGCCCAGCGTTCGCTGAATTTCACTTTCGGTGAACGAGTAACTAGCACTTACCCCTAAACCAGACCACATGCCTGGTAACATGCTGTAGATTTGCGTGTAAGCAACTTCAAGACCGCGAATGTAGCCACCTTCAGCGTTGTTCACAGCAGTGCTGTAGCTACCGTTTTCGGTTGGAACGGTGACAAAAATAGGATCCCCGTTTTCATCACGAGCAAGCTCTGTTTCTTGCCCTGTAAATTCAGGCGTTAAAAATACAGGTACTTGTACTGAGTCTGGCACCACGATGCCATTAGCTGAGAAGTTATAAGGATCTATTTCTATATCTTCCACAAAAGACTCAATGTCTTTATAGAAACCTGCCACGATGAGTGCCCCCTCAGTTTCACTGAAATAGTACTCCCATGAAACGTCGTACTGGGTTGCATAGAAAGGTTCAAGGTACGGACTATTACGAGCGTTACCATTTACACGTGCCGTGGGTGTTGAAAGGGTTATCTCACCTGAGTCTCTATCTTGAAACGCTGTTACTGTTTCAATGGTGGTAGAAGCGTTGGCAGCAAAACGATTTATTGGCGCCCGGCCCATAACTTTAGCCGCGGCAACACGTAACTGTGTGTCGTCGGTTAACTGGAAGTTAAGGTTGATAGACGGCAATACATCACTGTACTCATGGGTAATTAACGCAGGACGGTAAAAGTTGTTAATAAGCCCAGCTTCATCGACAATATTTTGTGCGCCAGCAGTTGGATCGCTTACCTCTACCGTTGCGCCAGATTCAGGATCTGAGATTAACTGTGTTGCACGCTGTAACGTTGTGGAACTTTGCTTGCTTTTAACATAGCGTACACCTATGTTCCCTGTTACTGGCAGACTTCCAATTTCAGTATCGATGTTAGCCATGAAGTAGGCGGAATTTACCGTTTCAAATACATCGCCACTTTCTTGAAGCGTCCATGCCGTAGCAGGCCCAGTACCTGGACCATTTATCACACCGGCGGCACCAGGTCCCCACGTTTGTACAGGTTGAGGGCGACCGTTTGGAAACCACGCATTTAATGCAGTGTCTAAATCAATTGATAGATAGCTAGGAAAATAGCCGAAATCGCCACTCCAATTAACCACCTCAGTCATGTCTGATGTGAGTCGCAGCGGTGGTTCGCTTACAGAGAAAGCGCTGTCGTTGCCATATTCAAATACCGAACGATCGTTGTTGTATTCTCTATCGGAATAGCGATATCCAAATTCGAAACCAGAAACGATTGGCGTGTCTACGTAATATTGGAAATCGACGCGATACGCGTCTAACTCGTCTTTGTTCTTAAATGGATAGATGCCATATTTACTTACCATAACGCGATCTAAATCAGTAAAAGCATCGGTTTGGTTAAATCCAAGATCAGGCAGATTACTGCCATTAAGTAGATAGCTAATTTGAACGTTCTCATCAAACACTGGATTAGCAGCATTTGCGTCTTCACCAACCAGTGACCACAATAAACCATTTCTGAAATCACTTTCAGCGCTTGAACGCGATACATCTAACTGAACAGCAAAATTAGGTGTTATTTCCCAATCTGCATTAACACCTAAATTCGTTACACTGTCGAAGTCTTGGTTGTCATCGTTTACAAGCTCTACCCGCGTAAAACTGTTATCGGTGCGCGAGAACGTGCCCCCAATTACGTTGTTGTTTACAATAACAGGGTTAGTGATACCAGCGTTAATACCGCCCAATTTGACGCGGAACCCTCGTGCGAAGGCCTCGGAGTCAAATTCAGATATAAACGCATCTGCCTTTAGCGTAAACGTATCTATTGGCGCCCATTCAAACGCAGCTACATAGCCGTCACGCGTTTCTTCACCGCCCTTATGCTGCATCTCAAAACCTTCTGAGATGTACTCACACTCAGGGCAAGATTCAGGCCCTTGTGTGTCTCCTTCAAGCCCATCGACATCAACAAGCCCGTTGTAAGCTAAGCCGATAAACTGTGTGGACACACTGGGTTGAAATAGCCGTGCATACCCCAGCGACACACCTAATGTGTCGTCTAAAAACTTACCTTGGTATGAAAAGCTTAATCGGTGGCCATATTCAGAAGCATCACTAATTTCGGAAGCTCTATCGTTGTACATGCCACGCATGTTGGCACTGAACTTGTGTTGCTCGTCCATCGCAAGAGGCGATGCGGTTTTTAATTCAACAGTACCAGCAATACCCCCTTCAATTAACGACGCTTTGGGTGATTTATAAACCGCGGCTTCGCTGATAAGCTCAGATGGATATTGGTCGAACTCTATTGCACGGCTGCCGCTTGTTGATACCTGCTCTCTTCCGTTCAAGGTTGAGAAAACAAAGTCTCCCGATAAGCCACGAATGTTAATCTGCGCCGCTTGCCCACCGGTTCTTACGGCTGATATACCAGGTAAACGCGTAAGCGCATCTGCCATCGAAACATCTGGTAAGCCACCTAGGTCATCGGCTGAAATTTGCTCAGATACCGTATCAGAGAAACGCTTTTGATTGAGTGATTGAATAAGGCTACTGCTAAAACCGCGAACCTCTATGCGCTCTACTGCTTCAACATCTTCTCGTTCAACCTCGTTAATAGACGTATCCGGTGACTCTTGGGCAAACAACGGTGTAGCGCAAAACGCCATACCACTGCTTATCAAAGCCGCCGTGATAGTGCTGGGTTTGAATGTTTTCATTGGTGTCCCATTCCTTGTTTTATTATCAGCACTTTTAGGACTACCACACCCAAAAATGCCTCTTATGGTTCAACAAAGAATATTACTGGGTTGTACAAAAAGGGAGCAACGCTATGCATACGTATTCATTAACAAAAATAAAACATTAATGAAACATAGTTTCATGAGTATTTTTTACAATGAGTTACAGTAACATTGCGCCGCAATGAAAAAGCGGCGCAGAAAGGATATGAATAAAAGTGTGTATTTATGCCATATTTGGATTAATCGAAAAGGCGTAGTTTATGCGCTACAACAAAAAGTCATCACAAGCTAGATTGCTTTTGTAATACCGCTTGGTGCATTTCAAAATTTAGTGCACAGCCACCAATAAACTGTTCAATTGCCTGCTCCTTGTATAAATCTCCTCTACCAGGTTGATTTTGAGCAAGCGCTGGGAATGCGCCATATCCAGCAAATAAGCAATGCCATGAAACCGAGTCCCAATGCATTCCAATATTCTGACGCTTTATCTCATTAGCGAGATCTTCACGTTGAAACCATGTGTTAATAATCGACTTCAATGAGTCTGACAGCACCATGTTATTTCTGTTATCTCGCCAATAATCGCTGTCATCACGGGTATTCAGTTTATAGTGTCCAACAATGTAATCCCTTACCCTGTCGAATCGTTCTTTGGCAAATGCGTTATAGGTGTTTTTCTCACTGTTTGAAAAACCACCTTTTTCAAACATATCTGAGAAATATTCAATGCAAATTTGAACAAGATGAAGTGCCGTTGCTTCGAGAGGCTCTATAAATCCCTGAGACAACCCTAGTGCCAAACAATTTCTCTGCCAGTGCTGCTCAACTTGCCCTACCTTCATCTTGAGGTGTCTGGCTTCCACATCACTGTTTTCAAGATTGAGGTGTCTTCTTAATTCAGCTTCAGCTTTATCACTGGATAAGTGAGAGGCACTATAAACATAACCGTTACCGGTGCGGTTTTGTAAAGGTATTGACCAGCACCACCCGTTTGATAGCGCAGTTGACTGGGTTTCCACCTGAATGTTTTCTTGCACCTGTGTGGGCAAAACAACCGCTGAATCATTAAATAGGTTATCGGAATAAGCGTTGAACTTAACACCCAGAGCTTGCTGTAACAACGCAGAAGAAAACCCTGTACAATCTACAAAGAAATCGCCCTCAAACTTGCCTGTATCGGTAACAAGATACGCTATATCACCATTTGCATGTAAGGCGACATCGCTGATAACAGCGCTCACATGCGTTACGCCTCTTCCCACTGCAACATCACGCAAATAATTACCTAACAGCGCACTGTCAAAGTGGTACCCATATTCCATTCTAAAAGGGAAGTTTTCCGGCGTTAGCGGTGCTTTATTTTGTTTTGCTAAAACCCCGTTAATAAGGAAATCTTCCGGCGCAACGTGGGTATCAAGCCCTAGCCTTCTGGTACGGCAGTTAACCTCAAATGCACGCTGAGTGAAGGTGTCGGTTTGAGAGATAAACGGGTGACGATACTGCTTGATCCCTGAGGCTGGGCTCCAATCATTAAACTGAATGCTTACTTTGTAAGTGGCGTTGCATTTGGGCATCCAGTCACTTTCTTTAATACCCAGCTCTTCAAAGAAGCGCTTAAGCGTAGGTGTAGAGCCCTCGCCCACACCTATAATGCCAATGTCAGGAGATTCAATCAGCGTAACTTTAACCTTGTCTGATGGCCACTTATGCGCAAAATAATTAGCGGCCATCCAACCTGCAGTACCACCGCCTGCAATAACAATATGTTTTGGTTTATTCATGGTGCGGTTTTAACTACAGAACTGTTTCAAGAAATCATCGTGGCTTGCAATTTTACCGATAGGCTCATTTTTAATGCGCTTGATGTTTTGCATCAATTCTTGAAGTTTTTGTTCCGATAGCGCATTCGCTAGCGGGTGATAGTCTTTCTGATGAACGCCCTGTCCCATCAATACTTGTAACCAAGAGCTTTCTAGGAATAAATCATTTTGCTCTCTGAATAGGTTTCCAGATTCTTTGAATAATTCGATTTTGTGCGTCAAGCTATCTGGTACGTCCATCTCGCGAAGATCTTTCCAGAAGTGAGAGTCTGTTCGTTCATTTACGTGATAGTGCAAAATAATGAAATCACGAATTTGCTCATATTCAAGCTGAGACTGTTTGTTGTACTCATCTATCTGATATTGCTTAAACCCTTCGTGCGGGAATAAATGAATGAGTCTAACCACCGCAGACTGAATCAAATGTATACTGGTCGACTCTAAGGGCTCCAAAAACCCACTAGAAAGCCCAACAGCCACTACATTTTTATTCCACTGCTTGCGTCTTCGTCCTGTTTTGAAGCGAATAAAGTTAGGGTCGGCAAGCGGTTTGGTATCAAGGTTATTCGACAGAATATCGAGTGCTTGTTCATCAGAATAATAATTACTGCTATACACCAAGCCATTACCATTGCGGTGCTGAAGCGGAATACGCCATTGCCAACCAGCAGAATGTGCTATTGAACGTGTGTAAGGGCGCGTATGTTCGTGACGCTCTGAAGGCATAGCCACTGCGCGGTCGCAAGGTAACCAATGCGACCAATCTTCATAACCCGTATTCAATGTTTGTTGGGTAAGTAGCCCTTTAAACCCTGAACAGTCAATAAACAAATCGCCTTCAATGTGAGTACCGTCTTTAAGGGTTACACCGGTGATAAAGCCGCTGCCTGCGTCTTGTTTAACATTGGTAATAATGCCTTCTTTACGAGTAACGCCCATTGCTTCGCACTTTTTACGAAGAAAACGCGCATACAGCGACGCATCGAAATGATAGGCATATGGCATTTCTATAATTGGGTCGGGAGATTTGATATGGGCAAACTTACCCGCTTTACAGGCAAGATAGTTTAAATCGTATTCCCATATCGAGTCAGAAAGTCCTAACTCTTGAGCGCGTTTAAAATAATGATGAAAATGACAAAAAGCGTAGCTTTTACCCGGGGCGCCGAAAGTGTGATAATAGCTTTCTCCTTCCACACGCCAGTTTTCAAACTTAATCGCCAACTTCATGGTAGCGTTTGTTTCGCGTAAGAACTCTTTTTCGTCTATCCCCATTACGTTGTTAAGGGTGATGATAGGCGGAATAGTGGCTTCCCCTACACCAACGGTACCGATTTCTTCAGATTCAATAAGCGTTACATTTACGCCCGCACCGATAAGACGTTTTATGACAGCTGCTGAAATCCAACCGGCTGTACCACCACCTACAATAACTACATTTTTTACCGCTTTATTCATCATATTTTTTGCCGTCACCATTTTTTATGTGGCTACACTACTATCATCATTAAATATCATGACATGTACCGCTATACAACAAAAAGCCCCAACACATTACGTAAATTGGGGCTTTTTTAATGTTACTTGTTTAAGCGCTTGCATGTAACAAGCGCTTTTTCAACAACCACTTAGAACGTGTAGTTGAAACCAAGTAGAAAGTTACGGCCGTATGTTTCATACTTCGTAATTTGGCGGCTGTCTCCAGGGTTAGCCTGAACTGTTGGCTCGTCAGTAAGGTTTTGACCTTGAAGCGTTACACGTAAGCCCTTAAGCGCTTCAATGCCAGACTCGTCAAAGTCATAACCAATTTGCGCGTCAACTTGCTTAACACCTTGGTCTTGAATTTGCGCAAGCGATAGGCTGATAGCACGCTCTTCTGTGGCAAATGCGTCACGTTTAGTTGCTGATACACGGAACTCGAAACCATTGCTTTCGTAGAAAGCGGTTAGTGAGTACGTTTCTTCTGATAAACCAGGTACTGCATCACCGTTGTCTAGCTGACCGTCAAGGAACGTTGCACTTGCAAACATACCGAAGCCTTCTAGTGACTCGTGGATTAAGTCAAACGGAAGACTACCTTGAACTTCCCAGCCGCGAACAAAACCTTCAAGACCGTCTTCACGGAAGCTTACGAAACCTTGAAACGTTTGTGGCGGTATAACATCTCTTTCATCAATTAATAAGTCTCCAGTAACATCTGATCGACCCGACGTTTCGTGATACCCTTCAATGAAAGAAGAACTGAAATCACCTATTGTCTGACCAGCAACGTGCCAGTTAGTTAAGTCTTTGTAGAAAAAGCTAACCGCAACATAGCCGGTATCGGCAAAGTAGTTTTCATAAGCAATATCAAACTGATTGGCTTCAAGTGGTCTTAAACGTGAGTTACCAGCGCTTGCAGACCAAGGGCTATTACCAAGCTGATCAGAAGCGATTTGCTGATCGTTGAAAGTAAAGTTAACCTGATTGTTTGGACGCATGTCATCCATACGTGGGCGGCTGATTACTTTACCAAGCGCGGTACGAATAAACTGGTTTTCCGCAATTTCAAAGCTAAGGTTAAGGGTTGGAAGCACGTCAGTGTATGAATCACCATCAGAAACCGGCACCGCTGATGTGAAACCTGATGGACCCGATGTTGTATTGAAACCAGTTCCTGTTTGGTCAACATTGATAACTTGAAGACCTAGGTTACCAACGACTAATACGTCACCGATTTCAGTTTCGATGTCAAGTTTCGCGTAAGCTGTAAGAATGTCTTCTTCGATGGTATAAGTATCACCACGACGACCGTTCTCAAAAAGCTCTGCATCAGTTAGCGTGTAGTAGCCGCTTCTGTATAGACCAAGACCGTCATAGGCAATTACACCATCAATACCTAAGAAACCTAAATCAGCTGTTCCAATAGGGTTAGGTACTAGCTCTTGATTTGGCCAAGAAGGTGCAGTCAAGAAGAAACCGTTGTTATCTTTGCTCTTCTCACGCATTTGGTAGTTAACACCAGTGGTTAGGCGAGAGAAAATACCCCATTCAACAAAACCTTCTACGTCTAAACGAACTGCATCTAGCGTTTCGTTAAATACCGGATCGTTTACGAAACCATCCTGAGCTGTCTCTGGACCAAAGCCATCAACACCTTGGAATGCTTCAACTGGCGCTAATGCACCACCCCACGCTTGAGGACCTGCAAGGAATATCGCATTAGGATCCCCAAGGTCTACGCTATCTAACGTTGGGTGATCGCTATAAACCGCGCCAGTAGACGTCATTGACCAAGCACGTGGCGTTAGTGGACGACCGTCGATACCAGCACGGCCTACACCAGAGTAGCTTTCTACATCAGTGATTCGCTTGTCTACTTCACCAGTTGATACGTCGAACGTTGCCGTCCAGTTATCGTTAATGATGTATTCAGCGTTTAGACCGAAAGTCGTAAGTTCTGCTTTTTGTTGTCTTGAATCGTTACGGATTACTGATAGGAAACCGTCATAGTAACCAGAGGTTACAAGGCCATTTTCCACACCTGTAATTGTGTAAGCGCCCGTACCCCATTCTGCGCCACCTTCTTCAACACCACGACGCGCATCATTTTCTTCGAAGTCGATATATAGTGCGTCGAATTGAATAGTTAGGTCTTCAGTAGGTGCATACTCAATAACACCTGCAACTGACGTACGCTCTAGCATTGCAGAACGCGTAAATGAGTCATGACCACCAAGAATAACAGTACCTTCTGGTACTTCTACGCCTTCAGCGGCATTAGCTGGATTTGCATTTGCATAACCCCAACCGCGGAAGTGTTGTGCCTGACGTGGAGACTCCATATCAGCAATTACTAGTGCTACACCTAATTTGTCATCAGCAAACTGGTCGACAAAGTTAACCGACAAACGGTGACCTTTGTTGTCGAAATCTGGGTTACCAGCGTCTTTTTGGTTCGCCTCATACGTGCCGTTAATAGCAAACGTTTCTTTTGCATGTAGTGGGCTTACAGTTTGAATATCAACTGTACCACCGATGCCTTGCGTCATAAGACCCGCTTCAGGAGTCTTATACACAAGGATGTTTGAAACAATCTCAGTTGGGTAAAGGTCGAACTCTACGCCACGGTTGTCGCCCATACCTAGAAGCTCACGACCGTTAAGCGTTGTGCCTACGTAGTTTTCGTTGAAACCACGAACAGATAGACCACTTGTACGACCGTTGCGGCGTTCACCTGCTAAACCAGGAAGACGTGCAATTGATTCTGCAATACTGGTGTCTGGAAGTTTACCGATATCTTCAGCAGATAGGGCTTCAACAATTGACGTGTTGTCCATCTTGATGGCTTGTGCACGCTGTAGACTACCGCGAATACCGCTTACCTGAATAACTTCTAGGTTAGCTTCATCAACAGCATCAGTGTTTGCTTCTTGTGCAAATGCAGGAGAGCTTGCAAATGCTACACCGCCTGAAATAAGCGCAGCTTTAATTAGGTTGGGTTTAAATTGTTTCATAAAACGGGTGTCCCATACGGTTATAGTTTTTGTCTTTTGTTGTTCTTATGACAATTAAATGACAATACATCTCGTCGGCATAATGCTATAGAGGACCTAGGGAATGCACAATTGCCTGCATACGTATTCAATAAAAATATGCAACACTGCATTAACAAAGCATTTTTATAGATTTATGTAATTTAACAACACAAAATACGTAAAAATGGGGCTTGAAAGAGAAGAGGTTGTAATATTGTTACATTGAGATGAATTCAATTGTTAACGAGAACTAATAAAAAAGCCCGCTTAACGCGGGCTTTTAACATCTTGCGTGCTAGCGCATATTACCAACCGGTAGTTTCGCGCAGTGCTTTACCGATGTCAGCTAGTGAACGTACAGTTTTAACGCCTGCGTCTTCTAGCGCTTTAAATTTCTCATCAGCAGTACCTTTACCGCCTGCGATGATTGCACCAGCGTGACCCATACGCTTACCTGGAGGAGCAGTAACACCTGCAATGTAAGAAACAACAGGCTTAGTCACATTCGCTTTGATGAATGCAGCCGCTTCTTCTTCTGCAGTACCGCCGATCTCACCGATCATCACGATAGCTTCTGTTTGTGGGTCGTCTTGGAACATCTGAAGGATGTCGATGAAGTTTGAACCAGGAATTGGGTCACCACCGATACCAACACAGGTAGACTGGCCGAAACCTTCGTCAGTAGTTTGCTTAACTGCTTCGTACGTAAGCGTACCAGAGCGAGAAACAATACCTACTTTACCAGGCTTGTGAATGTGACCAGGCATGATACCAATTTTACACTCTCCAGGAGTGATAACACCTGGGCAGTTTGGACCAATCATGCGAACGCCTTTCGCTTCTACGTATTCTTTAACGTAAAGCATGTCTAGCGTTGGGATACCTTCAGTAATACATACGATTAGCTCGATACCCGCATCTGCAGCTTCAACAATTGAATCTTTACAGAAAGGTGCTGGTACGTAGATAACTGTTGCAGTTGCGCCAGTTGCTTCTACCGCTTCACGTACAGTATTGAATACTGGAAGACCTAAGTGCTCAGTACCGCCTTTGCCTGGTGTAACACCACCAACCATTTGCGTACCGTAAGCAATTGCTTGTTCAGAGTGGAATGTACCCTGACCGCCAGTGAAACCCTGACAAATTACTTTAGTATCTTTATTAATTAATACAGACATTATTTGCCCTCCGCTGCAGCAACAACTTTCTGTGCTGCATCAGTTAGCGATTCAGCAGCGATGATATCAAGACCAGAGTTCGCTAGAACGTCACGGCCAAGCTCTGCATTGGTACCTTCTAGACGTACAACTACTGGTACTTCTACGCCTACTTCTTTAACCGCACCGATAATCCCTTCTGCAATCATGTCACAGCGTACGATACCACCGAAGATGTTAACCAATACCGCTTTAACATTGTCATCAGAAAGGATGATTTTAAATGCTTCAGCTACACGCTCTTTAGTCGCGCCGCCACCAACATCTAGGAAGTTAGCTGGCTTGCCGCCGTGTAGGTTTACGATGTCCATTGTACCCATTGCTAGGCCTGCACCGTTAACCATACAACCTACGTTACCGTCTAGTGCAACATAGTTAAGCTCCCACTGAGCCGCGTGTGCTTCACGCGCGTCTTCTTGTGAAGGATCTTGCATATCTTTCAGCTTAGGCTGACGATACAATGCGTTACCGTCGATACCTACTTTTGCGTCAAGGCAGTGTAGGTTTCCGTCAGTTTTGATTACTAGCGGGTTAATTTCGATAAGCGCTACGTCAAGCTCTTCAAACATCTTCGCAAGGCCAAGGAAAATTTGAGTAAACTGCTTAATTTGAACGCCAGAAAGACCAAGAGCAAACGCCATTTCGCGTGCTTGGTAAGGCTGAGGGCCTACAATTGGGTCGATTTCAGCTTTAAGAATTTTCTCTGGAGTTTCTTCTGCAACAGTTTCAATCTCAACGCCACCTTCAGTAGATGCCATAAATACAACGCGACGGGTTGTACGGTCAACTACTGCACCAAGGTAAAGCTCGTTAGCGATATCTGTGCAAGATTCAACAAGGATTTTGCTCACAGGCTGACCGTTTTCGTCAGTCTGGAAAGTCACCAAATTTTTGCCAAGCCAGTTTTCAGCGAAAGCACGAATGTCGTCTTTGTTTTTAACTAGCTTTACACCGCCAGCTTTACCGCGACCGCCCGCGTGTACCTGACACTTAACTACCCACTCTTCTCCGCCAATTCGGTCAGCGGCTTCTACAGCACCTTGAGCAGTGTCTGCTGCGTATCCTTCAGAAACAGGCAAACCGTATTCTTTGAATAGCTGCTTACCTTGGTATTCATGCAAATTCATGGTGTTTCTATCCGATTTTTAGTAAGACAAAAGCCGCAAATGCGACTTGATTATTAAGACTGATATTATAGGGTAAATATCAGCGTTGCGTTAGGCGCTGAGCAAGATAACACAAGCAAAGCGCCCAACCACAATTAAGTGAGACGAAAGTCTTATACGTCTAGTAGTAGACGTGTTGGATCTTCAAGCATCTCTTTAACTGTTACCAAGAACCCAACTGATTCTTTACCATCGATAATACGGTGATCATAAGAAAGCGCTAGGTACATCATTGGTAGAATTTCTACTTTGCCATTAACTGCCATAGGGCGATCTTGGATTTTGTGCATGCCCAAGATTGCGCTTTGCGGCGGGTTAATGATTGGTGTAGACATTAGTGAACCAAACACACCACCGTTGGTGATTGTGAAGTTACCACCTTGTAGTTCAGCCAGTGACAGTTTACCGTCACGACCTTTAAGTGCTAGTTCCTTAATTCCTTTTTCAACACCTGCCATGCCAAGCGTGTCAGTATCTTTAAGTACTGGCGTTACAAGGCCACGTGGTGTAGAAACGGCAATCGATACGTCGAAGTAATTGTGATAAACAATGTCATCACCGTCGATTGACGCGTTAACTTCTGGGAAGCGCTTAAGTGCTTCTGTAACTGCTTTAACGTAGAACGACATAAAGCCTAAACGAATGCCGTGACGTTTTTCGAAGCTCTCTTGATACTGTTTGCGAAGGTCCATGATTGGCTTCATGTTTACTTCGTTGAACGTAGTCAGCATTGCTGTAGAGTTTTTGGCTTCAAGAAGACGGTTCGCAATTGTCTTACGAAGACGCGTCATAGGAACGCGTTTTTCTGTGCGATTACCTGTAGGTAAATCTGCAACTGGTGCTTCAGCTGCAGCAGGCGCCGCTTTTGATGAGCTGTCGCCGCCTTTAAGATACTTCTCTACGTCTTCTTTAGTGATGCGGCCATTTTTACCTGTGCCTTTCACTTTTGCTGCATCTACGCCTTTCTCAGCAAGTAGACGACGAACTGACGGGCTTAATGCATCGCTGCTGTCTTCACTATCGTCTGATTCTGCAGATGCCGCTGGTGCAGAAGCACCGCTCGCTGCGCCTTCAACAAACTTAGCAATAACTTCTTCAGCAGTAACCGTAGCGCCTTCTTCTGCAATGATTTCACTAAGTGAACCATCTGCAGGTGCAACCACTTCAAGAACGACTTTGTCAGTTTCAATGTCTACTAGGTTCTGGTCACGAGATACTGCTTCACCAACAGCAACGTGCCACGTAGCGATCGTAGCGTCAGCAACCGACTCTGGAAGTACAGGCACTCTTACGTCAGACGCTTTGCCTGATGCAGCCGGAGCAGAAGCTTTTGATTCTTCTTTTGACTCGTCAGATTCAGACGCAGCAGGAGCAGCAGCGCTACCCTCTTCTAACTTAGCAATGACTTGCTCGCCTAAAACAGTCGCACCCTCTTCATTTAGGATTTCACCCATTGTACCGTCCGCTGGCGCCACAACTTCTAAAACCACTTTATCAGTTTCGATATCAACCAGGTTCTGGTCTCGTTTAACTGCGTCACCGGCTTTAACGTGCCAGGTTGCAATGGTGGCATCGGCAACTGACTCAGGTAGAACCGGAACTTTTATCTCAATTGTCATTACTGTTCCTTATTTAATTGTGAGTGCGTCTTCAACCAGGGCTTTCTGTTGCTGGTTGTGAACGGAAACATAACCTACTGCAGGCGACGAGGATGCATCACGGCCCGCATATGTTAATTTTGCACCATCTGGAATTGCTTGCCAGAAGTGGTGTTGGCTACAGTACCACGCGCCTTGGTTTTGAGGCTCTTCCTGACACCAAACCCAATCTTTTACGTGGCTGTATTGTGCCACAACTTTAGCGCATTCTTCTTGTGGGAATGGATAAAGTTGCTCTAAACGAATGATTGCAACGTCTGTTTGCTCATTTTTACGGCGTTGGTCTAACAAATCGTAGTAAACCTTACCTGAACACATCACCACGCGTTTAACGTTCTTCGGTTCGATATCGTCAATTTCACCGATTACGTTGTGGAATTTACCCTCTGCCAGCTCTTCCATTGAAGATACAGCAAGCGGATGACGTAACAATGACTTAGGTGACATTACGATAAGCGGTTTACGCATTGGACGCACAACTTGGCGACGAAGCATGTTGTAAACCTGAGCAGGTGTAGAAGGTACACACACTTGCCAGTTGTGATCAGCACACATTTGAAGGAAACGCTCAAGGCGTGCAGAACTGTGCTCTGGTCCCTGACCTTCATAACCATGTGGCAGTAAAACGGTAAGACCACACAGACGGCCCCACTTCGCTTCACCTGAGCTTAAGAACTGGTCGAAAACAACTTGTGCACCGTTTGCAAAGTCACCAAATTGGGCTTCCCAAATAGTTAAGCACGTTGGCTCTGCCGTTGCGAAACCGTATTCAAATGCCATAACCGCTTCTTCTGAAAGCACAGAGTCGTAAATCTCAATCTCGCCTTGCCCCTCGCGAATGTGCTGAAGCGGCATATAAGTAGAAGCATCTTTTTGGTTATGCAAAACAGCGTGACGGTGGAAGAAAGTACCACGGCCAGAGTCTTGCCCAGTAATACGAATGTCTTCGCCAGCATCAACAATAGTGGCATACGCTAAATTTTCAGCCATACCCCAATCGAGTAGCTTCTCGCCTGCAACCATTGCTTTACGATCTTGATAAAGCTTGTTAACGCGCGATTGAAGTTTGTGCTCTTCTGGAATTGTCGTAATTGACTCGCCTAGCGCTTTAAGTTTTTCAACTGAAAGCGAACCATCATATGGCGTATCCCAGTCGTGGCCAAGGTACGGAGACCAGTCTACACTGTGCTCTGTCATTGGACGCCACTCTTCCACAACGCATGCGCCGTGGTCTAGTGCTGCACGATATTCTTCAATGTAGCGGTCAGCATCGCGCTGTTCTATTACACCTTCAGCAATAAGCTGATCAGCATAGATAGCGCGTGGCACTGGATGCTTTTTAATTTTTTGATACATCAACGGCTGAGTCGCATTTGGCTCATCAGCTTCGTTGTGACCGTGACGACGGTAACAAACTAGGTCGATAACCACGTCACGCTTAAACTTGTTGCGGTACTCAAGCGCAAGCTGCGTTACGAAAGCAACAGCTTCTGGATCGTCCGAGTTTACGTGGAAAATAGGCGCCTGAACCATTTTTGCAATGTCAGTACAGTATTGCGTCGAACGCGTATCTTCTGTTTTAGATGTTGTAAAACCAACTTGGTTGTTAACTACAATACGTACAGTACCACCTACGGCGAAGCCGCGAGTCTGTGACATATTGAATGTTTCTTGAACAACGCCCTGACCTGCGATTGCAGAGTCACCGTGAATAGTAATTGGTAGAACAGTATTAGTGTCGTTATTGCGTCGAGCCAGACGCGCACGAACTGAGCCCATCACCACTGGATTTACAATTTCTAAGTGAGATGGGTTAAACGCAAGCGCCAAGTGAACATTGCCGCCCGGGGTAGCAAAATCTGAAGAGAAACCAGCGTGGTATTTCACGTCACCCGCGCCTAGCGAATCGTCGTGTTTACCAGAGAACTCATCAAACAGTACTGATGGGTTTTTACCAAGAACGTTAACTAACACATTCAAACGACCACGGTGGGCCATACCGATAACCACTTCTTTCGTGCCAGCGGTTCCGGCTTTGGTAATCAAACCTTTAAGCATTGGAATTAACGCATCACCACCTTCCAGTGAGAAACGTTTTGCACCTGGGAATTTAGAACCCAAGTATTTTTCCATGCCATCAGCAGCAGTTAAACCCTTAAGGATGCTTAACTTCTCATCACGAGAAATTTCAGGCTTTGCTTGCACTGATTCGATTTTTTGTTGTAACCAACGCTTTTGGTCAGTATCGGTGATATGCATATATTCAGCACCGATAGAGCCACAGTATGTGCGATTTAGCGACTTGAATAGTTCGCCTAGCGACATTGTTTCTTTGCCTATGGCATAGGAACCCACATTGAATACGCTGTCAAAGTCTTGCTCTGACAGAGAGTGGTGAGACAGCTCAATATCGCGTACACGCTCTTGCTTCCACAAACCCAATGGGTCTAGGTTGGCATTTTGATGCCCGCGAAAGCGGAAAGCGTTGATTAATTGAAGAACTTTGACTTGCCTGTCGTCTGAAATATTTGCAGAGGGCACAGACGGACTAGACATGCGGGCTGTAGGCCCTAACGCAGCAAGTTGCCTAAACTGATTTTTAATTTCTGTATGATTGGTTTCTAACTCTACGCCATCGACTTTGGGGAGGTTATCGAAGATTTGTCGCCAGTTTTCAGAGACACTTTGCGGGTCTTCTAAATAAGTTTCATACAACTCTTCAACATAGGCAGCGTTGGCACCTGCCATGTGCGAGGAATCCCACCACGCTTTCATCACGCTTTCTTGCATTTAATTTGCCTTGCTACGTTTTATAAAATCTAGTTAACAATCAAGATGTATTATAAGGTTATTCTCAGCATAACCAAGTGTTATAACAGCGAATATATAAAAAAATAGCCATCCTTTTGGGATGGCTATCTAGCGTATCGCATCTATAACTCAGAAAGTTATCAGACTATAGTACTAAACAGCCCGTTGTAAAAGCATAGACTTAATTTGTCCGATTGCTTTAGTCGGGTTCAAACCTTTAGGACACACGCTTACGCAGTTCATAATTCCGTGACAGCGGAATACGCTGAATGCATCATCAAGGTCGTTAAGACGCTCTTCAGTTGCAGTATCACGACTATCAATTAAAAAACGGTACGCGTGTAGTAGACCTGCTGGGCCGATGAACTTGTCTGGGTTCCACCAGAAAGATGGACAAGACGTAGAACAACAAGCACAAAGGATACACTCATACAAACCGTCTAGTTTAGCACGTTCTTCAGGCGACTGAAGGTGCTCACGCGCTGGCGGCTGTTTGCTGTCATTGATTAAGAATGGCTTAATCTTCTCATACTGAGTGTAGAACTGAGTCATGTCTACTACCAGGTCACGTACTACTGGTAGACCTGGAAGTGGACGTACAACAATTTTACCTTTGCCTAGGGCTGATAACGGAGTAATACATGCTAGGCCGTTTTTGCCGTTCATGTTTACACCGTCTGACCCACAAACACCTTCACGGCAAGAGCGACGGAAAGATAGCGACGGGTCTTGCTCTTTAAGTGCCAATAGCGCGTCTAGCACCATCATGTCCTGACCTTCCTCTACTTCTAGAGTGTAGTCTTGCATGCGAGGCTTCGCGTCTACTTCTGGGTTGTAACGATAAATCGAAAAAGTTAATTGCATGATCGTTGCCTCTCTTAATATGAACGCACTTTAGGCGGGAATGCTTCCCTAAGCTTAGGCGCCATATTTACTTCACGTTTAAGCATTTTATCAGTGTTCGGATCGTAGATGCTGTGGCATAACCAGTTGTCATCATCACGGTCCGGGAAGTCGAAGCGGCTGTGTGCGCCACGGCTTTCTGTTCTGAAGTTCGCTGCTACTGCTGTGCTGTACGCGGTTTCCATTAGGTTATCAAGCTCTAGACACTCAATACGCTGGGTATTGAAGTCTGCGCTCTTGTCGTCAAGGCGTGCATGCTTAAGACGCTCGCGAATTTCGCTAAGCTCTTTAAGACCTTCCGCCATTGCTTCACCTTCACGGAATACTGAGAAGTTAAGCTGCATGCATTTCTGCAAGTCTTTCTTAATTTGTACTGGGTCTTCGCCCTTACCTTTCTCTGAATTTTCCCAACGGTTGAAACGCGTCATTGAAGCTTCAAGGTCAGACTCAGACGCGTCGCGTGTTGGTGCCATTTCAGAAAGTGCTTTACCAAGGTGTAGACCAGTAGCACGACCGAATACAACAAGGTCAAGAAGTGAGTTACCGCCTAGACGGTTTGCACCGTGTACAGATACACAGGCAATCTCACCACATGCAAATAGGCCGTTAACAACCTTGTCATTACCGTTTTCATCAACAGTTAGACACTGACCGTCTACATTTGTTGGAATACCACCCATCATGTAGTGACAAGTAGGAATTACTGGAATTGGCTCTTTAACAGGGTCAACGTGTGCGAACGTACGTGACAGCTCAAGAATACCAGGTAGACGTGACTCAAGTACGTCTTTACCAAGGTGGTCAAGCTTAAGTTTGATGTGAGTACCCCATGGGCCTTCACAACCACGACCTTCACGGATTTCTGTCATCATTGAACGTGCAACAACGTCACGACCAGCAAGGTCTTTTGCGTTAGGTGCATAACGTTCCATGAAGCGTTCACCGTCTTTGTTTAGAAGGTAACCACCTTCACCACGACACCCTTCGGTTACCAACGTACCTGCGCCAGCGATACCCGTAGGGTGGAACTGCCACATTTCCATATCTTGAACCGCAACACCTGCACGTAATGCCATACCAACACCGTCACCAGTGTTGATGTGTGCGTTTGTGGTAGACGCGTAGATTCGACCTGCACCACCTGTTGCAAGAACAACAGCACGTGACTTGAAGTAGACCACCTCACCAGTTTCGATGTCGATTGCCGTACAACCTACAACGTCGCCGTCTTGGTTTTTCACTAGATCTAGTGCGTACCACTCAGAGAAAACTTTCGTTTTGTTCTTAACGTTTTGTTGGTAAAGGAGGTGAAGAAGCGCGTGACCTGTACGGTCAGCCGCTGCTGCCGTACGAGCGCCCTGCTCGCCGCCGAAGTTTTTAGACTGACCACCAAATGGACGCTGGTAAATTTTACCATTTTCGAAGCGCGAGAATGGTAAACCCATGTTTTCCATTTCGATAATCGCTTCTGGGCCAGTTTTACACATGTATTCGATAGCGTCTTGGTCACCGATGTAATCAGAACCTTTAACGGTATCGTACATGTGCCATTCCCAGTTGTCTTCATGTGAATTACCTAGTGCTACGGTAATACCACCCTGTGCAGACACGGTGTGAGAACGGGTTGGAAATACTTTTGATAACAGTGCACATGATTTACCAGACTGTGAAATCTGAAGTGCCGCGCGCATACCTGCACCGCCGGCTCCAATTACTACTGCATCAAACTCGTGAACGGGTAAACTCATATTACACTCCCCACAAAACGAATAAGCCAACAGCAACGTAGCCAAAAGCGATGATATTTAGTATGTATTGTAGTCCTGCGCGCAGACCTGTTGCTTTAACATAGTCTGTAAGTACCTGCCATAGGCCGATACGCACGTGGATCATCACTGCTACTAGAGCTGCCAATGTGAAAACTTTCATAGCTAGGCCAGAGAACAAACCTCGCCATTCGATAAACGTAATGTTATCGGTGGTAATAAAAAACCACGCCATGAAAACCGAGTACGCGAAAATAATTGCTGCTGTTGCGCGAAGTGAAACGTAGTCTTGTACGCCGTCACGCTTAATGCTTGCTTGGTTGGTTACCATAGTGCAACTCCCAATACTACGGTCAGTACAACCCAAAGTGCGATTACTGCTTTTGCACTAGTGTTGCCCGACTCTAATTCTTCCCAGTGACCTAAATCCATAACAACATGTCTTAGGCCGCCTAGAATGTGATACGTCAGCGCTGAAGCTGTGCCAATTGCGACAAATTTTCCAAAGAAACCGTCCATCATTGCTTGAACGTTCGCGAAACCTTCAGGTGAATGAACAGAAACTGCCCATGCCCAAATTACAAATAGTAGCGCGAAGAACATTGCAACACCGGTTACACGGTGGAGAATTGACGAAATAGCAGAGGGCGGAAATTTAATAGTATTGAGTTCTAAATTTACTGGTCTTTGCTTTTTCACAATGTATGCCTGTTTAATCCGTAGGGGATAATGAATTACTTATCTTTATTATGTCCTGAATAAGTGAATTCGCTTTTTAACCTGTTAATTGCCTCATCCATTGAGTTGTTAACAATTTGTGAATTATTCTTTAATGCTTGTAACGGAATAATTATTCCGCTTCAAAAGCACCGCTGAGTATATCCAGCGTAGTATATAATTACAATTTTTTGTGCCGTAGTAAGACTTTAGTCGCTTATTGTCCTACCTTGTAATTATTTCGTGTAAAAAGAGATCAAAATTGGGTGCAACGCGTTTAAACGAGTGCAACAACAGTAGTTAAAGTTTATCAGCAGCAACGGGGAATAACTACGTAAGCGACAGAGAAATTAATGACTTTTAATCTGAGTGAGTATTTATTCCACATCTAAAGGTCACTTTTTAATCCCAGCTGCTAATATTTAACGATCGGTGGTTTACCTTTCGATAAAAGCCATTGATAATTGAACGGTATCGGGCAAAGTGAAATTCCAACGCGTTAATTATTCGTTATCTGATTGCTAATTATTTTTTTAAGCAATTCGGAATATTTATTGTGCATATATGCAATTAAATTGACTTGTTAGTGCATAATAAAGTACAAATACGCCCACTTTTCCCAACGAAGCGGATATTTTCATCCGTTTTCGTCGCAAACAGAACCATTCTGAGGAGAGCATTATATGGCAGATCAGAAAGCCATTCTTAAAGCCGGCGGTAAGGAAATCGAGCTTCCTATCTTGTCTGGCACCGAAGGACAAGATGTAATCGATGTCCGTACGCTTGGCCAAAGCGGCTATTTCACGTACGACCCAGGTTTTATGGCGACAGGATCTTGCGAGTCAGCAATCACCTATATCGACGGCGCTCAAGGTGTACTGTTACACCGTGGCTTCCCTATCGAAGAACTAGCACGCGATGCTGACTATTTAGAAGTATGTCACATGCTTCTTCACGGTGATGCACCGACAAAAGAACAGTACGAAGAATTTAAAGCGACGATTACTCGTCATACTATGGTTCACGAACAAATTAACATGTTCTTCCATGGTTTCCGCAACGACGCGCACCCTATGGCAATGCTATGCGGTACAGTTGGCGCGATGTCTTCGTTCTACCACAGCGACCTAGACGTATCGAATGAAGAGCAACGTATCCGTAGCGCACATCGACTAATTGCGAAGATGCCTACGCTAGTTGCTATGTGTTACAAGTACAACATCGGTCAGCCGTTCGTTTACCCACGTAACGACCTAAGCTATGCTGCTAACTTCTTGAACATGATGTTCTCTGTTCCTGCAGAAGAATATCAAATCAGCCCTGCTGTTGAACGTGCTATGGACCGTATCTTTACGCTTCACGCAGACCACGAGCAGAACGCATCAACGTCTACTGTACGCCTTGCAGGTTCTTCAGGTGCTAACCCTTATGCATGTATTTCTGCGGGTGTAGCATCACTATGGGGCCCTGCTCACGGCGGTGCAAACGAAGCGTGTCTAAACATGCTTGAAGAAATCGGTACGGTTGACCGTATTCCAGAATTCATTGCACGTGCAAAAGACAAGAGCGACCCATTCCGTCTTATGGGCTTCGGTCACCGTGTTTATAAGAACCACGACCCACGTGCTACAGTTATGCGCGAAAGCTGTCACGAAGTACTAAGCGAGCTAAATGTTAAAGATCCTCTGCTAGAAGTAGCTATGGAACTTGAAAAGATTGCATTAAGCGACCCATACTTCGCTGAGAAGAAACTGTTCCCGAACGTAGACTTCTATTCAGGTATCGTACTTAAGGCAATTGGTATTCCTACCAACATGTTCACGTGTATCTTCGCACTGTCTCGTACAGTAGGCTGGATTTCACATTGGCATGAAATGATGAGCGACCCTAAGCAAAAGATTGGTCGTCCTCGTCAGCTATACACTGGTCACAGCCAGCGTAAGTACAACCCAATTAAGTAATACTGAACTTAGTTTTTACTTTAATTGTAAAAATAGCGCCTAACGGCGCTATTTTTGTTTTATGTACACAGAAAATATTTATAAAAGGAACGTGAATGCCCTATTCTGCATTGTTTTTAGGTATTGCTGGTTTAATTCCCTTCATAGCAATGCCGCTGGCCTATCAATTAAATCTGTTTTCTATAACGCAGAGTACCGCTTATTTCGTTCAGTACTCTGCCGTATTGTTGTCTTTTTTTGGCGGTATTCACTGGTGGGACTCAGTAAGCAATCAGCGATATGGCAAACAAATGTACATCGCCATGTTGCCCACCATTGTGGGGTGGTTGTGTTTAGTTTTTGCAAACGATATAAAGGTGCTCGGCGTTTTGTCACTTAGTTATGTTGCGTTACTAGTGTACGACAAGTTCACGCTAAGTATGCCAAAAGACCAAGTGGTAAGCTATATCAGTATGCGAATGGGGCTAACCACCGTTGTGGTACTTTGTCATGCGTGGATGATTTACTTGCTAGCTTAGCGTGTATCAGTGCTCGTAACTCTACACCGAAAAGTTACGCGTAACATAATAGATAATTCAGTAACCACCTTTAAACCCAGAAATTACTTGCCTAAAACAAAAAAGGCGTGCATTAAATGCACGCCTTTTTTAACGTTAATTAAAACTTTCTACTCTGCACGAATAAGCGCAAGTAACTCAGCGGTTTTTTCTTCCATTAGCGCAATGTCACCCTTGCTCTCCACGTTCAAACGAATAACCGGCTCGGTGTTTGATTTACGTAAATTAAAGCGCCATGTTCCAAACTCTAGGCCTAAGCCATCAGTGGTATCAACAACATCAGCTTCTGGTTTGTATTTATTTGTTACACGCGCTAGAGCTTCATCAGCATCTTTTAGCTTACTGTTTATTTCGCCTGAAGAAGGAAACGCCTCAATGCGCTCTTTCACCATGCTAGCAAGACTTTGCTTTTTCACACAAAGCAGTTCAGCCACGAGTAACCATGGAATCATGCCTGAATCACAGTATGCAAAATCACGGAAATAGTGGTGCGCACTCATTTCACCACCATAAACCGCATCTTCTTTTCGCATGCGTTCTTTAATGAACGCGTGCCCTGTTTTTGATTTGATTGGTGTACCACCCGCATTGGCTACAATATCTTCCGTATTCCAATAAACACGAGGGTCGTAAATTATCTTGCTGTCAGTATTCTTCTCGATAAACGCTGAAGCTAATAGGCCTACTATGTAATAGCCTTCAATGAATTGTCCTTCTGCGTCAAACAAGAAACAACGATCGAAATCGCCGTCCCACGCAATACCAAAGTCGGCATTGGATTGTTTTACCGCGTTTGCAGTGTCGTCGCGATTTTCAGGAAGTAAAGGGTTTGGAATACCGTTAGGAAACGTACCATCCGCTTCATGGTGTACTTTTATAAACTCAATGGGCACACCTTTATCAAGCATAGCTCTTTCAATTGCATCAAGTGCCGGACCAGCGGCACCGTTACCAGCGTTAACAACAACTTTTAGCGGCGTAAAATTGTCTACGTTAACGTAAGAAAGCATGTGCTCAACATAGGCGTCCATACATGAAATAACTTCAAACTGCCCGCTTTCTACAAGCTTGTCAACGCTCACATGAGCTTTCCCATTGAAGAATGCATCGTCGCTTATTTCACAATTATTCGTGTAAAAAGCAATACGCTCATTTATAGCTGCATCGTCAAGCTGTTCTGCCGTCGCTTTAATCGCATTTAGACCAGTATCACCGCTGATAGGTACAGACCCGGCTTTAACTAGCTTCATTCCGTTGTAGTTTATTGGGTTATGGCTTGCTGTAACCTCAATGCCCCCATCAACCTCTAGGTGTTTGGTGGCGAAATAAATTTCTTCTGTACCCGCTGAGCCAATATCAAATACGCGTGCACCGGCGTCAACTAAACCCGCGCTTAGTGCCAGCTTCAATGGTGTTGATGTTAATCGTACATCACTACCAACGACTACCGTTTTTGCATTTAACTCTTTGGCGAAAGCAAAGCCAATGCGGTATGCCACGGTCTCAGTAAGTTGTTTGTTTAATTCACCACGTATGTCGTACGCTTTAAAGCACGTAATTTCAATCGCCATTTCTATATTTAATCCCTAACATTGCTCTTATTTGAGTTTGGAAATTTGAATTCTTGGGCTGCGCGCCACTTTTGGCGAAGTATTAAATCATTTGGAGGAGTGAATTACTAATAGAAAGGTAAAAAAACGCTTGTTACCAAGCGTTTTCTTGTGATGATAAATCTTATAACCTAATTACAAACTTCAACTTGCCAAAAACCCTCAGAATAGTGAGTTGTTACGCTAAAGTTCCACTTTGGTAGTCATTAAACGCTTTAATTATCTCTTGCTGTGTATTCATCACGAAAGGACCATATTGTACAACAGGCTCATTAATAGGCTGCCCAGTAACAACAATACACTTACATTGCGTGTCTGTGCTTAAAACAATTCTATTGCCGGCATTCGAAAGCACGCCTAGCTCACCGCTTTTAAGCGTTGTATTCGAGTCGCTACTACTCCCGTTTTCGTCACTATTGGCTTTGGTGTTGCATTGCCCTTCGTAAACATAAACAAATCCGCTACTGCCCTCTTCCAGCTGAATTTCCGTCTCGCCCTGCTTTAGCGTTACGTCATAGAAAGAAGGTGATACTGCGGCTGTTTTTACTGGGCCTCTTGTTCCTTGCAGGCTCCCCGCTAACACCTTCACAGTGGCATTAGGCAAACTAACCTCGGGAACCTCATCGGGCCTTATATCTTGATAATTAGGCGAGGACATTTTCTCAGACGCGGGTAAATTTACCCATAACTGAAAACCTTGTAATAGACCTTCTTCTTGTTCGGGCATTTCTTCATGAATAATGCCTTTTCCGGCATTCATCCACTGTATCCCGCCTGCCTCGATAACGCCTTCATTACCTACTGAATCCTTATGTCGCATTTTACCAGCAAGCATATAGGTAACCGTTTGGAAACCTCGGTGAGGGTGCGCAGGAAAACCAGCGATATACTCACCTGGGTTATCAGAGCCAAAGAAGTCCAACATTAAAAATGGATCTAACCGCGGTAAATCAGGTTGACCAATAATGCGGGTTAGCGATACGCCTGCGCCATCGCTAGTTGCGATTCCGCTAACTACTTTTTCAACGCGTTTGTTTGAATCTTGGTTTGAAGCCAACATAGTAGTACTCATTATCAATACTGCTTGTCGCGACCATGCGGTGCAAGCAAGTCTTGTGATGGACCAACTGGAATAACCTGTGTTGGGTTAATCATAGTATGACTGTAGTAATAGTGACGTTTTATATGGTCAAAGTTAACCGTCTCGGCTATCCCAGGCATTTGATACAACTCTTTCATGTAGCCATAAATATTCGGGTAATCAGCTATTTGCTTTACGTTACATTTGAAATGACCATGATAAACGGCATCAAAGCGAATTAACGTTGTGAACAACCGCCAATCTGCTTCTGTAATTTGGCTGCTTGAACCGTCACCTACCAAATAACGTTGTTTCGCTAAACGTGCTTCTACTGTGTCTAACGCATTAAACAACGCACCTACCGCTTCTTCGTACGCTTCTTGTGTAGTGGCAAAGCCAGATTTATACACGCCATTGTTGATACCGTGATAAACCAAATCGTTTATATCGTCGATGTCTTTACGAAGCGCCTCAGGGTAATAATCGTCTGTGTTTCCGGTTAACTCATTAAACGCACTATTGAATATGCGAATAATTTCAGCCGATTCATTGTTTACAATGCTGTTGGTGTGAGTATCCCACAAAATGGGAACCGTAACTCGCGATGTAATATCTGGTTTTACTTTCGTGTAAAGTTCATGGGCGTAGTTTTTACCAAACAACTTGTCGCCTGTTGCCCCTGGATATTCACCAAACTCCCATCCTTTGCCCAACATCTCAGGATGCACTACAGAAACATCAATATGTTCTTCAAGCCCCTTTAGCACTCGAAAGATAAGGGTTCTGTGAGCCCAAGGGCACGCCAATGAAACGTATAGATGATAGCGACCAGACTCTGCTTTGAATTTTGCGCCGTCTTCATTAGATATAGAATCACGAAATTGTGATGCCTGACGTTCAAATTTCCCACCACTCTTTTTGGTGTCATACCATTTATCTTGCCACTGTCCGTCTACTAATAGGCCCATGATTGCCTCCTGATCTGTATTGATGGATGCATTTAAACATACATAAACTGGAACGTATGTCGGTATAAAACGGATTTACTATTCGAAAAAATCACACGTTGTGTAAACAACAGTAAATTTCATATTTGCAATTTTAATGCTTTCTGCGATCATGCGCGCCAAGCGCTACAGCTAAGAACTTGCAAGGGTGTACCTTGAAGAAACAGTGCATTCCATTCGCATCATGCTGAAGCATTAACTGATTATTAAATGAAGAAAGTGATAAAGATGTCTGACGATCAACGATTAGGTGGCATTGTGCGTTTGTACGGTGCTGAACAAACCAAAAAATTAGCTGCTAGCCACGTTGCGGTAGTTGGTATTGGCGGTGTTGGTAGTTGGACTGCCGAAGCATTTGCCCGTTCAGGCATTGGCAAAATCACGCTTATAGATTTAGATGACGTTTGTGTTACTAACACAAACAGGCAAATTCACGCACTATCCAACACCATTGGTGAAGCGAAGGTTGACGCAATTTCTGCGCGGATAGCGCTAATCAACCCCAATTGCCAAGTTGTATGCATTGAGGATTTTGTTACACCAGAAAATACCGCAACTTTACTTACCAAAGAGATGGATGCAGTGGTGGATGCTACAGATAGCATTCGTGCAAAAGCCGCTATGATTGCGCACTGCAAACGCGCAAAAATACCTATCGTTACAGTGGGAGGCGCTGGAGGACAAATAGATCCAACTCAAGTTACCAAAGGCGATTTATCGAAAACAACGCAAGATCCTCTCGCGGCCAAATTACGCGGTGAGCTTCGTCGTAATTATAACTTTAGTAAAAACCCGAAACGACGTTTTGGCGTTGAGTGTATCTATTCCACAGAACAGTTGCGCTACCCACAGCCAGATGGCTCGGTTTGCCATAATAAATCGGCTATGGAAGGCGGTACGCGTCTAGATTGCGCAGGAGGGTTTGGCGCGGTAGTAACAGTAACAGCAACGTTTGGAATGTTTGCAGCAGCTAGCGTGATTAATAGATTAACTGCACAAAAATAGACTTTCGCCGATAACCTAAGCACAATAGCGGAAAACGCATTGATGAAAAATAACGATAACTCAATACGTTGCTTGTTTAACGAATAAAGACTAATTAATGTAACAAGCACTAAAATAATGTCTGGCGTACAGGAGAACACCATGTCACCCGAAGAACTAAATACACTGATGCAAGATTGTGCAAAAGACGCAGTGGTAGCCGCACAGCAAGAATTTGATATCGTGCTTAACAACACGCCAGAAAGCGTAGCCTTGGTGGATGATATTCTTTTGAGTTTTATCGATAAATACCATGATCAGGCATTGGAAGACCAAGCCGTATTTACGATTTGTAATATCTTCGGTGCGTACGTGGGAGAAATAGTTAAAACACAACTCGGTGGAGAATGGGTATATGACCAAACAAATCCTAATGCGCCTACTGTGTTTCTGAAAGTGAGTGATAACACTTACGCATTTGCTGGAATTTGTTACGAACGCTTGGTAAACGATAGCCAAATTAGCGTAAACGCTTATTACCAGCAGGCATTGTCGAACCACAAGCACTAAGACTATCATTGGGCGGCAATTCCCACATGCCGCCCAGATCCGAAACTTTTTCTCTCACAGTTGCATACTGAAAAGCACCAGCAACTATACGTTATTGACTTGTTTTTCGTTATCTTCTTTTCCAACAATCAACCAGTCTTCAATCATCCAATGCAAATGACGACTTTTCCAAAATGCGTACAATGCAAAAAGACAAAACGCCATTCTAAGCGCTACAACGAACTCGAAACGCCATTCGTGATCCAGTAAGTACGTCAATTGAACTGCGAATAGTAAAAAAGAGCCGAATAAAATAGTTGGTTTGATAGCGGTACACCACCTTATGTACCCTTTTTTCCATAAACGGTCCCGCTGACTAACCAATAATAGACCCGTTAGAATTGGTAGGCTTGCAATAAGCGCAATGCCCAAGCTCGCTTTATTTGGATAGAAAAAGCTCAGCAGCTCATTGGTTTGAGCGCGAGAAGCCAAAGAAAATATGAAAGCTATCCAGTCAATGCACAGCAACATGCACAACGCATACAGCCATTTAGGCGGTAAAATACGGCCCGACTCATCGTAAAATTGTAATGGGAGTTTAAGCATTGTTGCACCAAGTATCACTGGATACGCCTCGTATGAGTCGTGCTGTGCCAATGACTAATATTTTCCTGATTAGCTTACTATGGGGTGCAACGCTTAAATTAAAACCCTTTAATCCTATTTTGTGATGTTAACTTGCAGCTCTTCAAATAGCTGATGAGTTAGTGCTAGGCATAAACTGCGATAGCGTTTTCATCGCGCTTCCAAGTACTTTCTGACATAGAGGGTGAAGAAGACAAACGTTCAGTTATTTTAACCAAACATTAAAAACTATTAATTATACAAGTTTGATTGGTCGATTCTGGGCAGATGGGTACTGTAAATTAAAAAACTGACCAATAAAAAGCATGTTTGTTACTGAGTTATTTTTGCTTTTACTGTATAATCCGCGCCCATTTTAAACACAGTCATTTGTCGGGTAATTTTTAGATGACAGTAGAGACCTACAATCCAAAAAACATGGTCAACAAAACCACAACGCTTGAAACGCCTGTTAAGGTATTAAGCGATAACAAATCTAACGCAGCAAGCAACGGTAGCCGCATTGGGTTTGTGAGCCTCGGCTGTCCAAAAAACCTCGTTGATTCAGAACGCATACTTACACAGCTGCGCACTGAAGGTTATGACGTTGTTCCAACTTACAACGATGCCGACTTAGTTATTGTAAATACCTGTGGCTTTATTGACGCAGCGGTTGAAGAGTCGCTAGATACCATTGGCGAAGCACTAAAAGAAAACGGCAAGGTAATTGTTACCGGTTGCTTGGGTGTGAAAGAAGACGAGATACGCGAGCTACATCCTAACGTGCTTGCTATTACTGGCCCTCATGCCTATGAAACAGTAGTTGAACAAGTGCATGAACACTTGCCAAAACCCCAACACAATCCGTTTGAAGACCTTATTCCTGATCACGGTGTTAAATTAACGCCGCGTCACTACGCCTACCTTAAAATTTCCGAAGGCTGCAACCATCGTTGTACTTTCTGTATTATTCCTTCAATGCGTGGCGACTTGGTTAGCCGACCAGTAGGCAATGTGCTTGATGAAGCAAAACGCTTAAAAGAAGCGGGCGTGAAAGAGCTACTTGTTATTTCTCAAGATACCAGCGCTTATGGCGTAGATGTAAAACACCGCACTGGTTTCTGGAATGGTGTGCCGGTAAAAACACACATGCAGCAATTGTGTGAAAAACTGGGTGAAATGGGAATTTGGGTTCGCCTTCATTACGTTTACCCATACCCACATGTGGATGACCTTATTCCATTAATGAACGAAGGTAAAATACTCCCTTACCTAGATATTCCATTCCAACACGCTAACAAACGCATTCTTAGACTGATGAAGCGTCCTGGAAGCGCTGAGCGAACGCTTGAACGTGTTAAAAATTGGCGCGAACAGTGCCCTTCTTTGGTTATTCGCTCTACGTTTATCGTTGGTTTCCCAGGCGAAACCGAAGAAGAGTTTGAAGAGCTTCTTGATTTTCTTCGCGAAGCCCAGCTTGACCGCGTCGGTGCATTTGCTTACTCACCTGTTGAAGGTGCTAGAGCAAACGATCTGCCAGATCCCGTTCCAGAAGAGATAAAGCAAGCGAGACTAGCACGCTTTATGGAAGTGCAAGGCGAAATCAGCGCCGCACGATTAAAAGCCCGTATCGGCAATGAATATCAAGTAGTTATTGATAGTGTGGACGCTGAAGGGGCTGTAGGCCGAGCCTACGCGGACGCGCCAGAAGTTGACGGCGTTGTTCACCTAAATGGTGTATACGACGTAAAACCTGGCGACCGTGTATGGGCTGAAGTTATTCACGCTAATGAACACGACGTTTGGGCAGTTTTGTCTGAAGAGCAAGATGAAGAAGTAGACAGCGACAACGCGTAAGCTACTCTCTTTCTGATAAAAAAGGGCCTAAGTGTTATCTTCCCTAGGCCTTTTTTGTTTTTCACATGTCTACGCCAACTAAGATACTAACAACACGTTCTATGCGTTATTTCTAGAGCGTTATTTCAAAAGAGTTTCTATCAACTAACTATTTATCGATAGGACCTAACTCACAACGCTTCATTCTGCGAGCTGCATTCGTTACAAGCCGAAGCCTACCAAGGTAATATTTCACCGTTTGAATGGATGAATCGCCCTGCATTTTCGACGTTAAGTTCACCAATTCGCTCTACTAGACGAGACGCACAGGTGTCGGCATCAATGTCACCAGCGCCGTTTACCATTTCAGTTTGAACAAAGCCTGGGTGGAAAATACCTACTGCAATGCCTTTCGGTTTTAAGTCATTAGCCATAGAAACGCCTGCGGCATTTAAGGCTGCCTTCGACATTCTATAACCGTAATAACCGCCTGAACCATTGTCGGCCATTGACCCCATACGGCTTGTAATTAATGCAACTTTACTGTTTTCTGCCATAGCGGGTAACAGAGTTTGCGTTACCAATAGCGGCCCCAACGCGTTTACTCGAAATTGGTAGTCAATGGTGTTTGGATCCCAATCGTCGATACTTTCACGCCCCAAGACACCAGCATTGTTAATCAATATATCGATGTTTATCTCACGCAGCGGTGCTAATTTTTCGGCCAGAGAGTTGGCGTCTGATACATCAACACCACTTACTATATTCACACCAGAGCTATTTAGCTCATCACAACTATTACGGCATGTTGCATAGACGTTTGCGCCCTGCGCTTTATATTGTTTTGCGAGGGCTAAACCAATGCCGCGATTACCACCTGTTATAACAACGTTCATAGTCCGTTCCTTGTATATGCGTAATTATTGAAAAATAAGCTTAACCGTGCATTAAAGGCAATGGGCTATGCTTTTATAGTCGCCGTAAGACGCTCAAGATCTTCTGGTGTATCAATGCCTATGGGCGGTGGAGCCACTGCCACGGCACAATGAATTTTATCGCCATACCAAATAGCGCGAAGCTGTTCCAGCGACTCAATCTGCTCTAGCGCAGACGCTTCGTAAGATACATAGCACGACACATAAGCTGCGCGATAAGCGTAAATACCGATATGTCGCTTATAAAGCGCTGTATCAGCAGATGACGCGTCGGCCATCATGCGATCTCGCTCAAATGGAATAGGCGAACGAGAAAAATAAATTGATTCGCCGTGTGTATTCACCAACACCTTTACTACATTGGGATTAAAGACATCATCTACATCGTTTATTGGCGTTGAAAGGGTAGCCATTTGACACTGTGGTGCAGCAGCAAGATTTTCGGCCACCTGCATTATATTAGCGGCGGGAATAAAAGGTTCATCACCCTGTACGTTTACAACAATGGTATCGGCGGCAATCTTCTCTGTTTGTATTACTTCAGCAATGCGTTCCGTTCCAGACTGATGCAATGGTGACGTCATGCATACTTTGGCAAACCCCTCTACTACGTTTTTAATCCTATCGTCATCGGTAGCAACAATAATAGTGTCAGCGCCAGCTTCTTTAGCACGCTCAACGACATGTTGAATCATTGGCTTTCCGTCAATTAACGCTAATGGCTTACCTGGAAACCGACTTGAGCCATAGCGCGCTGGAATAACAACAGTAAATGACATAATAATTCCTAACGTGTAGCGTCTACTTCTTCAACAGACAAAGCGGTAGCCTTACTTTCAATTAATACCGGAATACCGTCTTTAATGTCGTAAGCAAGGCGATCGAATCGGCAGATCAGTTGAGACTTGTCCTCACTTAACACTAATTTGCCTTTACACACTGGGCACGCTAAAACATCTAATAGTTTTTTATCAAAAGCCATTTATTTTACTTCCTATCTATTTTTCACTTGTGCAAGCCCAGCCTGTGCAAGCTTTGTATTTATTAAAGTATAAAAGTCTGCCGCCAAATGCGCTTCTACCGGCAAATACCAACAGTCTTCATGGGCAAAGTCTTTCACTTTAACCGCGTCTTTTTCAGTCATTAACACAGTTCCGCGTGGTATGTCAGAAGCATCATAAGCATGATGGTCTGGCATTGGGAAAGTATTAGTAAGGTTCAAACCCATGTGCTTTAGTTGCTGGAAAAAACGTGCTGGAGAGCCTATTCCAGCAATAGCGCTACAAGAGCTATAGGCAAACTCGCTGGCGTCGTGAGTAATTGTTGGGTCCACCACATTGACAAACTTATTAGCAACCAGTGTCATTAAAAATTGCGGTGCCACCGCATTGTCAAAGGTAGGCATATTGCGTGCGTTATGAATAAGTGCATCAACAAGACCAAGACGCCACTGCCCTTCTCGTAGTGGCCCCATTGGAAGCAAATAGCCGCTTCCCACTTTCCTGTCATCCATTACAACTAATTCAACGTCTCTGTGTAGGGCGTAATGCTGAAGCCCATCGTCGCAAATAATAACATCGCAATGCAATTCATCAGCTAAGTACTTAGCACCACGAGCACGCTTTGGGTCTATCACTACATCACAACCGCTTCGTCCCGCCAAAAGTCGTGGCTCGTCACCTACTTCACTGGCCTTGTCGGTGTGTGTAACCAACCTTGGATAAAAATCTGACTTGCCGCCATAACCTCGGCTTAAAATGCCAACTTTTAGCCCAATGCTAGAATAGTACTCAGCTAACGCGAGCACCACCGGCGTTTTCCCATTACCGCCTACGCTAATATTGCCTACAACGATAACCGGAGCATTGGGTTTGTAAGCGCGCTTAACTCCAACTTTATACAGCACACGGCGCAGCGCTGTAATAAAGAAAAAAAGCAAAGAAAAAGGGGCAAGCAGCCACACTGCAGGGTGGCCGAAATACCATTTATCATGATTTGATGTTGCCCCAGTCATTGGCTTTGAGGAATTACTCACTTAGCCTCACCAAATTGCAAAGCGTGAAGTTGGGCATAGTGACCACCTTTCTCAAGCAACTCGTGGTGCTTACCCTGTTCTATAATACGGCCCTGTTCTACCACCATTATGCAGTCTGCGTTTTCAATCGTAGACAGCCTGTGCGCAACCACAATACTCGTGCAGCGTTTCTGCAATGTTTCAAGGGCGTCTTGAATAAGCTTTTCCGACTCTGTATCTAAAGCAGAAGTTGCTTCATCTAGAATAAGTATGGGCGCTTGCGCTAATATCGCGCGTGCTATTGCTATACGCTGCCTTTGACCGCCTGAAAGCATTAGGCCATTTTCGCCTATTACGGTGTCTAGGCCTTCAGGAAGATTTGATAAAAACTCTTCGACGTGTGCCATTTTCGCTGCGTTTTCAATTTCCTTACGCGACACATTTTGCTTAGCACCATAAGCGATGTTATTTGCAATACTGTCGTTAAACAGGGTGACGTTCTGCGAAACCACGGCAAACTGAGCACGCAAAGACTTTAAATCAATACTGTTTAGTGGTGAATCATCAAGGCGAATTTCACCTTGTTGCGGCATGTAGAAACGGGTTAGTAACGATGAGATTGTTGATTTTCCGCTCCCAGAGCGGCCAACAAGGGCAATAGACTGACCGGGCTTAGCAACAAAACTGACATTGGTAAGCGCAGGGGTATTTTTACTAGGGTAAGTAAACGTAACATCATCAAATTCAATTTTACCCTGCACACGGCCAAGCTGCTTGCCACCTTCGTCTTCTTCATCTTGTTTGTCTAGGATTTCAAAAATACTGGCACACGCTGCCATACCTTTTTGAAATTGATTGTTGATAGTGGTTAGCTGTTTAAGCGGCTTAAGTAACATCACCATACAAAAAACCACGTTGATAAATACACCTGCGGTAAGCTGCTCTAACATGCCCGGCGTGCTTGCAATGAACAACACTACCGCCAACGCAATCGATGCAATAACCTGAATAGAAGATACGCTAAGAATTTGAGTAACCGACAGTTTCATGGTTTGCTGGCGGTTATGATTGTTTTTGTCTTTAAAACGCGACTGCTCAATTTCTTGACCGCCAAACATAATGACCACTTTGTGGCCCTTCACAGCCTGTTCGACCGACGATGTTAAGTTACCCATCGATTGCTGAATGTTCTTACTTACCACTCTAAATCGCTTGCTAACAAACGACACAATAACAGCTACAAGAGGGCCAATAAGTAAGAATATGAGTGAAAGCTGCCACGAGTAATAAAACATTACGCACAACAAACCGATAACCAGCGCCCCTTCTCTTACCAAGGTCAACAGCGCTTTACCAGAGGCATTGGCAACCTGTTCGGTGTCGTATGTCACTTTACTAATTAGCCCGCCTACCGAGTGGTTATCGTGAAATGAAACGGGTAAGTGAATATATTTCTCGAAGAGCTGCTGACGCATACGCATTACAACCTGTGCGCCAATCCAGCTTAACGTGTAGCTACCTAAAAAGTTGAAAATACCACGTAACAAAAAGAGTGGAACGATAGCGTAAGCCGCTAAACGTAAATAGTCGTGATCATTTTTACCCAAAGATTCATCTATCATGGGCTGCAACTGTGCAAATACAAAAGTATCCACTGCCGAATAACCAATCATGCCAATAATAGCGATAACAAATGGCATCTTGTACGCTTTCAAATAAGCTAAAAAGCGTTTTAATTGAATATCCGAGTTGTCGGCTTGCTGCATGGATTTTATGAACCTTTGTTTTTTTCATTTCGCTAGTTAGCTACACAGCGAACGTATGAACCTTGTAAATGAACTGTGTTTAACCACGTATTCAGCGCGAAGCGTTTTGTGATACGACGACTTTGCGACACCATCTTTTCGAAAGCTAAGATGCTACGCAATTGCTTTATTGTACTCGTTCTTGTGGAATATCACTAATATACCCATAAAACTGGTCAATCTATCAACATCTTACACAAACAAATACACACCGCCTTTCTAGCTAAGTAAGGGCTAATGCTTATTTATAAAGACCTTTTTATTAACGCGCAGGAATAAACCAGCGTTTGTGCAGATCTTTTCGATAACTTTCAAGCCTGAATGAATCTTGTTCTACATTAATAACGTCGGAATGATTATTAAAAAGAAACGTGGCTTTAATATAGCCGTGATAACTGGTGTTAAGCTGCAAAACACGGTTATTACGGTACCGCTCTTGTACTTCTTTTGCTGGAAATTTCCAGCGGTTTAAATAGCCTTGCGTAAACACTACTGCCTTTGGGTTTACTGCGCGAATAAAAGCATTAGTTGAAGAGGTTTTGCTTCCGTGATGTGGCGCAATAAGAAGGTCTGCTTCTAAATCGTGTTTGTATAAATTATATTCGTTGCTTTGATTTAGCAGTGTAAGTAATGCGTATTCACTAGAGCGCTCAATATCTCCAGGAATAAGAACACTTTGCTCTCCGTCAGTTATTTTCACAACACACGATTGGGCATTAGAGTCTTCTTGGTTTCCCGCTTTAGGCCATAAAAAGAGAATACGTAGTTGTTCCCATTCTACGGTTTTACCATGCTCACAACCATTTAGCGGCGTGTAGTTAATGCTCCCGCTCGCCAAAGGTGAATTAATTATGGTTGAAGCGCCACCGGCATGATCGTTGTCACCGTGAGTATGAATAACGTGGGCAATGCGCTCTATGTGAAGACCGCGTAAAAACGGGATCATTACCCGCTTAGCCGTTGTTGCGTGACCATTTACGCTTAACCCCGAGTCAATGATAACAGCGGACGTACCTTGAGTGACAGCGATAGCACTGGCTTGACCCGCATCAAACACGTGAACTTGCCATACGTTTTTGCTATTTGGCAAAAAGGCCAAAATAAAGGGCGCAATCAATACAGCACTAAAAAAATATTTACCACGAAAATAAGGGAAAAATAATAAACACAACGCCGCTAAGCTACTTATGGCTGCCGGGGCCGACAGCGGCATGTCTATTGAGTTGTGTACTGAGCTGCTAGTTGCATCTGAAAGTCCAAATAAATCAAAGGCCGCCAGAGCGTGAAGAAAGTCAAAGAACCAAGTAAGTACTGTGTCTACCTGTTCGAAAGCCTGCTTCAACCCCCCAACAAACCCATCTAGTTTGTTATTCGGTGCAACTTGATGTAACACTTGTTGTGAAGTAGGCGGTTGTGGCCAATATAAGTGAGAAAAGTGCAGTGAAAATAACAGCAGCAGTGAAACAGGTAGTAGGACAGTAATAAGCGGCAGTGCCAAAAGGTTAGCCACTAACCCAAGCATACTAGCGCTTCCAAACCACACTAGCGCAAGAGGAATAATGGCTACACTGATACAAACCTGAAGTTGAAACAACGCAACGTACCACGGCTTTTGATGTAGCTTAAAACGCAATGAAATAAGCGTGATTACAACAACAGCCCCTACACTTAAATAAAAGCTGGCCGTCAAATGTGACAATGGAAAAACCAACAAACACCCCACGCACATTAGGGCAATAATGTGTAATGGTCTCATCACAAAATGCATGCAAACAATAAAGCACGCAATAACTAACAATATATATGCACGAACAACAGGCAATGCTAACCCGCTGAGTGAGGCGTAAAACCAACACAACAACAGTACAAACAGAAACACGCATACACGCAGTGGTGTTAAATGTAGCGACCGAGTTAGTGTTGTTTTGCTGTGTATACCAAAAACAAAACGGCTGAACTTGCTTAAAAATGCTAGTAAGACGACTAACCCACTAGATGCAATAAGTACCGTACTTGCCACAATTGAAAGGTGCATGCCCGAAATGCTAAACAAGTGACCCGTACCGGTTAATTGAAGTAACTGCCAATCCTGCTCGTTTAGCGCGCTTCTATCCCCAAAAAGTAAGGCCTGCCACCATTTTTGATTTTGAAGTTGTAAGCTGGCCAACGTTTGTTTGTAAGCTGATCTTTGCTTGTGTTGATGCAGAGTTTTGGTGAGGTAAATGTGTTTTATGTACCCCGTAGCGACCACGCCCTGACTTACTAGATGCTGCTGTTTATTAAACCCTATAGGGTTAGCTGTGCCATATGCGGGTTTTAACTTTACCGTTGCGTGAAAAGTATCACCGTTGTGCAGGCATTCGTCGGCATCGGGTACGCTCATGCTTTCATTCAAATTGGACGGCTTACGCCATGAGCTTTTATAGCTCAACGTCAGTTTAGGAGGATTGATTGAATACCATAGTGAAAAGAGAGAAGGCATTGGTGTGTAGTATGCGGCAGATTTATTGTCTAGTGTTACAAGCTCAACAGTATAACGCTGTGTTCTGTGTTGATTCTGAGAACTACGCGCATTATTCAGCAGGGTTGACGAGACAGCACACCCGCCATTTAATACCTTACCTACAATCATGACATCTTGTTGAATTTTATCCCTAGGCAGTTGCCAAGCGTAGTGTAAATGCCCTACACTCGCGGCCCAGATTACGCCTAATATTATACCGAACGTTATGCAGGATATTGCACCGTAAAAAGCAGTATTGTTACCAAGTAAAGCACCTAACTTTGTATGACATAATACTAATGCGTTTACAGTTACCAACAACACTAGGCAATACCCAAGCGTTTCTATTGTTGGTAGCGACGGCCAAAAAGCACTGCTTAACGTAGCTAGACAAAAGCAGTAAAGCCAAATTGTGGTATCATTGAATTTCGCAGTTCGGCTTTGACGATAGAATTCATTGCTGTTCATGTTAATTGTGGATGAAAGGCAACTGGCCTAGTTCGTTTATAGTTAACATCAAGCGGTCATGTGAACGCAGTAATATATGTAATTAGTATTTGTTTTCGAGACGCATCGAGATTTATGCCAAAGAAATTTATTCGACGATTTTTGCCTGATCACCAGAGCATCAAGCAAAATAAAGCCCTAAAGATATTCGGCAAAGTGCTTCACGAGCCTAATTTGTGGCACTTGAACCGTCGCTCTGCGTCTGGTGCGTTTGGCATAGGGTTGTTTTTTGCATTCTGGCCAGTGCCATTTCAGATGTGGCTGTCAGCAGGTGTTGCAATACCGTTCAGAGCAAACCTTCCTTTATCGGTTGCTACCGTTTGGATAACAAACCCGTTTACTATTCCGCCCATATTCTACGGTGCTTACAAAGTTGGAACTACTGTACTGGGGACCACTCCTCAGCATTTTGAATTTCAGTTTAGTTGGCAGTGGGTGGTAGAAAGCCTAAATACCATTGGCCCCGCATTTCTTGTTGGCTGTGGCATTTGCTCGGTATTTTTTGGCCTTGCGGGTTATTTTTCACTTAACTGGCTGTGGCGTTTGCAAGTGAAAAAAGCCTGGGAGCGCAGAAGAGTTCTGCGCGAAGAAGCTAAACAGTAAACATATCGAAAGTTTTAAAAAACGCCGCAAGTTAACAACAAGCGGCGTTTTTAATTAAAGCAATGAAATAGAACTTCTATTAACAACTACTTCTCATGCTCTGAAAGAAAGGCCAGAAGAGCAGCTTCATCCCACACTTCAACCTCTAATTCTTGCGCTTTAGTCAGCTTAGAGCCTGCTTTTTCACCTGCTACCAAGAAATCAGTGTTTTTGCTTACCGACCCTGCTACCTTAGCACCAAGTAACTGTAAACGGGCTTTAGCATCAGACCGCGCCATCTCGCTTAGTGTGCCTGTAATTACACATGTTTTACCTTCAAGCGGTAAATTATCACTAGAAGGCTTTTCAATAGCAGGCCAGTTAATGCCTTCTCTTAATAGCGCATCAATTACGTCTAGATTATGGCTTTCATTGAAAAAGTTGAATATGTGTGCAGCAACTACCTCGCCAACATCTGGCACTTCAACAAGCGATTCGAGTGAAGCACTTTTAATAGCGTCTAATGTCTCAAAATGCGACGCTAGGTTTGCCGCTGTTGCCTCACCGACTTCTCGTATACCTAATGCATACAAAAATTTAGCTAACGTGGTTGTTTTAGACGCTTCCAATGAATCGAGCAATTTACTGGCCGACTTTTCTGCCATACGCTCAAGGCCAATTAGACTGCCCAGCGACAAGGTAAAGAAGTCTGCTGGACTGTGTACTAAGTCGGCATCTACGAGTTGGTAGACTAATTTGTCACCCAAGCCATCAATATCGAACGCCTTACGTGAAGCAAAATGTTTAAGTGCTTGTTTGCGCTGTGCTGCACAAATAAGTCCACCTGTGCAGCGCGCGACAGCTTCGTCTTCAAGTTTTTCAACATGCGAGTCGCATACAGGGCATTGCGATGGAAACGCGATAACGCGTTCGTCACCGGTTCTATTTGCCTCAACGACAGATACGACTTGCGGAATTACGTCTCCAGCCCTGCGGATCACCACAGTGTCGCCAATTTTAACGCCAAGGCGGCTGATTTCATCCTGATTGTGTAACGTAGCGTTCGATACTGTAACTCCACCTACAAATACAGGCTCTAAACGAGCAACAGGAGTGATAGCGCCGGTTCTTCCTACTTGAAACTCTACGTCAATTAGCGTTGTAACTTCTTCTTGAGCAGGGAATTTCTGCGCAATGGCCCAACGCGGGGCTCGTGCAACAAAACCCAGCGCATTTTGTAATTCAATGGCGTTTACTTTGAATACAACACCGTCAATATCGTAGGGCAAAGCGTCTCTTACATTAAGTATGCGATTGTAATAATCAAGACAACCTTTGCCGCCGCTGGCGGTATCTATTTCAGGGCAAAGCGGTAGCCCCCATTTACCCAACTGTGAAAGCCGTTCGCTGTGGCTATTTGGCAGCGTAAATGTATCTGGCTGCACTACGCCTAACGAATACGCATAAAACATCAGTGGACGCTTGGCTGTTATTTTAGAGTCTAATTGACGTAAGCTTCCTGCGGCCGCATTGCGCGGGTTAGCAAACACCTTCCCGCCTTTTTCACGCTGCGTTGCATTCAACTTTTCAAAGCCATCACGAGGCATAAACACTTCACCACGCACTTCTACACGCGCAGGAATATCAGTTCCACGTAACGTTAGCGGCACATTTGATATAGTACGAACGTTAGCTGTGATGTTCTCGCCTACCTGACCGTCTCCTCGGGTAGCAGCACGAACAAGCTCACCGTTCTCGTAAAGAATACTTACTGCTAATCCGTCTAGTTTAGGTTCACAACTAAATGCTAGTACACCATCTGCAGGTGTATTAGATTTAAGTCTGTCTTTTATACGCTTTTCAAAAGCCAGTAACGATTCATCGTCAAAAGCATTGTCTAGTGACAGCATAGGCACATCGTGCGTTACTTGTTCGAATGCAGATAGTGCTTCGCCACCTACTTTTTGGCTTGGCGAGTTTGGACTTTGCAGTGAAGGATACGCTTTCTCTAAAGCAATAAGTGCCTGCATATCGCGATCGTATACGGCATCAGGTACTGAAGGATCGTCTAATACATAGTACTGGTAGTTGTATTCATTTATCTTATTGCGAAGAGTCGCAACATCTTGCTGTGCTTGTTCGAGAGTCTCAGACATAGAGATACTTTTTACGCCATCTAAAAGAAAATACTAAATCAATACTTATAAAAATCAGGTCATGATAATTACAAGCTAGAAAGAAAAAGACTTGGCTGAAACCAAGTCCTTTAAAGTTTTGTTTAAGCCTAGTAAAGCTATCAACTATTATTTACTAACTACGGGCAATTATTCGCTTACGTTCAAACTCACGGATCTTTTCAACGTACTGCTGTAAACCTTGTTTGGTAAGCACACTACGTCGTCCATCAAGCACTTGAGCGCCAAATTCGTCGGCCAACTTACGGGCTGCATTATGCATCATGTTAAATACTTGATGCGGATCGCCCTCTATGGGCAAAATCATAAATAACGATACGCCCTGTGTCTCAAAGTTTTCTAGGTTATCTATGTCGAAAACGCCAGGTTTGAACATATTTGCAAGGCTAAATAACACCGGGCCTTTGCCGTTTGAATTTACATGGCGGTGGAAAATATCCTGATCGCCAAATTTAAAACCTAACGTCAGCAGCATAGGTAATAACGCCGCACCGGCGATAGGCGCATCCTCTGGTGCACGTACGTTAAGTACTAACACCTCTGGTTCTATATTCGACTGCGCTTTTGCATTAGCTGATGCACTTTCATCTGTGTCGTTGGCACTAAAGGCGCCTTCTGTATCGCTGTCATCAAAATCAATGCGCATTTGATCATCACCGAAATTCGGCTCTTCGCGCTTTCTTGTTTGCGCTTTCGCAGACTTATTTCGGCTAAAGCGTTTAGGCTGTTCATCAGGCTTTGTCTGTGTGCGCTCAGAAGACGTTGTCACTCGCTCTGGTTGTGATGGCGCATCTAAACTGAAATCTGCCACTTCACGTTGTTGCGCAGACATGGTGTCGGCTGTTTCAGTGTTTGCCTCATCCGTCGGGTCCACGTATAGCTTAGGCTCTTTGCGCGTTACAGGCTCGTAAGCTGGTGTTACCGGCTGATTTGCAGGTGCCTCAGTGTTACCGCCCTCTTGTGCTTCACTTGCACTTGATTCACTGTCATACTCTTCCCCTTCTTTTAATAAGAAGCCCGGTGGCTCAGGGAAGTCGGCAACATTATTGGGCGGTGCTGCATTTGTGCTGCCTGTGCCGGTATGCCCACGTGAAGCCCCTTTCACATGAGACATATGAGGTTTTGGATTGCTTACTACCGAACCATAAAGCTTTGGTTCTGGGGCCGCTTCAGGTTCAACAGTTGAAGTTGGCGAGTTGGGCTCAACACCCTCTTCATTATCGATAGGTTCATTTCTATTGGAAGGCGTGTTTGCAGATGCAGTTTCATCAAACTTATCAACAGCACTGCTGTTGTCGCTATTAATGTCGCTACCACTGTGGAGCGGCTGTGATGCTAAAGTATCGTCAGAATCGCTTTGTTCTTGTTCGCGGGTATTTGACTTACCCACGACTCGAACAGCACCAAGTCCAAGCTCATCAAAGCCTTCTTGATGTTTGCTGCCACTAACAGCGCCTTCAATGCCTTCATCTAGGTCAATATCTGCACCATTTTCTTCAAAAACATCGTCTTCGGCCCATTGTCTAGGCTCTAAACGTGTTTTCTCTTCTGGTTTTGAATTTTTGCGAATCTTCCAAATCCCGTGCGCCAGTACACCAATGATAAAAACGGTGCCGCCAAGGAGTAAAAATAGACGTAATTCATCTTCCATTTAATTTCTTTCGCCCTTTGTTATGCTTCTGCGAAGGCAACAGCTTCATCTACGTCAACAGCAACCATGCGCGACACGCCCGGTTCTGCCATGGTTACCCCAGTAAGGTGACTCGCCATTTCCATCGCTATTTTATTGTGGGTGATATAAATAAACTGCACTGTTTGCGACATTTCTGAAACCAAGTTACAAAAACGCCCCACATTTGCATCATCCAGTGGTGCATCCACTTCATCCAACAGACAAAACGGTGCTGGGTTTAATCTAAAAATAGCAAACACCAATGATAAAGCGGTTAATGCTTTTTCTCCACCGCTTAAAAGGTGAATAGTGCTATTTTTCTTACCTGGTGGTCGCGCCATTATGGTTACACCGGTTTCGAGTAAGTCGTCATCGGTTAATGCCAAATACGCAGAGCCGCCCCCAAACACTTTTGGAAACAGCATTTTTAAATCTTCGTTTACCTGTTCAAAGGTTGAGGAGAAACGAGTGCGAGTCTCTTTATCTATCTTTCTTATAGCCGATTGAAGTGTCTCAAGCGCTTCCGTTAAATCGTTATGTTGCGTATCTAAATGCGCTTTTCTTTCAGATTGTGTTTCAAACTCTTCAACGGCAGCTAAGTTCACTGCCCCCAAACGTTGTAGTGCACTTTGCGTGCGCTCCAAATCCTCTTGCCATTTTTGCTCTTCAGCTTCTTCTGGCAGACTTTCAAGAATGGTTTTAAGGGACTGCTGAGTATCTTCTAGCTGCTCTAAAATGGTGTTCGCGCGCACTCGATACCCTTCAATATCAATATTGAGCTTATCGATATTGGTTTGTCGTGCTTGAATGTCTTTGGTAAGCGATTGATTTCCCTTTTCAGCTTCTTTCAACCAAGCTTCAATATCTTCAAGTACGGTTTGTTTTTCTATACGCAGCGCTTCAAACGTTTCTTTTTCAGCCAATAGATTCTGTAACTCTGCCTCTTGTATTTCTTGTGGTGCGGTTAACTGATTAAGCTCTTGCTGAAGGCGCTCTTTGTTTTGAATATACTCTTCTCGCTGCGCTTTATTGCGTTCAAGTTGCTTAGAGTACATTTGCTGATGGTTATCTAGCTGCTGTTTCTTAAGCGCTAGCTCATGATTTTGTGACGTAAGTGAATCGCTTAATGCTCGAAGCTCCGACACGCTGCGCTCTAACGACTCGCGCTTTGTATTTACCTCCTCGATATGCACTTCGTGTTCAAGTATTTGCGCTTCTTCAAGCTCTAACTTCTCGGAAAGCTGCGCTAGCTGCTCTTCTTCTTTGGCGAGCAGTAACGTTTGCTTTTCAAGTTCATCATTCAGTTTAGTGCTGCGCGATGCCTGCTGCTCTTGTTGCATAGTAAGCAAAGACAGCTTGTTTTTAAGCTGCGTCAGTGATGCTTCCAATTCGTTAAGTGCACGCACCTTTTCTTGCAACTGCTCACTCAGCGCCTCGCATTGCAACTCACATTGCTCGCGTTCCTCAATTAATGCCGACTTTGTCTCATCAATGTCATTAATTTGTGCATTTAGCGCTTCAATTTTGTTTGCTCGTTGCAATGCACCATCGTTCACCTCTCCCGGCTTCAGCACCCAATGAGGGCTAGACCACAACCCGGTATTAGAAAGCAAACTTACATGAGTGCCTGTAATGTCTTTTTCTAATGCACTGGTTGCTGCGCGCAAGTCATCGTCGTTTTCAAATAACTTAATGCTGTTAAATAATGCGGGAACCGAATCATTAAAGGCTAATAGCGCGTTAGCTAAGGTACCCTCGTCAGCGTCTTGAATAAACGTTTTGCTGGCATATAACGGCGTACCAGCCGGTATTGATGAGATACTTTGAAGCAAATCTGAAACACTGTGCGTTATCGCCACACATGGCTCTCGTAAGTAACGAAGTACTGATTCCACACAAGGAGCAAGCTCGTCTGAGGACTTAAGGTGCTGCCATAAGGGTGCAATACCATCAAAGCCTTCAGTGGCATGCTGTGAAGTGACTTGCAGAGCATCTTGCTGCAATGCCTCCAATGCAGACTTTGTCGAGTTTGCCGTCTGCCACTTACCGTGTATTTCTCTAATCGTATTTTCTAAAGTCTTGAGCTTTTCTTTTTCGTTGTTAACCGTGTCGCTTTCTTTGTTAACAAGCGCTTGTTTGGCATGAACAAGCTGCTCTGTCTCTGCTATTTGCTCGCTCAACACTTCAATTTGTATTGCTAGCTCATCGTCATCAAGCTGTTTAATTTCTTCTTGAAGCTCACTGATTCGCTGTGAAGTACGAAGCTGCATACTCATGGTCGACTGAACTTGGCTATGGCACTGCTGCACATTTTGACGAAGCTGATTATAGGTTAGTTCTTGCTCACGCGCTTTGGCGTTAAATTCTCGCAGCCCTTGTTCAGCATCGTCAAAACGCTCTCTAGCATGTTCTAGTTCAGCTTCTTTCAAGGCCAGTTCAGGTTCAATAGCAATGAGCGCGGTTTCTGATACTGAAAGCGCATCTTCAGCTTCCACAATGGTGGCGTTCAGTACCGTATGCTGCTCATCAATACGTTGGAGTTCTTGTTCAACTTGGCTTTTTCGCTGCTTTGCATGTAATGCATTTTGCTCAAGCCGCGTTATCGCATTTCCGGTGGTGAATATTTGCTGCTGCAGGTCGTCAATATCGTGTTTAGTTTGAACCTGACGTGTTTTGTAGGTTTCAAGCCCGGCTTCATCGCCTTGTAATCGTGCTGTTAAATCATCTACCTCTAGCTGCAGTGCTTGTTGCTGCTTTTGAAGCGTTTCAATATGCTCGCTGTTTTTAAGGAAGCGTATTGCAGCAAGTTGGCCTTTCAGTTCTCGAACTTGAGCCCTTAACGTTTTATAGCGCGTTGCAGCGGCAGCTTGGCGTTGTAGTTTTTCAAGTTGTTTGCCTAGCTCATCCCTAACGTCATTTAAACGGTCAAGATTATCGTGTGTGTGCCTTATACGATTTTCAGTTTCTCTTCGGCGCTCTTTGTATTTAGAAATCCCCGCCGCTTCCTCAATGAATACACGCAATTCTTGCGGTTTCGATTCGATTAAGCGTGAAATCATGCCCTGTTCGATAATGGCGTAAGATCTCGGCCCGAGGCCTGTACCTAAGAAAAGGTCGGTTACATCGCGACGTCTACATTTAGTACCATTTAAAAAGTAGTTAGATTGAGCATCGCGTGTTACCAGACGCTTTACCGAAAGCTCATTATATTTAGCATATTCGCCATCAATACGACCGGCACTATTATCAAAAACCAGCTCTACACTACATTGACCAACAGGCTTTCGACTTGACGAACCGTTGAAAATTACATCCGTCATCGCATCGCCACGTAAGTTCTTAGCTGAACTTTCACCTAGCACCCAACGAACGGCGTCTATTACATTTGATTTTCCGCAACCGTTGGGCCCAACAATGGCGGTCATTTCCCCAGGAAAAGGAATAGAGGTTGGCTCAACAAAAGACTTAAAGCCCGCTAGCTTTATTTTTTTTAGTCTCACGCAATCACTCCTATATATATAATTGCGCAAACAGCGAAGACTACCGCAACATTACAGGGGTATCGTGTGTTATGACAATGGAGAGAAAACGTTAGCGTCACAAAAATTTTTCTTTTGTTATTATTACTCGACTCTATCAAATCTAACAGCTTGTAACAATTGCCATTTCAGTGTCACGCCTTTCCCTATTAAAATGGTACAGTAAGCAACCAAGTTTTACATTTTCAAACGTATCTGACGCAAGGAGTTTATATGAGCGCAGGTGGTGTACATTACTTTTTCGAAGGTTTCTCACTCATTAAAACAAAGGGCCTCAAACGCTTTGTTTTTGTGCCTCTCACCATCAACCTTTTGTTGTTTTCTGTAGCATTTTATTTCTTGTTCGGACAAATCGAAGTAGGAATTACCTATGTCATAAACCTGGTACCAGACTGGCTAGGCTGGATAAAAACGGGGATATCTTTCATTCTATGGCCGCTAGCGGTTATAAGTGTATTGTTGATTTTCGCGCTTGTGTTTGGGACGTTAGCAAACTGGATAGCAGCCCCATTTAATGGCGTTTTGTCTGAAAAAGTTGAGCGTCATCTCACTGGGCAAGATTTAGGCGATGAGGGCGTTATGGCGCTGATTAAAGACATACCACGAACAATAGGCAGAGAAGTGTCTAAATTAGCATGGTATTTACCCCGCGCTATCGGCTTTTTATTGCTGTTTTTCTTGCTGCCAATTATTGGGCAAGTGCTGTGGTTTTTATTTAATGCGTGGATGATGGCCATTCAGTATTGCGATTACCCCTACGACAACCATAAAGTCGACTTTACGCGAATGCGCATGCACCTAGGTGAACACAAAGGAAAGGCAATGACATTTGGAATGATGGTGAATGTGTTTTCACTGATTCCCGTAGTGAACTTTATTGTGATGCCCGTCGCCATTTGTGGCGCTACGTCTATGTGGGTGAATGAATTGAAAAATACCTTAGCCAAACCCTAAGCATTAACAACACACTACTCACCAACAAACGCCTCATATTCTTCTAACCAATGGGCAGCTTCTTTTTGGTTGCCCTTTTGGTGAAACACCTGAAAAAAGTTCATTGAAATAGGACGCTGCGAATTTTGCTTTTTCAGCTGTTCACGCCATAACACCAGATAAAGCGGTGGAATAACGCCACTGTCATGGTGCTCCATAAACGTTATACGCCTGCTTGGCTTATAACTGTTTTTACCAAGTACCATACATGTTTTCGCTGGTGCAATAATGGTAGCAGGATCTATGCTCAACCACTTATCAACGGTGCTGTGCGGGGAATACCAATACTCACTATCAACAATAACATTGGGTGGCACAAAGTCTTCAATACCATCTTCGTCGCACAGCTTTCTTGCCATACCTCGGCCGATGGGATATTCATCAGCAAAGCCAGAGAAGTGAGCAAGTTCATGTACAAACACTGAATAAGCGTCACTAATATCCAAATACATAACGCCATTTTGAACGTTTGCCTTGCCCTGCTCGCTAACCACTACTGCATGACTAAACTCGCGCTGTTTTGCTGCAATTGCCAGCGGCGCAACATCGCAGCCTAGAACGCCGCTTTTCTTAAAATTAGCACTGCAGGAAAGCACGTCATTTTTTAGCCAAATTGGCGGAGCGATACAAATCGGTAGCGATGATAATCGGGTATCTTTAACAAAGTCATTATACAAACTATCTGCTCTAATAATGGTTGCTAGGCTGGTTGCGAAGGGCTGAATACGTTGCAGGCACTCACTGGCAGTACTAGAGACAGATGCCCAACTTATTGTTGGCAGGTTCGAAGGCGAGTATTGCTTGTATCTGTTTATAACCGATAAGGCACGATTGGCTTGCTGGTGACCAAGCTTCGCTGCTCGAGAAAAATGTATTTTGGCTTCATCTACATTTTCTTCGTCCCAAAGTAAGCGACCGTATTTAAACGCGCTTTGCATATCTAATTCTGCGGTAGCCGCCAGCAGCGGTTTTGCTAACTGCTGTTTCCCATGCAGCAAATACCAGTCGGCTAGCGCAGCTTGAGCCGGTACATAGCCTTGTGAAGCAGCACGTACTAACCATTTTTCGCGTTTTTCAGGCGAATCAGAAGACATAGCAAAAGCCAGCTGTGCTTCAGCAACATCGCCTATGGCCGCCAATCGCATAAATCGTTTAGAGGCGCCCTCTTCACCTAACATTTGATACAGCAACCAAGCCGCGTCAGCATTTTCAAGCCTTACAAGCTTTTCAAGCCAGTAACTGGCATCTTCTTGATTTATGCTGTTGTTTTCAAAGTTCGTGTTGTAGGCATTTTGAAAAGTAGAAAGCAGTAACGACTGTCCTTGTTCACTTCCCTGCATCGACGCATCCCACAGCATCGCTAATGCGCTATTTACTTGCTGTCGCTCAGCTTTTGACTGGTTTAGAACAGCGGATGCATTATGAACAAGTTGAGGCGAGAAGCGGCCGCTATCGCCTGCAACAATAAGCAGTGCAAAAACTGCTAGGAATAGGCCGCGCATGGTACTTAGTGCTTACTCTGTTGCACTGTCTGCGGTTTTTTCGGTATTTGCGCGCTCTCGCAACCTATTTAGTTCCATTCGCGCGTAGCGGTGTTCAACGTAATCAAACACATTGGTACTAAGTGCAAGCTTAAAGTAGTTAGACGCAATGCCACTATTTCCATTTTGCGTATGATATTTACCCAAATAGAAATAAGCTTCACACAATCTATCAGTAAGCTCTTTCTGGCTGCTCACGCCTACAAGAAGAGAATTAAGTACGTCGTTTTCGTCTACAACCCCAAGAAACAGATCGGTGAGTGTAGTAGCCCAATGGCTGTTATCTAAACTTGGGCGAATAGTGGCTAAATATATTTGCCCTTCTTCCGGCGATACGTCGTGGTGAGCAAAGTACGACCACAAAGCCCTAAACGGGTCAGATTCGTCTTTTTCTAAAAACGCGGCTAGGTCGGTAGTAGCAAGTTCTGCTCTGCCACCATAATACAAAGCAATTCCGCGGTTCAAAAACGCGAAGTCATACTCTGGGTTTATTTCCAACGTTGAATCAAACGCTTCATACGCTTGTAAAAAATCGCTTTGCTGTATGTAGTGAATGCCAAGCGAGTTATATGCTTCAGCAAGATCGGGCTTAAAATTAATTGCTTGGCTGTAGTCGAATTGCGCTAAACCACCTAAACCAACACTGTCGTAAAGCATACCGCGCTGAAAGTGCAGTTCCGCTTTATCTTCATCAGACAATGCCGTACTGCTAAGCACCTGGTTGTAGCGCGCAATTGCCATTTCTGAACGCGGGTTAATGGGTGCAGGTTCGGCTAATAAAAGGTTTCCCATCTGTGGCCTTTCTGCCACAGGCACTGTTTGCGCGCAACCGCTTAAAATAGCAGCAAATAAAGAAAAAAAGATGAGACTAACGTTTCTGCACATGGTAAAAAAGCATTCTATAAAAAGAGAAAAGACCGTCTAAATACAAAGTATACATTTGTTGCGGCGATATTGCCGCCAACCTTCTCGCATTTAGTAAGAAAAGTAAAGCGTATTGGGCGGATAACAAAGGTAGCCATGAACAAAAATAATATTGAACAACTCTCGGCTTTAGCGTTCAACGCACAGAAAAACTCCCACTCTCCTTATTCCAATTTTAAAGTTGGTGCCGCTGTCATTACACCTACGGGCGAGACCTTTGCAGGATGTAATGTTGAAAGTGCAGCGTTTCCGTTAGGACAATGCGCCGAAGCTACAGCCATAGGCAACATGGTTTCTCAAGGTCATAAACGCATTTCACACATTGTTATTGCAAGCCCAAACGAAGAGTTTTGTTTTCCCTGCGGTGGTTGCCGACAGAAAATTGCTGAATTTGCCACTGATGACACGCCGGTTACCATGGTGAGTAAGCAAGGCGAAACCTATAACACGACAATTGGTGAATTGCTGCCTAATGCATTCAGAGCTCACGACTTAGAAAAATAGCGCGACTCAATAGTGTTAAGTACTGCTTAATGACGCTAAGCTTAATTGAGCTAAAAAAATACCAACAAGGTGCTATTGGTACGCACCTTGTTAAGCGTTCTAGCCACGTAAACCGCTAGTGTTAACACATAAGCGCCTTCGGCGCCGAGCGAATTGACGTTATTCTACCTTGTGAATCAAACGCCAGTGCCACACTGGTACCAACGGCTATATCGCTTGAAATACGGTTTGCAATACTCAGTTTCGCTACGATACTTTCAGAAATCACCACGCTTTCTTTGTTACAATTAAGCAGTGTCCAACTTCCGTTATTGGCATAAAGCGTAGCATTTTGCACGCTTACGGCTTGCGCTAACGCTTGGCTAGAAAAATAGTTATCCGTGTAGGTGTTAAACTTTGCTCTGCGCTTATCAGCGTTATCTCGCTCTGTATTGAAATAATCGGTTTTGAAACGCTCAGCTTCAGCATCGTAACCGTGGTAATTAACAATACTTACCGTTGTTATATCGGGGTTGTTGCGAGCATCATACGATGAAAAGTTGGCCATCTGCCATTTACCCGCGCCATAAACGCCAAACAACGCAACCATGGCAACAGCTAATGCAGCAAATCTTACAGATGATGAATGAAACCATATAACCAACAGTTCTACAGCGTGAGAAAACCCGCTTTGTTGCTGTGCTTTTTTCGCCATGTGATGCTGCATAACAGACTGCTTAAGCGCCCTTGGGGCATTGTGCACTTGTTGATTTTGTTTAAAAGCGTCCTGTAATTCTTTATCTGACATAGACATGCTAATCACGCTCCGTCATTTTTTTAAGAGTTTCGCGCGCATAGCGCAAGCGTGTTTTAATTGTTTCTCTTGGTACGTGGCAAATAGCGCTTATTTGCTCTAAAGAAAACCCTTCAAGCTGCAACGAAAGCGCTTCTTTCTGTTTAAGTGGCAGTGCACACAACAACGAATGGATAGCTTCGCTTTTAGTGAGCGTTTCGCCTATATCTATATTATCGCTGGGCGCTTTACTCACTGCGTCACTGTCGTAATCTATTCGGGCATTTCGACGAAATTCATCAATTAAAGCCCGACGCGCTATGGTAAATAACCACGCTTGAAAATTGTCTGCATTCACAAATTGGTGACGCTTTTCAATTACCGTTACCCATACCTTTTGCGCTATATCTTCAGCTGTAGCAGCATCTGACATTACCAGTAAAAAGTAATAAAGCTTGTTACTGTGCAAATCGAAAAGCGATGACAGCGCCTGGTCGCTTTGTGTATCGCGATATTGCACCATTAACCTTTCGCTTAATCCTAACGAATTGGTAGTGGCTGTATGCTTTATATTGTCGCTCGTACTAGCCGAGCGACGAAAAATACCCTGTAAGCTTGCGCCTATGCTCATAGGCTTCTTCCTTATTGTTCTAGCTTGAAATCTAATACTACGATCATACCTGTCTGACTAACAGGCTTACCGTCAACTAACTTAGGTTTATATTTCCACTTTTTAAGCGCTCGTTTTGCCGCTCTATCAAACACTCTCGCAGGCTGCGACTCTAGTACTTCTATATCTGATACGGCACCACTGGCACTTACTGTAAAGCCAAGTTTTACCCATCCTTCTGTTCCATTCCTAGACGCTTCAGGTGGGTATGTAGGGTCGACGCGAAATTGTGGAGACGCCTGCATGTTACCCTGAGCCCCATTAAACCCAATCTTAATGTCTAAATTAGTGTTAGGTACATGAGTGAACATGGCTACATTGTTTAATGTGTCATTAGGTTCAGGGTTAGTCTCAACCTTTTGTACTGGCGGCGTTTTTATCACCTGCTCTATGGGCTTAATCTTTGGCCTTACAACGGTGGTCTCATCTTCTGCTTGATAAATAATGGGGTCTAAATGTACAGGTTGTACCTTCTCTACCGATACTTTGTCTTGCTCAATTAAACGCGCCATCAAAACGAAAAGCGCAACAGTTATCACCAAACCAGCGGTGCCTAAAGAGAACGCCTTAACTAACCGTTGAGACAACGAAAGCCAAGGTGACGACGGAGCAACATTTGAAGCATGTTGAAGTGTTAGTAACATAGCATTTCCCCTTCTTGTTTATGACTAAACGAGGAAATGTTCAAAAAGGGGTTATTTAAATTTTGAAGAAGTACTTATTATCAGCTCTGTCCAGTACCCGTATTTCTTTTCACCATATAGGCCGCTAACGCTTGAGCATCTAAACTTTCGCTTTTTGTTAGCGCATTAAAAACAGAAGCTTGATCAACATTACTTTTGTGTTGCCCCAGTTTTTCTTTTGCTTCTACTGTTTCAACCACCATTTCAAAGCCAACCACAGCTTTAATTAGTTTGTTTACATACTCTTCAGGCATTAATGCTTCTATGGCTTTAGCTCCCCTTTCAAGAGAAGGCTCAAACTGTTGCGTAAGTTTATACACTGCATCCAGCGTTGCCGCTTCATCTAATAATGTAACCGACCCAAAACACTGAACAGAAGCATAATTCCATGTAGATACTGCTGGGCGGCTTTGATACCAAGTAGGTGAAATGTAGGCATGAGGACCTGCGAATAAGACGCTGGCGTTTACCTTTGAATCAGCAGAGCTCTCAAACTGTTTCCACTGGCTATTGGCTTTCGCCATATGCGCAGTAAGCACAAGCCTGCCATCTTTTCGTTCTTCCACCATGAAAGGCAGTTGCGTTGTGCGTAAGTCGCTAGTAATAAGCGCGCCAAAATTGTACTGAGAGATAAAGCTTCGCACAGCAGAATTTGGCGTCATGGTAAGGTTTTTAGGAAGGTACATTGTATAAACCGATGTTAGTTCTAATTATTCTACTGTCAGGCTTTTTTAATCAAGCTTCATTTATTCTAGTTTTTATCATTCTGGTTTTAGTTATTTGGGTTTTTATTTTTGGTGCTTTGATCATTATCGTCCTGGCGTTTATTTAATTTTACTGCTGCCAAAAAGCCAATAAAAAACACGGCGAATATAACAACCCCAACCCAAATAAGAATGTTTAGAAAAAAGTCCATATTGTTTCCTTGTTGGTAATCATTGATCATTATTTAAAACGCAACGTTTTTTAGCAGCGATAGGGTTGTAAAGCTATTCTTCGTGGGTGTTAGTATTATATGAAAGCTTGTGAATTAAGCCTTTTTTAACGGTGGGCCACTCGCTATTTAGAATAGAAAATACCACCGTGTCGCGGTATGCGCCATCGGCCTGCTGTTGATGCTGTCGTAATACGCCATCTTGTTTTGCCCCTAACCTTAAAATTGCGTTTCTAGAGACCTGGTTATGCCAGTGAGTTCTGAACTCAACAGCAATAACTTGCAAGGTTTCAAATGCATACGTAAGCATAGCTAGCTTACATTCTGTGTTAACCGAAGAACGCTGATAACTTTTAGCGTACCAGGTGTAGCCAATTTCTAAACGCTTGTTCTTCAAATCAGCGTTACAAAAGCGCGTGGTACCAATTATTTCTCCCGTCGCTTTGTGCTGAACGACAAACGGTAAAGAAGTACCGGCTTCTCTCTGTTCTAATGCAGCTTCAAAGTAAGTGTCGATTGTATTTTCACTGGGTACATTGGTAAACCATAAATTCCATAGCTCGCCGTCAGTTGCAGCTTTTAATAAATCGCTTTTATGCGCTGATGTAAGCGGCGCAAGTATGAGTGACGGTGTGTTTAAAGTAGTGTTTTCAAATACAAGCTGTGCCACGTTTTCCCAAACTCCTTCTTTTGTAAATTGTTTTACTTACCTGCAAATGCACGCTAGAAGCGTTTAAAAAACAATAATCACCCTACAATTTAAATAAAAACAAAATCCACATGGCTATCACAGCAAGGAAATTAATAGTAAACACTAGCCCGCGAATCCGAACGTTGCTACTACAAATTTGAACAAGGCTATGTAGAACTCGACCTATAACAAATGCCCATGCCATTAGCATCATGGTACTTGTTACAGCGCTTTGTTCTAGATAAAGCATTACGCAAAGCACATGAAAAAATACCGGCCATTCAAACTGATTCGTCAGATTAGCACTTATTTTGGTTTGGATGTTTTGAAATGGATTGCTTCCATCAACTTTGCGCCCTACTCCCCACACAGCTGGCGCACGTGCCACAGTTAGCAATGCATAAAGAAGTGCGCACCAAAAGATATGGGCGACGACAGGGGTAAGGATAGAAGCCATAATAAGTTGTTGTCCTAACTAAGGTTACAAGTAGTGTGAGCTTAATTTACCGTAAATGTGTGCTATAAACACCCAACAAAGGATGACAGAAAGTAACGTGACGCACTTAATTACAAATTGAACACCGTTAATTAGCCTCTAAAAATACGTCTATCTCTATGGTTTCGTATGCGCAACGTGTTTCTATGGGCGAGATATTACTAAATTCTTGGTTTACAAAACCCGCTTTTTCAATCAGGAAGTCGTGCTCCTCTAAATTGAAACCACCATCAAGGCTAAATTCTTCTTCGCAATTATTGAAAGCAGAGCCGTACACTACTTCTGTTCCCGAAGAGTTAGTAATGGTTAATATTGCATCGCATGCATTTAGTGCTTGCTCATTAATGTCGAATAGATTCACTCGAATAGCAGGAACAATTACAGGCAGCGTGATTTCGCCACATGGTTGTTCGTCATCGCTATTACCATTACAGCCGACTAGAGTTAATGAGATAAACGCTAAAGATAAAACCTTTTTCATTGAACATTCCTTGTTAAAAATTGATGAATTTGATGCCTAACCCGCTAAACAATAAAGCGGAAATGATAAGAAGACGAAACGCCTGCCAATACGTTATTTTAGATAAATTAAAAAGATCGGGAATAGTCATGTTCCATAACCATTCTAAAAGAAGTGATGCAATAAAAAGCCACGCAAACATAAATGCGATGAAAAACAAAACTATCAATTTTTCCTCCTTGAGCTAGTTTCTTCCATAATTCGTAGCGAGCAGCGACGGTATGAATTACTTCGCTGCTTTATAAACTTAAACTACTGACGGTCTATTAACGCGAGCGTGCTCTGGTCAAACTGAATTTGCATTGGCTTACCATTACTATCCCACGCGCCTATATGAATATGTGGGTTTCGGCTGTAACCATTATTACCCACCTTGGCTACTACAGTGCCGCGCTTGATTTCTTGACCAACTTTTACAGCGATATCTCTTACGTGTGCAAGCAGTACAAACTGACCCTCTTTTGTTTTAAACGTAATTGAGCTTGCTCTACCGGGCGTCATTACACCTGGCTTATTCGTAATAGGGTTAATATGAATACTGTCTACCGTGCATTCACAAGGTGCTAACACATCCTTTTTAAAACCAAACCACTCTTCGTTCTCGAAACCCTTATTAATATAAGAGCGCTGAAAAAGCCTAGTATCATCCTCATACCAACCACCAATAACACAGTCTGTTCCTAACGCATCACCCGCGTGTGCAAACTGCCCGTCCCAATGCTCTGTACAGGCAAAGGTTTCTTTGTGAATTGCGTGAATTTTTACTGAATCTGCTTTGAGTATTGTTGAATACAAACTAATTAGCGCAGCCACTATTACAACTGTTGTACGCATTAAGTGCTTCCTTGTTAAAAAAACGAGTCCTTGGTTTTTACTTGCTTTACGCAATGTATAAATCTACATGGCGAGTTAACGCCCAAATATATTGCCTTCCTACCATTCATTGGTTCATGCAAAAGAATTTCAACGTTGGGTACACCAGCATAGTTAAACCTTTTAATGTAGCGGCTACGCTTTATAAAGCCTGTATTAGCCGATATTGCAGCAATATTATGAATTGAAATGGTAAGCGACGGATAGAGACCATAGCGGACAATGATGTAGTTGCCACTTATCGAAATTGGACGCTTACCCACTGCTTTGTATTCCGCAAAGAAAAATACGAGTCCAAATAGCGTAAGGCCAGTAACAATATTGGCAGCGGTGCTGCTATAGAGAAAATGAGTAAGAAAATGAACTAAAGGTAGCTCGATGACCATTAAAGCAAGAAAACCAGCAAGATTGCTTCGTGCGCCGTCTTTTTTATCATAAAAGAAATGATGTTCTCCAGCGTACGCCATTGGCTTTATGTGTGACGCAAATAACGCGAAGGTCCAAACACGGCCTTCAAACTGTAGCAATGTACTTAATGCCGATTTTCCCAGCATACTATCAATAGGCTTTTGAAGTGCAACATCAGGATCTTCGTTTTTTGCTAACAAACTACGCACAGCTAGCACTACGGTAATAACAGCAGTCAATTCAAGCAGAAGCACAAAAGCTAAAACCACATACCGTCCACTTTCAAGGTATTGAAACAACACCTTGTTCTGCTCTGGAATAATCACACTCCCAATAAACACGGCAGTGCAACAAAGCATAGCGGCCTTTAAACTCGCTTTTTGTTTGTTGCCTTCACAAATAAAGCAGAGTATTGGTAACACCAGCAACGTATCGAGCATAAATAACCATTCATGCTTTTCTGACCCAAAGCCATTGAACGCATTTGATGAGGCATAATAGAACCACCACCAAAGCGACACCACAATAAGGAAAATAAGTGGAACTTTGCTTTTGATGTTTGCTTTCACGGTGTGCTCTTCTACCCAACGACTAGAACGGTAAAGAAACTGTCATGTGTCTTTTGATGCAGGGCTGCAGTGGAATTCGTTTCTTGAACCTCGATAGGTTTAAACTTTCGGTATGTTTTGAGTGCAATTAAACCTGCAACTACGGGGAGGACTACAAGGCAAATAATAAATCCGACAAAAAGCCATGCTTCTGGCGATGCTCTTCTCATAACTCTAAATCCCTTTTAAAAAGCATAACAATCCTCACGTCTTTAAACCGTCATGCTTTCTCAATCCACTTTAAAAGACTTGTTCTTCTATTAATTAATACTTTAAACCATAACCAATAGAAAAATATACAAAAAAACCAGCAATCGCTGGCTTTTAAAACTGATAGATTATCATCGTACAAACTAGCAACTACTTTTTCTGTCTGGCCGCTAGCTTTTCAAGTTGTTCGTCAGTAGCTGGTAGCTGATGCTTTTCCTTCCACTCTGAATACGGCATTTTGTATACCACTTCACGCGCCGCTTCGTAGTCGATGTCTGCACCCTGCTCGCTGGCAGCTGCTGAATACCACTTTGCTAGGCAGTTACGGCAAAAGTCGGCCAAAATCATAAGGTCGATGTTCTGAACGTCTTTGTTCGCATCTAAATGTTCTACTAAGCGGCGGAATACTGCTGCTTCTACTTCGGTTTGGGTTTGCTTATCCATTATCAAATACCTTTAAAATACGCATTTCATTATAAGTTGAATGTGTGGGTTAATTCACAAAACGCAACTCTATAAAACCTGTAGCAACCTATAACGAAAAAAGGGAGCCAAGCTCCCTTTTTACTGAATTACTGTTATCTAGGTTTTATTTAAACCCAGTCAGCATTACTCTGCGTCGTCAGACTTTGGCGCAGGCTTTTCTAGAAGCTCTTTAATGCTTAAACGTACACGGTTTTGGCGATCGATTTCCATAACCTTAACGTCAACCATTTGGCCTTCTTCTAGGTAGTCAGTTACTTTGTTCACACGCTCGTGAGCGATTTGTGAAATGTGAACAAGACCTTCTTTACCTGGAAGTACTTCTACAAACGCACCGAAGTCTACAATACGTGTAATCTTACCGTTGTAAGTCTTACCAACTTCAATCTCAGCCGTTACTTGCTCAATCTTGCTAATAGCGATGTCTGCTTTCGCACGCTCTGTCGCAAAGATTTTGATAGTACCGTCGTCTTCAATCTCGATGTTAGTGTCAGACTCTTCAGTAATTTGACGGATCATTGCGCCGCCTTTACCGATAACGTCACGGATCTTGTCTTGGTCAATCTTCATTGTGTAAATGCGTGGAGCAAATTCACTTAGCTCTTCACGGTGACCGCCAATGGCTTCGTCCATGGTCTTAAGAATGTGCAAACGTGCTTCTTTTGCTTGTTTAAGCGCGATTTGCATGATTTCTTTAGTGATACCTTCAATCTTAATGTCCATTTGAAGTGCAGTAATACCGTCGGTAGTACCCGCTACTTTAAAGTCCATATCACCAAGGTGATCTTCGTCACCAAGGATGTCTGAAAGTACAACAAAATTGTCGTCACTCTTAACAAGACCCATTGCGATACCCGCAACAGACGCTTTAATTGGAACACCTGCATCCATTAGCGCTAGTGAAGTACCACATACAGACGCCATTGAAGATGAGCCGTTTGATTCTGTGATTTCAGAAACCACACGTACTACGTACGGGAATTCTTCTTCGCTTGGCATTACTGCTTGAATACCACGCTTCGCTAGACGACCGTGACCAATTTCACGACGCTTAGGCGAGCCAATCATACCTGTTTCACCAACACAGTATGGAGGGAAGTTATAGTGAAGCATGAAACGACTGTCGCGCTTACCTTGAAGCTCGTCAATCATCTGTGCGTCACGCTCTGTACCAAGAGTAGCTGCAACAAGTGCCTGTGTTTCACCACGAGTAAATAGTGCAGAACCGTGAGTACGTGGAAGAATGCCAGTAGCAACGTCTAGTGCACGAATCATCGCAGGGTCACGACCGTCAATACGCGGTGCGCCTGAAAGAATGCGAGAACGAACTACGTCAGACTCAAGGTCATGAAGAAGGTCTAGTACTTCTTTCTTGTCTTGCTCTTCGTCTTCAGCAAGGATTGCTTCAAGTGCTTTTTCAGTCGCAGCAGTTACTGCGTCTTTACGCTCTAGTTTGTCAGAAATCTGATAAGCAGCTGTCATTTCAGCTTCAGCTAGTGCTTTAACTTTGTCTTTAAGCGCAGTGTTTTCTGCTTCTGGTGTCCAGTCCCACTTCTCAGTGCCAACTTCCGCAGCAAATTCATTTACTGCGTTAACCACAGTTTGCATTTGCTCGTGACCGAACATAACCGCACCAAGCATAGTTTCTTCAGAAAGCACGCTTGCTTCTGATTCAACCATAAGTACTGCGCCTTCAGTACCCGCAACAACAAGGTCAAGCTCGCTTTCCGCTTGCTCTTCGTTGCGTGTATTAAGAATGTATTCACCGTTGCTAAAACCAACACGTGCCGCACCAATTGGGCCGTTGAATGGGATACCAGAGATAGCAAGGGCTGCAGAAGTACCAATCATAGAGATGATGTCTGTAGGAATATCTGGGTTAGCAGACATTACAGTAACAACAACCTGTACTTCGTTTTTGAAACCTTCTGGGAATAATGGGCGGATTGGACGGTCGATAAGACGTGCAATCAGTGTTTCACCTTCAGATGGACGACCTTCACGCTTGAAGAAACCACCTGGGATTTTACCCGCAGCATACGCTTTTTCTTGATAGTTAACAGTAAGTGGGAAGAAATCTTGGTCTGCTTTCGCTTCTTTCTTACCAACTACTGTTACTAGTACAGACGTGTCGTCCATGCTTGCAAGTACCGCAGCTGTTGCCTGACGGGCAATTACACCCGTTTCTAGAGTTACAGTATGCTGTCCATACTGGAATGATTTTGTAATAGGAGTCACTATTTGTCCTTTAATTTCAATCTTTATTTATCGCTTTTAAACGCGGCGCATAGTATAGCCATGATATAGCGTTAATACCACGATCAAATACAGCGCCATGCAGAAATTCTTATACACATTTTAGTGTAGTTGCTAGTTCCTATTGCACCATGACTGTATGAAAACTCTGTGAAATTTCATTTTTTGGCTATATTTTCATCATAATGACACAAAACAGCGTATGCTAGAACAATAAGTAACGCACCTTATTTACTGTCCGCGTCCATTCTTTTAGCGGTCTACCAGTTTAGCGGTCTACCAGTGAAAAGTTGCTCAGCTTAAAACAACAAGAACGTCTAATTATAGTGTGCTAAAGGAGAAACCCATGTTGGTACTTCGACTTAACAAAGCAGGCATGCCACAAGAGTGGATAGATGTTGAACACGCCGCAAAACTTTACTGCCAAGACAAGGTGCTGTTTGAATTGGGAAGCGACAGCATTACGTTAAAAGGTGGTTGGAATAGAAACGGCCTTCAAAGCCAGTTAAACCTCTCTAGTATTATTGCCTGCGATGGAAAAGTTACCGATATGTCGGGCAAAGTCGCTTTGACTAATCGATATTTGTTCAGACGCGATAGCTACCTGTGTATGTATTGTGGTCAAAAGTTCTCACCCAAGCAGCTAACACGCGATCATATTGTACCTCGCTCGCGTGGAGGTAAAGACAGCTGGACGAACGTTGCCACTGCTTGTCAGCGGTGTAATCACGCAAAAGGCGCAAAAACACCTGAAGAAGCGAATATGCCGCTGTTAGCAGTGCCGTTTCGCCCAAACGTGTATGAACGTTTCTACTTGATGAATAGGCGTATATTGGCAGATCAAATGGCTTTTTTACAAAGCCACTTTACCCAAAATCGTGCCTGGGATTGTGACTAGCTTGCGCTAGTCATAGTAGGCGCATTTTATTACGGTGCGGTACTAAACTCGCCTTGTTGCGTTTCAAGGGCTTTTTGCTCTTCTTTCAAGGCTTTAAACCAAAGGCTTAGCCAGTCTGAGCACATTTTATGTTCAAGCTCGTGAGCCTCTGCAGTGGGGCAAAACAAACTTACCTTTACTACTACTTTTGCCAACTCGTTTGTTTTTATCTCTACTTCTGGATCTATGCGAATAAACTCTTGTTCGAGGTGTCGCTCAATTAAGCCTTTGTAACGCTCTGCTACATCGCGAAAATACTCGCAATGTGCCTGCGCTCGCGCATGAAAAGCTGGCAACAGGCTATACGCATTAACCGTTGGCTCGTTCACAATTTCAAAAGAATGCAATCGATAGCGACGCATAAAGTTAAGATTTTTAACGGTTTGTGTTACTAATTGGCTATTGGGCACATAAACGTGTTTACCCGTGTAGTTGAAGCTTTCTGGGTCGACTTCTAATAACGCCGTTTTAGCCCAGTCCATTTCAACAACTTCGCCAATGATGTTGTTCATTTGGATCCAGTCGCCAACCCTGAAAGGCCTTGCGCCTAAATAGTAAATGAACCCCATAAAACATTGAATAAATTCACGCGTGGCAAGCACTATTGCCACCATAAACGCAGCTATTGAAATAGCGAGGGTTTGTATTTCAGATGACCACATCACCATAAGTAATATGATGATAAGTGCGTTACCAAGTTGCTCTAAAATATTAATTTGATTACGACGGTCTTCGCCTTTGCGCGAACTTCTGCGTTTAATAAGGCGCAATGAGCCTTTCTTGATATAGTGTAAAATAACGAGGAAAACCAAAGACGTCAGCAGTTTGTATTCATTCGCAAATGCAATGAACTGTTGCCACATTTGTGCTGGGTCTATCACTATCTCCATTACGGCTCCATCTTTGGGTTGTGTATTTGTGGTGCTTCTATTGGTGATCTTTTAGTGTTAGTAACCGTGATAAACACGGCCAGACGCCATAGTCAAATTAACCATATGAATAGAAACGAAAAAGCGCCAACTAAGGTTAGCGCTTTACATTATGAAGCATGAGGACTCAGGGTACAATGCTGACCAGTGCCTTCTCTTAGTACCTGCCTTAAGGTTTAGTCTGCCTTTTTCCTAAGCGTAGTATTGATTTAATACTGCGCCCGCCCCTGCTTTTAGTGTGGTTAGCGTAAAAGACCTCAGTCTCTATTCGCGAATTTGACCTTCACCATTTACTAGGTACTTTTCAGACGTTAATGACTCTAAGCCCATAGGTCCGTAAGCATGCAGTTTCGTCGTTGCAATACCAATTTCAGCACCCAAACCTAGTTGGCTTCCATCTGAGAATCGTGACGAGGCGTTAACCATCACTACACTTGCGTCTACCGCGCGCTGGAATAGCTTGCCTTTGTCAGCATCTTCGGTACAGATAACCTCAGTATGATTACTACCAAACTGAGCAATATGCTCGATAGCTGCGTCAAAGTCGTCTACTACGCGAATCGCAATTTCTAACCCTAGATACTCTTCACCGAATGCGTCCTCAGCAATAACGTTAGCATTGTCGAAGTACTGACTTCCCTTCTCGCTCACATGCACTTTCACGCCTTTTTCCTTAAATGCCTGTGCAACCTTAGGTAAGAAGTCACCTGCAACAGCTTGGTGTACTACCAGCGCTTCTAGTGCATTGCACACGCCGGTACGCTGTGTTTTACCATTTAGCAATAATGCCATGGCTTTATCTAGGTCAGCTTCTTTATCAACATAAAGGTGACACACACCTTTGAAGTGCTGAATAACCGGTACCTTAGCGTTATCAGTTACATAATTAATCAAGCCTTCACCACCGCGAGGAATTATCACGTCAATGTAGTCACGCTGTTCCATTAACTCTTGCATTAATGCACGGTCAGGATTCGGTACTACTGTTACCAGTGCTTTTGGTAAATTGTGCTTTTCCAGAACGTCTTGCATAAGTTCAGCAATTGCCAAACTTGTATCTAGCGCTTCTTTACCACCGCGTAAAATTACGGCATTGCCCGATTTAAAGCACAATGCGCCTGCGTCAGCAGTTACATTAGGGCGTGCTTCATAAATCATACACACTACACCTAGTGGTATACGCATTTTCTTAATCTCGATACCATTTGGACGAGTGCCAATTACACGCTCTTTTCCAACTGGATCATCAAGTTCTACAATAACTTCGATGCCTTCGGCCATCGATTCAATACGCTCTTCATTCAAAATTAAGCGGTCTACCATGGCTGCGTCTAAGTTGTTCTCTTTCGCACGCGCCACTTCCTTTTCGTTAACCGCAATAATTTTGTCTTTGTTTGCGCGAATAGCTGCTGCCATGTCAGTTAACACCGCGTTCTTTTGGCTTTCACTTAGAATTGCCAATGTACGTGCAGCTTTTTTCGCCTGTTGTGCTAACTCTGTAATAATGCTCATTCTTTCTCCAAGTTTGCTATATGCTGATCAGAAATAATTGGCCCCGTTTTCTCTTCGAATTCGTTGGCAAATTCTTCGTTTTCCTGATTAGCAATGAAATTCAATAAACAGCTACTGTAATTCGACCTCGCCTTAACCAGCTTAGTGCCGTCTTCTTTGCGCACCAAAATAGTGTCGCCCACTGAAAACTCGCCTTTCACGTCTACAATTTCGCTACTTGTAAGTTGCTCAGCGTCACTATCTAATTGTGCGTCGAAGTCGCCTTCTACAATAACTTCACCTTGTGCGTTCGACGTATGTCGCATCCAATGTACGTTTTCTTGCATTGGCTTCGCATGAGGCTTGAAATGCGTGCCAGGGTTTTCACCATTTAGCAGCATGTTAAACGACAGCTCTGTAAAACCGTTAATAATATAAGTATCTATACCATGCGAAACTGCTTTTTCGGCAGCTTCAATTTTTGTGCGCATTCCGCCTGTACCTACTCCGCCTTTAACCGCGCCACCAGCCATGGCGTAGATGCTTGCATCAATGTTTTCCACCGTTTTAAGCAAAGTCGCATCGTCGTGTTCATGCGGATTTTTATCATACAATCCATCAATATCAGAACAGATAATAAGCGCATCCGCTTCGGCAGCTGACGCTACCATTGCCGACAAGTTATCGTTGTCACCAACTTTCAGCTTGTCAGTTGTTACTGTGTCATTTTCATTAACAATGGGAAGTACGCCATTGTCTAACAGGCTGAAAATTGTCTCTCGAATACTTACGTAGCGTTCACGGTCTCGTAAATCGGCATGGGTCAACAGTATCTGCGCAGATGGAAAGTCAAATAACCTGTCCCATGTTGCAATCATTTCTGTTTGCCCTGCCGCTGCCATCGCTTTCTTAATGGCAATATCTGTTTTCTCTAGCTCTGGAAACAAATGCGCACCTGCTGCGACCGAGCCAGAAGAAACCAGCACAACTTGCGTACCGTTCGCTCTGCATCGCACGATGAATTGCGCAATACTAAGCAAGTAATGGCTGCTGCACCCTTTTTGATTAGGTGAAATCAGTGCACTACCTACTTTTATTACTACGCGTTTCCAATTAGGGTTACTCATAATAAACTTCTAAACCTTAAGATTGTTGATTCGCTAATTCTTCACTGGCTTGGATAAACGTTTTTTCAACGCTATCTGCGGGCTTTTCGCCAAACCTACTCATTACATATAAGGTTAGCGTACTTACCGCAAAACCAGGGATAATTTCGTACATCACGCTACTTAATGCCTCACCATTGGCCAAGACCGGTGCGTAAATCCAAAACAGTACCGTTGCCGCACCGCTTACCATTCCGGCCATCGCAGCTTTTGCTGTGAGGTCTTTCCTATACAAGCAAAAAAGTACCAGCGGGCCGAACGCAGCACCAAAACCTGCCCATGCGTTACTCACTAAAGATAGAATGGTGTTTGACGCATCCATAGCCAACATAAGCGCTACAATTGCGACACCCGCTACACCGTAGCGTCCTATCGTTACTGTTTGCTTTTCACTTACTTCTTTACTCGTTACTACACGATAAATATCTTCTGTTAATGAGCTTGCACTCACCAACAACTGTGACGAGATTGTGCTCATAATGGCTGCTAAAATTGCCGCCATTAAAAATCCACTAATTAATGGATGGAACAATAGCTGAGAAAAAATAATGAAAATGGTCTCAGCATCATCCACTTTCAAATTAAATTGATTTGCATAAGCAATGCCAACAAAGCCTGTTGCAAGTGCACCGATGATGGTTACTGTCATCCACGACATACCAATGTTTCGCGCTGTGCTAATTGCCTTCACCGACCTAATTGCCATGAAACGTACAATAATGTGCGGTTGACCAAAGTACCCAAGCCCCCAGCCTAAGCTGGAAAGTAAACCTACCACGGTAAGCGTTTCTAACGACTCAGAAAAGCTGGGTACCGATGCATATGCTGCACTTGTCATTTGCGAAACACTGTCGAACTCGGTAAACGCCACCACCGGCACCAGAACAAGCGCAACAAACATAATGCAGCCTTGAACGAAATCGGTAAGGCTCACTGCTAAGAAGCCTCCTAGCAAGGTATATGACACTACTACACCCAGCGTTATGAACAGCCCAAGTTGATAATCAACATTGAATGCACTTTCAAAAAGCTTGCCGCCTGCCACTAAACCTGCCGACGTATACAACGTGAAAAACATCACAACGATTGCAGCAGACACAATTCTTATGCTTGAATTCGGTGTATTAAAACGTTTAGCAAAAAACTCAGGAACCGTAAGTGAATCATCAGCCACTTCTGTATATACACGCAATTTCGGTGCCACAAGTAAGTAATTTGCCAGTGCGCCTGCTACTAAACCAATCGCGATATATAAAGCGTCGAACCCGGTTAAAAACATTGCACCGGGTAGCCCCATTAACATCCAACCAGACATGTCGGACGCGCCTGCTGATAGAGCAGTGACTTGAGGGCTTACCTTTCTTCCGCCCAATATATAACCTGATATATCACTGGTCGATTGACGATATGCAAACAACCCTATCCCCAACATCGCGATAAAATAAAGCGACAATGAGATATAACTTTCTAAAGGCATAGCGAGGGATAAATCCTTTGTTGCTCAAAAAATAAATGATTAAAGTACCCGTTACCTATGAAGCTTTCTTTCCAATCCGCGTGTCTGTGACAGAGGTGGTCAACGTCGCGATTTATCAGCTAACAGCAACGACAAGTCGTCAACGCCAACGCAAGATAACTCGAACAGTAATCATTTGAGTTCAAACAATATAAAGGTTTTTTAAATTTTTTCAAGTGCAATTAATGTACAACTTAATTTCAACACTTGTTCATATGCAAAAAGTGGGATGATGGTTTCACAGAAAAAAACCTGCTAGAAAGTTAAATTAAAACAATAAATATCAGACACTTAAAATAAAAACCAAGAAACGTGAAACATAGTTAGATTCAACTTTTGAAGCAATTTTATTGCAAGTTAGCATCAACTAAATCATTTTCATTACAAATATATAAACAACTTCATTCAGCTGATATTACGCCCAATAAAAGCCTTTCAATGCGCTCATACGCTGTAAAATGACTAAGGTTTTCTTGCGCAAGTTCTGATACCTGCAAAATGAGACTTTCTGTGTTTTGTTTGTCTTTAAGAAGGGTAAAAAGATTAGGGTGAATATAATATTTCCGGCATACATTGGGCGTATTTCCCAATGCTTTGCTCACAGATTTACTTAGTGTACTTTCCCATTTTTTATTTGAAGCTTGAATTATCTCGTCATAAACACGTGGTAACATCATCAATGCATGGCGGCTAGCAGCCCATGTCCTGAAGTCTTTACAACTAAATGAATTCCCAAGATTTTCATGGATGAACTGATTTACATCGTCGCTTGTCACATCTTGCCATTTACCATCGTTATTTTGATAGCGGAACAAACAATACCCTGGCTTTTCCGATGACTCATTAACCAGTGCTGCTAGTGCTGGATCCTCTATCGTTAATTGGCGTTGCTTGCCATGCTTACCCACATAATGTAACGACACAGTATCATCATCGTTCTGTTTCAGATGTTTATGCCGCAGTGTAGTTAAACCAAACGTATTATTTACTTTACTGTACTGCGCGTTCCCTACTCGCGCACCAGTGTTATCAAGCAGCAAACACACTAAAGCGCATGCTTTTTCTTGTTGCCACCCGGCTTCTTCTACTAACGAAACACACCGCTGTCTGAAAGCTGAAATTTTATTTCCGAATTCGCAAAGCCTTTCAAATTTAAGCGCTTGTTGGTGTTCATGCCAACTAGGGTGGTAAATGTACTGTCGTCTCTCTTTTTCATCACAACCGATTACTTGAATACAGGCTTTTGGATCTTTGCTAATTAAGACAGACTCCCATTTTGGTGGGATAACTAATTGGTTTATGCGTTTTAAAGTACGTTTACCAGATACTTTTCTTCCACTGGCATAACGATAGTAGAAGCGCTTTTCACCTGTTCTGTGGCGCGTAATAGCAAGATGTTCGGCGCTATCATACTGTCTACACGCTAGCATTCCTTTTTCTGCCATTGCCACTTCTTATACACGGTTCTGAATTTATCTTTGCGTTAAAAAATTTGTTACTGACGCTTTGAATATATTGATCAAGAGCACGCCGTCTAATCAAAATGGTGTAACACTTTTTCATACTGCGTGTAAAAAAGTCACATTCTTAATCAGATTCATTGAAAGTGGGCTGTAATGACTTTTTTAAGGCATATTAAACGTCATATTTTTTGAATACCTTCCTACCTTAAAACCCTTTAATACTCTCAAAGAAAGCTTTAAATAACAGAGTAGTAAAACGCATCCCAAGCATCACTAGGCGTTCAAAAACATCATAAATTAATTACCCGGAATGAATATTGGATAAATAAATTCATGATTTTTTGAATTGATAAAGAACTTAAGAAATGGAGTGTGTTATGTCGAAAGCTGAACATAAAGTACAAAAGAAGGGATCAAACGAAAATACAAACAATCGCCGTGCGTCAATGATGGCAAGCGAATATCTTCAAGTTGCTGCGGTGTTCGACACAAGGGCAAATGCCCAAGACGCAATTGATGCTGTCAGCGAGCAAACCAATATTGCACTCTCTCAAGTTGAGTTGGTGGAATCAGGCGACCCAAAACTGAGCGAAAAACTTGAGAAAGGCACTGAAACCATCGGCAACAATTTGTGGACATCACACCTTGTATTAGGAAGCGTGGGTTTGTTCATAGGGCTAATTTGTGCGTTTCTACTTACACAGTATGGTCCAGCACTGACTCAACAAAACCCGATGTTTACCTATATTGCATTAATTAGCCCAGGTATTTTCATTGGTTTGTTTATAGCAGGTTTGTTGGGCTTACGCCCCGACCGAAATCAAATTGTGCAAACAGTGCGTCATGCTATACGCAATAAACAAGTAGCGCTCATTATAAGCCTTAAACAGCCGCAATCAGTTGCAGAGCTTGAGACCGTACTGCGCCCACACGCAAGTGACGTTGTAGAAGCCATTAAATAACGCAGCTTTTTTCTGTGAAAATATGAATGGATATCGTTTCATTAAGGTTCATCGGGAGAGTATATCGAAGCTGACTAGGTTAATAGTAGATGACTCCTCCACGCCAACCTATTAACGCAATCCATACTGGTATGACATTAGTGAGATGAAGTAAACAAAAAGGCAATAATTGCGTATTATGCTCTATTGCCTTCTTTTTTAACGATGCATTATCAGGCTCTTCTCTACGGATTTACTATGGATTTAATTTTTTTCGATTTAGACGGTACCCTTCTCAACAAATCATCAGTAATCTCGACCTATACCAAAGACACGTTAGGTTTACTTGCCGAGCGAGACATCGCTTTCACTGTTGCAACCGGCAGAACGATGCACTCAGCGCAGCATGTTTTAAAAGGCACCGAGTTTGTTCTTCCACACATTTATAATAATGGTGTGGCCATTTGGGACCCATCAGATAAGGCATTGACACTAGAGAACCTGTTGGCACCTAGCGAGGTTAACACCATTGTGCAATGTGCTAACGAAAACCGTATCACACCATTCGTAAACACCGTAAATATTAACAGTGAGTCCAACGACCACGTGATTTATCACGCTATCCCGCAGCATCAGGTTGAACGTGACTTAATTGATAAGTACTTTTCTCGTACTGATGCCACACTTGCTCCTATTGAGCAGCTACCTGCCCACGCCCACATAACAAACATTAGCATGATTGGTGATGCGCCGTTGGTTTACGAAATGTATCAGTACTTAAATAACCATGATGAGCTAATTGCGTATTCTGGTCCCGCTATAGAGGGAGACCAATACCGTTGGATGGATGTTCATCACCAGTTGGCCAATAAAGGTAGTGCGGTTGAGATACTTAAAAACAAGCTAGGGGCCAGTAACGTAATATGTTTCGGCGACAGTGATAATGACATTAGTATGTTCGAGCTTGCTGACGAAGCCTATGCGCCTTCAAATGCAAAGCAAATGATTAAGGATGCGGCAACCTCGATTATTGGCCATCATAATGAAGACGGCATTGCACGTTTTTTAAGAGAACGTTTTTCGCTTTAGCCGCACGTTAAAGCGTTAAATTTCACCTTCGAAGCGCGCAGTTCTTGCTACGCGCAACTCTCGCTACGAGCAATTATTGGTAACTATCACCACGCAACCGTTTCTCTATCTTTTATAAACGCGCCGTGCGGACCACCTTTTGCAGACGTTGCTAGCCACACAATGCTATCAGCACCCTCTTCAGGCGTTCTGGGAGCATCGGCACCACCCATCCGTGTATGAACCCATCCGGGGGTGACACTGTTTACCGTAACGTCAAACTCGTCATCGTCGGCTTTGTCAGCTTTTGCCTTATCAACTACTGCCGCCATTTTTACCGTAAGTGCATTTAACGCGGCTTTCGAAATGGCATAGCTTAACGGCCCCTGTAGTGACTGATCGAAACTTCCATAACTAGAGCTCACATTTACAATTCGACCAAATCCTCGCTCGATCATTTTAGGCAACGTGTGCTGTATGAGTGTCAATGGCGCGTTCACATTTACCTGCATGCTTTTTGACAACCCCTCAGACGATACTTCATCCCATGGCGTATCATCGAGAACGCCCGCATTGTTTATTAAAATATCGATATGCCCATAAACAGCCTGTGCCTGAACAATGGCGTCGGTTATGGCATTCTCGTTATTGAGCGGCATTTCAATCACATGTACATCTGCGCCTGGAATTTCAGCTTTCGCTTTTTCCCCACTTTCTTCATCACGACACCCCATCAGTACTTTGTATCCTGCTGTAGCCATCGACTTCACTACTTCAAAACCTATGCCACGGTTTCCACCAGTAACTAATACAGTTTTAGTCATATGTACTTTCTCCTTGAATGTTGGGTGTAAGCTGCGTCTTCAATAACTTGGACGAGATATAAAAACACAGAGGAAAAACCACGCTCCAAACAGCAGCGATAATTGCATAAGACACTATGTAAGATGCACCTAGTTCTACTGCGTCAAATCGTTCGCCCGCTAAGTAGCTTAAAGGGGCAAATATTGCGCCACCAACAGCGCACAACGCGTATCTGCCCTTAAACGCTTCCATACTATGATGAACCGTTCCCGAAAAAGCTACCCAAAGTAGAGAAAGCCAAATTGGAATCGGCCAAAAGTGAATAAGCGCATTTTGTTCAGTGAAATTGAAAAGCCCACCATAGGTGAGTAAGCCATCCACGACAGTTCCTATCACTAACATGATGGACATAAGTTTGATGTCGGCGGCTCTTTGCGGAGATAAAACTAACCAAACGCTAATGAGGGCAACGACGGGTAATATTGCATTGTTTTGAAAAAGAATGATCAACCACCAAATTGTTTGAAACCAAACAAAATTGCCAACCTTTAACCACATAAGCGCTTCCACATTTTAGCTTTAATACTTAGCCTTTACGCGCAGCGTCAAAGGTAAGTTCATTATGTAAGTTTACAATAGGTAATGGATTCAATTGCACGATAGTTCACTTGTAAAGTAAACGAAAACCATTCTCGCGTAGTAAGAATAGTACTCTCGCAAACAAAGGATATGTTTCTATATGAAGATGGTGAAGTTTTATGTAGCGGGCGCAATAGCTGCACTGTTTGCAACGTACTTTGCGCCCTACACTCTTTTAAAGCTGCTGCTTGGATGGACTGCGTTTTCGCTGATTGCTGTAAGTAGTGCTTACTTATTAAATTTCCCAAGCCTTTTTCGCAAGCGTCAGGATGGCTCTATCCCAATTTATATTCGTTGGGTCTTTGTGCCCTTTTTGTTTGGCTCATGGCTTTACAATGAATACGCCAGACGCACTGATAAAGTACCACCACTTCAACAAATTGAACCTCACCTGTTTCTAGCTTGCCGCATGTCTAACAAGCATGTTGATCTGCTCAATGAAAACAAAATTGGGGCAATACTGGATGTCACTGCTGAATTCGATGGCTTAGACTGGACCGCGTTCCAAGAAGACTACCGTTATCTCAACATTCCTGTTCTTGACCACACCAGCCCTACCCAAGACCAATTGATGCAGGGTATTAACTTCATCCAACAGCAGGTTGACGAACGAAAAAGTGTTGTAGTGCACTGTGCATTAGGTAGAGGCAGGTCGGTGCTTGTTGTTGCCGCTTACTTGTTAGCAAAGAATCCTTCGTTGAGCGTAAAAGAAGCCTTAAGCCAGATTAACGATATCCGACAAACTGCTCGATTAAATAAACGTCAGTTGGCATCGCTTCAAAAAATACGCGACGGTGGCCTTCTAAACCTGAAACGACGCCTTGCTCTTATTGTTAATCCCGTAGCTGGCGGTGGCAAATGGGAACAGAACAAAGACGACATATTATCTCGGCTGAATGAAAAGTTTAGTGTGTCAGTTAAAGAAACCACACCAGACATAACAGCAACTGAACTGACTCGTGAAGCCAAACGCAATGGTGCAGACATTGTAGTAGCGTGCGGCGGTGATGGCACCCTTACAGAAGTGGCAAGCGAACTTATTGATAGCGAAATCACAATGGGCATTATCCCTTTAGGTACTGCAAATGCGCTAAGCCAGGTTCTACATGGCTATATGAGTAAAGTCATGCCGATAAGCACAGCATGTGATGTGATAATAGCCGGCAATACATTGGCTATCGATACCGCAAAATGCAATGACCACGTCATGCTCCTTGTCGCTGCAGTCGGTTTTGAAGAGAAAATGATCTCTGCCGCCGACAGAGAAGCAAAAAATATTGGCGGCCAGTTCGCCTATATCAAAGGGCTTTTGCAAGCGATTTCTAATAATGAAGACATGTCATTCACTATTACGCTTGATGAAAACGAAGCGCAGTCAATGACTACACCTAGCCTTGTAGTGGCAAATGCAGCGCCGCTAACTACTGCACTGGCACAAGGTTCAGCGCCACCAGATGTGACCGATGGAAAGCTTGACTTAACATGGCTTAACCCGCAGGCGTCATCAGATAGACAGTTGTTGTCATTGGCTGAACTTGTATTAAGCCCCAACGACGCGAAACAACATTCAAATGCAATAAAGCATGCTCAAGCACGAAGCATTAGGCTTGCGTTCGATTCACCTACCCTTTATGCGGTAGATGGGGAAATATTTAAAGACAGTAAAATCGAAATTACAACGTACCCTAGAAGCCTAATAGTGCTAACCAACGTTGAAGAGAAGGATAATTAATTCAATGCCATACGAAAGCAATTTTGATGAAATTTATAACTTTGTCGCCCAGAAATTTGAGGGTGAGAACGAATATCTTCAAGCAGTAAGAGAAGTACTACACGATATTATTCCCATCTATAACGCAAACGAAAGCTATAAACGTGATGACATAGTTAGGCGGTTGTGTTTTCCAGAGCGCGTTATTTACTTTACGGTGTCTTGGATGAATAGCAGCGGAGACATTGAAGTCAATCAGGGGTGGCGTGTTCAACACAACTCAGCAATGGGACCCTATAAAGGCGGCTTGCGTTTCCACCCAACGGTTAATTTATCGGTATTAAAGTTTCTTGCCTTCGAGCAGTGTTTCAAAAATGCACTTACGGGGCTACCCATGGGTGGCGGTAAAGGCGGTGCAGATTTCAACCCTAAAGGCCGAAGTGATAGAGATATAATGCTTTTCTGCCAAGCGTTTATGCGTGAATTACAGCGCCATATTGGCGCAAACACGGACGTACCGGCAGGTGATATAAACGTGGGAGCAAGAGAGATAGGCTACTTGTACGGTGAGTATCGACGACTTAACAACAAGTTTGAGGGTGTACTGACAGGAAAAGGGCTTGAATTTGGCGGTAGTTATGTGCGCACGGAAGCCACTGGTTTCGGGCTTATCTACTTCTTAGACGCAGTATGTAAACAGCACAACACTGACATTGAAGGGAAGAACATTGTTGTCTCGGGTGCAGGGAATGTAGCGCTTCATGCTGCACTTAAAGCAACGCAAAAAGGTGCGAAGGTAATTAGCCTGTCGAACAGTCGCGGCACTCTTTACAAGCAAGATGGGTTTGACGAGCCAGCCATAAAATTTGCTATTGCTGAGCACGCAAAAAGCAACAACATTCTTACCGATCTTGCTGATAAAGGCATTGGTGACTGGAAAAAAGGCAAAACGCCATGGCATTTAACTTGCGACATTGCATTACCTTGTGCAACTCAGAATGAACTAGATAGAGACGATGCATTAACGCTAGTGAATAACGGCTGTAATATGGTATTGGAAGGTGCGAACATGCCGTGTACCGATGAAGCTCAAGACGTGTTTAAAGACAAAGAACTAGTGTATGTTCCAGGCAAGGCGTCAAACGCAGGTGGCGTTGCACTTTCTGGTTTAGAAATGTCACAAAATGCCATGTTTAGCCAACGCAACGCAGATACACTAGACGAACAATTGCAAAGTATCATGCTAAGTATTCATGAGCGCTGTGTAGAGGAAGGGAAAGATACTGCTAACAATTACATTGATTATATGAAAGGCGCTAACATAGCGGCTTTCAGGCGTTTGGCTGATGCTATCGTTGCCCAAGGCGTGTAAAAAGCAATGTATATTCTCCAATCGTTATGTAAGTTTTTCTAAAGTCGAATTTGCTACCCTGGTGGCAATTTTAAAATAGTAATAAAAATCAAGCAGTAAGTGTTGTTCGCATGTTGGAACGTATATCGCATTACTAAGGTAGAGTTAAAATTACCTGAGGAATGTATTATGAATATTTTCGAAGCACTACGTAAAGACCATGAGAAACAACGTCTACTTTTAAAGATATTAGCTGAAACAAGCGGCGATACTGCTGCTCGTCGCGAATACTATCAAGAGTTAAAACTGCAGTTAGAAGGTCATGCACTGGCTGAAGAGCGACACTTTTATGCTCACCTTCTAGAAAAAGATGCAACGATAGATTTAACGCGCCACGGCATTGCTGAGCACCATGAAATTGATGAGCTATTGGCAAAACTAGATGACACTGAGATGAGTTCTCCTGCTTGGCTACGTCATCTTAAAAACTTACAAGATAAGGTTGAGCATCATTTGGCAGACGAAGAACACGAGTTTTTCCAAGTGGCAGGTCGCGTGCTTAATGATAAGCAAAAAACCACATTGGCTGATGATTACGTAAATGAGATGGGACAGGAAATGTCAACAGCTACTGCAACGGCATAATGTGCCAATGCAGCCTCTCTTCAAATCATAAAAATGCCAGCGTTAAGCTGGCTTTTTTATGATTAAACGCTAAAAGTCACTGCATTTACAGTGCTTATTAACGCTTAGCAATGATGTACACTGCGTGAATTACGCCTGGAAAGTAACCTAATATGGTTAGTAAAATGTTTATCCAAAACTGTGCGCCAATCCCTACTTGCAAAAACACACCCAGTGGCGGCAGTAAAATTGATAGTAATATGCGGATGATATCCATAATCTTTTCCTTATTTTGTTATTTTTTATTGGCGAGAGACATTTAAACAACGCTGTTAAAACCACGTTCATTTAACCCATGTAGAACTAAGCACATTCAGTGCCAACGTTATTAAGTAAAGTCAAGGTTTCAAAACGAGTACTTCACGCCTAATTACACGTCTTATTACACGTTAATAAGAACTCACTACTAAGAGCTCAGCTTTTTTACTATTCACCAAAAGGCGAATTACGCAGCCATGTTTCTAAGTCAGCCACTTTAAGCGGCCTACTTATATAGTAGCCTTGCGCCACATCGCAGCCCCACCCTTTAAGGATATCAAGAGATGTTTCGTCCTCTACCCCTTCAGCAACAACTTTCAAATTAAAGATACTGGCTAGGCTTAACACCGTATGCACAATTTGCTGGTCGTTTTCATCTGACGCTAACGACAGTATGAAACTTTTATCAATTTTTATGGTTTTGACAGGTAAGTTTTTCAAATACGCTAACGATGAATAGCCTGTTCCGAAATCATCGATAGCAAAATGGAAACCGCGTGCAGTAAGCTCGGTTAAATTTTCAATAGCCAGACTTGCGTCTGCCACCAAGTCGCTCTCGGTAATTTCTAATTCGAGCGCTTCAGGAGACAACCCTTTTTCAGTTAAAAGCGTAACCAAATTGCTCAGCAATACTTTGTTTTGAATATCTTGAGTAGACAAGTTCATTGCAACCGTAAAGTTGAAACCTTTATTTCTAAAGTACGCAAGATCGGTAATGGTTTGTTGCATAACCCATGTTGTCACTTGCTCAATTAACCCTGCTTGCTCAGCAATAGTAATAAACTCGTCAGGAGGTACGAATCCAAGCTCAGAGTTATTCCAACGAATAAGCGCTTCCATACTGCTTACTTTCATTGTTCTAAGATCTACTTTTGGCTGGTAAACCATAGAGAGTTCGTCTTGCTGACTTGCCAAAGCACGTTTTAATTCTGTGGTTATTGAAAGGCGCCTGTTATACCTATCCTCAAGCTCAGTTCTGTAGTTCACACACCATGCGCCAGTGTGTATGGCCTCATCGGTAACTATGTTTATTTTTCTAAACAACTCTTCGGAATTACTCGCATCAATGGGACAATTCACCACCGCCATCGTAATTTTAACCGGAATGGCTATTAAATTACTTTCCACGGGTTGTTCAAGTATGTGACGTAATGTATTTAACTGATCTTCTTGTAGCGGCTCATGAGAAATGTAGAGAATTTCACCGCCTGCAAGGCGCGCAGATGTGCCGGGCCATCGCTGTAAGCGTTGTGCAAGCGCTTTTAAGGTATTATCACCATTTTGGTAACCATACAGGTCGTTTATAGTCCTAAAACCCAACACTGTAATCGCTATTACTTGAACAGTATTGCTCGATGCCATTTGAGAAGAAAAATAGTCTTCTACGTAATTGCGATTGTACAAACCCGTTAGCACATCATGCTGAGCTTGATAGCGTATGTGCTTCTCACGGCTTTTTATACTCTCCTGCATGCTGTCGACAGCATTCGCTAATTCAGTGATCTCTTTTAGCTTCGACGGCTTGTCTAGGGTTGCACCATATTTTCCAGATGCCACTCTGTTAACCGCAGCGACTAGATTTGAAACAGGCTGACTTACGTTTCTTGCCAGTAGCATAGACAAACCCAGTGCAATGAGCATTGCAATGAGTGCAAAGGCTAGAATTGTAATCTGTATGCTGGTAAACGCATCAAAGGATACGGTTGTGTCAACCGCTAAGGTTATATCTACGGGTAAATGAATGTCAGAAGAGATATTTGCATTGCGTTTAAAGTAAGTAAGCTCGTCGCCAAACGTAACATCTAACCATGAAGGGTCTTCCTCTTTATCGAGAAGGTAACTTGCGACCGCTGCGTCTAACGTTGTAATTATAATGTTGTTAGTTTTAGGTTGAGAAACAATGATATCAGCGTCAATTAACGTCTTTAGTTCGTTTAGCAGTGTTTTATCGAACTCAACTCCGATCAGCATATAGTAACGAAGTGTTGGTATTTCAACGCGGTATAAATTGAGTTGAACCAGCTTGTCGTTTACCACAAAGAAGCCGCTGTCTTTGCCCTTCGCTACCAGCGCCACACTGCTTTGAAGTTGCTGTCCAGCTTCAAAAATATCGGAGTGAGACACAACTACCGTGTGGTCCAAGTTCACAAGCGCAATAATATCGGTATTTAATCTACTGGCGTAACTAGTAAGCGCAGCTTCTATTGAAGGCAGGTCTTGGGTGCCTACCGCTCGTCTGAAGTCAAAGGAGCGAGATAAAACATTTGATACACTTTTTATAACTTCTTGGCGATCTTCCACCACTTTATCGAATACTTTCTCGGCCAAGGCTATATCTTGGTCGATATTTTCAACAACAAACGAATTCGCAGATTTCCAAACGGCGCCTATTATAAGCAGCGATGCGATAACAATACCCAGAATAAGGGTTTGAAATAAGCTTTGGCTAAGCGTTTTTTGCACTACAGTGTCTCTTGTTTGGTGTAGCTCGATAGAGGGAAAGAGCATTCGTTAATAATCAGGATAGCTGATTCTTTGAAAATCGAACAGTAGTAACGTCCTGTATTTTCTAAAATTAAACGCTTTGTTACAAATTGCAATTAAGGGAAAAATATTATCTAGAATGGCTAGTGACAGAATTTAATCAGACAACGTATTTTATTCTGTAAGACAAAGGTTGTTTTGAATGAAAACTCATTGAGTAGAAAAGAAAAAACCCGTTACATTAGTAACGGGTTTTTAATTTGGTGCGGAAAGCGGGACTTGAACCCGCACGAGCTATGCTCACCACCCCCTCAAGATGGCGTGTCTACCAATTCCACCACTTCCGCGAATATTAAACGCATTCCTTAATCAGGAATATTCTCGTCTTGAGCCTTTGGTACGTCTGAAGACTCAACTGCAGGAACATCTGACCCTGCAGCACCTTCAATTACAGGCACGTCTTGGTCTGCTGGAACCTCTACTGGCGTTTCTACCGCAGCAGGCACTTCCAGATTATTCCACTCGTCTTCAGCGCTTTCACGATTTGCAGTCATTGCACCAAGCGTAAGGCTGATAAAGAAAAATAAGCCAGCTAGAATGCCAGTTGTACGCGTCATGAAATTTCCTGACCCAGTTGAACCAAACACTGTGTTTGAACCACCAGAGCCAAATGAAGCGCCCATATCTGCGCCTTTACCTTGTTGAATTAAAACAAATCCAATCAATAAAAGCGCAACCACTAAGTATGCTACCAATAGCACTTCGTAAACCATAAATACCTCGTCAGTCTGCCGCTTGGCAAATTGAAATAAAATCTTCTGCTTTTAAACTAGCTCCGCCAATTAAGCCACCGTCTACGTCTTTCTGAGCAAACAGCGTTTCGGCGTTATCAGGCTTAACACTGCCACCGTATAATATACGAAGACCTTGTGCTAAGTCGGCGTCTACTTTCTCAAAGTAGCCGCGAATAAATTCGTGAACTTCTTGTGCTTGTTGCGGGCTTGCAGTTTTACCTGTGCCTATAGCCCAGATAGGCTCGTATGCAACGACTGTTTTACTGAGTTCTTCAACAGAAAGGGCTTCAACAACTGCGTCTAGCTGTGCAGCAACGAATGACTCTACATTCCCAGCCTCGCGAACGTCTAGTGATTCACCCACACAGATGATTGGTGTGATACCTTCACTAACACACTTTTTCGCTTTTTGAGCAACGAGTGTGTTGGATTCACCTTGGTCTTCACGACGCTCAGAGTGCCCTACAATTGCATACTCACATCCGGCTTCTTTCAGCATTTCAACCGAAAGTTCGCCTGTATGAGCGCCATTGTCTAAGTGGCTAACGTTTTGAGCACCAATTGAAAAGGTTGAATTATTGAAGCCGTGAAGAAGCGTAGCAGGAGAACATATTACTATGTCAGCCTGAGCACTTACTGAAGCAAGCTTTTCATTGAAGTCTGCCACAAGTGACATGCTTCCGTTCATTTTCCAATTGCCAGCCACGAATGGCTTTCTTACATTTTTACTCACAACGCAGACCTTAGCCCTGTCTTTTAAGCGGGCGTGATATTAACTATTTAATCACTAAGTTACAAGCACAAATAGCGAAAATCGCAGCTACGCCAACTAATTGGCGAGATTACGAACAGTTTGCGCGATATGCTCTGCCCACTTCTCAGACTGCTGTTCGTCGTTAGACTCAACCATCACTCTAATAAGAGGTTCAGTGCCGCTTTTACGCAACAATACCCTTCCCGTTTTACCTAATGCCGCTTCAGCTTCTTCCTTCGAGGCCTGAACATCGGCATGAGCAAGATAATCAACGTCTTTGTTTGCGTAACGCACGTTAATTAAGGTTTGCGGATACATCTCAAAACCGCTGGCAAGGTCGTGTAAGTCCATGTGAGAACGAAGCATTGCAGCCACTACCTGCAAACCAGCCACAATACCATCACCAGTAGAACTCATGTTTAAATTCAATACGTGACCAGAGTTTTCACCACCAATAGACCAACCTTTTTGCTGTAACAGTTCCATGACATATCTGTCACCCACGTTACTTCTTGCAAATGGAACGCCCAGCTTGCTTAGTGCATTTTCAAGACCAAGATTGCTCATTAGCGTGCCAACTACACCACCTTGTAAGTTGCCGTTCTTTAGCGCATCGCGGGCAATGATGTAGACAATTTGGTCACCGTCTAAAATGTTACCTAAATGATCTACCATCATGATGCGATCGCCATCACCGTCAAGAGCAAAGCCAAGATCAGCACCTGCCTCTTTCACTTTTGCTACAATCGCATCCATAGAGGTTGCACCAACGCTGTCGTTGATATTTAAACCATTTGGCGCAGTTCCAAGCTCAATAACCGTTGCACCTAATTCACGCAATACATTTGGTGCAATGTGATAAGTTGCGCCATGGGCACAATCAACCACAATTTTAAGCCCTGTAAGAGATAAATCAGAAGGGAACGTGCCTTTACAGAATTCAATATAGCGACCTGCTGCGTCATCAATACGATTGGCTTTACCCAGCTTATCAGACGCTACGCACGTCATAGGACGTTCAAGCATTTCTTCAATGGCAAGTTCGATATCGTCATCTAATTTGAAGCCTTGTGCAGAGAAGAACTTGATACCGTTGTCATAAAACGGATTATGAGAGGCACTAATAACAATGCCAGCCTCAGAACGAAATGTTTTGGTTAAATACGCAATCGCTGGCGTTGGCATTGGTCCTAGAAGGCCAATATTAATACCGGCTGCTGACAAGCCGGCTTCCAACGCAGACTCGAGCATATAGCCAGAAATACGTGTATCTTTACCAATTAAAACCTTGTTTGTGCCGCGTCCTGCAAGCACTTTACCTGCTGCCCAACCAAGCTTGGTTACAAATTCTGGATTGATGTTGCTTTCACCAACCTTACCTCGAATACCATCAGTACCAAAATACTTACGCTGAGTCATTTTTATTCCTTATTTGATTGTGTTCAGCATTTTTACGATGTTTACCGCATCCGCAGTTTCTTGCACATCGTGTACGCGAATTATTTGTGCGCCCATTTGGGCTACAATTGTAGCGAGGGATATGCTTCCAGCCAAGCGTTCATCCACGTTTCTATTGAGTAAGTTACCAATCATAGACTTACGAGACATACCGACTAGCACTGGATAACCCAAATCCATAATATTCGGTAAATATTTAACCAACGCGTAGTTATGCTCCAACGTTTTCCCAAAGCCGTAACCAGGGTCAAGCAATATTCTAGATTCATCTATACCCGCATCCATGCAAGCCTGTACACGATGTTCAAGAAACGCGCTAACATCTTTCACTACATCATCATACGTTGGATTTTGTTGCATAGTACGCGGTTGTCCCTGCATATGCATTAAACACACAGGTACATCAGTTTGCGCTGCTGCCTTTAGTGCGCCTTCGCCAGTTAGCGCTCGAACATCATTAATTAAGCCTGCACCAGCATTAACAGCGGCTGTCATAACTTCTGCTTTGCTCGTGTCTATGGAAATAACGCATTCGCTCTTATCAGCAAGAGCTTCAATAACTGGAATGGTGCGATCGAGCTCTTCTTGTAGACTTACATCTGGTGCGCCCGGACGTGTTGATTCTCCGCCAATATCAATAAATGTAGCGCCCTGCTCTATCATTTTTAGCGCATGGTCTACTGCCTGCTGAACCGTAGAATGCTTGCCTCCGTCTGAGAATGAGTCGGGGGTAACATTTAAAATGCCCATTACCTGAGGCTCGCTGAGTGAAATAAAATGCTTTCCAAACTGCATGTTCTTCTCGCTACTTCTTTTGAATTTTTTAGAGTGCTAATAAAAAACGCCAGCAGAACTGGCGTTTTTTATTAAGTGTAAGCAGGATTAACTTGGAATGTCGCCCGGCTTACCAACCGATGGCTTATCAACGCCATCGTTTTTGATTTCGCCTTCACGAACCGGCGAACCACCGCTAGGCTTGTCACCGTCTGAGCGCTGGCTGTCGTCCCAATCCGCAGGAGGACGAACATCAGTACGATTCATTAAATCATCAATTTGTTTCGCATCAATGGTTTCGTACTTCATTAGTGCGTCTTTCATTGTGTGAAGGATATCGATGTTATCTTCAAGGATCTTCTGAGCACGTTCGTAGTTGCGATCGATAAGTGACTTAATTTCCGCGTCAATTGCGCGCGCCGTATCATCAGACATGTTAGTTGCTTTAGACATAGACTTGCCTAAGAAAACTTCACCTTCGTCTTCAGCATACAACATTGGCCCCATCTTGCTAGATAAGCCCCACTGCGTAACCATCTTACGAGCAATCTCGGTTGCACGCTCAATGTCATTAGACGCACCAGTTGTCACTTTGTCATCACCGTAAATGATAGCTTCTGCAATACGGCCACCGAACAAGCTAGAAATCATACTTTCTAGGTGCTGCTTAGAGTGACTCACACGATCTTGCTCTGGAAGATACATGGTTACACCCAATGCTCTACCGCGAGGAATGATAGACACTTTGTAAACCGGATCGTGCTCTGGTACTAAACGACCCACTATAGCGTGACCCGCTTCGTGGTATGCCGTCATTTCCTTTTCTGGCTCAGACATAACCATAGACTTACGCTCAGAGCCCATCATGATTTTGTCTTTCGCTTTCTCGAACTCTTCCATCGATACTAGACGCTTGTTACCGCGCGCTGCAAATAGCGCTGCTTCGTTAACAAGGTTTGCCAAGTCGGCACCAGAAAAGCCAGGCGTACCACGAGCAATCACAGATGGCTCTACGTTATCAGCAACTGGCACTTTGCGAATGTGAACTTTAAGAATTTGTTCACGACCACGAATGTCTGGAAGACCAACAACAACTTGTCGGTCGAAACGACCTGGGCGAAGCAACGCAGGGTCAAGTACGTCAGGACGGTTGGTTGCCGCAATAACGATAATACCTTCGTGGCCTTCAAAGCCATCCATTTCAACAAGCATTTGGTTAAGTGTTTGTTCACGCTCGTCGTGACCACCACCTAAACCAGCTCCACGTTGACGGCCAACTGCGTCTATCTCGTCGATAAAGATAATACAAGGCGCTGCTTTCTTCGCTTGTTCGAACATATCGCGAACACGAGAAGCACCAACACCTACGAACATTTCCACAAAGTCAGAACCAGAAATAGTAAAGAACGGTACTTTTGCTTCACCAGCGATAGCTTTAGCCAGTAGCGTTTTACCTGTACCTGGAGGACCTACCATTAATACGCCTTTTGGAATTTTACCGCCAAGCTTTTGGAATTTAGATGGGTCACGCAGAAAATCTACCAGCTCTGAAACGTCTTCTTTCGCTTCGTCACAGCCAGCGACATCGGCAAATGTTGTTTTAATTTGGTCCTCGCCAAGCAAACGCGCTTTGCTTTTACCGAACGACATTGCGCCACGGCCGCCACCACCTTGCATTTGACGCATGAAGAAAATCCACACACCAATAAGCAACAGCATTGGGAACCAAGAGATGAATATAGACGTTAGAAGAGACTGCTCTTCAGGTGGTTCGCCATAAACCCTTACGTCGTTTTTAACTAAGTCAGAAACTAACTTGTCGTCGAAGTAAGGAACGAAAGTTTGGAATGTCTCGCCTGAACGCTTTGTACCGCGAATCTCGCCACTATTATTGATGCGAACTTCACGAATATTTCCCTGTTCTGCTTCTCTTAAGAATGTCGTGTAGTCTGTTTGTGAGCGAGCTGATTCACTAGGTGAAAAGCTCTGGAACACCGACATTAACACAACCGCGATGACTAACCATAAAATTAAATTTTTTGCCATATCGCTCAATGCTACTAACCTCTATAAATCGGAATTGCTTCGATATTCAACAACTTGCTTGTCGAACAACCAGTACAACTCGCAACGAATAACGCTTATCTCAAAGCGTACTACACTTTATACCCACAAGCCACCAAATACACCTCACGAGACCGCGATCTCGACGAGTCTGGCTTGCGCGTTTTTATTGTGGTGAAAGATTGTTTAAGTGCGTTCATAAACTCAACAAACCCCTCCCCTTGGAACACTTTAATAACGAATGACCCGCCTGGCTTTAGTACCTGATGACACATATCAAGCGCCAGCTCACACAGGTACATTGAACGAGATTGATCAACCGCCGAATTGCCCGCCATGTTAGGTGCCATATCCGACAACACTATATCTACGTTCTTGCCGCCAATTCTGTTCAATAAGGCCTCTAACACTTCGTCTTCTCTGAAGTCGCCTTGTAAGAAGTCAACACCTACGATGGGATCCATTGGCAAGATATCGCACGCGATGACTTGACCGTTATCGCCTACTTGCTGCGCAACAAATTGAGACCAACCGCCGGGGGCAGCACCTAGGTCGACAAGCGTCATCCCCGGCTTTATAAGCTTATCTTTTTTCTGAATTTCTTCCAGTTTGTAAATGGCACGAGATCGCCAACCTTCCTTTTGTGCTTTTTGCACATAGTGGTCATTTACGTGTTCTTGTAGCCAGCGTTTACTACTGGCAGAGTGTTTCTTTTTTGTCATTCCAGCACAATGTCATTAGGATTGTAGAGAAGATGGCGTTAGAATACGTTATTTCAAGCATAAACTAACAGATTAATTGTAAGAATTATTACTTCATGAAACTTTCAAATAAACAGAAACAATTTCTTAAAGGCCTTGCTCACCCGCTTAAGCCTGTTGTACAGCTAGGTGCAAACGGTCTTACTGAGGGCGTGGTAGCTGAAATTGATAGCGCGCTTAACCATCACGAATTAATTAAAGTTAAGGTTCCCACCGACGACCGTGAAGAGAAAGCGCTAATTATGGACGCTATCGTTCGCGAGACATCGTCTGTAAAGCTTCAGGTAATTGGTCATACGCTAATTATTTACCGTCAAAGCGAAGACTGTAAAATTCAGTTGCCAAAATAATGCAATTGAAGGTGCCGATGCCCGTCGGCACCATAGTTTTTCTTCTTACTTCCCGTTAACATCACGTTAATAATAGTGAATACACGGGAATATCATGACGTTAAATAATCTCACCGCCATTGTAACCGGCGGCTGCTCTGGTCTTGGGCATGCTACTGCCATTGCGCTTCGAGAAGCAGGTGCTAATGTAAGCCTTTTCGACCTTAATGAAGAGATGGGCGCGCAACGCGTTGAAGAACTCGGTAACGACAATACGCTTTTCAACAAAGTTGATGTACGCGATGAAGCGCAAGTACAAGCGGCTATTGAAGCTACAGCGGCTAAATTCGGCAACATTGCTTTACTAGTAAACTGCGCGGGTATTGCACCGGCAAAGCGTTTATTAGACAGAGAAGCCAACCCAGCCCCGCTTGGAGATTTCCAAACTACTATCGATATCAACTTAGTTGGCAGCTTTAACGTTGCTCGACTGGTTGCTGCGCAAATGGCAAAACAATCGCCTCTTAACGAAGAAGGTGAACGCGGTCTTATTATTAATACTGCATCAGTCGCGGGCTATGAAGGTCAAATAGGCCAAACAGCGTACGCAGCGAGTAAAGGCGGAATTATTGGTCTTACTTTACCTATGGCCCGCGATTTAGCACCACTAGGTATTCGAGTAAACACCATTGCACCTGGCGTGATGGGCACACCTATGTTGCTTGCAATGCCAGAAAAAGTGCAAGATGCGCTTTCTGCTAACGTACAGTTTCCTAAGCGTTTAGGCCTACCAGCTGAATTCGGCAAGCTAGTAATCCATATGGCTAATAACAGCTACCTAAACGGCGAGACAGTGCGCCTAGATGGCGGCCTACGTATGCCACCAAAATAAGCTGGCTTATTAATTTCAAAAAAAGGGAGCAGATGCTCCCTTTTTTGTCACAGAATGAATGACCTATTCACCATCACCGCCATTTACAATAAGCGCAATGTTGTACAAGCGATTTACTGCATGGTAGTTGATGGAATTTTTTGGATAGCGACCTTTAGAGCTAATTTTTCCGGCTTCTTGCTCCATTAAAATGGTCAAAGCGTCATCTACAGTCTCAACGGTATAAATGTGGAAAAGCCCTTTTTTAACTGCATCTACCACGGTGGCATCTAACACTAAATTAATGGCGTTTGATTTAGGAATGATAACGCCCTGTGTTCCCGTTAAACCGCGGTGCTGACATAAATCGAAGAACCCTTCAATTTTTTCATTAACACCTCCCACAGCCTGCACTTCACCGTATTGGTTGATTGAACCTGTAATGGCCAAGGTTTGAAGACATGGAATTTCAGTGAGGGCAGAAATAAGAGCTACTAACTCCCCTAAAGACGCGCTATCCCCATCGATATGTCCATAAGACTGCTCTAAGGCAATGTTTGCCGATAACGTTAGCGGGAAATGTTGAGCGTACTTATTCCCAAGATAACCATTTAGTAGCATAACGCCTTTAGAATGAATTGGCTGACCAAGCTCAACCTCGCGTTCAATATCTACTACACCGCTGGCGCCAGCAAACACGGTTGAGGTAATACGCGCAGGCGTTCCAAATGCTGTATCACCAATATCTAGAACCGTTAAGCCGTTTACCGTACCCACAGCTTTACCCTCTGTGGCAATAAGTACATGCCCTTCTTTTATGTCGTTTAGCAGCGCTTGACTTACTCTTCCTGTACGACGTTTTTTGGCACTCAATGCCGCTTTAAGATGATCGAGTTCAAGGACATTTGTATTGGCGCTCGCATTCGATTTCTTACTAAAATAATGCGCTTCGTTTACCAACTCAATCACTTCTGCAAAATGCGCCGACAGCTTTTCTTTGTGTTCAGCCATACGAAGCGAGTATTCAACTAAACGGCACATGGCATTGGTGGTAATACTTTCAAGCCCAAGTGAATACACATGCGCTCGCACCTTCCCTACAAAATCAAAAAGCGCTTGTTTAGTAACGGGGATTTCTAAATCGAAATCAACTAATACGCGAAAGAGCTCATCGAATTCATCGTCGTAGTCTTGCAAGGTGTAATACAAGTCTCTCGACCCAAGCAAAACAATCTTGACGTTTAGGTCAACGGGCTGTGGATTTAAGGTAATGTTATTTACCATGCCCACATCTTGTTGCGGCAAATCCATACGCAAACGCGTAGATTTGATGGCAAGCTTTAATGAGTCCCATACATAAGGTTGCTCAATAAGTTGGTCGACATCTAACAATAAATAGCCGCCATTTGCCCGGTGCAGCGCACCTGGCTGAATCATTCTGTAATTTGTGAAAACGCTACCGTGAATGTTTGTATATTCAATTTTGCCAAACAGGTTTTGATAGGTTGGATTGGGCTCATAAATAACTGGTGCAGCATCATCTATTTTGTTCGACACCAGCACATTAGGTAGAAATTGTTCTTCAAGAAAAACTTTCTTGTCGAAATCATCGCTTTTTTCGTCTTTCTGCTCTTCGCTATGAATAACTGAGATTGCCGAGACTAATGCATTTTTTACCTGCTTAAGGTATTTCATCACCCCTAGCGCTGCAGCGTATTTATGCTCTAGCACTTTAATAAGTGGCTTAATACCTTGCTCAGCGGTGGTTGTATCTAATTCGCGCAAACGTTCTGAGTTCTCGCGCTTCCATGCGGGCAAGCTGAGTAAGTTCTCGCTTAAGCGGTTCTCAAGTTCATCAATGATAGTATAGAAGCGCTCACGGTCGCTCTCGCTAAACGATGCAAACTCAGTATCACTTACCGGTTTACCGTTGATAATGGGCGAAAATGTTATAGACCCGCCTTCTTCGTATAAGGCAACGTCATTGGCTTGTGCATAGCGCTCAACTGCATCAATGGCTGCATCGTATTTTTGTTCAAATTCGCGAGTAATAGATGCCCTTCTACGCTGATAGCCTGGGTTATCGAAAGCAATTGGTAGTGAATCAAGCACATCATCTATCAAATTTGCCATATCTTTTTGGAAAGTCTTACCACCGCCTGGCGGAAAACGTAACACTACTGGCTCTCGCTCTTCGTCAAAATTATTGATATAGCACCAATCATCTGGAGCGGTTGAATGCGATACATGACGTTCAATATAGTCTTTTACAAGCGTGAATCGACCTGTGGCTGGCTCACCCATCACATAAAGGTTGTAACCTTTTGTATTCAAGCCAAGTCCAAAAGTGAGCGCTTCGCGGGCGCGCTCTTGACCAATAAATGTGGCGTTTAGCGCTTCATTGTCTTTCAGCGCACTATTTATTGCTCTGCGATTTATGGTCGGTGTTAACGCGTCTACATCAAGCGCGTACAAAGTGGTGTCTACAGACATGCTTATCTATCGTTATTACTTTGAAGTAAGTGAAACCCTTATTCGAAGACGTGTCAAACGCTTATCCTGAATAAAACATGGTTTTACTGTCAACTGAACAAGAAAACATCACAACGTGAATTAAAACAGCGTTAAAAAGACTCTGTGTGACTTGTACACTCTTTGCTACTATCACCATACGCACATAATCAATCGCGACAAAAATAGAAGCACAAACGAGAATGTAGAATGAAAACTTCACAAGTAGAACAAAATCGTAAGCTGTCATTTAAGAGTAAAGTTAGTGCAGCATTTATAGGGTTGATAGCGACTGCGTTCTTTCATAGCAGTGCATTAGCCGACGTTAATTATGCAAACACCAATGGATTTTCAATTACCAATAGCAGTACAAGCAGTGCGCCCGTGGAAGCCGTATACTCGCACTTTGTACAACACGTTGACATGTGGTGGCCTAAAGATCACACCTGGTGGAAAGGTACGCTAAGTATCGATGAATTAGCGGGTGGCTGTTTTTGCGAAACTCACAATGCAAAAAGTGCAGCACATATGCAGATTGCGTATATCGAGCCTAATAAGAAAGTAGTGATGACTGGCGGTCTTGGCCCCCTTCAAGAAATGGGTATTTATGGCGCCCTTACCTGGTTATTTACAGAAACTGACTCAGGAACAAAGGTAACACTAACCTACCACGCTTCAGGTGCAATTCAATTCAACGGTGTATTAAGCAGTAGTGAAGACGCAACAAACTTAGTGAAAGTAGTTGATAAAGTTCAGGCGCAGCAATTAAAAGCCCTCACCGCTTTTAGCAACGAAAATTAGTGTCGCATGTGTTGCGCGTAAAATAGTGACCGCAGACATGTGCAAAGTGGTCACTTTTCCAGCAAGCGGCAATAAAAATAGCACAAGTCTCGCCTAAGCTATTGAGGCATAGCTTAGCGCTGGGGTATTCTATTGGGCTAAATGGCGTTTAAACACGTCAAAACGACCTATAAATGATCAACTTTTAATGCGGAAGCCTACGTTTCATGGCCGATAATCAGTACAACCCTAAAGATATAGAACAACGTGTTCAACAATACTGGGAAGATAATCAATCTTTCAAGGCAAACGACAATGAAGACAAAGAGAAGTTCTATTGTCTGTCTATGTTCCCTTATCCTAGCGGTCGACTCCATATGGGTCACGTACGTAACTACACTATTGGCGATGTAATCAGCCGCTACCAGCGCATGCAGGGTAAAAACGTAATGCAGCCAATGGGCTGGGACGCCTTCGGTCTTCCTGCTGAGAATGCGGCAATTAACAACAACACGGCACCTGCTAAGTGGACGTACTCCAATATCGATTACATGAAGTCGCAGCTTCGCTCATTAGGATTCGGTTACGACTGGAGCCGCGAAGTTGCTACCTGTAAATCTGATTACTATCGCTGGGAACAGTGGTTCTTCACTCGCTTGTATGAAAAAGGCTTGGTTTATAAGAAGAACTCTACCGTAAACTGGGACCCAGTAGACCAAACCGTACTCGCCAATGAGCAAGTTATCGATGGTCGAGGCTGGCGTTCAGGTGCACTAGTTGAACAAAAAGAAATTCCTCAGTGGTTTATTAAAATTACTGATTACGCAGAAGAATTGTTAGGCGATCTCGAGCAACTAGAAGAGTGGCCTGATCAGGTTCGCGCCATGCAAGCAAACTGGATTGGCCGTTCAGAGGGTGTAGAGATTACCTTCGAAATGGCGTCTGCTGTAAACGACATTTCAGATTTAACGGTTTATACCACTCGTCCAGACACGTTTTACGGCGTAACTTACGTTGCGGTAGCAGCACAACACCCGCTTGCTGAATTTGCTGCGAAATCAAACCCAGAGCTTGCAGCATTTATCGAAGAATGCAAAAACACCAAAGTAGCTGAAGCAGAACTTGCTACGATGGAGAAAAAAGGTTGTGCAACAGGTTTTGAAGTTGTACACCCGCTAACAGGTGAGAAGCTTCCTATTTGGGTAGCTAACTTCGTATTGATGGATTACGGTTCAGGTGCCGTTATGGCAGTACCTGGTCACGACCAGCGTGATTGGGAGTTTGCAACCAAATATAACTTACCTATCCAGCAAGTTATTGCTGCAAAAGCCGGTGACGAAGAAAACTGTGATTTAAGCACGTCTGCTTACACTGAAAAAGGGACGTTAATAAACTCCGACAAATTTGACGGTGCAGACTTTGACGCAGCGTTTAATGGCATTGCCGATGAATTAGAAGCAAAAGGCTGTGGTAAACGAAAAGTAAACTATCGCCTACGCGATTGGGGTGTAAGCCGCCAGCGTTACTGGGGCGCGCCTATTCCAATGCTTAACTTGGAAAATGGTGAGTCGGTACCTGTGCCTGCAGATCAACTTCCGGTTGTACTACCTGAAGATGTTGAAATGGACGGTGTTACTTCGCCTATTAAAGCAGACCCAGAGTGGGCAAAAACCACTTATAACGGTGAACCGGCGCTGCGCGAAACCGATACCTTCGATACCTTTATGGAATCATCTTGGTATTACGCACGTTACGCTTGTGCAACCAACACCGACGCAATGTTAGACCCAACGGCGGCAAACTACTGGCTGCCTGTAGATCAGTATATCGGTGGTATTGAGCACGCCATTTTGCACTTATTATACTCTCGCTTTTTCCATAAATTACTTCGCGACGAAGGCCTGGTTGACTCTGATGAGCCGTTCAAACGCCTATTGTGTCAAGGCATGGTATTGGCAGATTCTTACTACCGTGAAGATGCTGCAGGCAAGAAAACATGGTTCTCGCCAACTGAAGTAAGCACAGAAAAAGACGACAAAGGGCGCATTGTTAAAGCATGGCTAACTGCCGATGGTGAAGAAGTTATTCACGGCGGCATGACTAAGATGTCAAAGTCGAAGAACAACGGCATAGACCCTCAAGAAGTGATTGACCAATACGGTGCTGATACCGTTCGCTTATTCACTATGTTTGCAGCACCACCGGAACAAACGCTAGAGTGGGTAGATTCAGGTGTTGAAGGTGCTAACCGTTTCCTTCGCCGAATTTGGAAACTAGTCACTGAGCACGTTGAAAAAGGTGCAGCGGTTGCTGTTGATGCGAAAGCGTTAACGAAAGACCAGCAAGCCCTACGTAGAGAAGTACATAAAACCATTGAAAAGGTATCTGACGACCTTGGCCGCCGCCAAACGTTTAATACTGCTGTGGCCGCGATTATGGAGCTTCTTAATCACCTTCAAAAAGCGCCACAAGACAACGAGCAAGATATTGCCATTATGCGCGAAGCCGTTGAATCTGTACTGTTGTTACTGAACCCAATAACGCCGCACATAGCGCATGAACTGTGGAAAGTGCTTGGTCATAACGAAGATATTGACGTAGCGCCATGGCCGCAAGCCGATAAAGCAGCGCTGGTAGAAGATGAAAAGCTCATCATTGTTCAAGTTAACGGTAAAGTGCGCGCAAAAATGACCATTGCGGCTGATGCAACGAAAGATGCAATTGAAGAAGCAGCGAAGGAGCAACCTAACGTACAGCAGTTTATTGATGGGAAAACTATCCGCAAGGTTATCGTGGTTCCAGGTAAGCTTGTCAATATAGTTGCCAACTAGGTATTTGTGAGATGAAAACGTACTTTCAACGTGCTGCAGTTTTACTTTGTGCCATCGTGCTTACTGGCTGTGGCTTCCACTTGCGAAGTGGTCCAAGCCTGCCAGACAACATTAACACTGTGGCCATTGAAAGTGCGCGAGCACACGCGCCGTTGGCGCGTGCGCTAAAAACCCATCTTGACGTGTATGGACTTAGTGCAGTACCTACCGATACTAGCCCTAATGCTAAAAACGTTAACATTTACCTGTTACCAGAACAGTTGGAAAGGCAGCTTCTTTCTGTATACCCATCAGGCCAAGTCGCTGAGTATGAGCTTATCTATGTGGTTCGCTATCGCGTACAGTTTCCTGGCAAAGAAGCGCAAATGGCACAGTTTGAAGTGGTAAGAGACTACCAGGACGATCCTGATCAAGTACTTGCAAAATCACGTGAGCTTGAGTTAATGCTTGACGAGATGCGAAACGAAGCTGCAGATATTATTGTGCGTCGTTTATCTAGCCAAGCCGTAGCTGCTGTTGATTTGCCCTAGGCTTTTGTTATTAGCACGTACTTTTAAACGTTCATCCACAAACCAATATCCATTAGCGCTTATTCATGCAAATTTATCCAAATCAATTTTCGCAAGATATTAACAAGGCACTACGCCCTTGTTATTTGATATTTGGTGATGAGCCACAGCAAAAGTTTGATGTTATTGAACAGATCCGCTCAAAAGCGAAAACAAGCGGTTTTGTCGAGCGCACGGTATTGGTAGCGGAATCTGGTTTCTCGTGGAATCAGCTAATCGAAGCAACACAAAGCATGTCGCTGTTTTCATCACAGCAGTTTATCGAATTGGAGCTACCAACGGGCAAGCCTGGTACTGAGGGCAGTAAAATGCTGCAAGAAGTGGCGGCAAACTTGAACCCCGATATTTTGTTATTAGTACACGGCCCCAAAATTGGTAAAGATGTACAGCGTGGCAAATGGTTTAAAGTGCTTGATGAAATTGGCGTTTCCGTACTTTGCTATCCGCTTGAAGGTAAGCAATTAAACGCATGGATTAACACACAGCTTCAGTCTCATCAGCTTTCTGTTTCACCTGCCGGTGCTAAAATGATAAGCGATTTTTGCGAAGGCAATATGCTTGCTGCTAAGCAGGAAATAGACAAGCTTGCACTGCTTTACCCGCAGCAATCTGTGTCGGAAGCACAGATTGAGCAAGCAATGGTAGATCAATCTCGCTATAACGTATTCCAGTTGGTAGACGTTATGCTTAACGGCGAAAACACGCGCTGCGTAAAAATGCTCTATCGATTAGAAAGTGAGGGATTAGAGCCAAATATTGTTATCTGGGCGCTTATTCGTGAGTGGGAACAATTGTGGAAGCTTAAAACGGCACTACAAAACCGTGAGCCTATTCAGTGGCAAAAGTTTGGTATTTGGCGAAACAGACAAAGCTACTATCAAAACGCACTCAACCGCTTAAGCATTGAACAGCTAGAAGATATACAACAGGCATTAACAAAAGCCGACCATGCTTTTAAACAAAACGTCATTTCCCGCCCCTATATTGAGCTGTGTCACCTTTGTATGATGTTTATGGGGCTAGATCTTCGTGCAGTTCCTCTGTTGGACGCGTAAACGTGTCTAACGCCCAACATCCATCAATTACCGCCATTCTCGGCGGTACCTTTAATCCTCCTCATCAAGGTCATATCAATGCGGCCTTAAGTGCTGCCGATACGTTAGGTATAGACAACGTTCAGTTAATGCCTTCGAAGCTGCCGCCACATAAACAGATTGATGTGTCGGAAGTGCATCGTGTGAACATGATTGAACTCAGCTGCCAAGGCAACGAGAGGTTGTCACCACAGCTTATTGAGTTATCGCTGCCTTCGCCGTCTTACACAGTAAAAACACTGCGAGCATTAAAACAGGCTTCAAGCGATACAATCTGTTTTTTCATTGGTGCCGATTCGCTGTATAATCTAGACCAATGGTACGAATGGGAGGCGTTACTTTCTTATTGTCACTTAATTGTGATGAGAAGAGATAGTGAAACCTTCTCACCAGGCCCCGCAATAACGCGCTGGCTTGGAAAAAACGCTATCACTAACAAAGATGAGCTTTACACTAAACCCAATGGTTGCGTTCTGCTTGTCGACACCCCACTGTTTAATGTGTCCTCTACAGCATTACGCGACATGCTGTGCAAGCGCAGTAACATTGATAAAAACGGTGATGAAAGCAGTGCAGACATATTAGATCAATGGCTTCCTTCGGGTGTTATTGAATATATTGAAGCAAATCAGTTATATAAAAGTTAAGTAAGTGAGGAAACTCTTGGAGAGTACACAACTCAAACAATTCGTTATTGATAAAATTGACGATATGAAAGCCCGTGACGTTATTGAACTAGACGTACGCGGCAAGTCTACTATTACCGACACCATGATTATCTGCTCAGGTAATTCAAAGCGTCATGTGTCTTCTATTGCTGAAAACGTGATGGTTGAAGCTAAAAATGCTGGGCATGCACCAAGCAGCGTTGAAGGTAAAGAAACGGGTGAATGGGTACTTGTAGACTTTGGCGATATTATTTTGCACGTTATGCAAGATGAAACCCGTGACTTCTATCAGCTAGAAAAGCTTTGGTCTTAAGGCAAGCACGCGTTTGATAAAGTGTATAGGCAGTAAATGCCGAAAGAAGTAAAAGGAAGGCAGTGTGCGGATTCAAATAGTGGCCGTGGGTACAAAAATGCCCAGCTGGGTAAATACTGGAGTTGATGAGTTTATTCGTCGATTCCCTAGTGATATGCCAGTAAGCTTCACTGAAATACCTGCAGGAAAGCGTGGGAAAAACGCCGATATCAAGCGCATCTTAGAAAAAGAAGGCGAGCAAATGCTTGCTGCTATTCCCAAGGGAAATCGCGTTGTAACCTTAGAGGTTACCGGTAAACCTTGGGACACCCCTACCCTTGCTAAACAGCTAGACAACTGGAAAATGGATGGACGCGATGTAAGCTTGCTTATTGGCGGTCCTGAAGGCCTTGCTCCTGAGTGCATCGCAGCGTCTGAACAAAAATGGTCGCTGTCGGCGCTAACGTTGCCGCACCCTCTAGTGCGTATTATTTTAACGGAAAGTTTGTATCGGGCTTGGTCTGTCACTCAAAACCATCCCTATCATCGAGAATAGACTTACAGTACTCATGCAAAGGAAATCAATGCACCGCAAGCGTCAAGCAATACGAGACCACTCCGCCGAGGCAAACCTTTTCGCCCGCAGAGCTACCATCGCTTTCGTTATTGTTGTTGCCATGCTGGGCATTGTGTTGAACAATCTTTACTCACTTCAAGTTACGCAATACGAAGACTATCAAACCCGCTCAAACGGTAACCGGATAAAAGTACTTCCAGTAGCGCCCAATCGCGGCCTCATTTACGATAGAAACGGTATTCTTTTGGCAGAGAATCGACCTGTTTTCAGCTTGGAAGTCATTCCCGAGCAAGTAAAAGACATAGATAAAACCCTTAGCGAACTAACCTCGCTAATGGGAATTACTAATGATGAACTTGAGCGATTTCAGTCTACATTAAAAGGCACTCGGCGATTCAAACCCGTTGCACTGCGAACCCAATTAAGCGAAGAAGAAGTGGCGCTATTTTCCGCCAGTAAACATAAATTTCCCGGTGTTCAAATTGAAGCTCGTCTTGCCCGTTACTACCCCTACAAAGATACCCTCACTCATGCACTGGGCTACGTAGCTCGCATTAACAAACGAGATTTGCAAAAACTCGTTGAAGCCGGCCAAGAAGACAATTACGCAGCCACTCACGACATTGGTAAACTGGGTATTGAGAAATATCATGAAGAATTACTTCACGGCGAGGTTGGTTATCAGCAGGTTGAGGTAAATAACCAAGGGCGCATTATTCGCGTACTTAATGTAGATCCGCCTACACCAGGCAAAGACATTGTGCTAAATCTTGATTTAGAGCTTCAGTTGGAAGCCCAGCGCATTATAGAGGGTATTCGCGGTGCTATTGTTGTCACGGATGTTAAAACCGGTGGTGTGCTAGCGCTTTATTCAAACCCCAGCTACGACCCTAACCTATTTGTTCATGGCATTAGCAGCAAAAACTACTCGGCGCTTTTAAATTCACCAGATAGACCCCTTATCAATAGAGCCACTCAGGGCCAATACCCGCCAGCATCAACCGTAAAGCCGCACCTAGGTTTATTAGGTCTTGAAGAAGGTATAATTACCAAAGACTACACCATCGTTGATAACGGTCGTTATCAATTGCCCAACGTATCACACACGTGGCGTGACTGGCGCAGTTGGGGCCATGGTAATGTCAACGTGTCTAAGGCCATTGAAGTATCGTGCGATACGTTTTATTACGACTTAGCGTACAAACTTGGTATCGATAAAATTAGCGAAGCGATGTACGAGTTTGGTTTTGGCGATTTTACCGGTATCGATTTGTATGAAGAGTCGGACGCGAATATGCCAAGTAGAGGCTGGAAACGCGCCCGTTTTAATCAACCATGGTATGTGGGCGATACTATTCCAGTAGGTATTGGTCAAAGCTACTGGACCACAACCCCAGTACAGCTTACTCATTCAGTCAATGCGCTTATCAATCGAGGTGAGCGCTACATACCACAGATTATTCGCGGCTATAAAAACCCCGACAGCACTGTGGACTTAATACCATTAAAATCACTTCGTCCAATTGAAATAAAAAACCAAGAAAACTTAGATGTGATTTTAAATGCCATGCACGACGTGGTTAGCGGTGAAGAAGGTGGTGCTCGTACAGCATTTGCCGACACAAACTACGACTCTGCAGGTAAAACAGGAACCGCACAGTTGTTCACCGTGGGTCAAAACGAAAAATACGATGCGACTAAAATAGATGAACGACTGCGCGATAACGCCATGTATGTAGGTTTTGCACCGTTTAATGACCCTGAAATTTCCGTTACGGTAGTGCTTGAAAACGTAGGTGGCGGTAGTAAGAATGCCGCACCAGTGGCTCGTCAAATCATGGACTTTTATTTTAGAGATCGCGTTTTCGATGTTGCTTCCACACAGAGTAATAAAGACGCTGACTCTAAAAACCAGCCAAATTATTCGCATCAACACCAAGAAAGCGTAAGTAGCGGCCATTAATGAAAAGAACAACAATAAATCCAAACAAAGTGAGCTTTCTGCAGCGCATACATATTGATGGCTGGCTTCTCGTTGGCCTTCTAGTATTAAGCGGTGTGGGTCTTTTCACACTGTACTCTGCATCGGGTCAGGATGCTGGACAAATGGAACGTCAGTTTGTGCGCTTAAGTTTAAGCTTTATCGTCATGTTTGCGCTTGCTCAACTTCCACCAGGTTTTTATCGACGCTTGTCCACCTATGCATTTGCGTTAGGGCTATTAATGCTGATAGCGGTGCTGTTGTTTGGCGATATGGGCAAAGGCGCACAGCGTTGGTTAGATCTTGGCTTTATTCGCTTTCAACCATCTGAACTTATGAAACTTGCAGTACCTATGATGGTGGCTTGGTATATCAGTAAATTCACTATGCCACCGCGCACTACACATATAGTAATAGGGTTTGGGCTGGTTGTTGTGCCTACCATTTTAATTGCCAAGCAGCCCGACTTGGGAACGTCACTTCTGATCGCCAGTTCGGGAATATTTGCCATATTTCTTGCCGGAATGAGCTGGCGCTTAATCTCTATAGTGGGTGCGCTTATAAGTGCATTTACGCCTGTCATGTGGTTTTTCCTAATGAAAGACTATCAAAAACAGCGCGTGTTAACTTTTTTGAACCCTGAGAGCGACCCTTTGGGCTCCGGCTACCATATTATTCAATCTAAAATAGCTATCGGTTCAGGTGGCGTGGACGGCAAAGGTTGGCTGCAAGGCACTCAGTCTCAATTAGAATTTTTGCCCGAACGTCATACCGATTTTATTTTCTCTGTGTTCAGTGAAGAGTTTGGCCTTACTGGTGTAATGGTATTGCTGGCAATTTATCTTTTCATCATTGCGCGAGGCCTAATTATTTCAAGCCGAGCCCAAGACGCCTACTCTAAATTACTAGGCGGCAGTATAACGCTTACATTTTTTGTTTATGTGTTTGTAAATATGGGCATGGTATCGGGTCTTTTGCCGGTTGTTGGTGTTCCTCTTCCGTTAGTGAGCTATGGCGGCACGTCTATGGTGACTTTAATGGCTGGCTTTGGCATTCTAATGTCAATTGCTACTCAAAAACGATTGATGTCACGGTAGAAAACATGTTGTTTAAGCATAGTGAGAACCACGCACTTAGATTTACCAAAACGTTTTTTATGCTTATTTGTGTTGCGTTGATTGTGGGCTGTGAATCTACACCTTCAGGTCGATACGCACAAAAGCACGACTCGGCTCCACGCCATATAGCTAAAGAGCCAGAAACGCTTGATGCAGTGCCTAAGTATGAAGCCTACCGCATGTTCAACAGTCGCCCTTATAAGGTGCTTGGTAAACACTATACGCCAATGACGTCGGGCAAGGGCTATGAACAAACGGGATACGCCAGCTGGTATGGTCAGAAATTCCACGGGCACTTAACGTCGAACGGTGAAACTTACAACATGTTTGCCATGAGCGCAGCTCACAAGACGCTTCCCCTGCCCTCATATGTTCGTGTGACGAATCTAGAAAACAATAAACAAGCTATTGTACGCGTGAACGATAGAGGCCCTTTTCACGATAACCGCATTATCGATTTATCTTATGCCGCTGCGGTAAAGTTAGGCTATCACAGTAAAGGCACGACAAAAGTTAAGCTTGAAGTTATCCATTTTGACGAACACAACAACGTGACTATAGGGAATAGGCCTACCGTATCTTATGACGAGTATTTAGGTATCGACGCCACGCCCGCCGTTGCCAGCAATACTAACGAAGGCATGCTGATAGACGGTGAGACCTATTCAGAATCAGGCGCAGAAAATGCAATGCAAGCGCAAGGTGAACAAGCTATGTTTATACAGGTAGCTGCCTTGTCCGACGCCAAAAAAGCGAAATCGATATCAAATGTGCTGTCGGCACTTTATCAAATTCCTGCCCATCTTCCTCAGGCAGAAAGTATCTACAAATTGCAGCTTGGTCCCATCTACGATGAAGCTATAGTCGAGGAAGTGTTACAACAACTTCGACAAAACGGTTACCCAAATGCCTACGCTCTATCGCAACCATATTAGGTCAAACGCATTAGCTGAAACGCCGCAGGCTGAACACAATTCAATCAACAACATGGCGCAATTGTGTCATTTAACAGGCAATATCAGAGTTTCTTCGTCTAATACCTACTCACGCCTAAACTTTTTTGATAAAACCTAGTCTTATACTCAGCCTTTCGATAGGATCACCCCATCGTCATTCAACATCGTTGAAGGCTGAACTACTAAAACGCTAATTTGGGTAGCTTAGATATCGTGATAATTATAGTTTCACGTATTGTCTTTATCTTATTGCTACACACATAAACGGATAAAACGGTCAAAGATATTAGAACCATGCATAGAACAATTCAACGCGCTAAACCGTCATTACTTTCATTCGCCTTCCTTCTGATCGGCGCTTTGCTAAACATTGCTCACGCAGCGGTTGTTACACCGCCGGCCCCCACTGTTGCAGCTGAAGGTTTCTTACTTACCGATTTTGAAACAGGTCACGTTATTGCTTCGAAAAACGCCGACATGCAGTTGGCTCCGGCAAGCCTTACAAAAATAATGACGATTTACGTTATCGGTAAAGAGCTTCAAGCAGGCAACATCAGCCTAGACGACGAAGTGACCATTTCTGAAAACGCGTGGGCTAAAAAATTCCCTGACTCGTCAAAAATGTTTATAGAAGTAGGTACGCAGGTTTCTGTTCGTGATCTCCTCCGCGGTATTGTGGTGCAGTCGGGTAACGACGCTTGTGTTGCAATGGCCGAACACGTAGCAGGGTCAGAGTCAGCCTTTGCTAGCATGATGAATGCACACTCTCAGTCGTTAGGCCTTGTAGGCTCAAACTGGGTTAATGCACACGGCTTGCACGACCCAGACCACTATACAACACCACGTGACATGGCAGTGCTTTCAAGAGCATTGATTGCTGAAACGCCTGAAATGTACAAAATTTACAGCGAGAAAGAGTTCACCTTTAACGGTATCAAGCAGTATAACCGCAACAGCCTACTTTGGGACAAAAGCCTTAACGTAGACGGTATTAAAACGGGTCATACGTCAGATGCTGGCTACAGCCTTATTACCTCAGCAGAACAAGGCGATATGCGCCTTATTTCGGTTGTAATGGGCACAGACAGTGAGCGTGCTCGTAAGGTAGAAAACAAGAAGCTACTTAAGTACGGGTTTAGATTCTTCGAAACACTAACCCCTTATCAAGCAGGTCATAGTTTTGTAGCGCACCGCATCTACATGGGTGACAGAGAAACGGTAGACCTTGGAATTAACCAATCTACCCCCATTACTATCCCACGCGGCCAAGCCGCTAATCTTGAAGCGAATTTCGAGCTTGATAAGAAGCTAGAAGCGCCGCTGGCAAAAGGCCAAGTGGTAGGTAAGCTTTACCTTCAATTAGATGGTGAAGACGTGGCAAGTTATCCGCTAGTCACCCTTCAAGAAGTAAAAGAAGGTAGCTTTTTCAACCGAATGAAAGACTACATTATGCTTCAACTAGGTTTTGATGATGAATAAACATAAGCCTTTTATTCTATTTCATGGGTAAATAGGTTTACACGCCAAGCGTGTTAGCTATGTTTTTTTAGCGTAAATGCTAGTTGTGAAGCGGCCAGATTTGTTACAATCTGGCCGTTTTTTATATGAGATTGACAGTACCAAGGATATCGCATGGATACCCGTTTCGACGAACTATTAGACTTCCCAACAAACCAAACTTTTAAAGTGATGGGTGTGGCACATGAAGACCTGCCTCAACAGGTAGTATCGTGTTTGCAGCAGCACGCACCAGGCGACTACTCTCCTGCAGTTAAACCAAGCAGTAAAGGCACGTATCATTCGGTATCGGTTAGTGTGCGAGTTACCAGTAAAGAGCACATGGAAACGATTTACACAGAGCTAGCAAAACTAGAACTGGTTAGGGTTGTCCTGTAAGTGAGCGAACTAACTGCTAACGCAGCTACAAACACTACGCCAAGCATGCAAAACGTCATAGTACGACAACTTGGTCGTCAAGCGTATGAGCCAATTTTTGAAGCTATGAAACGCTTTACGGACCAACGTGACGAGCACACCCAAGATGAATTGTGGCTAGTAGAACACGACGCTGTATTTACCCAAGGTCAAGCTGGAAAGGCCGAGCATATTCTTATGCCTGGCGATATTCCGGTGGTACAAGTCGATCGCGGCGGTCAAGTGACGTATCACGGGCCTGGCCAGCAAGTTATTTACTTAATGCTCAATATTAAGCGCCGCAAACTGGGTGTTCGACATTTAGTCACGGCGATGGAAGAAGCTGTGGTCGGACTACTTGCAAAATATGGCGTTAAAGCCTATCCAAAGCCCGATGCACCTGGCGTTTATGTCGACGAAAAAAAAGTGTGTTCCCTTGGCTTAAGAATACGTAATGGCTGTTCGTTCCATGGGTTAGCGTTAAATGTTAATATGGATTTATCACCGTTTCAGCGAATTAACCCTTGTGGATATGCGGGTATGGAGATGGTAGACACTGCCAGACTCCAAGGTCCAACATCGCTTTCTGTTGCCGGCAGTGAGTTAACCCAATTACTACTTGAAGCGCTTTCCATCACGGAAACAACATATAAAGAAGGTTTTGATGAGTAACGCACGACCTCAAGCGGGTGTAAAACTCCGCGATGATGAAAAAGTAAAACACATTCCAGTCACCATTATTCCTACAGAAAAGGAAGAAATGCTGCGCAAGCCTGAGTGGATCAAAATTAAGCTTCCTCGTACTACCGAGAAAATTGACCACATTAAAAAAACGTTGCGCAAAAACAACCTTCATTCAGTGTGTGAAGAAGCAAGCTGCCCGAACCTGGCAGAGTGTTTCAACCACGGTACTGCAACGTTTATGATTTTAGGCGACATTTGTACTCGTCGTTGTCCATTTTGTGATGTTGCGCACGGCAAACCACTTCCTCCCAGTGCAGAAGAGCCAGAAAAACTAGCGAAAACCATCGCTGAGATGAACCTTCGCTATGTTGTTATCACTTCTGTAGACCGTGACGATTTAAGAGACGGTGGTGCACAACACTTTGTCGATTGCATTAACGCAATTCGTGAGCACAGCCCTTCTACCACCATTGAAGTGCTTGTACCGGACTTCCGCGGCCGTATGGATCGCGCACTTGAAATCTTCAAAAATGGCGTACCAGATGTGTTCAACCACAATCTAGAGACTATCCCGCGCTTGTACCGTGAGTGTCGTCCTGGTGCAAACTACCAGTGGTCTCTTGACCTGTTGAAGAAATTCAAAGCACAACACCCGGATGTTATGACTAAATCAGGTCTTATGATGGGTATGGGTGAAGAGAACGAAGAAATTCAAGGCGTGTTGCGCGACTTACGTGAGCACAACGTTGATATGCTTACACTTGGTCAATACCTTCAGCCAAGTCGCCACCACTATCCAGTTAAGCGCTACGTTCATCCAAAAGAGTTTGATGCGCTTGGCGACTACGCAAAAGAGATTGGCTTTACTCACGCAGCTTGTGGCCCAATGGTACGTTCAAGCTACCACGCCGACCAACAGGCGGCAGGTAAGGAAGTAAAATAAAAACAAGGCACCGTAAAGACGTTGGTGCCAGTACAAACTAAAATATAAAAGCGGTGTTAACACCGCTTTTTTGTTTACAGTGGTAAGTAAGGTTTATTGATGCGCAAACATATTTACATTGCCTACACTGGCGGAACCATAGGCATGAAGCCGTCAAAACAAGGCTACGTGCCAGCTGCTGGCTTCCTTGCCGACACGCTCAAAAACATGCCTGAGTTCCATCGCCCTGAAATGCCGTTATTTACGTTACATGAGTACGATAACCTTATCGATTCATCTGACATGAATCCGTCTGATTGGCAGCGCATAGCTGACGATATCGCCGACAACTACGACACTTACGACGCATTCATTATTTTGCACGGCACTGACACTATGGCTTACACGGCATCAGCCCTAAGTTTCATGTTAGAAGATTTGTCTAAGCCTGTTATTGTTACAGGGTCACAAATTCCATTAGCCGAGTTACGTTCAGACGGGCAAGTAAACTTACTGAATGCATTGTATGTTGCGGCAAACTACCCTATTGCTGAAGTCGGTTTATTTTTTAACAACCGACTTTTACGTGGAAATAGAAGTCGTAAAGTGGACGCTGACGGTTTTAGCGCATTCGATTCACCCAATTTCCCTCCCCTTTTAGAAGCCGGTATTAACATTCGAGTAAAAGCGGGCAAGCTTGCTGAATCGCCTGAAAACACCTTAACGGTATCGAGCGTAAAAGCCCAGCCCATTGGCATGGTTAGCCTGTATCCCGGCATTGCGCCAGAGGTTATAAAAAATACGCTTCAACAACCTGTCAATGCACTCATTTTATTAAGTTATGGTGTTGGCAACGCGCCACAAAACCCAGAGCTTATTTCACAGCTAAAATATGCCAAGTCTCGTGAAATACCAGTGCTAAACTGCACACAATGTATGCGCGGTCGCGTTAATATGGGCGGCTATGCTACAGGGCATGGTTTACAAGAGGTAGGTGTATTATCTGGCAGTGATATGACGCCAGAAGCGGCACTGGCAAAGCTGCACTACCTACTAAGTAAAGACCTCACATTTGACGAAGTAAGTAAGATGCTAACGCAAAACTTGCGTGGTGAGCTAAGCGACTAGTAAAACTAGGTTTTAATTTTCAAACCATTAAAACAAACAATAAATATAAGGCAATACAGTGACAACGACTTATACGGGTATGCTTAAAAAGATGCGTACCCAAGCAGATGAAAACAACAAAGTAAGCTATATGCTCCCTATTGGTGATGATTTGGTTGATGTTAATGCGCTTATAGGTAAAGAAGTTACACTTACTTATAATGGCGAAATAAACTGCGTCAGCTGTAACCGTAAAACCAAAAAAAGCTTCAATCAGGGCTACTGCTATCCCTGTCTAATTTCACTTGCGCAATGTGATAGCTGCATTATTAAACCTGAAAAATGTCACTATCATGAGGGCACCTGCCGCGAGCCACAGTGGGGTGAAGAGCATTGTTTTAGCGAGCATTTTGTTTACTTGGCGAACACAGGCACCGTAAAAGTAGGCATTACTCGCCAAGTCTCTGATGGTGTGTCAGTACGTTGGATGGACCAAGGTGCTACACAGGCAACGATAATGCTGCGCGTGCCCGACCGTTTAACAAGCGGCTTAGTAGAAACATTGTGTAAAGATCACATAGCCGATAAAACAAACTGGCGAACCATGCTAAAAGGAAAGCCAGACGAGGTTGACCTAGAGGCGGTTAAGTCTGAACTTATGGAAAAGATTAGCGCTGAGCTCGAGGCACTTAAACAAGAAAAAGGTTTACAAGCGGTATCAGAGGTCAACGCGGTTACACACGATATTCACTATCCTGTAGAAGAATATCCGGTAAAGATTAAATCGCTAAACCTTGATAAAACACCTGCATTTACCGGCGTGCTCAAAGGTATTAAAGGTCAATACTGGATGCTAGATGAAGACCGCGTTATCAATATCCGCAAATTCGCTGGTTATAACGCAACATTGAGTTTTTAGCGCCGAGATTGTGTAATTAAACATTCGAGGCTAAATACCCACTGTTTGTAGATATTAGGCATTAAAAAAGCGCCATAAACGGCGCTTTTTTCTATCTCATAACCCTTTACTTCCAATATTCGAAGTAATCTGCACTGTTTCGTTGCGGTTTAGGCGCAGGCTCAAACGCAGGTGTTCCTAAATACAAGTATCCTACAATTTCATCATCTTCGGCTAACCCCAAGCCATTTTTAACCGTTTCACACTGTGCGTAGCTACCCGTGCGCCACATTCCGTTAAAACCTTGCGCTACCGCAGCCATTTGCATTGCCATCACTGCACAACTTGCTGAAGCGATTTGTTCAACTCTAGGCACTTTTTCGTGTTCAGTGTATTTGGCTATTGCAACGATAACCATTGGTGCTCGATGCGGTAGCTGCACTGCACGCTCAATTTCTTTTTGCGACTTATCATTTTCAATGGCTGATTGCTCATACAACGCCCCTAATTTGTCGAGGCCCTTACCTTCACAAACAATAAAGCGCCACGGCGTTAGGCAAGCGTGATCTGGCGCGCGAAGCGCTGCTTGCATTATGTTTTCAAGCGCGTCCCCCGATGGCGCGGGCGCCGATAAACGAGGTTGAGAGCTTCTATTTAATAATAACGTTAGTGCATCCATGTGCGTTCTCCACCCAAAAAGTGTTGTTAATATCAACAAGATAACGGCGTTGATTTGTATACACAGGATCCTACGACTCACTTACAAAAAAGACCAGAAAAATCCGGTCTTAATTGGTTTAAGTAAGCGGTATGGCTTAGCTGAGTTCTCTCTTGGTAAAGAAGTGGTCAACACTTACGTAACGCCCGCCACCATAGAAAAACAATACCAACAACATAACGAAGTACGTTGCACCAAACTCAATACCATTGTTCAGCACAACAAAGTTTCCACTCGATGTTAGCCAGTCATAATGACCGTGCTCTTGTAACAGCGACTTCGCTGCGGCCAGTTTGTCAGGTGCTTCCATTACGCTTTCATTAAGTAAAATGGTACCGTCTGCTAACCAAGACGAAGCATCTGCTATGGCCAGCCAGCCATTTTCTGCGTGTACGCTTACCATCGCTACAATCATGGTTATCATTAATGGAATACTTACCAACCGTGTTAATGCACCGAATAAAATGAATATTCCGCCCACTAACTCCGCTGCGGTGGCCAAAAATGCCATGACCAGCGGAAATGGAAGACCAAGCCCATAATCTTCATTACCAAACCAGTCTACGATACCATCAAAGCTTGACGCTTTGTTCCAGCCTGCTTGAATCATTACTGGTGCAAGATATAAGCGAAGCAGTAATAATGGGATGCCGTCTACATGGCGTAAACTGTCTACGAATTTAGAATAAAGAGATGTCATGAGCATCAACCTGTAATTGTGTGGTAGTTAGTAGAACGACAAACTATGAAAAAAATTTCATCTAAGCAGTCAAAAACATCGCCGTTTACACGAATTATGCAAAAAGGGCACGAAAAAACCCGATACAAACCGCCATCAGGTAAATTGCTTATGCAGCTAAGTGAAAATGATCATAAACGTATTGCGAAGCTCATAAGCCAATGGCTTGATAGCAAAGAGAATTAAACTTGGATGTGTCAAACATAACAAAAAATTACAATTCTATTAGCGATCTTACTCGATTTAGGTAACATAATAGAATGACGACGTGCGAGTAACCTCAACGCACTGAATTACATCGATACAAACACCTGTTGAAAATAATTTAAAAAAGGTAGTGATTTATGGCAGCCAAAGGAAATTGGACAAAATCCTTGTTTATTGGCTTGTGGACGGTGCTCAACTTCACCCGCAAACTTTTCTTTAATATCATCTTTATTGTCATTTTCGCGGGTATCATTATCGCGGCAACCAGCTCAGACAACGACCCTCTTACCGTTAATGCAAATAGTGCTTTGTATTTAACACTAAACGGTAAACTGGTTATCGAAAAAGAAGGCATTGACCCGTTTGAACAATTCCTACAAGACGCCCTTGGTGATGAACCGGACAACCCGGAGGTACTGGTACGCGATGTAGTCAAAGTGTTAGAAAATGCACAGAAAGATCGTCGTATTAAAGCGCTAGTCCTAGACCTGCACGGTTTAACAGGTGGCGGATTAGACAAACTGCGTGTGGTAGCAGAAGCCATAGATGAATTTAAAACATCTGAAAAGCCGGTGTACGCGATTGGCGATTACTTCTCTCAAGACCAATACTATCTTGCTGCGCATGCTGACAACATTTATTTGAACCCAATGGGCGGCTTAATGCTTGAAGGCTACGGTCGATACGGCATGTATTTCAAAGATATGCTTGAAAAGCTTAAAGTTACAACACACATTTTTCGTGTAGGTACGTACAAGTCGGCTGTTGAGCCAATCATGCGTAACGATATGTCAGAGGAAGCCAAAGAAGCAGAGAAGCAATGGCTTGATGGCTATTGGAATCAATACAAGCAAGATGTTGCCGCTGCACGAGGCATTGAAACATCGAATTTCGACGAAACACTTGAGGGGCTGCTAGGAAAGTTTGAGGCAGCTGGCGGGGACTTTGCACAATACGCTCTGGAAAATGGATGGGTTGATGCGCTTAAAACCCGTGAAGAAGTAAGACAAGAGCTTATTGAACTGGTAGGTGAAGGTGATAACCGCCACGGCGTGAACTTAACCGCGTACAGTACTTATTTGAAGGTGGTAAACCCGCCATTGCCGGCAATTGAAAACAATATAGACAAAGTGGCTATTGTTGTAGCTAAAGGTACCATTTTAGATGGCGACCAAAAAGCAGGAACAATTGGCGGTGACAGTACTGCGCGTTTGTTAAGAAAGGCGCGTTTGGACGACAGCGTTAAAGCAGTGGTACTTCAAATTGACTCTCCAGGGGGAAGCGCGTTCGCGTCGGAAATTATTAGGCAAGAAGTGCTACAGCTACAGCAAGCCGGTAAACCTGTTGTTGCATCAATGAGCACCTATGCAGCGTCAGGTGGTTATTGGATTGCGGCCAGCACCGACAAGATTATTGCAAGCCCAAGCACTATCACAGGTTCAATTGGTGTTTTCGGTATGTTTATGACGTACGAAAATTCGCTTGATTATATTGGTGTTCATAGTGACGGCGTTGGTTCTACTGAACTAACTGGGTTCTCGGTAGCGCGCCCATTGGCCCCAGAATTCGGTCAAATTTTGCAGCGTAATGTTGAAAACACGTACGGCAACTTCTTATCACTTGTTGCATCATCTCGCGAGATGACGGTTGAAGAAGTAGACGATGTAGCGCAAGGCCGCGTATGGATTGGTGAAGATGCGCTTGAACTTGGACTTGTTGACCAGCTTGGCACGCTTGAAGATGCTGTGTCTGCAGCGGCAGAGTTTGCTGCATTGGAAGAATACGATACGCAGTACGTACAACACTCGTTATCAGCACAAGACCTATTCTGGAAAGAGTTCTTTGGTCAGGCGATGACTTATGTTGGTAAATGGCAATTTTCAAATGCCGATTCAGCGTTAATAAACGAGTTTAAACGCGTACTTAAAGAGTTCAGCGTTGTTAACCGCCTAAACGACCCTAAAGGCACCTACGTACTTTGTTTGCCCTGTGACGTCAGTTAAAAAAAAGCGACGTAAGGTAGTAAAGAGCTGACGTTAGGTAGAAAAAGTTAGCGTTAGGTACTACGAATATATAACCAACATCAAACAGTTCAAATCGCGCTTGTGTTTACTATCACAAGCGCGTTTTTATTTTTAACCGTATTTACTATTCAGGTGTAAGTATCGCACTCTCCGATTTACCCCCTGCCCTAAAACATGCTATTGAAGACGCTGTAGAGCAATACTATCAGCAGGCTGATAGCTATTTTAAAAGGTACTTTACGCGCCCCACGCTTTCTTTTCGTCGTTCAGGGAAAAATGCTGGCTCTGCGTTTTTGCAACAAAACAGAATTAACTTTCACCCTGTGTTGTTTAAAGAAAATACCGAAGCGTTTCTTACCGACGTGGTGCCCCACGAGATAAGTCACTTATTGGTATGGCAATTATTTGGAAAAGTGAAACCTCATGGCACCGAATGGCAAAGCATTATGCGTGGTGTATTCAATCGCGAACCTAATACTACACACACGTTTGATACCAAGTCGGCTGTAAAAACATTTGCATATCAATGCCAATGCAATACGTATTCTCTCTCAACACGCAGGCATAACAACGTTAGAAAGGGTACTCAGTACAGGTGCAAGCGTTGCAATCAAATCCTTGTACCCGCTTTGCAGTAGTTGGTATCAGTAGGTTGAATCTGGGTTAAACTGAAACAGGTCTTTAGTTGAACCAGTGCTCGGTGAATACGCTATCTAAGTCGTTGAAGGCAGTTTTTAATAGCTTTGCCAATTCTTTGTACTTTGGTTTTGATTTTGCGGAGGCCACATTACAACCTTGCGTACGCATTTTTGCGTGGATCTCTTGATACCAACTTTTAAGCTGTGGAGGCAAATACTGATCAGAACGATGGCCAAGCCATAACAAGCCTTGTAGAGGAAGGCTTAAGAAAAATGCGCCAATAGCGATGGTTTGAGGAAGATACTCGGCGCCAAGGTTCTGCAATAACAAAGCACAAGATACTAACGCTACTGGAGGCATGGTTTTTATCGCAAATTTAGTTGCAGCCACAACGCGACACTCAGGAAAAAAGGCGTACAACTCTTTCTTCATTGGCCATGTTTTCATGTACTGCTGACCGTCTTTTATCATTGCCATCACTGATTGCGACATGGCTTCTCTCCTCAAAATAACACAACTCGGAGCTTGTATTCTTCGCAGTTAAACTTTCAGGCTTTTTGGTCTTAAGTTATCTCACAGGCAGTTTTAACCGCGCTCATACTTGAGTTTAAGATCCGAACGAAAGTTACGTACACTCGTTGCTGCTTTCACCCAAAATTGTAATACGCTTTTTAACTAATACAAGCTATGTTATTCATAAAATACGGATGACTCACCGCAACTGCTTAATGTGGAGAAACTTTAATAAGTAACATTCAATCTCAGTTGTATTCAATCATAAAGACACCATAAGCCACATTTATTTAGAACAAGAACACATAAGAACGTTCACTCTTTAAGTGACTTTTGACCTCATTGAAGGCATCATACGGCCTTCAAAATTAGAACAATAAAAATGCAGACTAGCATTGAGGTTGAAATATAACGTGATACCCTCATCTAGCGTATTACAGAGAGAACAGATGCCCATAAGTGGGTACAATACTTGGAGACGAAAATGGCAGAAAGCAGACACGTCCGTCTACTTATTTTAGGTTCAGGCCCTGCTGGCTACTCAGCGGCAGTTTATGCAGCGCGCGCTAATTTGGAACCTGTACTTCTTACTGGGATTCAACAAGGCGGACAGCTTACTACCACTACAGAAGTAGAAAACTGGCCGGGTGATCCAGAAGGTCTTACTGGCCCAGATTTAATGGTACGTATGCAGAAGCATGCTGAAAAATTTGATACTGAAATCATCTTTGACCATATCAATAAAACAGATTTTAGCAAACGCCCATTCACGCTTTATGGCGACAGCGGCACATACACTTGTGATGCGCTTATCATCGCAACGGGCGCGTCTGCAAAATACCTTGGTATGGAGTCTGAACAGGCATTCATGGGTAAAGGTGTATCGGCATGTGCAACGTGTGATGGTTTCTTCTATCGCAACCAAAAAGTTGCGGTTGTTGGTGGTGGTAATACGGCTGTTGAGGAAGCGCTTTATCTATCAAACATCGCTTCAGAAGTGCATGTAATTCACAGACGCGACACCTTCCGTAGCGAAAAGATTCTAGAGCAGCGTTTACGTGATAAGGCAGAGAACGGTAACGTTGTACTGCACTTAAACCGCACGCTAGACGAAGTGCTGGGTGACGACATGGGCGTTAATAAGATCCGTATTAAAGACACTGAAAGCGAAGCAACGGAAGAGCTTGATGTAATGGGTCTATTCATTGCTATAGGCCATAAGCCAAATACCGACATTTTCGACGGTCAGCTTGAAATGAAAGACGGCTATATCACTGTTAACAGTGGTACAAATGGTAACGCGACACAAACCAGCGTAGAAGGTGTTTTTGCAGCAGGTGACGTAAGCGATCACATTTATCGTCAGGCTATTACATCAGCTGGAACTGGCTGTATGGCTGCGCTTGATGCTGAAAAATTCCTTGACGGTTTAGCGTCTAAATAGCATTAGCTTTAATATGATAAGGCCCTTAACCAAGGGCCTTTTTTATTATGATTGCGTTACATTATATTGAAGAAGGCGCGCCCTTCCCTCCTGTACATACTGCGTTATCCGAGCCCAATGGACTGCTCGCTTTCGGTGCTGACCTAAGCCCCGCCAGGTTATTTTCAGCCTATTCACAAGGTATTTTCCCATGGTTTAGCGATGACGAGCCGTTGTTATGGTGGTCGCCGGACCCACGCGCCATTATTGAATTAGACGACTTTATCGTGTCGAAAAGCCTTAAGAAGCTTGCTAGACAACAAAAATACAAAGTAACGCTCAATCATGCGTTCGAACGCGTTATCGACGCTTGTTCTTCTATTCCGAGAAAACGTACAGACGGTAATGACATGTCAACTGAGACATGGATTACCGACGATATGATGATGGCCTACACACAGCTGCATGGGCTTGGTCTTGCGCACTCTGTCGAGGTTTGGGAAGACGATATGCTAGTGGGTGGTTTATATGGTGTGGGCATAGGCAATATTTTTTGTGGTGAGTCTATGTTTCACGTTAAAAGTAACACATCTAAATTAGCAATGCTGTCGCTTGTGCAACACATGAAGTCTCACAACATGGCATTTATCGACTGCCAGTTGCCAACCGATCACCTTGAATCTTTGGGTGCAAAAGCAATTTCAAGAAACACTTTTATTGAAAAATTGCGTATAAACAACCACACTTTGAACGACAAAGGTGAACTCTCTGATGAATATATTGAACGTTGGCAAGCCAAGGTTATAACACCATGAAGTTTGGAATTACGCAGTCTTTTACCTGTAGCTATTTGCCTGATGAGCAAGAACAGTTACTTGTATATGCTGAAAGTAGCGACTTCCAAGCATGGCGATATTCTCAGTTAATTCAGGCAGGCTTCAGACGCAGCGGCGAGCAAATTTATCGCCCCCATTGCCCTAACTGTAATGCGTGCCAATCGGTACGAATTCCCGTTGACGACTTCCGCCCATCTCGCAGTCAGAAGCGCATTTTAAATGCAAACAGCGCATTTAGCGTGCGCCTAGTTGATGAACCTAACGCCCTTTATTATTCACTTTACGAGCGCTATATCAGTGAACGACATGCGGATGGCAGTATGTATCCACCGTCTAAAACACAATTTGATAGCTTCGTTCGATGCGAGTGGATGACCACACACTTTTTAGAGGCCTATGACGGCGATAAACTAATCGCAGTAGCCGTGACAGACATTGTTGATGCTAACGAGTCTCAGGGTGCACTCTCTGCGCTTTACACATTTTTCGATCCAGACTATGCGTCTGCATCACTCGGTACATGGATGATACTTATGCAAATACAGCAGGCTAAAACACTTGGTCATCGCTTTGTGTATTTGGGTTATTATGTACAAGGGTGTCAAAAGATGTCATATAAGCACAAGTTTTTGCCCTTTGAACAGTTTAGCGACAACGAATGGCGTCTATTTACTAAAAAACCCACTTAATTGCTTTACACTGAACTCAAGATTGGGTAAGGTCTGCGCGGCAAAAATTTTGAATTACTGAGGTAACTGCTTTACATGGCAAAAGAAGATTGTATTGAAATGGAAGGTACTGTGCTAGACACACTACCTAACACTATGTTCCGCGTTGAACTGGAAAACGGTCACGTAGTGACTGCACACATCTCTGGTAAAATGCGTAAGAACTATATCCGAATTCTTACTGGCGATAAGGTCACCGTTGAGATGACGCCTTACGATTTGACTAAAGGTCGTATCGTATACCGCGCCAGATAATGTGCCATTGAAGCGGTAACGCATTGTAAAAAGCCCGATGACTATCGGGCTTTTTTGTATCTCAAATAAACAAAACTTAGCTTTTAGAAGCAATAAAAAAGGCCAGCTTTCACTGACCTTCTTTTGCTAAACGTATAATAACTTTTTCAGCCTTAGCTTGGTTCAGCCTCTTCTGACGTGGCATCTACACCAGTAAACGAAAACGTTAGTTTGTCGTCTACGCAGTCCACTTTCACATTGCCGCCTTTTGAAAGCTCTCCAAACAATAGCTCATTTGCCAGCTCTTTCTTAAGCTCATCTTTAATAAGGCGTGCCATTGGGCGAGCGCCCATAGACTTGTCATAGCCTTTTTCAGCAAGGTATGCACGGGCATCGCTTGTCACCTCAAGTGAAACGCCTTTTTGGTCAAGCTGAGCTTGAAGTTCGATAATAAACTTATCTACCACCTGCAGAATAATTTCTGAATCTAGGTGATTGAACCAGATAATTCCGTCTAGGCGATTTCTGAATTCAGGTGTAAACACTTTATTGATTTCAGACATAGCATCGTGGCTATGGTCTTGCTGCTTAAAGCCAATCGACTTACGCACCGTTTCCTGAACACCAGCGTTGGTCGTCATTACCAACACAACGTTTCTAAAATCAACCTTACGGCCATTGTTGTCGGTAAGCGTACCGTGATCCATTACCTGTAGCAGAATGTTGTAAATATCGCTGTGCGCTTTTTCGATCTCATCAAGAAGTACCACTGAGTAAGGGTTCTTAATGACGGCGTCAGTAAGTAGACCGCCTTGGTCAAAGCCAACATAACCAGGAGGGGCACCAATTAAACGGCTTACAGCATGACGCTCCATGTATTCCGACATGTCAAAACGCACAAGCTCTACCCCCATAATTTTCGCTAGCTGCTGTGTAACCTCTGTCTTACCAACACCTGTCGGACCGGCAAACAAGAAACTACCAATTGGCTTCGTTTCAGCACCTAAGCCCGAGCGTGAGAGTAAAATAGCGTCGTTCAGCGTCTCTATGGCTTTATCTTGGCCAAACACCACCATCTTAAGGTTACGACCCAAGTTCTTCAGCACCTCTTTATCAGATGCTGATACCGACTTCTCTGGAATGCGTGCCATTTTAGCAATTATTTGTTCGATATCGCCCACACCAATCATCTTTTTACGCTTTGACGGTGGCAACAAGCGCTGGCTTGCACCGGCTTCATCCATCACGTCGATGGCCTTATCAGGCAGATGTCGCTCGTTTATGTACTTTGAAGACAATTCAGCCGCAGCTTGGATAGCTTTTTGCGTAAAGCGCACATTGTGGTGCTCTTCATAACGGCTTTTCAGACCCATTAGAATCTTAGTCGTATCGCTTACGCTAGGCTCAGTAACGTCCACTTTTTGGAATCGACGTGCCAGAGCACGATCCTTTTCAAAAATACCTTGGTATTCCTGGTAAGTAGTTGAACCAATACAACGCAATTCACCACTAGATAGTTTAGGCTTGAGCAGATTAGATGCATCCATAACACCACCCGATGCAGCGCCGGCACCAATAATAGTATGAATTTCATCAATAAACAGGATAGCATTTTTGTCTTTGCCAAGCTCTTTCAGAATAGCTTTTAAACGCTTTTCAAAATCGCCACGATATTTAGTACCCGCTAGAAGACCACCTAAATCAAGAGAATAAACCGTGCTTTCGGCAATAACAGCTGGCACATCGTCGTTAACAATACGATAAGCAAGACCTTCGGCTATGGCTGTTTTACCTACACCCGCTTCACCAACTAACAGAGGATTGTTCTTTCTTCTACGACATAAGATTTGAATAGTGCGTTCTACTTCCGAGTCGCGACCAATAAGTGGGTCTATTTTGCCGTCTTTGGCCTGGCGGTTTAAATCGGTAGCGTATTTACTTAATGCAGAACCGCCCTCTTCACCGCCCTCGGCCTCATCACCGGCTTCTGGATTCACTGGCTCGTCGTCATCAGCTTTGCTTACGCCATGGCTAATAAAGTTCACCACATCAAGGCGCGTAACGTCTGACTTTTTAAGAATGTAAACGGCTTGAGATTCTTGTTCGCTGAAAATCGCTACAAGAACGTTAGCGCCCGTTACCTCATCTTTACCTGACGATTGCACGTGAAATACTGCACGCTGTAACACACGTTGGAAACCTAAAGTAGGCTGTGTTTCGCGGTCCGTTAGCTGGTCTTCTAAAATAAGTGGCGTAGTGTCTTTCACAAAAGATAGGAGCTCGCTTTTAATCGACTCGATATCAGCACCACACGCTTTCAGAGCTTCTCGAGCAGCTGAGTTGTCGAGCAATGCCAACAACAAGTGCTCTACCGTCATAAACTCATGACGGTGCTCTCTGGCAAATACAAACGCGCTATTCAGCGTTTGTTCTAATTCTTTGTTTAACATATTGCTCGCCCTCTACAAAATACCTTATGCCTGTTCCATCGTGCACATCAACGGATGCTGATGCTTGCGTGCGTACTGATTTACCTGCATTACTTTCGTCTCTGCTATCTCAGCAGTGAAAATGCCACACACGGCTTTACCCTGATAATGAACGGCTAGCATAAGTTGGTTGGCTTTCTCAGCGTCCATATTGAAAAACTGCATGAGTACCTCAATGACAAAATCCATCGGCGTGTAGTCGTCATTATTCAACAACACTTTGTACATGGGAGGCGGCTGCGGCTTTTGTCGCTGCGCGTCTTTCTGTTTTTCCTTATCGATACTAATGGTGTTGTCTTTACTCATAACTTAATAATAGTGGTTTAATGGCATTTGTGTGCACAAACTTTCGAATAAATTTATTCACATTTGCCCTTGACATAATGTGGTTAAAAAATCTACATTTTGATAGTGGGATTGAGTGTTACTCTGTTTCAATACTTTTAAATACTGTATCAACACTGAATCAATACTCATACCACTGTGCTTCCGGATCTATAATGGGGGCATAAACGTGCGAGTTCAAGGACTAAGAGGAAGTTGAAGTATGGCGATCGGCAAAGTTAAATGGTTTAACAACGCGAAGGGTTTTGGGTTCATCGTTCCTGAGGACGGTGGTGAAGACATTTTTGCCCACTACTCTACGATACAAATGGAAGGTTATCGCTCATTGAAAGCAGGCCAAGAAGTGACATTCGAGGTTCAAGAAGGCCCTAAAGGGCTTCACGCGGAAAATATAGGCTTTAAAGAAGAGCCAGAGCGTTAAGAAAGAATTCTAAAGGCCTGACGCAAGTCGGGCTTTTTCTTTTTGGCTTACAATGTTCAGGCAGGATAGAGTGCGCATGACGGTAAATGCACACCGCTATTTTCAAACAACACTGTTTCTTAACCACCACAAAAAACCACTAACGCCATCAAGCTGATAAGTGCCAATAAGCCACTCTTTTTCTTATAACAACATCTTTTTTTTACATCTTCCTAAAATTAAAAACCCTCCCCTCTTCGCATCGCCTACTTGTTTATTATAAATGTTTAATTTAGCCATTTATTGAAGCTTAAAGCGCGTATTTGCGTTGGTATAAAGCTGCAGA